>JAXGOU010000042.1:0-12889 GCA_040767325.1 Brooklawnia sp. | reverse complement strand
GACGGTGAGCAACAAAAGCCCGACCGCCGTGCCCACCCGCAAGCGCGTGGCTCGATCTTGGCGTGCAGTTCTAGGCTTGACCCATGGTTTCCGATCCGCTGCGCACGCGACGCGAGTGGATGAGCCATGCCCTGCAACGCCGTGCCACCCTGGAGGCGATGCGCCGGCCGCAGGCACTGCTGATGGGGCTGGACCCCTGCGACGCCGACCCGATGCTGGTGCGCTCCGCGCTGCACCACGGGACGCTGGCTGGGCGCGATTGCCCGGTCTGCGCGTCCGAGCGACTCAGCGTCCTGAACTACGTCTTCGGCGACCAACTGGGGCAGTTCTCCGGACGCATCAAGTCCGCCGACGACCTGGCCGAGATGGAGGCCCAGTTCGGCGAGTTCAAGGTGCGTGTCGTGGAAGTGTGCCCCGATTGCGGCTGGAACCATCTCATTGAGACCTACCTCTTGGGTGACGGCCAGCGCCGCCGCCCGCCCAGACGACAGCAGACAGTAGAGGACATATATGGCTGAGACACCGTCGAAGGGCCCCAAGCGCGCGGCGCGCGCGTCCGGCGGATCGGCGAGTGCAGGCTCGGGCGCGTCCGGACAGGCCCGTCGAGCCAAGCCCGCAGCCGCAGCATCGGCGTCCACGGGGGCAGGCCGGCCCGCTCGGGCTGCGTCCGCGTCCTCGACCAAGGGCAAGGCGCCTGCCGGTAAGCCGGCGGCCGGCAAGGCGGGTTCGCGAAAGTCGTCCGGCAAGGGCAGCAGCAAGGCCCGCAAGCGTGGCCTGTTCGGACGCATCGTCCGGGGTGTGCTTATCGCCATGCTCGTGGTGGCACTCGCTGGGACCGCGGCCGGCTGGGCCTTCTACGAACGGGCCGAACTGCCTGACCCGAATGCCGACTTCGGCACCCAGACCACCCGGCTCTACTTCAACGACGGCACCACCGAACTCGGGTCGTTGGCGGTGCAGAACCGCACGGTCATCCCGTACGCCGAGATGCCACAGTCGATCAAGGACGCCGTGGTCGCCGCCGAGGACCGTACCTTCTGGACCAACCAGGGCATCGACCTCAAGGGCATGGCGCGCGCGGTCTGGGGCATCGTCCGCAACCGGGAGATCACCGGCGGCGGATCCACGATCACCCAGCAGTACATCAAGATCCGCTACCTGACCAGCGAGCAGACGCTCAGCCGCAAGTTCACCGAACTCGCGCTGGCGATCAAGATGAACAAGGCCGAGACCAAGGAGTCGGTGCTCGAGGGCTATCTGAACACCATCTACTTCGGACGCGGCGCCTACGGCATCCAGGCAGCCGCCCGCGCGTTCTTCCAGGTGGACGCCAAGGACATGAACCTCGGCCAGTCGGCCGCGCTCGCCGCGATCCTGAACAGCCCATCCAACTTCGATCCGGCCAACGGTGAGGAAACCCGGGCCAGGCTGCTCGAGCGGTACAACTACGTGCTGGACGGCATGCTCAACCCGATGGCCACCATCACCCAGGCCCAGCACGACGAGTTCTACGGCGTGTTGCCCGACTTCCCCGATATCCCGATCGACAACGTGTACGGCGGCCCGAACGGCTTCCTGATCCGGATGGCGATCGACGAGTTGGAGGCCAAGGGGTTCACCCCGGAGCAGATCAATGGCGGTGGCCTGAAGATCGTCACCACCTTCAACCACGTGCTGCAGCAGGCCGCCATCGACGCGGCCCAGTCGACCGTGGCAGCCGCCGTCGAGAACGCCAACCCGCTGCGCAACCCGGACGGCACGATCATGGTCGACGCGGCCGGCAACCCGGTCAAGCCCGACCCGGCCCAATTGCACGTCGGGCTGGCGTCCATCGAGGTGGGGACCGGCGCGGTGCTGGCGCTCTACGGTGGCCCCGATTTCGTGGCCAACTCGCGCAACTGGGCGACCACACCGCGCTACGCCGCGTCCACCTTCAAGATGTGGGGCGCGGTGGCCGGGCTGCGCAACGGCTTCGGGCTCTCCTCGACGCTGCGCGGCAACACGTACACCCCGGAGGGCGACACCGTTCCGGTGCACAACGACTCCGGCTACAACTACGGCACCGTGACCCTGCAGAAGGCGATCCAGGACTCGATCAACACCTCGTTCGTCGACCTGATCGCCCGGATCCCGGACGGTACTTCGGAGCTGATCCGGGCGGCCAACGATGCCGGCATCCCCGAGCACCCGTCGTGGGCGCCGCAGGCCAACCGCATGGTGCTGGGCCAGGCCGAGGTGAGCTCGCTGGCCAACACCACCGGTTACGCCACGCTGGCCAACAACGGCGTCCGCAATGAAACCCACGTCGTCGCCCAGGTCATCGACCCGGCCGGCAATGTGGTCTTCACCGGTAACACCGAGGGCGTCCGGGCGATCGAGGACGCCGTGGCGCGCGACCTCACGTATGCGATGTCCGGCGCGGTGGCCGGGACGACGATCCAGGCCGTCGGTGGCCGGGCGGTGGCCGGCAAGACCGGCACGTCGGGTGAGGGCGGCCAGTCCGATGGTGGTCAGCAAATCACCCAGTCGGGCTGGCTGGCCGGCTACACCAAGCGGATCGCGACCTCGGTGGTGATGGTGGCCGGTGAGGACGGCAACCAGAACCTGGACGTCTACGCCCGGCCCGGCAGTGGAGCCTTCTACGGCGCCGGTTACCCGACCGATGTCTGGAACGCCTACATGCGGGTGGCCGTCGAACTGACCGACCGGGCGGGCTTCGATCCGCCGGCCAACATCCAGCCCACGGTCGGCAACACCCTGCCGGCTTCCACCGCAGCCCCGAGCACGCCGACCGAGAGCCCGACGCCGACCGAGCCGGAGACCACCTCGGAGGCACCCACCACCAGCGAGCCGCCGCCCACCTCCGAGCCGGCCCCGCCGCCCACGACGACGGCCGCACCGCCGCCCGTCACCAGCGCAGCGCCGCCGCCCACCACGACGGCGGACCCGCCGCCGACCACCCAGCCGCCACCGCCACCGGCGACCACTGCCGCGGCGCCACCGGCCACCAACCAGACGCCGGCTGCCCAGCCGACCACCAGCGCTGCCTGATTGGGCTGCGCGCGGCCCTGCCGTGCGCACCGGGTGGGGCACAATGGCGAGGTGAACGCGTCCGACTTCAATCTCCGCCTGGGCGGGGATCCCGGACGCCGTGCGCTGCGCACCGGACGCTGGTTCGACCCGACGGTCTGGGCGCTGGTGGCCGCCACGCTGACCTGGCTGGTGGTGCTGGTTCGCCAAGTGCCCTGCCGGCCGATCGGCAACGACTTCCCGAACGTTCCGCAAGCCGTACTACAGCGACATCCCCACCCTCTACACAGGACGCGGGATCAGCACCGGGGCCGGCTTCTACACCGAGGTGCCGCTGGAGTACCCCGTGCTGACCGGCTACTTCATGGCCGCGGCCCGCGCGGTCACCCGGCTGCTCGGCCACGAGGTCTCGCCTCAGGCCAGCTACGACCAGCAAGTGCTCGCCTCCCAGGCGTTCTTCCAGGTCTGCGCGGTCGGCCTGTTCATCTGCTTCGCGATCACCGTGGTCATCCACCTGCGGCTGGGTCGCGGTTCGGCCGTCAGCAGTTACGGCGGCCCGATCCGGGCCTGGGACGCGCTGCTGATCGCCGCCTCACCGGTCGTCGCGGCCAACGGCCTGATCAACTGGGACCTGCTCGCGGTGATGCTGACCTCTCTCGGGCTGCTGCTGTGGGCGCGGAAGTACCCGCTGCTGGCCGGCGGGGTGCTCGGGCTGGCGTTCGCGGCGAAGTTCTACCCCGTCCTGGTCATGCTGGCGATCACGTTGCTCTGCCTGCGGGCCGACAAGCGCAAGGCCGTGCTCGAGTTGTGGGCGGCTGCGGTGCTGGCCTGGCTGGTGGTCAACCTGCCGATGATGGCGGCCGCCTTCGATGGCTGGTCGGAGTTCTGGACAATGAACGCCGGACGCGGGGCTGACCTCGGCTCGATCTGGTACGTCTTCACCCTGATCGGGCTACCCATCCCGTTCGTCTCGCTGATCGCCGCCGCCCTGATGCTGACCGGCGGCCTGGGCGTCTGCTGGCTGGTGCTGACCGCGCCTCGCCGGCCGCGCGTGGCCCAGATCGCCCTGCTGCTGATGGTCGTCTTCCTGGTGTTGAACAAGGTCTACTCACCGCAGTACGCGCTGTGGCTGTTGCCCCTGGTGGTGCTCGCCCGACCCAAGCTGGGCGACGTCGCCGTCTGGACGCTGGGCGAGGTCATCTACTTCGTCTGCATCTGGGGCTTCCTGGAAGGCGTGCTCGGGCCGGGCAGCAACGCCGAGTGGATCTACTGGGCCGCGGTGATCCAGCGGATCTGCATCCAACTCTGGTTCGCGCTGCGGGTGATCGATGACATCGCCCGCCCCTGGGAGGACCCGATCCGGCTGCCACATGTCGACGATCCGGTGGGCGGCGTCCTGAACCATGCGGCGGACGCAGCCTGGATGCTGCGGCTGAGCCCGCCACCGCCCCGCTACACGCCCACCCGGGCGCTGTTCGACGAGGCCGAGGTGCGGTGAGCGCCACCGCGACCAACCGGGACGTGCGGCCGGTGATCATCACTTGGCTGGCCACCCGGGCGTTGATGCTGATCGTCGCCCAACAGATCATGCTGACCAACGGCGTCCCGCTGAGCAGCGTGCTGGCCAACTGGGACGTCGAGCACTACCTGACGATCGCCGAGCACGGCTACCGTGATCCGTTGGACGTCGCCTTCTTCCCCGGGCTGCCTCTGCTGATGCGGGGCTTCGCTGCGGTGGGCTGGGACATGGTGATCGCCACCGCCATCGGCGCCCAGTTCGCCAGCGGTCTGGCGGCGATCGCGCTGCACCGGATCGCCGGCCCGTGGGTGGCCTGCCTGTGGCTGCTGGCGCCGATGTCAGTTTTCACGGCCGTGCCCTACACCGAGCCGTTCTTCGTCGCGGCAGCGTTCTGGGCCTGGCAGCGCGGCCTGACCGGGCACTGGGCCCAGGCCGGTCTGCTGACCGCCCTGGCCTGCTCGCTGCGCATCTCGGGGCTCTTCCTGGTCGCAGCCCTGGGCATCATGGCCCTGGTGCAGGCCGACCGCACGCTGCTGCGCCGGCTGCGGGACAGCCTGTGGCTGCTGCTCGCCATCGCCGTGCTGGCCGGCTACGTCATCTTCCTCTGGCAGCACACCGGCTCCTGGACCGCCTGGTACTCGGCCCAGGGTGCCGGCTGGCAGCGCAACCTGTCCTGGCCGTGGGACGCGCTGGTCGCCACCTGGCCACTGACCGCCGACTCCTACTGGCCGGGGCGTGCCGAGGTCCCGGTGATGTTCCGGCTGGAGATCGTGTCGGTGGCCATCGGTTACCTGACGGCGATCTGGTGCCTGGTGCGGCGACGCTGGGCCGAGTTCACCTGGGTGGCGATCAACGTGATCGTGCTCAGCAGTTCCGGCTGGTTCATGTCGGTGAACCGGGCGGTGCTGTTGTGGTTCCCCGCCTTCGTCATGGTGGGCGGGCTACTCGCTCTACGGCCAGCCGGACGCGGCGCCCAAGCCGCGCGTCGCGTGTTCCTGGTCGCTCTCCTGGTCGCCGACCTGGCAGTGATGGCCTGGTGGGCGTGGTGCTTCGGCACCGGACGCTGGGCGTCCTGACCCGATCAGGCCAGGGCGGCGAGCACTCCGCGTCCGGTGACCGAACGGGACGCCAACTCGATGGCTCGCTGCAGTGACGATGTGAAATCGGCCTCGCCTGCCAGATGGGCGGCCAGTGCCCCGTGCAGCACATCGCCGGCACCCAGGGTGTCGACCACCGCCACCTGCGGCACCGGGAACTCGCGTTGCTGCTCGCCGATGAGCACCTGCACCGGCTGACCACCCCGGGTGCGGGCGAGCCGGGGGATGCCGTAGCCGGCCAGGTCGGCCAGGGCCTGCTCGGCGGAGTGCCCGGGAAGGGCGAAGTCGCCGGAAACCACTGCGATATCCAGCAGCGGCAGCAGCCGGGGCAGCCCGGGTTTCCACGACCCGCCGTCCAGCAGGTGGATGGGGGCCGGCTGGGCGGCCAGTGCCACGGACGCGTCGATCAGGTGGCCGTCGTGCAGTACCACATCGGCACCGTCGAGCACTTCGGTGCTGGGCAGGGACGCAGCCGCCAGGCTCGCCGCGTTGCGCGACACCACCGAGCGGTCGCCGTTCGGCGTGAGCATGATCGCTGACAAGGGCAGTTGATGGCTGGGTGACGCCACATCGATCAACTCGATGTCGGTCAGCTGATCGCGGGCCAGCCTGGCCAACACGGACCCACCCAGCGCAGTGACCAGGCGCACCCGGCAACCCAACCCGCGCGCCACCCGGGCGGCGTTGGCAGCCGGCCCCCCGACGTCGAGCGTGCTGGCCTGGGCGACCACCTTTTGGTTGGGACCCGGGATCGACTCGACGGTTTGCACCAGATCGATCGTCGTGAGGCCGACGCAGACCACCAGGCCGGGCATGCAGCCCATAGTAGGAGATTCAGGTAAACGGTGACGTGACCGAGCAGGTTCCGGTTCCGGCCGTGCCCGCGATCGATGATCCGTGCAACGCGTCCGGTGTGACCTACAACGCCAAGTGGCGCATTCCTGAGGACACCGAGTCGGTTGTTTGGGAACTCATGGCCAATGGTGACTTGGTCGCCAGCACCACCGAGGGCTACGAGTTCGAGAATGGCACCACGTCGCACAACTTCGGTCGTGCCATCGACGACGGCAAGGTCTGTGACGTCACCCAGGAGATTCCGGTCCCGGCCACGCCGGGCGTCTACGACCTGTGCAACATGCCTGGTGTGACGTACAACGCCCACAGGCTGGTGCCGGCCGACACCGATCAGTACTACTGGTCGAACACCGCCGATCAGTACCTGACCGTCTACGCGAAGCCCGGCTACACGTTCCCGAACGGGGCGCTCAGCTTCTCGTACGGCCAGGCGCCTGAGAAGGGCTCGTTCTGCGCAGGTGGAACTGCCTGATCCCACTCGGTAACAAACCAGTGGGGCCCTGCGATTTCGCAGGGCCCCACTGCTTTGTCCCAGTTTCGTTGGGTGGAGGGCACTTTCGTCCACCGAACGGGTTCGCTCCCGGTGGGACGAGGGCCCTGGGCTCAGAAGCGGTTGCCGAACTTGCCGCGTCGCTCCGGGCGGGCGACCGCCCCCAGGAAGGCACCAGTCACCGCATCGGCCAGTTCCACCCGCTGGGCGGTCGGTGCGCCACGCTCCAGCCAGAGCGCCACGGCAGCGTCCAGGAAGGCGAGGGCACCGGTCACGGCGTAGTCGGCGCCGGAGCGCAGGCCCACCAGTGCCCGCAGCCGGGCCTGCTGCTCCTCGCGCAGCGCTGCGTTTGTCCCACCGATCGGGGACAGGCCATCCCCGCGGATCGCGTCCAGATAGGCGTCCACATAGGCTCGAACACGCTCCCGCTCGCCGGCATCGGCGGGCAGACCGGCCACGGCTGCGGCCTGGGCCTCGGCGATCGACTCGTCGACGCCACGCAGCACCTCGGCGTGCAGGTCGGCCTTCGAGCCGAAGTAGTGGTAGGCCAGCGCCTCGGAGGCGCCCGCGCTGCGGGCAATCGCCGCCATCGAGACCTGGTCATAGGGTTGCTCAGCGAAGGCCAGCCGGGCCGCCTCGATGATCGCTTCCTGCCGCGCGGCAGGAGCGAGGCGACGACGCTGGTTGCGATCAGTACGCGTCATGGCATGAATCTACTGCAACTGAGTCGGCCTCATTAGCAGGCCAGCGGCGCGTCGACCGCAGGGTCAGCGCAGCCAGCGGGCGACCGCCTCGACGACCGCCTGCTGCAAGTTCTCCGGACCTCGGCGCAGGGCCTCGGCCAGCGGCTGTCCGGCCGGCGTGATGGTCACCAGGTCGGCCACCTCGCCGGGCAGGGCGGCCGCGTCCAGGTCGACGCGTCCACCGAAGATCATCACGGGCACCCCGGCGTCGGCCGCGTGCTGGCAGACGCGTTGGATCGCCTTGCCATGCGGGGTCTGCTGGTCGACCGATCCCTCGCCCGTCAGCACGAGCGCGGCCCCGGCGAGTTGGGCGTCCAGCCCCACCACGTCGGCCACCAACTCCAGGCCCGGACGCAGGCTGGCCGCCAGGAAGTGCTGCAGCGCCCAGCCGAGCCCGCCGGCCGCGCCCGAGCCCGGCAGTGCAGCCACCTCGGCTGCGTCCGGCCCACCGCAGCCGACCAACTTGGCCAGCAGGTCGTCCAGTTCGGAAACCATGTCTGGGGTGGCGCCCTTCTGCGGCCCGTAGACCGCGGAGGCGCCCTTCGGGCCGAGCAGGGGATTGGTCACGTCGCAGGCAACCTCCACCACGACGTCGGCCAGGCGTGGATCCAGTCCGGACGCATCGAGTGCCGCCAGCGAACGCAGGCCGGCCGGGTTCGGCTCGATCACGGCCCCTGACGCATCGCGCATCCGGACGCCGAGCTCGGCGAGCATGCCCGCTCCGCCCTCGTTGGTCGAGCTACCGCCGATGCCGATGATCAGGCGCCGGGCACCCGCGTCCAGTGCGGCCTTGATCATCTCGCCCAGGCCGCGGGAGTCGTAATCGAAGACCCGGCGTTCGTCAGCCGGCACGCGCTCCAGGCCGCTGCTCGCGGCAACGTCCAGCACGGCGTAGCGGCCGGACGCGTCCTCGCCGACGGCGATCTGCGCATCGTGCAACTGACCGCGTTGGTCATGCACCGGCACCGTGATCAGCCCAGCTCCGGTGGCGGCAGCGAGCGCATCGGTGAACCCCTCGCCACCGTCGGCGATCGGCAACTCGACGACCGTGGCGTCCGGGGCCACCGCGAGCACGCCGGCGGCCATCGCAGCGGCGGCCTGCGGGGCGGTCATCGACCCCTTGAAGGAGTCGGGGGCGCAGATGACGCGCATGGTCTCAGCCGCGGGTGACCAGGTCTGCGTACTCGGGGTTCTCGGTGATGAAGGACGCCGAGAACGGGCAGAGCGGCAGCACCAGCTGACCGTTGGCGCGGATGTCGTCCAGCGCGAACCGGGTCAACTCCCCGGCCAGACCGCGGCCGCGATGCTGTGGCGGGGTACCGGTGTGGGTCAGGCTGACCACATCCCCGTCGATCAGGTAGTCGATCTGGCTGACCAGTTCGTCCCCCTGCAGGGCTTCGTACCGGAACGCCGCTTTGTTGTTCCGCAACTCCAGGTCAGCCATCGACCGTCCTCCTGTCATGCGATCAGCACACTGCCGTCGTGGTGGATCTCGGCGTCCAACTCATCGAACCAGACGCCGTTCGCGCCGAGATAGCGGAAATGCAGCACGGTGCCCGGCGCGCAGACCACCGTGGTGCTCAATGAGCCGTCCGGGCGGCGGATCAACGGGTGCCGGTGTGGCTGCCAATCGTTGAAGTTGCCGACCACGCTCACCGGAGCCCACTCGAGGTTCGCCGGTAGGACGAACTCGACCGCCACGCTGGCGCCTCGGCGATGCTTACGGATCACGGGCTGCCTCCGATGGACCAGATCGAGTGGGGGGTACCTCAACCGTAGATCACGGGGGCGCCGCCACGGCGGGCGGGCCGGGAGTTGAGATTGATCAATGCTGCGAACGCAGGTAGCGGCCGAAGTGCGGAACGGTGAACGAGACCAGGCCCCGCTCTCCCGAGTAGACCAGCCCCTTCTTGAGCAGCGCGTCGCGGGCCGGGGAGAGCGACTGCGGCGTGCGTCCCAGTTGTTCGGCCACGGCGCTGGTCGCCACCTGGGCGCTGGAGTCGTCGTCGCCGGCCAACTCGGCCATCGCCCGCAGGTACTCGCGCTCGGCCGGAGTTGCCCGCTCATAGCGGCTGCCGAAGAAGCCCACCGCCAGTTCCGCTTCGGCCTCTGGCACGGCCACCGTCACGTCCTGCTCGGTGATCGGGGTGCCGGGGGCCAGGTCCCAGGCCACCTTCCCGTAGGCCTGGATGAAGTAGGGGTAGCCACTGGTGATCTGGTACATGGCGGCCAGCGCGTCCTCGCTGAACCTCGCGTCCTCATCGATGGCCGGGGCCTGCAGCGCCCGATCGGCGGCCGCCCGGTCGAGCCGGTCGATGCGCTGGTAGCTGAACAACCGCTCCGAGTAGCTCTTGGACGCGCTGAGCACCGCGGGCAGGTGCGGTAGCCCGGCGCCGACCACGATCAGCGGCAGCCGCTGTTGGCTGATCTCGTGGCAGGCCGCGCAGAGCGCTGAGACATCCTCCGGACGCAGGTCCTGCATCTCGTCGATACAGACCGCCACCCCGACCCCCTTGTCGGCGGCCAGGCCTCCGACGTCGGTGAACAGCTCGACCAGGTCGATCTCGATGTCGCCGGAGTCGGCGCGTCCGGGGGTGGTGGGCACGTCGATCCCCGGGTTCCACCGGTCGGCCAGCTTGGCGCGCGGGCCGGCGTCGCGCTCGATGAACGACCTGATGGTGCCCAGGGTGGCGGTCGCGTCCGGATGGCCCAGTTCGCGGACCGCGGTGTGCAGGGCGGCACCCATCGGACGCCGGATGCCCTGCTCCGGGCGGGCCTCGAACTTGCCGGTGCCCCAGCCGGCGCGGACCGCCGCCGAGCGCAGCGCGTTGAGCAGCACCGTCTTGCCGACACCGCGCAGCCCGGTCAGGATTATCGAGCGCTCCGGCCGACCGCGCGCGATGCGCTCCAGCACCACGTCGAACGCGCGCAACTGCTCATCGCGTCCGGCCAATTCGGGCGGACGCTGGCCAGCCCCGGGGGCGTAGGGATTGCGGATCGGGTCCATGCGAGGACTCTATTTGCGAATCTAGGGATTACCCCAGAGGCGCGCATAGAGCACTCGGCAGGATTGGGGTAATCCGCTGTTGGTAGACCAACGCTGGATTACCCCAATGGCCGGGCGAGCCGGAAATCAGTCCTTGTCGTGGCCCTTCAGCACCATCATCATGATGTTCGCGCACATCATGAAGAACTTCGGGATCTGGACCAGGATGTTCTTCCGGTTGAACTTGGTGAACGCACCGGGCAACGGCGCGTCCGGGTACTTCGTGATCACCGGTGCGGGAGACGGTTGTTCGAGGGACATGTCGATCACTCCGGAATCAGCTGCCAGCCCGGCAGGGCCTTGGCCTTGTAGATGAACAGGTAGTGCAGCATCAGCTTCACCCAGTGGCCGTACAGGCCGATGTCACCGCGGGTGCCGTTGAAGTTGCGGCCGTGCGAGTCGGGGTACTTCTGGTAGTTCGGGACGACCGGGAACATCGTCATGGCCGCGGCCGAGCCCTGGGTCAGGCCAGTGCCGGCCGATGCGACGCAGGCCGCGCCGATCTTGGCCATCGACGCCTCGTGGGTGACCGCGCTGGCGCCCCGCTTGACCCGGTCGGCGATGGTCATGGCGACCGTCTTGCCCATCACGCCGGACGGCATGCCGGTGCGCGGCGGAGCCGGGGCGATCATCGTGCCGTTGGGCGTCTTGCGTGGCCGGGAGATCTGGTGCGGCGGCGCGAACGCGATGCCCACCGCGAAGACATTCGGGAAGCTCGGGCACTCGTAGGTGTTCGGCCAGTCGGACGCCTGCCACTCCTCGTAGGGCTTGGGCGTGTAGTCCGCGTCCACCTTCATGAACCCGGACGGGGCGAACATCTGGTCGGTGATCTCGGTGCCGTCCCGGTCGTAGGCGGCCAGTCCGGCACCACCGAACGGCGGCAGCAGCATCGCGAAGTCGAAGGGCTGCGTCCAGGTCTGGCCGTCGAGGGTCTCGTAGTGGATCGTGCCCGGCTCGACCTTCGACACGTGCGCGCCGATGATGGAATGCACGCCGCGCTCGGTGAACAACGACTCGGTCCACATCCGCGACGACTGCTCGTAACCGCGCTGCTTGAAGCGCATGCCATCGACGCCGAAGTCGCCGAGTTGGGCCTCGTTGGTCAGGTAGATCAGCTGCGCCTTGTCGCGCACGCCCGCCTGGCGCAGTTCGTGCTCGACGTTGAAGGTGTACTCGAACGCGGCGCCCTCACAGGTGCAGGTGCCGTGCCCGGTGCCGACCACCAACACCTGCGGCTCGCCGGCCTTCAGTTTCTCGATGGTCGCCTTCAGTGCCTCGGACGCCTGTACCGCGTGGTCGGCCGTGCACACCGACAGCGAGTTGCCGCCGTGCGGGCCCAGGCCCTCGGTTGCCTCGAAGCGCAGCTTCGGGCCGGTGGCGTTGATCAGGTAGTCGTAGCGGATCCGCTGTTCCTGGCCCTCGGACTCGGGCAGCGTCGAGACCACGTCCACCGCGCCGGTGGGGTCGTCCTGATCGCCGTTCGGACGGATTGCGACCGCCTTGGCCTGGACGAATTCGATGCCCTTGCGCTTGTAGACCGGAGCCAGCGGGAAGACCACCTGCTCCTTGGTCATGTTTCCGACCCCGACCCAGATGTTCGACGGGATCCAGTTCCACTTCGAGTTGGGGGAGACCACAGTCACGGTGTGCTGGCGTCCCAACAGGCGGCGCAGATGCAGTGCTGCGGTGTGCCCCGATACCCCTGCCCCCAGGATGACAATGCGTGCCATGTCACTTCTCTTCTTCGAGTTGTGCGAATGGGTCAAATCACAGTCTACGCTCGCGAACTGATACCCCGCAGGGTATTAAGCGAGGGTGCCTCGCGAATCCGCCGGTGCGAGGCACCCTCCGTCGAGTGAGTTGTCCCCACAGAGTTCCCACCCGACGTCAGGGCACGGCAGTCCGTACCCCTTGGGTGAAACGTTTGGCCACGTTCGTGAAGGTTTCGTGAAGCGATGGTGTGGAAGCCGGGCGAACTCGTCAGCCCAGGATGGCGTCGATCGTTCGGGCCGTGCGTAGCGCCGATTCGCCCGTGCTGGGGCAGGATCCCCGCCTCTGCAGTTCGTCGATGATCGAGGCGACCAGCGGCCCATGGACATGGGCTGGATC
>JAXGOU010000041.1:0-12946 GCA_040767325.1 Brooklawnia sp. | reverse complement strand
GTGGAAGGGCGCGGAGATGTTCGTCGTGATCGACGACTACGACCTGGTCGGCACGTCGATGGGCAACCCGGTCTCCCACTTCGCCGACCTGATCAGCCAAGCGCAGGACATCGGGTTGCACTTCATCGTGGCGCGCGCCTCGGGCGGTGCCGGCCGGGCGTTCTACTCGGATCCGCTGTTCAGCCGGATGAAGGACCAGGTCAACCCCGGTCTGGTGATGAGTGGCAGCCGGGACGAGGGTGGGCTGTTCGGTGACGTCCGGCCGTCGAGCCAGCCGGTCGGACGCGGCACCTGGGTGACCCGCGCCGGCAAGGTGTTGATCCAGACGGCGCACGCCCCCGCGTTGGAGTGATCAGCCTCGGGTGGGGCGACTGACGACGACGGTCAGCCGCGGCGCGGTAGGCCCTTGCCCTGGCTGAGCGAGACGACCAACGCGATTCCGGCCCAGGTCAGGGCGATGCCGAAGAAGTTGAGGATGCCGCCGAACAGGTTGCCACCGCCTGCGGTCGCCGCGATCGCGGTCAGCGGGATGGCCATGACCAGGGCGATGACCAGCCGCCAGATCGCAGCGGCGCGTTCGCGCTTCGCCTCACGTTCGGCGGCGGTGGGCAGGCCTGGCGGGGTGTAGGGGAGCAGCGGTGCCGCAGGTCGCTCGGTCGGCGCGTCCCAGCCGTAGGCCGATGGGATCTCGTCAGTGCTGTAGGCGTCGGTGGGGGGTTCCGAGTAGTACTGGCTCATGGGTCGATCCTGCCAGCCGGAGCGGCGCCGGGCATCCGGCCCAGCCCTGAACTGTCCCTAGTCCGGACGCGGGCTCGCGGGCCTGCCACCGCGCTTGCGGGCGGCCGGTAGCGCCACCCGAATTGCGACTGCCACTGCCGCCAGCCCCACCGAGGCGGCGGCCACGACCAGCGCCAGGCGCAGCGGGAACGGATCAGCCGGCGGCGGTACCGGCGGCGGGGTGTGGGACGCGGACGGCGGCGCGGGTACGTCGGCCACCGGTGGCGGCACCACGCCGGTCAGCGCCCGGACCGGGTTGACGATGCCGTAGCCGAGCCGCGGGTCCGGCGAGGGCCCGGGCGGCGGGTCGGCGGACTGCTCGAGGCGCTGCTGCACCTCGGCGGGGGTGAGCGTGATGCCCTCGTTGCGCGCCTGTTCGAGCATCAGTGCGACGACGCCCGAGACGATCGGGGCCGCATAGGAGGTGCCGTAGTCCAGCGGGAAGTAGACCTGCCCGAAGTCCTCCGAACTGGGGCCGAGCGCCATGGTGCCGGCGCCGGGGGCCGCGATGCTGATGTAGCCGGGCATCGCGAAGGAGTCCGGGTGGACCACGTCGGCCCGATCGGTCATCCCCACCGCGATCACGCCGGGGTACGCCGCAGGGTAGGCGATCGGCGCCCCGCGCATGCCACTCACGTTGCCGGCGGCCGCGACCACGACGATGCCGGCGTCCAGTGCTGCCTGGATCGCCTCGGCGTACTCGCCGCGGTTGACGTTGGCCGCCTGCGAGATGTTGATGACATCCACGTCCATCTCGATGGCCGCCCGGACGGCAGCGATCGAACCGTCCATCGACTGGCCCTGCAGGTTGTACAGCGCCCGGATGCCGATGATCTCCGCGTCCGGCGCGATGCCCTGGAAACTGGTGCGCGAGCCCGACTGTTGGGCGCCAATCAGCGTGGCGACCTTGGTGCCGTGTTCGCAGTCGTACTGGCCGACCGGGTAGCCGTCGTCGGCGGGCAGCACGTTGTAGGCGGAGAACCGACTCGCCGGGGTGTGCCCCGAGCCGGCGATCGCGATCCCGGTATCGATCACCGCGATCCGGATGCCCTTGCCGGTGGCCAACTGCCAGGCCTGCTCCATGTTGAGGCGGGTCAAATGCCACGGCACCTTGTCCGGCTCGAAGTCCGCGTCCGGCACCCAGGTCTGGCAGGCATCGGCCGGCATGGCCTGGATAGGCTCGACCTTGGGGGCTTCGGTCGCCCAGACCGGCGGCGGCAAGGGTTCGCGTCCGTTGGCGTCCGGCGCACGAGTGCTGGTCGGGGCCGGAGTCGCCCCACCGGGCGAAGCGCTGCTCGGAGTGTCGGTGGGGGAAGGTGTCGTCGGGGTCTGTGGGGGTGTGCTGTTCGCCGGAACTGGGGCGCCCGGACCGCCGGTCGGCGTCGCGCTGGCGGCTGGTTGGTCAGGTGGTGGCGTCTCGGCCAGGGCTGGCGACCCGGCCAACGCGAGCAGCAGGGTGGCCGCTGGCACCAGAGCGGTCGCCCGCAAGGTCGCGCGGCGCTTCATCACGTGACAAGGTTAGCCAGCCCCGGTGGCATTGGCGCGGCCGCTCGCCAGCGCACCGATCTGGGCGCCCGGCCGGGCTGGCCACAACGCGGGCTAATCTGAACGGCATGCGCGGATACTTCGGTCCGAGGGCACCTTCACCCACCAGTGCCCTGCTGACCCTGGGTGATGGCCCGGCCAGCCTATCCGACCGTCGCCCGAGCGCTGGACGCAGTCCGCGCCGGCGAGGTCGAGGCATCGGTGCCCATCGAGAACTCCATCGAGGGTGGCGTCAGTGCCGCGCTCGACTCACCGTTGCCCTCGTCGCCGCTGCAGATCGTCGCCGAGGTGGTCCTCCCGGTCAGCTTCGACCTGTGCGTGCGGCCCGGCACCAACCTTCGAGCAGGTCGAACGCATCATCAGTCATCCGCACGCCATCGCGCAGGTGCGCGGTTGGCTGGACGCGAACCTGCCCGACGCGATGGTGGTGGAGCGTGGTTCGACCGCTGGCGCGGCCCGGCCGTGTCGTTTCCCGACTCCGACTTCGATGCGGCGGTCTGCGCGCCGGTGGCCGGCGAGATGTATGGCCTGGTCAGTTTGGCCAAGAACATCAGCGACAATGACTCGGCGCCACCCGCTTCGTCCTGGTCTCCCGGCCCGGTATCAGCCCGGAGCGTACTGGCCACGACAAGACCACCCCTGGTCGCCTACATGCGCCAGGACCACCCCGGCGCGCTGCTGGAGATCCTGCAGCAACTGGCCGTGCGGGGTGAACCTGTGCCGGATCGAGTCGCGTCCGACCAAGACGACCCTGGGCGAGTACTGCTTCAGCATGGACGCCGAGGGCACATCTCGGACGCGCGGATGGCTGAGGCCCTGATGGGCCTGCATCGCATCTGCAAGGACGTGGTCTTCCTGGGCAGCTACCCGCGAGCGACGGCAAGCCGCCCAAGGTGCCGTTCGGTGGCGAGGACGCGAACTACCGGGACGCGTACTCGTGGATGAGCGGGCTCAACGCCGCGGTCCCGCCGCTGGCCTGACCTGCGGCAGGGTCATCCCTTGTCGGGGGCGATGACGCGCAGTGCCCCCGGGTTCACCGTGAACTCGAAGTGCCGCCCCTCACCCTCGGCGTCGCCGTCCAGCTCCCAGACCATCGGCTCATCCAGGTCGAGCACGAACTTGCGTCCGGACAGGTACTCCACGCCCGAACCGCGACGCCGGCGGCGGAGTACCGCACGCACCAACCGGGCCCACTTGGTCAGCGAGGTCGGCGCGGCCAACAGCATGTTGAGTTCGCCGTCGTCGGGGACTGCGTCCGGGAACAACTCGATGCCACCCTGCAACTGGCTGGTGTTGCCGATCAACATGAGCACCGCGCGGCGCTGCAAGATCGGGCCGTCATCGACCCGGACGCGGACGCGTCGCGGCTTGGTGCCCAAGTGCTTGGTGAAGGCCATGACGTAGGCGACGTTTCCGGCCACCTTCTTGATCCGTTCGTCGGTGTCCCGCATCATCGCCGCGTCGAAGCCGACGCCGGCCATGCCAGTGAAGCCGGTGGTGCTGGCCGCGTCCTGGTCGACGGTCACGCTGGCGGCGTCGATGGTTCGCGGGCTACCGGTGAAGGCGAGTTGGAGGGCGCCCTCGGTGTCGAGCGGGACGCCAAGGTTGCGGGCCAGCAGGTTGCCGGTGCCGATCGGGATGATCGCGCAGGGCACATCGGTGCCGGTCAGCACCTCGGTGACCACCCGAACCGTGCCGTCGCCGCCGGCGGCCAACACGAGATCGACTCCCATCTCGAGGGCGTCCTTGGCCATCTGGCGCCCCGGATCGGACTCGGAGGTGGGCAGCATGACGGGTGCGTCCCATCCGTGGTGGGCGGCGTACTCGTTGACCGTGGTGACGAAGGCCGTCTCGTCGCTGTGCTTGGTCGGGTTGTGCACGACGGCAACCTTGCGGCCGGCTGGGCCAGGTTCGCTCGGATGGGTGTACGACATCAACGCCTCCCTTTGCTCGGGGGTGCTGGCTACACCATCAGATTACGACGGATTTCGCATCCAGGAGGCCGCCCCTCGCCGGGGACGCTCAGCGCCTGGGGCTGGTGGTCAGGTCGGTCGGGACGGTACGGAACCGTGGGTCGGCGGGCTTTGCTGCGTCCGTGGTCGGGGCGCAAGCGCTGCGTCCGGTTCGAGCGGAGATCCACAGGTTCAGGGCGATCCCGATCACGGCCGCCGCCACCCCGAGCACGACGTTGCCCTGGCTGATCAGCAGGGCGCCGATCGCGATCGGCAGCATCAGGCTGCAGGGAGTGCATGTCATGTGATCGATAATACCCCAGGGGGTATTGGATTGACCAGCCGACACGAACGAAGGGCCCGGTGGGGAGTTGAGCTCCGGACCCTTCGTTCGCGACGGATCGGCCTGGGGGTCAGCCGATCAAGCCGAGTTTGGCCGTTCCGCTCGGCACCCGAAGAGCGGACGCCACGTTGCTGGGCAGCGGAACCGCCACCGACTGGTTGCTGGTGATCAGGCTGCCCATCGCCGACAACGCGATTGGTGTCGGGGTCTGGGCATTGCGCCAACTGCTGGTCGAGCACCCAGCAGGGTGAGCGAGGTTAGCAAGACGAAGAGGGTTGCCAGTTTGGCAACAGGGCGCATGGGGGGAGCGTCCCGATGTGCGGGAGTTCACGGGGGGGTGTCCTATCGGAGCGGGGGGTTGAGTTGGTATGTGACACGGCTGGCTCAGTCGGGGGAGCGGCTTCGAAGCCGTGCTTTGAATAAGGAAATGCTAACAATTTCTCAGTTTTCTCGCAATATCAAGTCACGAGGCTATTCGCGGCGTTTGCCCCTCCGTCAGGTTGCGGCGCTTCCCGTCCGGCGAAACGCTCGCCTTGCACGGGCAGCAAACCGCCCTCAGGGAAGCGCCGCGTCCTTGCGGGCACGCCAGCGCAGTGCCGGGCACGAGGCCGTTCGCTGCCGCAGAACGCAGCCGTTAGGCTTGTCGCCATGATTGACCCCAAGGTGCTGCGCACTGATCCGGACCGACTGCGACGCTCCCAATTGGCCCGGGGCGAGTCCGTCGAGTTGGTCGACGATGCCCTGGCCGCCGACGAGACGCGGCGTTCGTCGATCAGTGCCTTCGAAGCAGCGCGCGCGGAGCAGAAGTCGCTCGGCGCCCTGGTGGCTCGCGCCAAGGGGGATGAAAAGGCCGAACTGCTGGCCCGCACCAAGGAGTTGTCGGGCCAGGTCAAGGCCCTGTCCGCCGATGTCGATCAGGCCGGGGTCGCCTTCGACGCGGTGATGAAGCGCTTCGGCAACCTGGTCATCGATGGTGTGCCGACCGGTGGCGAGGACGATCTCTACGTCGTCGAGACCGTCGGGACGCCGCGCGACTTCGCCGCCGAGGGCATCACAGTCCGTGACCACCTGGAGATCGGCGAGATCATCGGCGCCATCGACATGGAACGCGGCGCCAAGGTTTCGGGATCCCGCTTCTACTTCCTGACCGGTCCCGGCGCCCTGCTCGAGTTCGCGCTGATGCAGCACGCGCTGGCCAAGGCGCTGGAGTGGGAGCTTCCTGCCGATGATCCCGCCGGCGCTGGTCAAGCCGAGCGCGATGGAGGGCACCGGATTCCTTGGTCAGGCGGCCGAGGACGTCTACCACCTGGAGCGCGACGACTCTACCTGGTCGGCACCGCCGAGGTGCCATTGGCAGCCTACCACTCCGACGAGATCCTGGACGCGGGCTCGCTGCCGCTGCGCTACGCCAGCCAGCCCGGCCTTCCGGCGCAAGGCGGGCAAGCTACGGCGGAACACCCGCGGCATCTTCGGGTGCACTGGTCGACAAGTTCGAGATGTTCGTCTACTGCCGTCCCGAGGACGCCGAGGCCGAGCACGAACGCCTGCTGGGTTACGAGCGGTTCCTGACCTCGCTCGACCTGCTGTACCCAGGTGCTCGCGTCTGGTGACCTGGGCTTGAGCGCCGCCCGCAAGTACGACTGCTACGGCTGGGTGCCCAGCCAGGAGCGTTACCGCGAGATCACCTCGACCTCGAACTGCACCGAGTTCCAGGCCCGCCGGCTCGGCATCCGGTTCCGTGACGAGCACGGGCCGCGCCCGGTCGCCACGCTGAACGGGACACTGTGCGCGATGGCCCGGTCGATCCTGATGATCCTGGAGAACTACCAAAACGCCGACGGTTCGGTCACGGTGCCCGAGGTACTGCGTCCCTACCTGGGCGGCCGCGAGGTCTTCGAGGCGCTGGCCTGATCCCTCGCGGCTCGCCGCGTCCAGATCGTCACGCGTTCAGCGGAGGCGGGCAGACGTCGTCCGGCCATGCCCAGAGTAGGCGGACCGACTCGGGCAGCCCCACCGTGCCACAGCGGTTCATGTCGTCCTGCCCGCTGATGCCCACCGGGTGGACGTGCCAACTGCCCTGCGGATCGCGCTGCAGCAGGTAGTACGAGCCCTGGTTCTGCAGGGAGACCACCGCGTCCGGGTCGTTGCCGAGCAGGGTGGCACCCGCCCACAGGCTGCCGTCCGGGGTTTCGGCCAGGTACGTCGCATCGGGACGCAGTCCGGGTGCGTAGTGGTCGAGTTCGACGTTGTTGTGCGCGATCGCGATGCGGATCTGGGCCACGATGTCGTCGGTCAGGCTCACCGTGGTGGCGCCGGACGGCTGTGCGGTGGCAGTCGCGGTGCTGGCGGGGGCGGACGCACTCGTCGGACTGGGGGCCGGTGCCGCTGCGCTGGTGCTGGCGGCGCTGGATGTGCTGGGCGCCGGTTCGGTTGCGGTGTCGGAGCAGCCGCCGAGGGTGATGGCGGTCAGGGCGAGGCCGATGAGGGTGACGCCGAGTCGGACTGCATTGTCGCGGGGGCTGGTGATCATGGGATCCTCCTTCTTATGCACTGAAAGACGCAGCCGACGGGGGTTTGGTTGAGTCCTCAGGCAAAGAATCACCTGAGAATCCGACTCGTTTGCTGACGTCTCGCGGGGCGATCGATGGGTCACAGTTGGTGCGAATCCCGATCAATCGCCCCTGCTGTGCGGAAGAGTTGGGGCATGGCCAATCAGAACCTGACCCTGACCTTCCTCGGCGGTGCCGGGACCGTCACCGGATCGAAATACCTGCTGACCCATGGGGGCAAACGCCGCATCCTGGTGGATTCCGGCATGTTCCAGGGCCAGAAGGAACTCCGCGAATTGAACTGGGCACCCTTCCCGACCAATCCGGCAACGCTGGATGCGATAGTGCTGACCCACGCGCACATGGACCATGTCGGCTACCTCCCTGCGCTGGTCAAGCAGGGCTTCCGCGGCCCGATCTACGCCACCGAGGGCACGATCGCCCTGGCCGAAATCGTGCTCCGGGACGCTGGCTACCTGCAGGAGAACGAGGCCGAGGACGCCGCCCGCGGCGGCTACTCCAAGCACGCCAGCCCGCTGCCGCTCTACACCGTGGACGACGTCGAGGCCACCCTGCCGATGCTGCGCGCGGTCGACATCCACACCGACCTGCCGCTGGGCGGTGGACTGACCATGCGGATGTGGCGAGCCGGGCACATCCTTGGTTCGACCAGCATCCGGATGTGGGCAGAGGACGCCCCGGACGAGGCTGTCGTCTTCTCCGGTGACCTGGGACGTCATGACCATCCGGTGCTTGCCGACCGGGAGGTGCCGGAAGGCGCACCCAGCGTCCTGATCGAGTCGACCTACGGCGACCGCGAGCATCCCGAGCCCGAGATCCCGCACGAGGAGTTCGCCGACCTGATCAACCGCACCATCCGGCGCGGCGGCAACGTGCTGATCCCGGCGTTCGCGGTCGACCGCACCGAGGTCATCCTGCTCACCCTGCAGCAGATGATGGAGGCCGGCCGGATCCCCGATGACGTGCCGATCTGGGTGAACTCGCCGATGGGTCTGGCAGCCCTCGACGTCTACCGCAACCCGGCATTGGCCTCGGAGATCGGTCCGGAGTTCCGCGGCCGGCCGTTCATCGACCTGCCGACCCTGCGCGAGGCCAGGTCGAAGGACGACTCGATCAAGTTGAACAACCCATCCCAGCCGTCGATCATCATCTCGTCGTCGGGCATGGCCACCGGTGGGCGCGTCGTGCACCACCTGAAGTACATGCTGCCCGACCCGAAGAACGCGGTGGTCTTCGCCGGTTTCCAGTCGGTGGGCACCCGCGGACGCCTGCTGGTCGAAGGTGCCACCGAACTGAAGATGTACGGCAAGTACGTGCCGGTGCGCGCCGAGGTGTTGCAGGACAGCGAATTCAGTGTGCACGCGGACGCGTCCGACCTGCTGGACTGGCTGGCCGAGATGGCACCGAAGCCCACGACGGTCTACTGCACCCACGGCGAGCCCGGCCCGGCCGGCCGGCTGGCGCAGCGGATCAAGCAGGAACTGGGCATCACCGCGGTCGTCCCCAAGATGGGCGAAGTCGTCCGAGTCTGAGCCCGGGTCACCGGACGAGAAAACTGACGGCCCGCAGGGATCGCTCCCCGCGGGCCGTCAGCGCGTCCGGCCAGGAATCTCCCGTTACGAGACGAACTGGTCCTTCGGGGCCATCGGGTCCCCGGCTGCCCAAGTGCCGGCCCGGCGGGCCGCCAGGATCTCCACGTTCTTGGCGATGACGCCCTTCTTCAGCGGGTAGAGGAAGATCAGCACCACGCCGACCAGGATGAAGGCCACGCCCGGGATGGCGTTGACCAGCGTGTAGATGCTGCCAACGACCGCCTCGGGCTGCGGCTTGCCGGCCTTCGCGTCCTCCACGCTGAAGCCGATCCAACCGAGCGCGGCACCGGTCAGGCCACCGGCCAATGCCTGCCCGACCTTGCGGGCCCAGGAGTAGAGCGCATAGACCGTGGCGTCGTCCCGCTGGCCGGTCCGCACGTCCTGGAAGTCGATCACGTCGGTGATGAACGCCCAGACCAGGAAGTTGAAGACCGCGACGCAGAAGCTCGCGATCGCATACAGCACGATCCACAGCACGGCGTTCTCGGTGCGCAGCAACAGGGCGACGAGCAGCGTGGCCCCGGCGATCACCATGGCGACCCCGCCGGTCTCGGCCTTGCCGAACCGCTTGGCCAGCATCGGGGCCAGCACGACCAGGGTGAAGGTCGGCAGCAGCGCCGCCATCGCCGCCGCGGACTGCAGCTTGCCGTTGCCGAAGTAGCTGAGGAAGGTGTAGCCGAGCATGCCCGACAGGAAGAGGTTGCCCAGCAGCAGCAACAGGGCGGCCTGGATCACCAGCATGGCCAGGTTCGCGCCGGTGGAGCGGAAGACCGACAGCTGGGCGCGATGGTCCGGATCGGACGAGATGACCGAAGCCATCGAGCCGTAGGGGATGTTGATAGCGGTGTAGGTGACCGAGCCCCACAGGAAGTAGGTGGCGACCATCCAGATCAGCCGCGCGGTGTAGGACTCCCAGTCGGCGACGAAGCTCATGTACATCAGGGCGGACGCGACGGCCACCGGGATGGCGATCAGCTTGATCCAGCGCTTGAACTTGTTGCCGCCGGGCTTGACCCGCAGGCGGTCGACGATGATGCCCATCCCAACGTCGGTGAAGCCGTCCACCAACCGGGCCAACAGGAAGAGCAGGCCGATGTGACCCGGCTTGATGCCCACCACGTTGGTGTAGAAGAGCATGAAGAACATCATTTGCAGGATGAAGGTGAAGTCGTTTCCGAAGTCACCGAACATGTAGCCGAGCTTGTCCCGCATGGAGAAGGGGCGTTTGCTGGTTGCCTACTGAACTGCGGGTTGTTCGACGCCATTGGACATGGGTCTCTCCTGTTCCGAATCAGCGACTCTGGTGCCGGAACGAACGTTGTTCCTTTCGGGCGCCGCTGGGGGGTTCGCCTTGATCCTGCCCTGCCAGAATGCCACGGCCGCTGACCGGTGGCCAGCACTTTTCGGCCATCCTCAGGATGCCATCAGGCGGCCCGGTGCCGGTCCGGCCGCCCGTGGAGGTGCTCAGGCGCTGCGGCGCCGGACGTCCCAGCCCCAAGCGTTCGAGGCGAACCAACGGTCCAGTTCGAGGGCGGTGCCGCCGTCCTCGAAGTTGGCGGCGACATCCTGGGCGGCCGCCTGCACCTCCCAGGGGGCGTCTCCCATCGCGACGCCGCGCCCGGCCCAGGCCAGCATCTCGATGTCGTTGCGGCCATCACCCAGTGCCAGCACGTCGTCTGCCGATACCGCCAGGGCATCGCAGACGGCGGCCAACGCGGTGGCCTTGTTGACGCCTTCGGGGGCGATGTCCAGCCAGGCCGACCAGCCGACCGAGTAGCTGACGCCGTGCATGCCCAGCGATTTGGCCAGGTCGATGAACTCGTGCTCGTTGGCGTCCGGGTCGCGCACGATGACCCGGGTCACCGGATGGGCCGCCAATTCGTCGAGTGATTGCAGGATCATCTCGCCCTGCAGGTCGCCGTCGGGGAACAACTTGTTCAGCCGGAAGCCGACGCCCAACTCCTCGACCGCGATCCGGGCGCGGGGAGCGAGTTCGGCCACCTTCTCGATCACCGGGGCGGGATCGAAGGTGGTCATCCGGTGCTGGATCAACGGCGGGTTCTCCAGCCAGACCGACCCGTTGGAGCAGATCACCTGGCCGGGCGGCAGTTCGAGTTCCTCGAAGACGGGGCGGGCGTCCAACCAGGCCCGGCCGGTCGCCAGCACCACCGGGGTGCCGGACGCGACGACGCGTCCTACCGCCGACTTCACGTCCGGCGGCAGGAAACCGTGCCGATCGACGAGGGTGCCATCGATATCGAGGGCGACGAGTTTGGGACGCCATACCATGGTGGACACTTTGTCACGCCCGTATGACATTGCCGTTGCATCCGGGTGCACTTTGGGCGAAGAAATCGAAGAACCCCCGCGCGGATTCGCGCGAGGGCCTTCGGCGGGATGGGTTTCGGCAAGCAATCAGGCGACCTTGCGGACCGGCTGGACGCGGGTGGTCGGACGCAGCATCACGTCGCGGTAGGCGGCCATCACCTGTTCGATGGTGGGGGGAACCTGGGCGAGGCGGGCGGGGCGTCCGACGGTCTCACCTCGACGGGCCTTGCGGAGGTGGCGCTTCACGGTCGACAGCGAGCAGCCGAGCCGCTGGGCGATGGACTCCAGCGAGGCGGTCGGGTTCGCGTGCCGCAGCCGCAGTACCTCTTCATGGTTGACCTGGTGTCCGGAGCTGGCGCCGGCGAAGGTGTCGAAGTCTTCCGGCTCGACCCGGATGCCCAGGCGCAGCCGCATCTCGACCCGCTGCCGCTGGGTGGTGCCAGCGACGTAACCGGCCACATCGTGCTTGACGACCGCGCGGTAGAGGCAGTCGACCATCATGGGGCAGTCGAGGCAGAGGTTCTCCGCCTTGCGCTGCAGCATCGCCTGACGACGGCGCTCATCAACGCTCTGGGCCGCAGCGGGCTCCTCGAGGAGTGCGCTCTGGAACAGGTCGGCATTGTCGACGCAGGCCAAGATTTCAGTTCGCTCGATCGTGATGGTCATCTGTCGCTTCTCTTCCTTCACCGCGCCGGATGGGGTTGCCGGCGTCCTTCGGTGAATTCAGCCTTTCAAAGCGCAAGACCTGCCAACAGCGCGTGACTACCCGATTTCGGCAGGTGCGCATGCTCAACCGCATCTGAGTACCCGTACTCAGAAGCGGGACTATTCAGGCTGTGTGACGGCTCAGCAGTGAGCTTTTTCACCGAAATACTGCGACTACGTCCAGTCTAGGCCGCCTGGGGGTCACTGCTGGGCAGCGAGGTTGTCCACCACCTCGCCCAGCACCTGGTCGATCGGTGCCGCGATGACCAGGTCGGCCCGGGAATCGCGCGGCGTGGCGGATAGGTTGATCAGCACCAGCCGATCACCGCGGTAGTAGTCGATCAGTCCTGCCGCTGGGTAGACGTTCAGCGATGTCCCGCCCACGATCAGGACGTCGGCAGCTGCGATGGTCTCGATGGCGGCGTCCACCACGTCGGTGTCGAGTCCCTCGCCGTAGAGCACCACATCAGGACGCACCATCGCCCCGCAGCGGGGGCAGACCGGGACGACCGGTTCGTCCGGGATCTGGTCGAGGGTGAACTCGTGGTGGTCGCGACCAAGACAGTGGTTGCGCTCCACCGAGCCGTGCAGTTCGTACACGATCTTGGAGCCGGCCATCTGGTGCAACCCGTCGATGTTCTGGGTGACCACCGCTTTGAGCCGACCCTGCGCTTCGAGTTCGGCCAGCGCGGTGTGCGCCCGGTTGGGACGCGCCTGCGGGTGCACCAGGTTGGTGCGATGGAAGGCGAAGAACTCCTCCGGCTCGTCGGTCAGATAGTCATGGCTGAGCAGGTACTCCGGTGCCCGGCCCACGCCGGTCTGAGTGGCATACAGCCCGGCCGCCGACCGGAAGTCGGGGATGCCCGAAGCGGTCGAAACGCCGGCGCCGCCGAAGAAGACGGCGCTGCGGGCGTCGCGGAGCCAATCGGTCAGGGTCGTGATCTCGGGGCTGGTCATGGCCGGTAGCCGCTAGTCGGTGCCGAACTCCATGGCCGCGCGGTCGAGTGCCACCTCGGCGTCGGTCGCCGGGCGGGCGTCCGGGATCTCGGTGTGGGCACCGGCCTCCAACTGCCCGATCAGTTGCTGGGTGTCGCCGCCGGGCCGCGGACCGCGCGCGACGGACGGCGCCCGCGT
>JAXGOU010000040.1:0-13282 GCA_040767325.1 Brooklawnia sp. | reverse complement strand
CCAAGGAGACACCGTGAAGATCACCCGCATCGACTGCGCCGGGCTGATGGGCGCAACCCCGGCCGGTGGCTGGGAGGATGAACTGACCGCCGAGGACGCGGTGCACACCATCGTCGCGGTCTTCACCGACGACGGCCATGTCGGACTGGGCAGCGTCTTCACCAGCGCTGCGCTGGTGCGCGGCGCCATCGAGGTGCTCAAGCCGCAGCTGATCGGACGCACCGTCGAGCCGGAGCGGCTCAGCGAGCGGCTGCACCGCGCCACCTTCTGGCTGGGCCGTGGTGGCTCGGTGACCCACGCCATCTCCGGCGTCGACCAGGCCCTGTGGGACCTGTTCGGGCAGCAAACCGGCCAACCCGTCGGGCGCCTGCTCGGCGGCATGCATCGCGAGACCGTGCGACCCTACGCGTCCCTGCTGATGGACGAACCCGAGCCGATGTCGGAATACCTGCACCAGTTGGTGGACCAGGGGTTCCGCTCGTTCAAGATCGGTTGGGGGCCGTTCGGGCGGGTCAGCGCGGACAAGGACGAAGAGATCGTGGCGGCCGCCCGGGAGGCGATCGGCCCGGACGCCGAACTCATGGTCGACGCCGGTGGCTCCGACACTGCGTGGTCGAACGGCTACAAGTGGGCGCTGAACACGGCGGAGATGCTGGCCGACTACGACGTCGTCTGGTTCGAGGAGGCGCTGCGTCCGGACCTGATCGACGACTTCGTACTGCTGCGCGAACACTCGCCGGTGCCGATCAGCGGCGGCGAGGTGCTGACCAGGCGGCAGTCCTTCGAGGCGTGGATCGACCGCGGGGCGCTGGACATCTTCCAGCCCGACGTCACCAAGTGCGGCGGCATCTCCGAGATGCGCAAGATCGCCTGGCGGGTGCACGACCGGGGCCTGCGGCTGGTGCCGCACGGCTGGAACACCGCGATCGGGCTGGCCGTCGACCTGCAGTTGGCCGCCGGCCTACCGGACGTGGACCGCGTCGAGTACATCACCGGTTCGCCCTACGTCGACGACCTGGTCACCCAGCCGTGGGAACTGGTGGACGGGCAACTCGCGATCCCGACCGCGCCGGGGCTCGGCGTCACGCTGTCCCGGGACGCGTTGCAGCGCTACAGCGACAACCCGACGCTGCTGGACGAGTTGGACTGAGCGTCGGGGCGGTCAGTCGACGAGCCCGGTCTCGAAGGCGATCAGCACCAGACCAACCCGGTCGCGGGCCTGCAGCTTGCTGAGCAGGCGTCCCACGTGCGTCTTCACGGTGCCCTCGGCCATGTAGAGGTTCGCGGCGATCTCAGCGTTGGTGGCGCCGCGCGCGATCTCGACCAGCACCTCGCGTTCGCGATCGGTCAGCACCTCGAGGCGGGCGTCGTCGCGTCCGGGCGCGTCGGGCAGCTTGGGCACCACCTGCTCGAGCAGGCGCCGGGTGGCGCTCGGTGCCACCACCGAATCGCCGGCCGCCACCGCCCGGATCGCGCTCAGCAGGTCTTCGGGCCGGGCGTCCTTGAGCATGAAGCCGGACGCGCCCGCCTTGAGCGCAGCGAAGACGTACTCGTCCAAGTCGAACGTGGTCAGCACGCACCTGGGTGTCAAGGCCCGCCGCTACGATCCGCCGGGTCGCCTCGACGCCATCCATCTCGGGCATCCGAATGTCCATCAGCACCACGTCGGGCCGGAGCGCGCCGTCAGCGCGGTGAGCAGCGCCCGGCCGTTGGTCGCCTCACCGACGACCGTCGTCGTCCTCGGCGTCGATCAGCATCCGGAATCCGTTGCGCACCAGCGACTGGTCGTCGGCGAGGAAGACGGTCAACTGTCGGCTCATGGCTGCTCACTGTTCTGCTCGGAGTTGGTCCCATTGTTCCCGGATCGCGGATGCGATCCGGTTCGGGCGGCGCCGGTCAGCGGCAACGTGGCTCGCACCACCCAGCCACCACCGGCGGCTGGCCCACGTTAGCCGGCCCCCCAGCGCCGTCACCCGCTCGTGCATGCCCTGCAGGCCGAAGCCCTGACCGGGGGTGGCATGCGGCCCGGCCGCGGGGCGGGCACCGCCGTCGTCGGCGACCTCGATGCTGATCGCGGTGGGTTGGTAGATCAGCGTCACGGTGGCTTTCGCGTCCGGCCCGGCGTGCTTGAGGAAATTGGTCAACGCCTCCTGCACCACCCGGTAGGCGGTCACCCCCAGCGCGGAACTGATGGCGGGTTGCGTCCCGCTGGTCGAGAACTGGACGCGATCGCCCGCCTTCGCGACCATGGCGGCGATGTCGGACAGACCCGGTGCGGGCCGGTAGTCCGCGGCCTGCGGGTCCTCGGGCCCGGCCCGCAGGACGCCGACGATGCGCCGCATCTCGCCGAGCGCGTCGCGTCCGGTCTCGGAAATGGTGTCCAGCACTTCGAGGGCCGCCTCGGGCCGCTTGCGCGCCAGCGCCTTGCCGCCATCGGCCTGCACGATGATCACGCTGAGCGAGTGGGCCACCACGTCATGCAGTTCCCGGGCGATCTCGGTGCGCACCCGGGACTCGGTCATCCGGGCCTGCTGCTCGCGGCGGATGATCTCGGCCTCGTAGCGGTCGTGGGCGGCGGCCTCACGTTCGTGTCGGGCGATCACCGTCTCGCGGTCGCGGCGTCCCAGCAGGTAGGGGATCACCACCCAGGCGAGGCAGAGCGCGATCAACGGGCCGAGCACCGGTAGCATCTCGGCGCTGATCATCCCGCGCGGGTCATCGGAGGCCCACCGCAAGGGGCCGAGCAGCGAACCGATGCCGCCCAGCAGCACGACACTGCGCGACAGGTGGCCAGCCACCCAGCGGGCCACCGAGTAGCAGGCGATCGGGACGGCGATCAATGCCCAGGTGGGGGTCGGGATCAGCCAGGCCTGCGCGAGGCCCGCAGCAGCCATCAGCGCAGTCATCGTCAGCGGCCGACTGCGGCGCAGGGCCAGCGGCATCACCAGGCAGATCGACGTGATGACCGAGGCGAGGTAGTCGCTGCGCCGTGGGCCGGTGCCCAACAGGTCGCCCCAGAAGGCGGTGCACAGCGTCAACACCACTGCCGCCACCAGATCCATGACGCGCATGCTACGGGTGGCGACGTCGACGGGTTCCTCCTCAACCGGGACCCGTGACAGTGGCTCGACCTCGAACTGCATTGCTCCAGCCTAGATCCCCCTGGCCGCCCGCCCGGTCAGGGCTGACGTCGGGCCAAGTCACCCCAAGGGATGCTGACCAATCCGCCGGCGGGTGCTAGCCTCGACGATCGTAGTGCCGCCTCTCCTACCTCAGGACCGTCGATGGCTTCCACTGCCCCCGCGAGGCCGACGCCGGCTGGCCGGAGTTCGGTGCCGGCGGTTGTGAGCCCAAAGCGCGTGCGGCGGCTGATCGATTTCGTCAACGCCCGGCTCTACCTGGCCGACCATCGGGCGCTGCTGCTGCTCAAGTGCCTGTACCACGGGGGGCTACCGGCGAACCTGCATGACCGTGCCTGCGAGGCGTTGCTGGGATTCCGGTACTCGATGATTGAGCCTGGACGCGACTCGATGCTGTTATGGACCGAGAACCACCAGTATCCACAGCCGTCGCCGAGTACCTCGCCGGGCAGTTGCTCACCGACCGCATCTTCACCAACGATGGTCGGTCCGGGGCCAGGCACCAGCGCGCCGCCCAGAACCGGTTGATGCTCTGGTTGAGCGACCGCTTCCGGTTCGGCTTCAGCGAGTGGTTGTCGAACACCCACCGCCTTCGACATCGCGGCGTTGGCCCTGCTGATCGACCAAGCCGATGATCCTGAACTGGTGCGCCGGGCGTCCATGCAGATCGACGTGGTGCTCACCGACGTCGCGCTGCACAGCTTCCACGGCCAGTTCGCACCAGCATGGGCCGCGCCTACACCGAGCAGATGGTCAATCCCGAGACCGCCGAGATCGCGCCGATTCAAGGTCCGCGTTCGGCGACGAACCGCCGGTGTCGATGTTGAATCGCTGACCAGCCTGTTCACCGGCCGAGATCAGTACTGCGCCGCCGCGATCCGGTAGATCGCGTGGGAGTCGCGGGGTCGATCGCGTCCTGACCTCGCAGGGCTGGACCCCAGCGAGGTGCGCGATGAGTTGCGGCGCCACCGCAGTTCCCGCGCACCCGTGGTCTCGACCTGATGCGTTTCTGGTGGGCCCAGCAGGCCATCACCACGCCGGAGACCATCGTCGAGTCGGCTCGCGCCATGCGGGCGCGCTCGAGTTGGGCAGCGACGTGCCGCCGACCGGCTCACCAGCTGCTCGATCGGATGCTGACCCCACGCTGTTGGCGTTGAACCCGATCACCAGCGGCGCCGTATCGCGCGAACGTCCAGACGGTGACCACCCACCAGTACCTGTTGAGCAGCGTCCAGCGCTACCAGCCGGGCGGCTTCGGCGACCAGCAGCACCTCTGGCACGCCACGCTGCCAGGTGGCATCCAGGTCTTCGGCACCCACCCCGGGTCAACCCAGTTGGTGCATGACAACCAACCCACCAGCCCTGGACGCTGGATCGGCAACGGGATCAACCCCGACATCGCCCAGCACCACAACCTGCTGCTCGCGCAGTACGACCTGCGGCAGCGCAAAGGCATGTTCGAGGGACGCCGCAATCAGGCGGTGCACATCCACTTCCCATTCGTGCTGTTCGACCAAACCCGGTTGGGCCCGAACTGGGTGGTCGGTCGCCGGGACGAGGGCTACGTCGCCATCGTCGGGACGCACCACTTCGAGCAGATCAGCGAGACCGAGATCGTCCAGCGAGGCGAGCACACCGGGTATGCGGTGGTGATGGGGGACGACGAGGAGTACACCTCGCTGGCCGGGTTCCTGCGCCAGGTCAAGCAGTACCGGGTGAGTTTGGACGGGTCCCGGCTGATGCTGAGCGGGGTCTATGGCCGCTATGAGCTGAACTGGCGCGGCGACTTCCGGGTCAACGGCCGGGTGATGGACGCGAACTACCCGCGCTACGACTCCGCAGCGGTGCACGCGCCCCGCAACCCGTCCGAACTGACCATCACCGGGTCAGCCGACGTGCTGCACCTGGACTGGAAGAGCGGGGAGCGTACCGAGACTCCTCGGTACGGCTGATCGCGCTCAGTCGCTCACAACTCGTCGGTGGCCTCGGCCCACAGTTCGGCCTCGGCCTTGGCCCGTAGGCGGCCGCGCACACTGAGCAGACCGACGACCAGCACGACGATGGCAAGGATGATCGGCAGGGGTCGCTTCATGTCGTCCAGCGTACCGGCCTTGACGCACCGGGCCTCGGCTACGCTGGAGCGCACTTTCAACCCCGATTGATTGGCGGCCCGATGACTCGTGGTACGGCACCAGGACTCCTGGTCACGGTGGGTTCGGTGCTGTTGGCCGCCCAGTTGGCCGCCTGCGGAGCGTTCGTCCCCAATCGCGGTGGCCCGAGCGTCTCGACGCCCCCGCCGTCCCCGGTCGCCTCGTCGCCGGCCCAGACTGCCTCGCCAGCACAGCAGACGTTGGACCTGGCCGCGCTGGTGACCGAGCAGAAGCTGACCAGTCGGCTGCAGCAGTTCGAGAAGCTGACCATGGACGCCGATGCCAACCGCAGCCCGGGCAGTACCGGGTTCGAGGCCGTCGCAGCCCAGATCGAGGCCGACCTGGCGGCGACCGGCTTCTACCAGGTGCACCGGGAGAAGTTCACCATCCAGCTGCCCCGACCCGGCCAGTCTCGGCTGGTCGACCAGTCGGGCCGCTCGATCAGCCAGTCGCCGCTGGCCTTCTCGCCGGGCACTCCGGCCGAGGGTATCTCCGGTCAGTTGGTGGCGCCGGCATCCGGCGAGGGCTGCCAGGCGTCCGACTACGGCCCCGAGGTGGCCGGGCAGGTGGCGTTGGTCGATCGTGGCGGCTGTACCTTCGCGGAGAAGAACTCGGCTGCTGCGGCCGCCGGTGCCGTCCTGGTGATCGCCGTCAACAACCGCGACGGTGGCCTGTACGGCACGCTGGAGCGGATGCTGCCCGACCAGGTACCGATCACCGGCATCACCAACGCCGAGGGCGATCGGCTGCGCAGCGAGATGGCCGCTGGACCGGTGAGCGTCACGTTCTGGTTCGAGCAGAACATCGAACAGTTCGACACCTTCAACCTGTTCGCCGAGACCACCGGCGGGGCCGACGACAACGTCGTGATGGCCGGTGCCCACCTGGACGGCGTCCGGGCCGGCCCCGGCGTCAACGACAACGGTTCAGGCTCGGCGATCTCTCCGCTGGAGACCGCACTCGCGCTGGCGTCCGGCGACCAGCCCGCCAACAAGGTGCGGTTCGCGTGGTGGGGCAAGTGGCGAAGAACTGGACTGCTCGGGCTGATCCACTGGGTGAACAAGCAGGTCGCCGACGACCCGGACGTGCTGCAGCGGATCGCCGGCTACGTGAACGTCGACATGGTCGCCTCACCCAACTACGTGATCGGCATCTACGACGCAGACGGGTCGACCTACCCGGGTGAGGACCTGCCTGCCGGTTCGACGGCAATGGAGCAGATCCTGGTCGACTACTTCGATTCCATCGGCCAGCCCTGGGTCGATATCGAGATGGGCGGGGCGTCCGACCACGCCGCCTTCCTGCCGTCCGGCGTCCCGGTGGCCGGATTGTTCACCGGTGCCGGCGACGTGAAGTCGCGGGAGGAAGCCGAACTCTTCGGCGGGACCGCCGGCCAACCCTATGACTCGAACTACCACCAGGCCGGCGATACCTGGGCGAACCTCAGCCCGGTGGCCCTGGTGATCAACGGCAAGGCAGCCGCCCACCTGATCGGGGTGCTTGCCGCCGACACATCGGCGATCAACGGTGACGGCCGCGGCAATGCCGGCACGCCCACCGAGATGCCCGGCTGGGGCTACGCCGGCACGGTGTGAGGCCGTTCACCCGCCGTTCTCCCGGTGTTGACCGGATGGTCGTCCGGCGCGGGCCAAGGTGGCCGAATCGGCTGGTTGTCCACATGCCGAAACACATTTCCACACCGCAAGGCCGGTCAATTCGGTGTCCGGAAGGTTGCCAACGACGCCCGGCGTTCACCTGCTTTGGCCCACATGTCAGCATGGAGTCATGGCTTCCGTCTTCTCCAGGATCATCAGTGGCGAGTTCTCCGGGCTGTTCGCCTGGGCCGACGAGCGCTGCGTCGCCATCGCCACCATCGCCCCCATCAGCGACGGGCACGTGCTGGTCATTCCGCGCGAGGAGGTCGAGTCGTTCACCACAGCGGACGACGACCTGCTGGCCCACCTGATGAAGGTGGCCGCGATCATCGGACGCGCCCAGGAGGCGGCCTTCGATGCACCCCGTGCCGCGCTGATCATCGCCGGTTTCGAGGTACCACACCTGCACCTGCATGTGATCCCCGCCTGGGGTGAGGCCGAACTCAGCTTCGAGAACGCCAAGCACGACGCCACGCCCGAACAACTGGCTGAGGCCACCGAGCGCTTGCGGCTGGCGTTGCGTCAGCAGGGCCAAGGGGCCAATGTGCCGGTGGAGATCACCTCGGACAGGCTGGCGTCGTGAAGTCCGAACTCGACATCACCGGCCGGGTGATCACGGTCTCCGATCGCTGCGCCTCCGGTGAGCGGGCAGACGTCTCCGGCCCGCTGGCCCGCGACCTGCTGGTGGCGCTTGGCGTCCGGGTCGACCACGTGGTCGTGGTTCCGGACGGCGTCGAATCGGTGCGCGCCGCGCTGCAGGACGCGATCGATGACGGTCGCCGGCTGATCTTCACCACCGGTGGCACCGGGGTCAGCCCCCGCGACTACACACCGGAGGCCACCGAACCGTTGCTGACCGCCCAGTTGCCCGGGCTGGCCGAACAGATCCGCCAGCGTGGCCTGGGCCTGGCGCAGGCGTCCATGCTCAGCCGCGGTCTGGTCGGGGTTTCCGGACGCGAGCCCGGCGCCTCCCTGATCGTCAACGCCCCCGGCTCACCGGGCGGGGTGCGCGACACCATCGCGGTGCTCGGATCGGTGTTGACCCATGTCATCGGCCAGTTGGACGGCCTGGATCACTGATCCTCGCGCTCGGCCAGCCAGCGATCGACGGCCGCCGGATCGTCCAGATCGGTCGCCAGGCCGGGCTCTGCCGGTAGCACGCGCGTCCGCAACCGGGCAACCAAGCGGTGCATGGACGCGCCGTGGGCGTCCCGGATACCGAGGCCGGCCCGCAGCGCGGCGACCCGGTAGCCGGCCAGCAGGTACTGGACGTGTCCTTCGCTGCTAACCAGCGCGCCGTCCAGGTCGGGTGATTGTGCAGCTGCCAGCTCCGGGACCAGGGCTGCAGCGCGCGGTGCATCGCAGGTGAGCACCACGAACCAGTCGTCCGGCGCGCTGCCCAGCGCGTCCAGCCCGGCCAGCACACCGGCCACCGGGCCGCCGCCCGGCGGGTTCTCCATCGTCTGCAGCACCCAGTCGGGCAGTTCAAGGCTCTCGGGAGCGACGACGACGACGCGCCCGACCTGGCCGTCAGCGGCGAGTTCGGCCAGTTCGTCGAGCAGGTGGTCGATCAGCCGCCGGCCGGCCACCACCAGGGATGCCTTGTCGGTGCCCATCCGGCGACTGCCGCCGCCACCGAGCAGCACGACATCGACTGGGGCCATGGTTCAGTCCTCGAACGCCCAGCCGGGCAGTTCGTCAACCGGACGCTGCCAGTCGCCGCTGCGGCCGCCGGACTTCGCGACGATCATGCAGTCTCGGATGGCGGCGGTGCGGTCCACGCCCTTGATCATGTCGACCACGGCCAGGGCGGCGACGCTGACCGCGGTGAGCGCCTCCATCTCGACTCCGGTCCGGTCGCTGGTGCGCACGGTCGCCTGGATCAGCACCCCGTCGTCCAGCACCTCAAGGTCGAGGTCACAGCCGTGCACGCCGATCACGTGGGCGAGCGGCAGCAGGGCCGGGGTCTGCTTGGCGGCTGCGATGCCCGCGATCCTGGCGACCGCGATGACGTCGCCCTTCGGGACGCTGCCGTCCCGCAGCGCTGCGATGGTGCTGGCGGCACAGGTGACCTTGCCGATCGCGGTGGCCTTCCGGGCGGTGACCTGCTTGCCGGTCACGTCGACCATGTGCGCCGAGCCGTCGGCCCGCAGGTGGTTGAAATCGCTCATCGACGGGCTCCGATCTCCAGGACCTGCACTTCATCACCGGCATGCACCTGCGTCACTTCGGCCGGGATGATCGCCAGGGCGTCGGCCAGGCTGAGCGAGCCGATCAGGTGCGAGCCCGACCCGAGTTGGTGGGCGGGCACGACGCTGCCGTCGTCCAGCACCTTCACCGGGATGTACTGCCGCCGGCCCTCTGGCGACGACCAGTCCGCACCGGCCATTCCGGGCCGTGGCCCGGGGGTGGCTGGCCGGGCGGCGAGCCGGTCGAGCACCGGCACCACGAAGTTGAACCAACTGACGAAGACGCTGACCGGGTTGCCGGGCAGGGCCAGCAGCGGCACCGTGCGTCCATCAGGGCTGGTCAACCGGCCATGAGCCTGCGGCTTGCCCGGCTGCATCGCGACCTTGGTAAAGCTGAGCTGACTGGCGGTCACCGAGTTCTTGACCACGTCGTGGGTGCCGGCCGAAACACCGCCGGTGGTCACCACGACGTCGGCGTGCTGCAGCGCCTCGCCGATCGCCGCGTCCAGATCGGCCGCCTCGTCGCTGCAGCGGGTGACGAAGACCGGATCCGCGCCGGCGTCCACGGCCAGACCTCGCAGCAGCACCGAGTTCGAATCCGGGATCTGGCCGCGATCCAGCGGCTGACCGGCCTCGACGAGTTCGGCGCCGGTGGCGATGATCGCGACCCGCGGCCGCGGATGCACCGAGAGCGTGCCGTGCCCGGTGGCGGCTGCGGACGCCAAGGCTGCGGCGGTCAGCAGCGTCCCGGACGCCAGCACTTCGGCGCCCTCGCGCAGATCCTCACCGGACAACCTGATGTGTGCGCCCTCGGCGACCGACCCGGTGATGGCGACCTGGGCCGGCAGCGGGGCGGCACCGACGGGCTGGTCGGTCTGCTCAACCGGCACCACTGCGTCCGCACCGGCCGGCAGCGGTGCACCGGTCATCACCCGGACGGCCTGGCCATCGCCAACCCACAGGTCGGAGTACGAGCCGGCCGGCACCTCACCGGTCACCTCAAGGACCACCGGCCGATCCGGGTGGGCGGACGCGACGTCCGCTGCGTGCACCGCGAAGCCGTCCATCGCCGAGTTGGTGAAAACCGGGACGTCAATGTGCGCCGAGATGCTTGCCGCACTCACCAGCCCCAGGCATTCGGCGAGCGGCAGTTGTCGGGGTGGCAGCGGTTCGAGGCCGGCGAGCAACTGCTCTCGGTACTCCTCAACGTTCAACGGTCGGCTCATTCCTGCTCCAAAGGTCGATGGCTGCTGGGTCCACCCTAGAGGGCCGGGTTCACCACGTGCGGGGCGAATGTGACCACGTCATGGCGTCCGATCCGGGCGTCCGCGATTTCGAGTCGGCCGAAGAGCGGGGCACCGGTGCCGCAGATCAACTTGACCGCCTCGACCGCCATGGTCGAACCGCACTGGCCGACGACCGGGCCGAGCACGCCGACCTGCAGTGAGGACGGGGTGGTGCCGCTCGCCGGCTGAACCGGGTAGAGGTCGCGCAGCCCGACCCCGGGCAACCCGTCATCGGGGGCGGTCCAGAAGACCGAGACCTGCCAACTCATCGCCACCACCGAACCCCAGACCAGCGGCTTGCCGGTCTCGGCACACCAATCGGCCAGCAGGTACTTGGCGTCGAACGAATCGCAGCAGTCCATCACCAGGTCGTAGCCATCGGCCACGTCATCCAGCAGTTCCCGGGTGGCCCAGCCGTGCGTACGGATCGCGGTCCGGGCACTGAGGGCGGCCACCCGGCGCGCCGCCGATTCGGTCTTGGCGACTCCGACGCTCGACTCGTCGTGGATGATCTGGCGTTGCAGGTTGGTGTCCTCCACCGCGTCCGCGTCGCAGATGCCCAGCGTGCCGATACCGGCCGCGGCCAGGTAGAGCAACACCGGGGAGCCCAGTCCACCGGCGCCGACAACCAGTACTCGGGCCGCCTTCAGCCGGGCGAGGCCGGTTTCGCCGACCCCTTCGACCAGCGCGCTGCGGTGGTGCCGGGCAGACCAGGCGTCGTCCACCGGTTCGACGACGCCGCCCAGCGGCAGCGTCAGCGTCCTCACGGCAGGCCGGTCCATTCGGTATGGCCGTCGCTGAAGTGCTGCTTCTTCCAGACCGGCAGGCGCTTCTTGACCTCGTCGACCAGGTCACTGGTGGCGCTGAAGGCCTGGCCGCGGTGCTCGGCCGCAACCACCGCCACCATGGCGAGGTCGCCGACCTGCAGGTGCCCGACGCGGTGGACGATGCCGACCGCCCGGACGCCATCGCGTCCAGCAACCTCGGCGGCCAGCGTCGCGATGATCTCGGCGGCCTGCGGGTGCGAGGAGTACTCGATCGAGTCGACTGCCTGGCCGAGGTCGTGGTTGCGCACCACACCGGCGAAGGTAACCGTCGCGCCGGCAGCGTCATGGCTGACCTGCAGGGTCAGCGCTGCGGCGTCCAACGGCTGGTCGCTGATCTCGGCGAAGATCACATCACTCATCGTTCGGGCTCCTCCTAGCCGCCGGCGAATGGGGGCAAGACGTCGATTGCGGCGGCACCGGCCGGCAGCGGGTCGGTCAGTGCGGCGGGCTTTGCGTCGACCAGCAGGGTGCAGACCTTCAGCACCTCGGCCAGTGCCTCGTTGGTGCTGCCGAGCACGACCACCAGGTCGGCGACCGTGGCGCCATCCGGCAGTTCAACGCTGGTCGACTGGGTGCCGGCCACCTCGGCCGAGCCCGCGTAGAAGCGGACGTTCGCGTTGGTCATCTGGTCCTCTCGTCAGCCACCGATGGCAGACATCGGACGCGCAGGTCGTGCGAAGCCATCGTGGTCGATACCGTGCGCCCGCGGCTTGCGCCAAGTGGCGCGCTGCCAGAGTTCGGCGATCTCCTCGTCGCTGGCCCCCGCCCGCATCGGCGTGCGCAGGTCGGACTCCAGGGGATCGAACAGGCAACTGCGAATCTGGCCGTCCGCGGTCAGCCGCGTCCGGTCGCAGGCCGCGCAGAACGGGGCGGTGACCGAGGCGATGATGCCGACGTCACCGGTCATCCCATCCCACTCCACCTGCCACAGTTCGGCCGGGGACGCGCCGCGCGCCGCTTCGGGCTCGGTGAGCCGGGCGCCCGCTGCGGTCAGCGACTCCAGTAGCTGACGCCGGGTGACGATGCTGTTGCGCTGCCAGGTCACTGCCTCACCGAGCGGCATGTGCTCGATGAAGCGCAGTCGGTAGCCGTTGGCCAGGCAGAAATGCAGCAGTTCGGGAGCGTCGGTGCTGTAGGTGGCCGGCTGGGGCACGGAGTTGACCTTGAGCGGCAGCAGCCCGGCCTCCTTCGCGGCGGCCAGCCCGGCGATCACCGAACTCAGCCGGGCGCGCTGGGTGACGCCTGCGTAATGCTCCTCGTTGACCGTGTCCAGCGAGACGTTGATCCGCTGCAGGCCGGCATCGGCCAGCGCCTGCGCACGGTGGGCCAGCCCCAACGCGTTGGTGGTGATCGATATGCCCGGACGCTTGCCCTCGCGGGTGGTGAGTTCGGCGGTCGCGGCGATCAGGGACTCCAGGCTGCGGCGCAGCAGCGGCTCGCCGCCGGTGTAGCGCACGCCGGTGATGCCCAGTGTGTTGATGGCGATCCGCACCAGCCGGATGATCTCGTCGTCGGTCAGCAGCACCTCGTCGGGCAGCCACGCCGCCGGGTCGTCCGGCATGCAGTAGGTGCACCGCAGATTGCATCGATCGGTCAGCGAGACACGCAGGTCGCGCGCGACGCGACCGTACCTGTCCACCAACTCCCGATCCACTGACACGGTTTGTCCCTCCAGACGAATACGTCTGATCAGTGTGTCATATTGGCGCCAAGGACCGAATGGAGGGACTCATGAGCGAATCCGAGAAGATGGCCCAGATGGAGGCCTGGCTGGATCAGGTGTGTGCGGCATTGGACGTGGATCGCGACCTGTTTGCCGAAGTCACCCCCGATGTGCTCGACCTGGTGGGTCAGGTGGCGCATGGCCCGTCGCGGCCCGGCGCACCGCTGACGGCGATGGCGGTCGGCATCGCCGCCGTGCAGGATGGTGGCGATTTCGTCGCCGGCGTGCAGGCGGCGATCGAACGGCTGCAGCCGCTGCTCGAGGAGTACGAGGACTGAGCCGGCCACCCGGTCGCCAGGCTCTTCGTGAGTG
>JAXGOU010000004.1:0-118716 GCA_040767325.1 Brooklawnia sp. | reverse complement strand
GCAAGAGCGCATCAAGGCGTCCGTGGCGATCGCCAAGAAGGCCGAGGAGGTGGGTCTGGACGTCTACGCGATCGGCGAGCACCACAACCCGCCGTTCTTCAGCTCGTCGCCGACCACCACGCTCGGCTACATCGCCGCGCAGACCTCGACGCTGACGCTGTCCACCGCCACCACGCTGATCACCACCAACGACCCGGTGAAGATCGCCGAGGACTTCGCGATGCTGCAGCACCTGGCCGACGGTCGCGTCGACCTGATGCTCGGCCGCGGCAACACCGGACCGGTCTACCCCTGGTTCGGCCAGGACATCCGCAACGGCATCCAGCTGGCCGTAGAGAACTACGCGCTGCTGCGCCGGCTGTGGCGCGAGACCGACGTCGACTGGGACGGACGCTTCCGCACCCCGCTGGCCGGTTTCACCTCGACGCCGCGTCCGCTGTCTGATGTGCCGCCGTTCGTCTGGCACGGCTCGATCCGCAGCCCGGAGATCGCCGAGCAGGCCGCCTACTACGGGGACGGCTTCTTCCACAACAACATCTTCTGGCCGATGAGCCACACCACCCGGATGATCGACCTGTACCGCCGCCGCTACGAGCACTACGGCCACGGCGCCTACCACCAGGCGATCGTCGGATTGGGCGGCCAGTTCTTCATGCGTCGCAACTCGCAGGACGCGGTGAACGAGTTCCGTCCGTACTTCGACAACGCCCCGGTCTACGGCCACGGCCCCAGCCTGGAGGACTTCTCGAAGCAGACCCCGCTGACCGTCGGTTCGCCGCAGCAGGTGCTGGAGCGCACGCTGTCCTTCCGGGACGAGGTGGGCGACTACCAGCGTCAGCTCTTCCTGATCGACCACGCCGGGCTGCCGCTGAAGACCGTGCTCGAGCAGCTCGACCTGCTCGGTGAGATCCTGCCCGACCTGCGCGCCGGCTACGCCGAGGGCCGTCCGGCTGATGTTCCGGACGCCCCCACCCATGCCTCGCTGGTGGCCGCGGCCGGTGGCCCCAAGGATTCGACCGTCTACGCCGCCGGTGACGCCGTCACCGGCCGACCGATGGAGTACAAGTGACCACGATCGTCGCGATCAGCGCCGGCGCCGGCAGCCCCTCGTCCACCCGCAAGCTGGCCGACCGGATGGGCCAGGCGGTGGTCGAACGGCTGGCGGACGCCGAGTTGCACGTCATCGACCTGCGCGAGCTGGGTCATGACCTGGTGACCGCCACCACCTCGGGACTGCGCAGCCCCGAGGTGGCCGAGGCGATCGAACTGGTGGCCCGCGCCGACGCCCTGATCGCGGTCTCCCCCGTCTTCAACGGCGCCTACTCCGGGCTGTTCAAGCTCTTCTTCGACGTCCTGGACGAGGGCACGCTGGCCGATGTGCCGGTGCTGCTCGGGGCCACCGGTGGCACGGCCCGGCACAGCCTGGCGATCGACCAGACGATGGTCCCGCTGTTCTTCTACCTGCGGGCCCGTCCGCTGCCCTGGCCGGTCTACGCCGCCACCGACGACTGGGCCGACCCGCGTGGTCTGGACTCCCGGGTCCGGCAGGCCGCCGATGCGTTGGCCAACGAACTGTCCGCCGGCATGCGGGTCAGCCGGGTTCGCGTCCAACCGGACGACGACTTCGCCCTGACCACCGACTTCGCGTCGATGCTGGCCCAAGTGGGTCAGACCGGACGCTGAGCCGGCAGATCAACTCGGGGTAGGACGCAACCACGGTCGCGACGACGGCTTCGGGCACCCCGCCGGTGGGCATGCCCAGTTCCTGCTGGGCTGCGCTGCCGTCCACGAAGATGTAGGCATACATCACGTCGCGCAACAGGTACCGGAAGGTCAGGCCGGGCTCGGCGCCACCGCAGCGCATCCAGCCGGCCAACCGCATGATCAGCTCGCCCACCCATCGCGGCAGCGGCAGGATCGTCAGCCCCGGCCCATGGTCTCGCGGACCAGCCCGAACAGTTCGGCCCAGGTCCACTGGACGTCGGACAGCGGGTAGTGCGTGCCGTGCCGACCGCGCTGGGCGCCCCAGCCGCCGCGTATCCCACCTGTAGGGCGCTGACCACACCGAGGATCCGCCAGTCGGGTAGATCCAGGTATCAGCCGCATCGGTTCGAAGAAGAGGTTGCGCCACATCGAGATCCGGCCCGGAAGCATGCCGAACACATGCAGGATCTCCAGGACGCTGACGTCAGTGCCGCCGGCGGCGTCACGCTCGATCGCGCGAGCGGCCTGCGCGGCGCGGGCACGCATGGGGTGATGAGCCACCAGGCCGGATGACGCCGCTCCCACGCGGTGATACGACCCCAGCACCACCAGGTGTGCAACCGACTCGGCTCGGCAGGCCGGGCGATGCGTTTCCAGTGGAAGCGCCACCAGCTCGCGGTCGTAGAAGCCGGGCGGCAGGCGGTCACCCAGGTTCGGTCATCCGGCCTTGAGCGCCATCACGATGCGCATCCAGCACCCTGACAGGGCGCGCAAGTCTGCCTCATCGGCGACCAGGATCTCGGCGATCTGTGGCTCAATGGCCCGACAGCCCGGCGTCCGCCAGTTCCTGCACCAACTCCGGCAGCAGTTCCGCGCGATCGCGTGCCGCCAGCCTCGGCGCCAGCCTCGACGCGCCGACGCCAGCGCGATGTGCGGCCCAGCAGCCAGTACACCCAGGATGACGACCGACTCGCGTGCCCCATGTCACCTGCAGCCTATCGCCAGGCTTTGGACGCTGGATCGGCCAGCCCCGGACGCGGCGCTTCCCTTACGGCGGTTTGCTTCCCTTGCAAGGCGAGCGTTTCGCCGGACGGGAAGCGTCGTCCACCCGGCCTGTGGCCAGGTCGGGGACGCTGGATCGGCCGGTTAGGCTGGTGTGCGTGAGCGACGAGAAGCCCAGCAACAACCCCGAGTGGCCGGACTTCATCCCGCCTGACTTCGAGCAATCCATCGATTCGGCGCCCCGGGAGCCGGCCGCGCCACCACCGCCGGTCACCGGGCCCGTGCTGCCGCCACCGACCGGTCCTTCCACCCAATCGAACTGGTCGGCCCGTCCGAGGGCTGGCGCCGGTGATCGGTGGTTCAACCAGCCCAGCCGGGCCGGGTCGGCGTCCGGGTGGCGGGCCTGGTCACCGGCAACCGGTTCGGGCCCCATCTCGGTCACCAACGTGCTGATGTTGACCTGCGCCGTGGTCTGGATGCTGCAGAACCTGTCGAGCACCTTCAACGACTTCGTGATGCTGATCCCGGACGCCGCCGACCAGCAGCCCTGGCGGTTCATCACCTCGGCGTTCGCCCACTCCCCTCGCTCGCTGACCCACATCGGGTTCAACATGCTCACGCTGTGGCTGATGGGACGCTTCATCGAGCCGCTGCTCGGCCGCTGGAAGTACCTGGCGGTGTACCTGATCGCGGCACTGGGCGGTGGGGCAATGTTCGTCCTGCTCGCCTTCCCGCCCGGCCAGGGTCCCGGCGGCTACGGGATGAACTGGTACTCCGGACTGGTGGGCGCGTCCGGTGCGGTCTTCGGCCTGTTCGGCGCCTACCTGGTGATCGCCCTGGTGCTCAAGCGCCCGCTCGCCTCCATCTGGGTGCTGCTCGGCCTGAACGTCGTGATGACGGTGATCTACCCATCCATCGCCTGGCAGGCACATCTTGGCGGATTCCTCGCCGGCATGGCAGCAACGGCGGTGGTCGTCACCGACATGAAGCGCACCGCCACCCGCCGCTCGTCGGTGCTCTGGCCGGGGCTGGCTGCCGTGACGGTGCTGATCATCGCCGCCATCGTGGTGAAGTACCTGACCGTCTGAGCGCCGCCCGCGGCAAACCAGCGGCCAAATGCTGGTGAACTGTGGCTGCGCCTTTGCGCCGGGGGCCTGACTTGCCACTATTCTGCAACCACCATCGGCCGAGAGGATCCAAGGTGGATCAGCGCGAGTTCCGCAAGTACATCGACTGGCTGCAGGCCAACGGATTCACCGTGCTGCATGACATCACTGGGTCCGACCCCGATCTGATCACCCCCGAGGGCAGCGCGGTCGACACCTGGGCCGAGGACTACCCGTACGACCACCGGATGGGCCGGGAGGAGTACGAGCAGGAGAAGTACGCGCTGCAGGTCGAGTTGATCAAGTTCCAGGACTGGACGCTGGCCACCGGTTCGAAGCACATCATCCTCTTCGAGGGCCGGGACGCCGCTGGCAAGGGCGGCACGATCAAGCGTTTCTCCGAGCACCTCAATCCGCGATTCTCCCGCACCGTGGCGCTGCCCAAGCCCAACAAACGCGAACGGGGCCAATGGTTCCTGCAGCGCTACATCCAGCACTTCCCCACCGCCGGCGAGGTCGTGATGTTCGACCGGTCCTGGTACAACCGGGCGGGCGTCGAGCCGGTGATGGGCTTCTGCTCACCCGAGGAGTACCAGACGTTCATCGAGCAGGCGCCGATGCTGGAGCAGATGATCGTGGAGTCCGGCATCTCGCTGACCAAGTTCTACCTCTCGGTCACTCGCAACGAACAACGGACGCGGTTCGCGATCCGGCAACTCGATCCCGTCCGGCGCTGGAAGTTGTCGCCGATGGATATCGCGTCCCTGGACAAGTGGGACGAGTACTCGGCGGCCGCCAACCACATGTTTGAGGCGAGCGACACCGAATGGGCACCGTGGACCTGGGTCAACTCGAACGACAAGAAGCGGGGCCGGCTCAACGTGATGCGGGCGTTCCTGCACCAGTTCGAGTACGACGACAAGGACCATGAGGTCGTCTTCGAGCCGGACCCGCTGATCGTCAAACGCGGCAAGGACACCTTGATCAGCCTGAGCCCGCCTCGCGACCCCGACGCCACTCCGGAGATCATCGAACAGGCCTTCGCCGAGGCCTGAACCAGCCCGTTTCCGGCCGCAGTCTCAACCTCGGATTCACGCGCGCGTGCGGGCTCACAGGTTCACCCGCTAGGGTCGGGGAATGCACTCGCCCGGCGCCCTGAAGCTGCTGGTCGGGGCATGTTCGGATATCGGCCCGCGCCGCTCGGTCAATGAGGACTCCGGCTACGGCAGTGACCGGCTGTTGGTGGTCGCCGATGGCGTCGGTGGCTCGGTTGCCGGTGAGCTCGCCTCCAGCCTCGCCGTCCGGCAGATCGCCGAAGGTCTTGGCCATGGGGTGGCACCGGACGCAACCATGATCCTCAGCCAGGTGGCGCGCGCCAATGCCAGGCTGACCAGCGCGATCAGCGACGATCCCGAGTTGCGCGGCATGGCGACGACGCTGACCGGACTGGTGGTCAGCGGCGAACAAGGCTTCTTGATCCATGTCGGCGACTCGCGGGCCTACCGCTGGCGCGATGGCGTCCTCGACCTGCTGACGGTCGACCAGTCGTGGGTGCAGATGCTGATCGACGAGGGCATGCTCGATCCCGCCGACGTCCGGCGCCACCCGATGCGCAACCTGCTGCTGCATTCGCTTTCCGGATCGCTGAGCGACACCGATGCCGTGCGGATCACCCCGGTCGACCTGCGGTTGGGTGATCGCTGGCTGGTGGCCACCGACGGGTTGACCAGCTACCTACCCCACGACGTGCTGGCCGATGCCATGGAGGATCTCGACGATGCCCAGGAGGTCGCCGACACCCTCGTCGAGCAGTGCTGGCCGCTCAGCCGCGACAACATCACCGCCCTGGTCGGCGACGTGACCGTCGGCGCCCCCAGCGGCAACGGCCAGTTCATCGGCGCCGCGGATGCCGACGCTGGTTCAGTGCGCAACGTGGTATGAACGACCACGTGAACGATGTCCGTCTGCTGCGCAGGACGCTGGGCTGGGTGGTCGGCCTCAACCTGGGCTACTTCTTCATCGAGGCTGTCGTGGCCCTGGCCATCGGTTCGGTCTCACTGTTCGCCGACAGCGTCGACTTCCTGGAGGACACCGCCGTCAACTCGCTGATTCTGCTGGCACTCGGCTGGACGCTGGCCCGCCGCGCCCGGATCGGCAAGCTGATGGCCGTCATCATCTGTGCGCCGGCGGTCGCCGCCCTGGTCATGGCGATCATCAAGTTCAACGACCCCGAACCGCCGGACTTCCTGTCCCTGCTGCTCACTGCAGGCGGCGCGATCGTCGTCAATACGATCTGCGCCTGGTTGCTGGCCCGCTACCGCGACCACCACGGTTCACTGACCAAGGCCGCCTTCCTGGCTGCCCGCAACGACGTGATCGCCAACGCGGCGATCATCGTGATGGCGTTCGTCACCCTCGCCACGCGCAGCGGTTGGCCGGACATCGTTCTGGGTCTGATGATCGTGGCGTTGAACCTGGGCGCCGCCAAGGAGGTCTGGGAGGCCGCCACCGAAGAGGAACTCGCCGCCAAGGCCCTGGCGGGTCAATTCGACGACGACGATTAGCTCTCGAACAGGGCGGGGTCGCCGCCACCGAGGCGCACGATCACCGGCTCGTCATCGGTGAGGTCAACCACCGTGGTCGGCTCGACACCCACATCCCCGGAGTCCAGCACCACGTCCAGCAGGTGACCCAGTTCCTCGTTGACCTGCCAGCCATCGCTCATCGGCTCATCGTGGCCGGGCAGGATCAGGGTGGACGAAACCAGCGGCTCCCCGAGCCGGTCCAACAACGCCAGCGCAGTCACGTGCTGCGGTACCCGGACGCCAATGGTGCGCTTCTTCGGGTGCTGCATGGTGCGCGGCACCTCACGGGTGGCGGGCAGGATGAACGTGAAGGCGCCCGGGGTGGCTGCCTTGACCGCCCGGAAGATCCAGTTGTCCATCTGGACGTAGCGTCCGAACTGGGCGAAATCGCTGACCACGATGGTCATGTGGTGGCGTTCGTCGAGTTGCCGGATTTCTCGAATCCGGTCGGCACCCGAATGGTTGCCCAGCAGAGAACCCAGGGCGAAGCCGGAGTCGGTGGGATAGGCGATCACTCCCCCATCGCGGAGCACCTCGACGGTCTGGTCGAGGGCGCGCACCTGCGGGTTGTCCGGGTGAACGACGAGATAGCGGGCCACCAGCCAAGCCTAGTGGTCTTGTCCCAACCTACGACGGCGGCTCAACGCTGACGCAACTCCACCACTGCGAAACCCTCGCCGACGACGTGGTCGATGCCCACCAGGCCCAGGAAGATGGTCTGCGTGGTCGTCGTGGTGCTGACCTGCAGCGCGCCGCTCGCGGTCACACTGACAGATCCCGCAACCTCGGGATGGGACGCCAGCACGGCGGATGCTGCCGAAGTGGCGGCGGCCGAGCCATCGGCGCCGCTCAACAACAACGGTGCCGCGGCGTCCATGCCCGATCTGGCCGCCTGGGCGGCCACCGCCTCTGCCCGCCGATCCGCGGCCGCCTGCGCGGCACCGTCCACCGCCAGCCCGGCGCAGAGCAGCAGCACGGGGATGAGCAGGCAGACCAGCACCGAGACGCTGAAGCCTCGGTCGGCGCATCGTTGGGTGAACATTCCAGGACTCCGGGGGTGGAACGGTCGTGACCAGCCAAGTCTGACACGCGGCGAGGCTGCGCCCAGCGTTATCCACAGCGCGACCTGTTGCACGCTGGTCAGGCTGGTTCGTTAGGCTGGTGACAACCCCGTGGACGACGAGAAAGGTCCCCAAGATGGTCAAGAAGGTTGCGCTGCTCACTGCTGGCGGTTTCGCCCCGTGCCTGTCCTCGGCCGTCGCGGGACTGATCGAGCGCTACACCGAACTCGCCCCCGAGGTGGAGATCATCGCCTACCGCTACGGCTATGAGGGCCTGCTGAAGGGTGATTCGATTCCGGTGACCCAGCAGGCCCGGGAGCACGCCGACCGGTTGTACAAGTTCGGTGGCTCGCCGATCGGCAACTCGCGGGTCAAGCTGACCAACGTCAAGGACTGCGTCAAGCGCGGCCTGGTTGAAGAGGGCGAGAACCCGCTCGAGGTGGCCGCGAACCAGTTGGTCACCGATGGCGTGGACGTGCTGCACACCATCGGCGGTGACGACACCAACACTACTGCAGCCGACCTGGCCGCCTACCTGGCCAAGAACGACTTCAACCTCACGGTCGTCGGCCTGCCCAAGACGATCGACAATGACATCGTGCCGATCCGCCAGTCGCTGGGCGCCTGGACGGCTGCCGACCATGCGGCGAACTTCGCCAAGAACGTGATCGCCGAGCACAATGCGGCGCCGCGCGAACTGATCATCCACGAGATCATGGGCCGCAACTGCGGCTACCTGGCCGCCGAAACCACCAAGCGGTATCGGGCCTGGCTGGATGAGCAGGAGTGGCTGCCCGAGTTGGGCCTGGCCCGCGAGCAGTGGGACGTGCACGCGCTCTACCTGCCCGAAGTACACATGGATCTCGAGGCCGAGGCCGAGCGGCTGTCCAAGGTGATGGACGAGGTCGGCAACGTCAACATCTTCCTGTCCGAGGGCGCCGGCGTCGCCGAGATCGTCGAGCAGATGGAGAAGGCCGGTGAAGAGGTGCCCCGCGACGCCTTCAATCACGTGCAGATCGACAAGATCAACCCCGGTGAATGGTTCGGCAAGCGGTTCAGCAAGTCGATCGGCGCCAGCAAGACGATGGTGCAGAAGTCGGGCTACTACTCGCGGTCGGCCGCGTCCAACGCCGAGGACCTGGAGTTGATCGGACGCACGTGCGTGATGGCGGTGGACGCAGCGCTGGCCGGCACGTCCGGTGTCGTCGGGCTGGACGAGGAGAACGGCGACGTGTTGTCGGTCATCGACTTCACCCGGATCGCCGGTCACAAGCCGTTCGACATCACCCAGCAGTGGTTCCTCGACCTGACCGAGTCGATCGGCATGCCGGCGCCGGAGGCTGCCGGGCACTGACGCCGGTCAGCGGCGGCGCGGCAGTGGGGTCGCGCCGTCGCGGATAACCACTGCGGGGCCGTTGGCCGGAGTCACCACTTCGGCCTGGCTCACCTTGCGGGGCGGCTTTCGTCGCCGCTGTTGATCCGCCTCGGCCAATTCCCAGTGGTGGTCGACCAGCACGGTCGATTCCTGCTCGCGCAGAATCACGTCCGCCGGGCTGTAGCGCCGGGCAACTGCCGGCTGGTTGTCGGTGGCGATCCAGGCTGCCCAGAACAGGATCAATTGGGCGAAGAAGTTGATGAACAGCATCGCCACGATGACCGGGCCGAAGACTTGGGTGGCACGGCCAAGACTGAGCAGGCCGGTCAGGAAGCTGGCACCCGCCTGCAGCAGCACGAAGCTGCCCGCCGCGCCCAACGACCCGCGCACCAGCGCCCGCGCCGACGACCGCTCGTCCGGAAGGAATCGGTAGAGCAGCCAGAACATGCCGAACGCGCCGAGCAGCGAGATGGTCAGCGACGCCCCGCGGAGCAGCCCCCGCGAGATGTACACGTTGCCCAACCGCAGCCAGTCCACGATCTGGCCGACCAACTGGGTGGCGATCACCGTGCCGGTAAAGGTGACCGCCATCAGCGCCATGAAGACGAGCAGGATCACGATGTTGAAGGCCGGCTCGAGTAGGACGCTGTGCCGGCGGTGCACCATGTCGAAGTCGGGCCGGCCCATCCCCCGGATGGCGCCCTTCAGGTTGGCCACCCAGGTCGATCCGATGATCAGCGCCACCACCAGGGCGAACAGGCCGACCCGCCGCCAGTGGTAGAGGTACTCGGCCAACAGCATGAGCACCTGGTCCTGCAGCGGACCGGCATTCAGGTTGTCGATGATGAAGATCTGCACCTCGTCCATCAGTTCGGGCCGAATCACGGTCAGCGTCAGGCCCACCGCTGAGAACGCGAACATCAAGACCGGCACCAGCGCCAGGATGCTGAAGAAGGCGATGGCGCCGGCCAACTGGTTGCCGAACCGGCTGAAGTAGCGCTTTGTGGCCCGCACCAGGTGGGAGCCGGTCGCGCTGTTGCGCAACCGCTCCTCTGCGCGATGGGTCCACGGCATGGCCCCATCATCCCAGCCGGGCGCCCTCGGCCCCGGTCTGACGCGCTGCCGCGCCCGATCAGACCTCGGCCGGCTCCTCGTAGGCCTCGATCGGCGGGCAGGTGCAGGTCAGGTTGCGGTCACCGTAGGCGTTGTCGATACGTGCGGACGCCGGCCAGTACTTGTCGGCCCCGCCGGCTCCCACCTGGCCCTGGCTGCGTCCGGTGGGGAACGCGGCATCGCGCCGGGAGTACGGGTGCGTCCACTCACCGGCCGTCACCCGGTGCAGGGTGTGCGGTGCGTTGACCAGCGGGTTGTCCTCGTGTGTCCAGTGCCCACCGGCGATCACCTGGTCGATCTCTTCCCGGATCTGGATCATCGCATCGCAGAACCGGTCGAGTTCTCGGGCGTCCTCGCTCTCGGTCGGTTCGATCATCAGCGTGCCGGCCACCGGGAAACTCATCGTCGGGGCGTGGAATCCGTAGTCGATCAGCCGCTTGGCGATATCGTCGATGCTGAGCCCGGCCTGCTTGCAGATCGCTCGCGGGTCGATGATGCACTCGTGCGCCACCAGCCCGTCGGTGCCGAAGTAGAGCACCGGGTAGTGCTCGGCCAGCCGCCGCGCTACGTAGTTGGCGTTCAGGACGGCAACCTGGCTCGCCTGTTTGAGGCCATCGGGGCCCATCATCGCGATGTAGGCGTAGGTGATCGGCAACACTCCGGGCGACCCGTAGGGGGCGGCCGAGACCGCGCCGGCCTGGCTCTCGGCGACGTCGGCCAGCGGGTGGCCGGGCAGGAACGGGGCCAGGTGCGCCTTGACGCCGATCGGGCCGACGCCAGGGCCGCCGCCGCCGTGTGGGATGGCGAAGGTCTTGTGCAGGTTCAGGTGGCTGACATCGGAGCCGAAGCGTCCGGGCCGAGCCAGCCCCAACAGCGCGTTCATGTTGGCGCCGTCCACGTAGACCTGCCCGCCGGCAGCATGCACCAGTTCGCAGGCGGTGGTGATGGTGTCCTCGAAGACGCCGTGAGTGGACGGGTAGGTCATCATGATCGCGGCCAGCCGGTCGGCGTTCGCGTCCACCTTGGCGCGCAGGTCGGCCAAGTCGATCGAGCCGTCGTCGGTGGCCTTGACCACCACCACCTTCAGCCCGGCCAGCGCGGCCGAGGCGGCGTTGGTGCCGTGCGCCGAGGACGGGATCAGACAGACATCGCGTTCGGGGTGGCCGTTGTGCAGGTGGTAACGGCGGATCGCCACCAGGCCGGCGTACTCACCCTGGGCGCCCGAGTTGGGTTGCAGTGAGACCTGGTCGTAGCCGGTGATCTCGACCAGCCAGTCCTGCAGTTCGGTCAGCATCTCGAGTGTGCCCTGGGCGTCTGCAGCCGGGACGAATGGATGCAGGTCAGCGAAACCCGGGTAGCTGATCGGCTCCAGTTCGACCGCCGAGTTCAGCTTCATCGTGCAACTGCCCAATGGGATCATCCCGCGGTCCAGCGCGAAGTCGCGTCCGGCCAGGGCGGCCAAGTAGCGCATCATCTGGGTCTCGGAGTGGTGCGCCGAGAAGACCGGATGGGTCAGGAACTCACTGCTGCGCTGCTGGTCGGTCCAGGCCGGCCAGTCTGCGCCCAGCTCGGCACCGAAGGCCGACGCGACTGCTGCCAGGTCGGCCTGCGTCGCGTCCTCACCGACCGAGACGCCGACATGGGTGACATCGACCAGGCGCAGGTGGACGCCCGCCTCGCGCGCGGCCGTGACGACCTGGGTGGCGTCGGCCACCTCGACCAGCAGGGTGTCGAAGAAGTCCTGGTGCATCACGCTCCGCCCGGCTGCTGCCAAACCGGCGGCCAGCCGCGCCGCGTTGGCGTGGATCTCGGTTGCGATCTCGCGCAGACCGTCCGGACCGTGGTAGACGGCGTAGCTGGCGGCGACCACCGCGAGCAGCACCTGGGCGGTGCAGATGTTCGAGGTCGCCTTCTCGCGACGGATGTGTTGCTCGCGGGTCTGCAGCGCCAACCGGAGCGCAGGCACACCGTCGGCGTCCACCGACAGACCGACCAACCGGCCGGGCAGTTGACGTTCGGTGCCCTCGCGGGCCGCGATGTAGCCGGCATGCGGGCCGCCGTAGAACAGCGGCACGCCGAAGCGCTGGGTGCTACCGACCGCGATATCGGCGCCCCACTCCCCCGGCGGGGTGACCAGGGTGAGCGCCAGCAGGTCGGCTGCCGCCACCACCAGCGCACCCGCCTCGTGCGCGGCGTCGGCAATCGCGGTCAACTCGGCGGTCGACTGCAGCCGGCCGTCCTGGGCGGGGGTCTGCACGATGACGCAGAAGGCGCGAGCCAGGTTCGGATCGCTGGCCAGATCGCTCTGCCCCTGCGCGACCTCGATGCCGAGTGAGTCCATTCGCGTGCTGAGCACGGCCAGCGACTGGGGCAGCAGTTGGGGGTCGGCCAGGACGATTTCGCCGTTACGGTTGAGCCGGCGGGCCATCGCGGCTGCCTCGGCAACCGCGGTCGCCTCGTCCAGCAGGCTGGCGCCGGCGATCGGCAGGCCAGTCAGGTCGGCCACCATGGTCTGGAAGTTGAGCAGCATCTCCAGCCGGCCCTGGCTGATCTCGGGCTGGTAAGGCGTGTAGGCGGTGTACCAGGCCGGGTCCTCCAGCACGTTGCGGCGGATCACCGCCGGAGTCACGGTGCCGTGGTAGCCCAGCCCGATCATCGCGCGGCCCGGGAAGTTGCGGGCGGCCAGGTCACGCAGCCGCGTCAGGATCTCGGCCTCGCTGCGGGCGGGCGGCAGGTGCAGTTCGGCGTCCCGGATGGCGGCGGGCATCGCCCGATCAGTCAGTTCGTCCAGACTGGCCAGCCCGAGTAACTCGAGCATGCGCTGCTGCTGTTCGGCATCTGGGCCGATGTGACGGTTGACAAACGGCGTGGACAAGGACGCTCACCACTTTCTGGGACGGAACCAGCCCCAGCCTACGCCGAGCGGCGCCGTGGGATCAGTTGGCGAGCCGCTGCTGACGGCGACGCGACAGTTCGTCGTCCATGGTGGGCACGTGCTCGGTGACCTGGTCGGCCGGCAACGCGAGCAGCGTCCCCTCCAGGTCACGCCAAACCCCACCCAGGGCGATGGCGAACATGCCCTGACCACCGCGCAGGAGGTCGACGACCTCAGTGTCGCTGATGCACTCGTAGACCGACACGCCGTCACTCATCAGGGTGACCTGCGACAGGTCCTGCACGCCGCGGGCCCGCAGGTGTTCGATCGCGGTGCGGATCTGCTGCAGCGAGATGCCCGCGTCCAAGAGCTTCTTGACGACCTTGAGCATCAGGATGTCGCGGAACGAGTAGAGGCGCTGCGTACCGGAGCCCTCTGCGCTGCGGATCTCGGGGGTGACCAATCCGGTGCGGGCCCAGTAGTCGAGTTGGCGGTAGCTGATGCCCGCGACGTTGCAGGCGACCGGTCCGCGGAAGGCCAGGTCTTCGGGCAGCGGGCCGAAATCGCCGTCGAACAGCGCGTCCTGCGTGCCCGGGACGACCGGGGCCTCAGCCTGTGGACTGCTCACTGCGATCTCCTCACGCGCCCCTGCGGACGCCCTGTTCACCGCTACCACAGCAGTGTAACTTCACCGCCGTGATTAGAACCTAAGTGCCGCGCGGACGTCGAGCAATCACCGGCGCGCCGGGCCGGCGTGCGTTCAGACCTGCCAGTCGGCCCTCCGAACGCGGTCAATAGTCAGTTGACAAGGTGATTCAGGACTCGAAGTCGTCCGGGGTGATGTTGTCCAAGAACTCCCTGAACTTCTCCACCTCATCCTCAGCCGGCTCGAAAAGCTCAACCCCTACTTGAGCCAGCAGTTCCGGCGGGCAGGTCACCTTGAACCCGGAACGCACCGCCAGCGCCACCACATCGGACGGCCGGGCCGAGATGGAGTGTCCGTCCACCCATAGTTCGGCGTAGAAGGTGCCATCCTCGACGTTGGTGATGCGGCCCTCGATGTCGACATGACCCAGCTGGGAGAGCAGGTCAGCCATCAGGTCGTGGGTCATGGGCCGCGGCGGCACGACACCTTCCAGGGCATTGACGATCGCGGACGCTTCGGCGGCGCCGATCCAGATCGGCAGGTAGCGCGGGCCGCCGGACTCCTTGAGCAACAGCATCGGGGCGTTCGACGGAACTTCGACGCGCACCCCCATGATGTCGAGCTCGATCATGGCTCCAGACTAACCCTCGAGCAGGGTGTACATCATGGCAGCATGGGCGTGCACGACCAGTTGGCTGACGTCGTGCAGGGTCATTGCCGGGTTCGCGCTGCGGGCCAGGTGGGGCCGGACGGCCTGCTCGACCAGCCCGGCCTCCCGCTCGGCAGCCTGCTTGATCGCCCGCAGGTGCCGAGTGTCCATGCCGTAGGCCTGCAGTTTGCGGGCCACCACGCAGACGGTCAGCGCCTCGCGTCCGTAATAGATCGAGCCGCGTCGGGGTACCACCATCTGCTGGCGTTCCAACTCGATCAATGTTGCTTCGGACAGGCCGCTGACCTGCAGCAGTTCGCGCCGGGTGAGCTTCATCGGACGCTTCGCCTCGGCCGGCCGAATCCCCGGCTCCACCGGAGCAACGATCGGTGCAGCGGACGGCGTGGCTGCGGTGGTCTCGACGGTCGGCGGTTCGAGACCGCGATCCATCATCGACAGGTTCTCGCGGATGACCTTCAGCGGTAGGTAGTGGTCGCGCTGCATCCGCAGGATGTAGCGCAGCCGGTCGACGTCGGTCTCGGCGTAGCGGCGGTAGCCGGACGGGGCACGCTCCGGCGAGACCAGGCCTTCGCTCTCCAGGAACCTGATCTTGGAGATGGAGATGTCCGGGAACTCGCTCTTGAGTAGCGGGAGAACTTGTCCGATGGTCCGCTTGGCCGCTGGCGGCATCAGCGCAACCCGTGCTCGCTCACGAAGAACAGCATGCGGAACTTGCCGATCTGTACCTCGTCGCCCGGACGCAGCACCGCCGCCTGATCGACCAGGGTGCGGTTGACGTAGGTGCCGTTCAGGCTGCCCTTGTCGACCAACGTGACCTGGCCCTCCCCCATCACGAACTCGGCGTGGTGGCGGGAAACCGTGATGTCGTCCAGGAAGATGTCGGACTTCGGGCTGCGCCCGGCGGTGACGGTCTCCTTGTCAAGCAGGTAACGCGCGCCGACATCCGGACCGCGGGTGACGATCAGCATCGCATTGCCGGCGGGCAGGGTGCTCAATGCGTCGGCATCCTCGGCGCTGATTTCGAGGGTGCGGGGGTCCTCCTCGGGCACAACGATCACGCGCGTGGTCTCCGACCCCGTTCCGGGCTGCGCAACCGGGCTTCCGCACTTGGAGCAGAAGTTGCTGCCCACCGGGTTCGAATGACCGCACTTGCTGCAATCGATCATGTTCCGTGGCTTCCTTGTCTGCGGTCCCGGTCAAGGCGATGATCGGGAAGATGGACGCCAGTTTAGTCCAGCGGTCTGCAGGCGGTGGGTTACTCGCCGATGAGTTCGGCGTAGGCGTCGGAGTCGAGCAACTCGTCCAACTCGGCCACATCGCTCAATTCGACGTCGAACAGCCAGCCATCACCGTAGGGATCGGCGCCGATGGACTCCGGCTGCTCGATGGCCAGATCGTTGACCGAGGTGACCACACCGGAGACCGGGGCGAAGATCTCGGAGACCGACTTGGTCGACTCGAGTTCGCCGCAGGCGTCGCCGGCGACGACCGACGAACCGACGGTGGGCAGTGAAACGTACACGATGTCACCCAACTCGGACGTGGCGTACGCGGTGACGCCGATGCGCGCCACATTCGCGTTGTCCACCCGCACCCACTCGTGGTCATTGCTGAACCGCAGGTCGTCGGGCAGCTCGATCATGGTTCCTCCCAAATGGTCATTGACGCGTATCACGCTAGCGGTACCGGACGCGACACGCTACGCGGGGCGGGCGTGACCCAAGGGCTGCGGGGTATACAGGCTTGTGATCGTGACCTGGTCATGCTCCTCGATGGCCACCGAGCCACCGACGGTCGACGACTCCACCTGGCTGACCAGGCCGCCACGGAACCGGGCACCCTCGGCCAGCGCATGCGGTTCGCCGATCGCAACGATCGTGATCGGCAGGGTCACCGGCTTGTCGTCGATCACCAGGCCATCACCGGATTCGTCGACCCAGCTCTGCGCCACCAGCCGGATCGAATGGTTCACCTCGATCACCTCGGCGCCGGCGTCGCGCAACTCCTGGATCGCGTCCAGCATCAGGTCGGCAGAGATCCGGCCGGCGGGCGCCGAGATGATGATGCTGACCCCCGGCCCGGTGGCGGGGATGGTTCCGGCCAGGATCGCCAGCCCGTCGGCACGCCGCTTGGCCTCCTGCTCGGCGACCTGCTGGGCGTCCGCGCCAGATTGCAGCGCGTCCCGGGTGCGTTCCAGTTCGGCGACCTCGGCGGCGAGCAGTTCGGCCTCCTCGGTGAGCCCATCGAGTAGTTGGATCAGGTCGTCGCGGCGCATCGTCGCATACCGGTCGCCGGCGGTGTTCGACTGAACCTGGACGACCACAGCCATCCCCACCAGGCAGAGCGCCACCGCCCAGGCCAGCTGTGCGCGTCCGGGACGCAGGATGCCGAGCAGCACCTCGCGCAGGCCGCGCTCCTCGGGTGCCTGGTCGTTGACCGGATAGGACTCAGGCATGCAGCACCTTGCGGCGGATCACGGCGGCGTTGGTGAAGATTCGGATACCGAGCACCACCAGCACCGCAGTCGACAACTGGGATCCGACGCCGATCAGGTCGCCGAGCAGGACGATCAGCGCCGCGATGGCGACGTTCGAGACGAACGAGACCGCGAAGACCTTGTCGGAGAAGGTCTTCTCCAGGCTGGCGCGGGCTGCGCCGACCAGCGCGTCCAGGGCGGCGACGATCATGATCGGCAGGTAGGGCTGCAGCCACGGCGGCATCTCCGGGCGGAAGACCAGCGCCAGGGCGACGCCCAGGATCAGTCCGATGATGGCGAGCATGCCTGCCTCCTGTCGTTGCGGCTCACGGTACACCGGCCCTGTCCACGCCCAGCCCGGCGTCGGCGGCCAGGCTCAGTTCGCCCCGCTTCTCGATGCCCCACTCGACGCCGTAGTTGCGGTGCAGGAAGGCTAGCCAGCGCCCTCCCGGGTTCTTGGTGAGTAGGGCCGCCAGTTGGTCAGGGTCCCCGATCGCCTCGATCCGGTACGGGGTCGTCATTGAGCGGTAGTCAACAGTGACCGCGGACCCGGCCTGCCGGATCGCGGTGCGCGAGCTGAGCCGGTGCCCGTTGATCGAGATCGCCTCCGCGCCGGCCAGCCACAGCCCATTGACCACCTGGCGGATGTCCTGGTCGACGATGATGCCGTTGGAATCCCGCGGGTTGTCGTTGATGGTCAGCACGATCCCGGGCCCGGTGACCGCAGTGGTCGCCGCCCAGACCTCGGCAGCGGCGTCCGGCTGTGCGGCATCACCCAACTGGGCTCGTTCGAGGTCCTGCACCTCGGCACCCAGGTCGACGAGTTGGTCGCGCAGCGCCTGGTTGCGTTCCTCTAGTGTCTCGATCTGCGAGAGCAGTTCGGCCCGCTCGTTGGCCGCACCGGTGGTGGCGCCGCCGATGCCCAACCCCGAGGTGGTGAACATCAGGCCGGCCACCAGGCCGATCACCAGCACCAGCACCGGGGCGCGGTGGCGTCCAGTGGGCCGCCCGGCTGCCACCTCGGCGTACTCGGGATCGATCGTGTCGCGCTGGATGGAGTTCAGCAGTTCCATGGACGCGTCGAGCAGCCGGCGTCGGGGCGCGCTGGATTCGCTCACTGCGCGGCCCGCACTGCGAGTTTGGGGGTGGCGGCGAGCACCTGTCGTGCTTGCCGGACGTACATCACCCCGGCCCACCAGTACAGGTAGGTGCCCCAGATCGCGAAGGCCCAGCCTGACACCTTGGCGGCCGGCGAGATGACCCAGGGGCCGGCGCCCAGCAGGATCAGGGGCAACGCGAAGAGCAGGCAGAAGGTGGCAGCCTTCCCGATGAAGTGCACCGGCAGGGACGCGAAGCCGCGTGCCTTGAGTGCCGGGATGAGCAGGGCGAGCAGCACGTCGCGTCCGACCAGCAGGGCGAGCAGCCACCACGGGATGATCCCTCGCACGGCCAGGCCGATCACGGTGGCGAAGATATACAGCCGATCCGCGGCCGGGTCGAGCAGTTCGCCGAGCCGGGATTGCTGGTTGAACCGCCGCGCGATCCGGCCGTCGATCAGGTCGGTGAAACTGGCCACCGCCAACAGCACGACCGCGGCGACGTCGCGTCCGGCCAGAATCAGCAGCAGGAAGAACGGCACACCCAGCAGCCGAAGGAAGCTCAGCGCGTTGGGGATGGTCCAGATCCGATCCGGCAACGCAACCACACCGGTGTCGGCCGGTGTCGACTCAACCGGGACGCCCACTGCGTCACCGGGATCGGGGTTCATCGCCACGAGTCAACCCTAGGCGATGTGCCGGCGCACACGGCCCTTTGCCTCGTCGACCGCACGGTAACGATTCTCCGCAGCCAACTCGTACATCGCCATCACCTGCGGGCCAATCACCGACCAGTCGAAGCTGGCCGCCTGGTCGCGTCCGCGCTGCAGGCGCAGGTCACGGGGCTCGCGCAGGCTCGCGATGATCGCGCGGGCCAGGGCGTGCGAGTTGCCGGTCTTGAAGACATGCCCCACCACCCCGTCGTCGTCCGAGAGCACCTCGACGAAGGCGGGCAGTGAACTGGCGACCACCGGGGCGCCACAGGCCAACGCCTCGATCAGCACGATGCCGAAGCTCTCGCGTCCGGTTTGCGGGGCGACATAGACATCACTGACACCCAGCCAGCGGTTGCGTTCGGCATCTCCGACGCCACCGACGAACTCCACCCCCTCGACCGACATCCGGCCGCCGTGGCCGACCACGATCACTTCGAGTTCGGGGAACTCCTGGCGCACCAGCGGCAATGCCGCGGTCAGCACCTGGAAGCCCTTGCGGGGCTCCTCGTAGCGGCCCAGGAAGGTGATCCGCGGCCGATCGCCACCGCGCCAGCGTCCCGGGGTGCTGGCCAGCGGGTAGTCGTCGATGGCCAGGCCGTTGCCGATCACCACCGGCGAGACACCGGTGTGGCCCTTGGCCACCTTGGCGGCCACCGACGAGACCGCGATCGCCGCGTCGATCCGCTTGATGGCACCGGGCAGCAGTTGGTTGATCCGCTTGATGGCCTTGATGATCGGGGCGTTGGTGTGGAAGGTGGCGGTCACCGGACGATCGGTCAACCACAGCGCAAGCGCACACAGGCTCGGGGTCATCGGCTCATGCAGGTGCACCGCATCGAAGTCGCCCGCGTCCAGCCACGCCTTGGCCTTGCGTGCGGGACCGATGCCGAAGTTGATCCGGGCGACCGAGCCGTTCGCCTTGACCGGCAGCGCCTTGCCGCCGGTGGTGTATTGGGAGCGGTCCAGGCCGTAGTCGGCGAGCATCCCGGCGGGCGGTTCGCCCGGCGCCAGGATCTCGACATGGTGGCCCTGCTGCTTCAGCCACCCGGCCAGCCCGAGGACGTGGTTCTGCACTCCCCCGTGCCGGTCGAAGGAGTAGGGGCAGACGATTCCGACTCTCATACGACCTCTCCTGGGAAGAACCGCTGCATCATGTGCCAGTCGGTGGGGGCTTGGGCGACCTGGGTGGCGAAGAAGTCGCAGAGTTCGTGGGCCATCTCGGTGACGCCGTCGCGGCCCTCGCGGGGTGCGATCTCGTCGCTGATGGTGATCTCGAGCCGACCCTTGACGAAGCGGGTGCCGATACCGACCAGGGCGGCACCGGTTTGGGCGGCGATCAGGACGGGGCCAACCGGCAGCGTCAGGTCGCGTCCGCCGTCGGGGGTGGGCCAGCGAACCGGCAGGCCGCGTCCACCGAAGTCCCGATCGGCGACCAGGCAGATCGCCCGGCCGCGCTTCACGTCACCGGCCAGCGTCGCCACCAGGTTCGGCGCGTCGTAGGGATGGATCTCGAAGCCGAGCTTGGCGCGCAGCGTCCTGAAGTACTCGAATTGGCCGGCCGGCAGTCGCTCGGCCACCGAGGTGACCGGTAGCCCGACGACGCAGCCGTAGGCGCCGGCCAGGTCCCAGCTACCCATGTGCGGCAGTGCCAGCACCAGGCCCCGGCTGGCATGCAGTTGTTTGAGTGTCTGCACCCGATCAGCGTCCACCTTGACCGCGGCCTCGATCTGGGCCCGGCTCCAGCGGCCCAACTGCAGCGAGGTGAAGGTGTTGCGCAGCCAGGAGAACTGGGCGGCCCGTCTGGCCCAATAGCCCTGCTGGCGTCCGGACGCGATGGTCGCGTTTCGCTCCCATTGGCGCAGTGGCCTGGGTGGGCGGGCGGCCAGCAGCAGACTCGCCAGGTGCGAGATCGGCACCCAGACGGCAGGCGGGATGGCTGCGGCGACTCGCAGCATGCGCAGTTCGGTGTCGGCTGCAGGCTTCTTCATGCAGTCCCGCTGGTCTGGTCGTCCGGGGTGGTCGCCGCCTCGGCCAGCGCCCGATGCACGATGGCCATCCGCTGGCCGACCGTGATCGCACCCGCCACGCACAGGATCGTCATCGCGGCCGGTAACGCCCAGCCGACGCCGAGCCCGGTCAGCAGCGCGCCGAGCAGACCCAGGAAGAGGCGGTCGGCGCGTCCGGCCAGGCCGCCGTTGACGGTGACGCCCAGCGACTCACCGCGGGCCTTGCTGTAGCTGGTGACCTGGCCGAAGACCAGGGTGCCGACCGTCACTCCACACCACAGCACCGAATCGAGTTGGCTGGCGAAGTACAGCGCCAGCCCACCGAATACCGCGCCGTCGGCGATCCGGTCGAGGGTGGAGTCCAGAAAGGCGCCCCACTTGCTGCTGCGTCCGGATTCGCGGGCCATGGTGCCGTCCAGCGAATCGGAGAAGATGAACAACAGCAGCACGACCACGCCCTGCCACAGCCAGCCCTGCGGGAAGAAGACCAGGCTGACCGCCACGGTCGCGATCGTGCCCGCCCAGGTGACCATGTCGGGGGTGACGCCGATGCGCAGCAGGAAGCGGCACAGCGGCAGGATGATCGTCGTCCAGCGCGACCGGAGCTTTTCAAGCATCGCGCTCGCTAGCCGTGTTCGACCCGAACAGGTCGGTCCAACCGTCGGCGAACAGGTCACGGGTGTCGGCCAGGAACTGCGGCAACGCCTTGGTGCGACCGACCACCGGCAGGAAATTGGCGTCCCCCTGCCAGCGCGGCACGATGTGCTGGTGCAGGTGGGCGGCGATGCCGGCCCCCGCGACGGTGCCCTGGTTCATGCCCAGGTTGAAACCGGCCGGCGCCGAGACGTGCTGGATCACCCGGATCGCCTTCTGGGTCAGTTCGGCGACCTCGACGGTCTCCTTCGGTGTCAGGTCAATGTAGTCGGAGACGTGCCGGTAGGTGCAGATCAGCAGGTGGCCCGGGTTGTACGGGTACAGGTTGCAGATCACGTAGGCCTCGCGGCCCCGGTGCACGATCAGCGAGTCCTCGTCGGTGCGCTTCGGCGCCCGGCAGAACGGGCACTGGTTCTCGGACGGGTCGGTCGGCTTGTCCTGCCCGCCGATGTAGACCATGCGATAGGGCGTCCACAAGCGCTGGAGCGCGTCCGGTTCGCCGGCCAGTTCACCGGGATCGACGAAGTCGGGGATCTCTGCGTCGTACATCTCAGGCCACGGGGTCCGGCGACTCGGTCGGCGCCTTCGGGTCGTCGTTGCGTCGGGACGCCACCCAGTCGCGGACGAACTCGACGGCTTCCTCGATCGGGACGCCGTTGCGCTGCGAGCCGTCGCGGAACCGGAACGAAACCGAGCCGGCCTCGGCGTCCTGCTCACCGACGATCAGCATGAACGGAATCTTCTGTTTCTGCGCGTTGCGGATCTTCTTCTGCATCCGGTCATCGGACGCGTCCAACTCGGTACGCACGCCGTGCGCTTCCAGCTTGCCGAGCACGTCAGCCAGGTAGGCGTTGAAGCTGGACGCGACGGGGATGCCGACCACCTGCACCGGCGCCAGCCAGACCGGGAAGGCACCTGCGTAGTGCTCGATCAGCACGCCCATGAACCGCTCGATCGAGCCGAACTTGGCCGAGTGGATCATCACCGGCTGCTGGTGGCTGCCGTCGGAGGCGACGTACTCCAGGCCGAAGCGTTCGGGCTGGTTGAAGTCGTACTGGATCGTCGACATCTGCCAGGTGCGGCCGATCGCGTCCGATGCCTGGACGGAGATCTTCGGGCCGTAGTAGGCGGCGCCGCCCGGATCGTCCACGACCTTCAGCCCGGTCTCGTCGGCGATCTCCGACAGGATCTTGGTGGCCTTGGCCCACTGCTCGTCCGAGCCGATGAACTTGTCCTTCTTCTTGCCGTCCTCATCGCGGGTCGACAACTCGAGGACGATGTCGGTCATGCCGAAGTCGCGCAGCAGGCTGAGCACGAAGCGCAGCAGGTGCCGCACCTCGTCCGGTGCCTGTTCGGGCGTGCAGTAGGAGTGCGAGTCGTCCTGGGTGATCGAGCGGACGCGGGTCAGCCCCTGCACCACGCCCGACTTCTCGTTGCGGTAGACCGTGCCGAACTCGAAGAAGCGCAACGGCAGTTCGCGGTAGGAGCGGCCGCGCGAGGAGAAGATCAGGTTGTGCATCGGGCAGTTCATCGCCTTCAGACGGTAGGCCTGGCCGTCGTCGTCCAGCGGCGGGAACATGCCCTCGGCGTAATACGGCAGGTGCCCGGAGGTGTAGAAGAGGTCCTCCTTGGCGATGTGCGGGGTGCCGACGTACTGGAAACCCTCGGCGATGTGGCGGGCGCGGACGTAGTCCTCCATCTCGCGCTTGATCACCCCACCCTTCGGGTGGACCAGCGGCAGGCCGGAGCCGACGTGCTCGTGGAAACTGAACAGGTCGAGTTCGGCACCCAGCTTGCGGTGGTCGCGCTTGGCGGCCTCCTCCATCCGGTGCTGGTAGTCCTTGAGGTCATCGCGGGTGGCCCACGCGGTGCCGTAGATGCGCTGCAGTTGCTGGTTGCGCTGGTCACCGCGCCAGTAAGCGGCCGAGGTGCGGGTCAGGGCGACAGCGTTGATGTAGCCAGTGTGCGGCACATGGGGCCCGCGGCACAGGTCCTTCCAGGCCACGTCGCCGTTGCGGCGCACGTTGTCATAGATCGTCAGTTCGCCGCCGCCGACCTCGACCGAACTGCCGTCATCGGCGGACGCGCCGCCCTTGTCATGGATCAGTTCGAGCTTGAACGGCTCGTTGGCCTCCTCGTGCAGGGCCTCCTGGTCACTGACCACGCGCCGGACGAAGCGCTGGCGCTCCTTGATGATCGCCTGCATCTTCTTCTCGATCGCGCCCAGTTCGTCCGGGCCGATCGGAGCCATCTGGAAGTCGTAGTAGAAGCCGTCGACGATGGGCGGGCCGATGCCGAGCTTCGCCTCGGGGTAGATCTCCTGGACGGCCTGGGCGGTGACGTGGGCGGCGGAGTGCCGGACGATGGAAAGCCCTTCGGGCGAGGTCATCAGCACTGGGGAGATCTGGTCGCCGTCCTTGACCAGTGTGGCCAGGTCTACGGTCGTCCCGTTGACCGCCATCGCGACGATGCTGCGGTCGTCCCCGAACAGGTCGAGGCCGGTAGTACCCGTGTCCACCGCTCTGGCTTCGGGGGTTGTCTCACGATTGACGACGACGTTGATGGACACGGTGGCTTTCCTTTCGGCGGCATACCTGGCCGCCCGAGTGGTGGACGCGACGTTCGCGTCCGTGGCCCATTCTGCCTGACCGATCCCCTGCTGGCCTACCCGGGTTTCCCCGGGCTTGGCAACCGCTGGTCGGCTGACGGCCGCGCCCAAAATCCGCAGAGGCACCCCAACCCCGCACAAGCACCCGAACGCAACAAACGCGCCCGAAATCCAAAGATGCACCCCAGACCCGGGGCGCGGATCGGGATTCGGGTCGCAGATTCGGGGATTGGGCGCGGCTGGGCAGTCCGCGTCCGGGGGCTGAAACGTCATAGAGTCAACCCATGGACGTCGACGGGGTAAGGACGCCCCGCAGATGGCTTCCCGATCTGGTCTGGGCCGCGGGGACGCTGGCCTACGTGACGGCTGTTGCCAGCCGTTCCTCGGTTGGGGTGGCCGGGGTGGTCGCCACCGACCGTTACCAGGTGAGCGCCGCTGACCTGTCGACGCTGATGGTCGTCCAGTTCGCCATCTACGCGGCGGCCCAGATCCCGGTGGGCGTCGCACTCGACCGCTTCGGCAGCCGCAAGGTGCTGACCACGGGCATGGCGGTGATCGCGCTGGGTCAGGTGGCGATGGCGCTGGCCCCGACGTTCCCGCTGGCGGTCTTCGCCAGATTGCTGGTCGGCATCGGTGATGCCGCCACCTGGATCTCGGTGGTGCGGCTGGTGGCGGCCTGGTTCCCGAACCATCGTGTCGCGCTGTTCACCCAGATCAGCGCGGCAATCGGTCAGACCGGTCAGATTGTTTCGGCCGTGCCGGTGCTGGGGTTGCTGACCACGCGCGGCTGGACGGCAGCGTTCGGCGCGTTGGGCATCTCGAGCCTGATCATCGGCATCGTGATCGCGCTGTTGGTTCGCGACTACCCCGCCGACCGGCAGGACCTGACCGCCAACCTGGCGTCGCGTCCACCACTGAAGGTTGCGCTGCACGGTGTCGTGACGACGCCCGGTGCCTGGCTGGGATTCTTCACCCACTGGTCGACGCTGTTCACCGCGAACACGTTCGTCATGCTGTGGGGCCTGCCGTTCCTGACCCAGGGCCACGGCATGCCGAGCGCGGCGGTCGGTGCATTCCTGACGGTCTGCTCTTTCGTGTCAGTCGGGCTGGGGCCGCTGGTCGGCTGGGTCACCGGACGCTTCCCGCACCGCCGAGCCCACCTCTCGCTGGCCTTCATCAGTTTCATCATCCTCGGCTGGGTGGTCTTCCTGATCCCGGACGACCCCGCGTCCACCTGGCGCTTGGCGCTGCTCGCCGCCGCGATCGGACTGGGCGGGCCAGCTTGCGCTGTCGGCTTCGACTTGGCCCGAACCGCCGTCCCGTTCTACTCGATCGGCTCGGCCAGCGGCTTCGTCAACGTGGGCGGTTACACCGCGTGCCTGCTCGGCGTCTGGCTGGTCGGTCTGGTGCTCGACTGGCGCACGGACGCAGCGGTGCGCAGCCTGGACGACTACCGGATGGCGTTCGCCGCGCTCGGCCTGGTGATGGCCATCGGCCTGACGGGCTTCTTCGTCAGTTGGTGGCGGACGAACCTGCGGGCCAAGGCCGGCACCTGACCGGCCTCACTCACTCCTCGGCGGCGTTGAAGATTGCTTCCCAGGCCTCTGACTCTTCGTATTCGCCCTCGCCGTAGACCAGTTCGCCGCCGATCATGCCAGCCGCCACGTATCCCGCACAGGCGCCCAGCAAGAGGACGCGCGCAGTCTTGCGTAGGCCCACAGCGCGAGCCAGGAACGACAGCGCGGACGTCCCGGTGGACACCGCAGCGACCGCCGCATGCACCGCACCGAGACGCCGGACGCGTGGTTGCTCGTCGCTTTCGCCCATGTAGAGGGCATGTCCGGTAGCGACCGCGGGGAAGGTGCTCAGCAGCGCGAAGCCGTGGAGCAGTTGCGTCGCCGACGTCTGGCGCTGGGCGCCGAGGAGGTCGATCAGCGCGGCGCCGAAGGTCATACCGATCGGGAAGTGCACCACCCCTGGATGCAATGGCGTCCCGGTGAGTTCGGTGCCCTCCAGCAGGGCGACGATCTCTGGCTTGTCCTGAAGGGGTTCTGCGAGGTGATCCAGTGCGTCGGCGAGCCGCGGTCCGATGCTCGAATCATTGATCGCATCCATGATGCGGGTGACGGGGCTGCTGCGGTCTTTCAGGTAGCTCTCCATGAGGGCATCATCCCCCGCTGCGTGGTCGCTGTCAGGGGATAGCTCGCGCAGGGATTGCGGCAGATATCAATCGCCTTGTCGACCCACGAACGCGTAGAACTGCCCGAAGCCGTCCAGGGCGATCACCCGCACGTCACGGTACCCGGCGACCTTCAGGTCGGCCGCCAGTTCGTCGGGCAATGGCAGCCGGCTGGCGCCCTTCGTCATGGCGCCCCACAGGTTCAGAGCGCCAGACAGCGGCCCGGACTCGCGCACCATGGTCGTCACCAGTAGTTGGCCGCCCGGCTTGAGATGTCTGGCCAGCTTGCCGAGCACGTCGACCCGGGCGTCCTCGGCGAAGTAGTAGATGTTCTGGTGCAGGGTGACCAGGTCGAAGTCCGCCTGCGCCGGGCGCTCCAGCGCGTCCCCAACTTCGATCTCAACCCGACTGGCCAGCCCGGCCTCGGCGATGTTGGCCTTGGCCAGGTTGGCGACGTCTGCGTCCAGGTCGATGCCGACCACGGTCAGGTCGGGGTTCAACGCCGCGGCAGCCAGGATGTTCCCGCCGGTGCCGCAGCCGATCTCGAGGACCCGGCACGGGCCGGTGGGCTCGACCACGGAGAGCAGTGCGCTGGAGATGAAGGGCTCCGACAACCGGGATGCCCGGGCGACCACCGCAGGATCGGCGTCCGCCACCTCGAACAACTTGCCGGACCGCAGGCTCCGCGGGGTATCCAGCAGCACCGGCAGTTCGACGTAGACCAACTCTTCGTAGAACGCGGCGATCGGGGCCAACCCCGGACGCAGCAGCCGCCGCACCTCGCGACTCCGGATGCGGTAGCGGCCGTTCCGTTCGCCCAAGACGCCGAGTTGGACGCCAGCGCTGAGCCATTCCACGAGTTGGTCGGCCATCTGTGGGTCGATGCCCAAGGGACCCGCCAATTCGTCCGCTCTCATGGGACGTTGCTTGAGCGCGTCGAACAGGCCGGTGTGCATGCAGATGCCGATGTAACTCGTGCGCAGGAAGACGGTGCCGGCGCGGTTCAGGTTGAGCAAGGGCGCCAGCCAGCCGCGCTTCGTCAACTGCTTGAGAGTCTCAACCTGATGGAAGCGATCCTGCATGGCTGCTCTCCCCTCGCCGATGTGTCGTCCAGCCTATGACGAGGGGTCAGACCAACGGCCTCGACTCAAACGAGTGGGACGCTCCGTATCCAACTGCTCCGGTTCGTGCCACAGTTGAGTCATGAGCAAGCCGCAGGATCCCAGCAAGGACGCCTCTGAGCCCACTGCGTCCGACGAACAAGCGCTGGACGAAACCAAGGAGGCCATGCGCCGGGCGCTGGAGGCCAAGAAGGCAGCCCAGCGCCACTCTGCCGACGGGACCAGCCGGCAGAAGTCAATGGGCGGCCCGCACGGCAAGGAAGGCGGGGCGCGTCAGTTCCGGCGCAAGTCCGGCTAACCTACGCGACCCGGCGTCGGTCCCCGTCAGAACGTGGCGGTGTCCGGATGCGATCCCCTGCGGTTCCCCGAATCGAGGCCGTCGATCCGCGCCATCTGCTCCGCGTCCAGTTCGAAGTCGAAGACGTCGAAGTTCTCGGCGATGCGGTGCGGGGTGACCGACTTCGGCAAGACCACGAAGCCGTGCTGCAGGTGCCAGCGGATGATCACCTGGGCGACCGAACGGTCCAGCGCGCCGGCGATCTCGGTGAGCACCGGGTGGCCCAGGTCATCGCCGGAACCCAGCGGACTCCACGATTCGACCGCGATTCCCCGGGACGCCAACTCTGTGCGTAGCTCGAGTTGGTTGAGGGTGGGGTGCAACTCGATCTGGTCGATACACGGAGTCTCGCCGTTGAGCGCGTTCAAGTGGTGCAGGTGGAAGTTGCTGACGCCGATGCTGCGGGTCAGACCCTCGGCCTTGAACTGCTGCATGGCGTCCCAGGCCTCGATGTACGCGTCGCCGTACTTGACGGTCGCCGGCCAGTGGATCAGGAACAGGTCGATGTGGTCGAGACCGAGCTTCGTCAGGCTGGATTCGATGCCACGGCGTGCGTCTGCTGCCAGGTGCGCAGCGTTCCACAACTTGGTTGTGACGTAGAGCTCTTCGCGGGGCAGGTTGGCGGCGGCCAGGGCGCGTCCCACACCGGCCTCGTTGCCGTAGATGGCGGCGGTATCGATGTGCCGGTAACCGACTCGGAGCGCCTCAGTCACGGCACGTTCGGCCTCGTCATCCGGCACCTGCCAAGTGCCGAAGCCAAGCTGAGGGATGGTGGTGCCGTCGGATAGGGAGATGTTGGGAACGATGCTCATGGGACCATTCTGCCGGTGGGCGATACTGGGTTTGAACCAGTGACCTCTTCCGTGTCAAGGAAGCGCGCTACCACTGCGCCAACCGCCCGTGTTCATTCAGTTGTACTGCCTGGAGAGCAACCGAGGTGGGTACCGGATTTGAACCGGTGTACACGGATTTGCAGTCCGTTGCCTCGCCTCTCGGCCAACCCACCACGCGAGAGTGTTCACGTGAGAGCCAAGGCCTGACGCGAGACCCTCTCCGAGCGGACGACGGGATTCGAACCCGCGACCCTCACCTTGGCAAGGTGATGCTCTACCAGCTGAGCCACGTCCGCAAGCCCTCTTCGGGAGCTATCCCGGTTCAGGTGCATGGATCACCATAGCCGATGGATTTCTGGCCCGCAAAATCTGTTCAGCGCGTGGCGGATCAGCAGCCTGGTCGGCGGATTGTGATGGATCGTGCAGCATAGTCGCTGCGCAATCCATCACAATGACCATTCGATTGGCATGGAGCCCGCCCGATGCATTAAGGTGAACCCTCGCAGGGGCGATTGGCGCAGTGGTAGCGCGCTTCGTTCACACCGAAGAGGTCACTGGTTCGAACCCAGTATCGCCCACCCTCTCCCACCGGCGGAAATGTCCTTCTCACGCCACATCCGGTGACCCGAATCGCAGTCTCACGCCTCAATGCAGTTCGCAGCTGCCGTCTACGAGAGGGCCAAGATATGACAAACGCTCCAGTGCCGTTCGAGCCGCACGAGTCGGGTGCATTCCTGCATGGGACCAAGTCGGTTCTCGCGATCGGAGACCTCCTCGTCCCGGGACGCGAGTCGAACTACGAGGCGGGACGCGTGATGCACCACGTCTACTTGACCCGGACGCTGGACGCTGCGGCCTGGGGCGCCGAGTTGGCGTCCGGTGGCGGAGAAGGCCACATCTACATTGTCGAGCCGACTGGCGAATTGGAGGATGACCCCAACGTCACGGACAAGCGATTTCCGGGCAATCCCACCATGTCCTACCGAACTCGCGAACCAGTGCGAGTGGTCGGAGAACTCGAGAACTGGATCGGGCACTCCCCCGAGCAGATCCGAGCGATGCGCGAAGGCCTGGCCAAACTCCAGCGCGACGGCGAGGCCGTGATCCACGACTGAGCGACGGCCCCGCCGCTCAAGCACTTGAGCTCGCTCCCTAGAAGCGCCACAATTGTGTACATGAGTGCTGAGCCGCTGCGTGAGGTCCGCAACAACTTCAGTGAGGTCGTCGACCGCGTCGAACGGCATCACGAGCGCGTGACCGTCACCCGCAACGGACGCCCGGTCGCCGTGCTGATCAGTCCCGACGACCTGGCTGCGTTGGAGGAGACCCTCGACGTCCTGTCGGATGAGTCAGCCCTCGCCGACATTCGTGAAGCCGATGCCGCCTACGCAAGCGGGGACGTTGTGCGTGGCATCGATGCGGTTCGGGAGTTGCGTCGGTGACCTGGGAACTCGTCCTCACCCCACCCGCGGTGAGGGCAGTCCAGACCGATCTGCCCGAAAGCGTCGCCGCGGCGGTGATCGAGTTCATGGTCGGCCCGTTGGTGGAGAATCCACATCGAGTGGGGAAGCCGTTGAAGCGGGAGTTGGCAGGGATCTGGTCCGCGCGCCGCGGGACCTACCGAATCCTCTACCGGATCAATGAACAGGCGCGGGAAGTGGTGGTCTTGCGCATCGATCACCGTCGGGACGTCTATCTATCGCTGAACCGAGTGCGTCCCGCCATCGAAGGGTTCGTCCAGTACTATCCAGAACGCACGAAACGGGTGCATCCCGGACGCAATCGCGGCCAGAAGTCTCCAAAACGCACCAAACGCGGGGTCGCGGCGCCCAAGGCTCAGCGGTGCTCGAACTCGGCGGCCTCGTCGTCGGTGTAGAAGTGCTGCTGGCTGGACGCGGGCGGCTTGTCCCCGGGCAGCGACAGCAGCCACTGCTCGCGGGCCGCACGACGCTCGATCGCCCGGTCGGACAACTCCCACAACTGTTCCGGGACGCCAGCCTCGGCCAGCACCCGCTTCCCTGCCTCGTGCAGTTCACGATTGCCCGCCAGGAATCGCGCCTCGTCGAAGACCTTGCACGCGACCTGGTGCTTGAACGTGTTGAACTGCGCCTGCTCCCCCAGCCGGGCCAGCGGCTTCACCACGTAGTCGACCTCTTCGCGCACCATCGAATTGCGCAGGTAGAGCCACTTGCGCTGCTTAATGATCTGGTCGAGGTCGTCGATCATCTGTGCCGGCGCGTCATCGCTGGCCAGCACGACCAGGTCCAGGTCCGAACCGTCGACCTGCCCACCGGTGCTGCTCTCGTTGCGCGGCACGTCATGGGCCATCTCGTAGACCACGTCGCCGGCGATCAGGACGCAGAACAGGTCGGGATCCACTCCGCGCTCCGCCGCGACGCCCAGAATCTCCTTGGTGAACCGCTGCGCCACCCGAAGCTTCTGCCGGCTGATCGCCGCGATCCGCCGCTGTAGGCCCTCAGCTGCCGCGCTGATTGCGTCCTGCTGTTCGGGCAGCCCCACCACCGAGTAGGTCATGAACTCGCGCAGGATCGACGGCGACAGCCGCGCGAACCCCTCCACGGTCCGGTCCAGCCGGACGTAGCGGCGTCCGATCACCTGGGACGCGAACCGCCCCGACCCGCGACAGATCTTCCACAGGCCGAACAGTTCCCCACCGACCACCGCGTGCAGGTCGGCGCCGCTCAGCGGACCCCGCTGCTGCAGGGCCTGCCAGACGGCATCCGCATCGGCCACCTAGGCCAACATCCCGCTCTTGGGATCGCGGGCGAAACTCACCTCGGAAACCGGCGTGTACGGCTCGGTGCGATGGTCAACCAACTCGATTCCCCGGGCGGTCAACTCGTCGGCACGCTGCAGCAGGCTTGCTGCAGCGGCCTCGTCCAGCACGAAGTTCAGCGTCCCGCCCTGCTCGACATAGGTCTGCCCGTACGACAGCGGGACGTCCGCGGTCACCTCGCCCAGCACCGCCTCGGCCACCGGCTCCGTCTTGCGCGCGCCGTTAGCCACCAGCAGCACCTCGCGTGCCTTGAAGACCAGTTCGGCGCCCATCGAGATGGCGAAGCGCGGTGCGTCCGCCTCGGTGGCGAAGTGTCCATCGGCCACCGCGTTGGTGACGGTGTTGTCGTCCAGCTTGACCAGCAGGACGCTCGAGCCCTCGAACGGGATGCCGCACTCGTGGAACGCCACGTGGCCGCGGCCACCGACGCCGATCACATGCAGGTCGATGCCGCCGGCGTCAGCGATCTGCTGCGCGTACGCGTCCAGGATCTCATCACGGATCCAGCCCAGGTAGCCACCCGCATCCGCCGCGATCGCGACCGCGCGTCCCTTGTCGCTGCCCTGCAGTTCAAAACCTTCACCGGACGCCAGCGCCTCCTGCAGAGACGCCTCGTCGATGAGGGTTCCCCAGGGCACCCTGGTGTCCACGATGCGCGGGCTGAGCAGGCCGAAGAACTCCGAGACCATGAAGAAGCTGTACGACTCCGGGTGCAGGGCGCGCTGCTGCGCGTTGGCGGCCGGCAGCCCGGCGTACTCGTCGAGATTGAAGGTGCGCACGCGGCCCGCGTCCAGTCGCCCGGAATTGAACGCCTTGGCGAGGTGCTTGTACATGCCGGTGGGGCTGTTGCCCGTGGCCAGGCCCAACACGCACGCCCCGTCGGCGACCTGCCGACGAGCGATGGACGCCTCGGCGATGCCGGCGGCGACAGCGCTCATCTGGTCGAAGTCGCGCGTGACATGGATGGTGAACGGCATTGGTTTCCTCTCAATCGTTCCGAGCTTCGAAAAGCCCCAGGTCGGGCACCAGAGCGGTGGCCCGCCCGGTCCGGTCGGTCACGATGCCGTTCAGCCAGGCCACCCCGGCCGCCTTGGCATCCGCCGAAAGTCCTTGTACCGCCTCGATGTAGCCGCGTCCGGCGGCCAGCGAGGCGGCCAGTTCCTGAACCAGCAACTCCGGCGCCTGCTCCGACTCGCCGCCGAAGATGCCGAGCAGCGCGGAGGTCTGATCGCGCAATTCCCGGCGTCCGGCGTCCGAATCGTCCAGGTGACCGATCAAGGCCTTGAGCCGCTTCAGCCGCTCGGCTCGGCCGGACGCGAGAGCGGCCAGCGCCCCGGCAAAGACCTCGGCCCCCAGTGGCTGGGCATTGAAGAACGGCTGGCGTGCGTCCCGGTACCAGGCCTGCAGTGCGTCCAGGCTGGCGATGTAGGTCAGGTTGCGCTCAATGATCCTGGTCAACTGGCGGTAGGAATGCGGCGAGGTGGGCCGGACCTTGCCCGCCGGTGCGTCCACAGTGACCAGCATGCCGTCCTCGTCGATGTCGGTGCGCAGTACTGAGCCGGCCGCAATAACGGTGCCGAAGCCGGTGTGCACCGGCCCGACGGTGCCGCCCTGGCCACCCAGGAATATCGGCGGCTGGTCCAACATCACGCCGCGCGGCACGTCACCGAACAGCGATGCGGTGGTCTTGTTGCCGTCCGGGGTGAAGTTGAAGTGGATGTAGCTGGAGCCGACCTCCGAGTGGTCGGAGCGCGATGTGCCGCCCGAGAGCAGGCAATCGCAGAAGTTGATCAGGCTGCCCAGGGTGGCGAACGGGAACAGGATGGTCTGCTTCAGGCCGACGCAGTGCGCGCCGCCCGCCTCCTCCTCGAGGATCGAGCCCTCCCGCACGTGGGCACCCGACCCCATGTTCGCCCCGGCCAGCAGCACCGACTTGGCGAAATAGCCCGCCTTCAGGTCGACATCGGGGCCCAGTTGGCAGTCCTCAATGGTGACCGGACCCTCGGCACCCAGCGTGCAGCCGGCCGAGATCACGGTCTTCGCACCGCGCAGCCGGCAACCCGAATGGATCGTTACCCGATCGCCGGAGATGCGCTCCGGATCGAGGTCGTCGCTGATCTCCAGGCTCGCCGGATTCGGGATCCGGACGCCCTTGGCCAGCAGCGCATCGATCACGGCCTGTTGGGATGCTGCGCTCATGCTCGGTCCTCACAGTCCCCGCTGGTCGGATGCAGGGGCCGCTGGAATAGTAACGCCGGGCGCCGCGTCCGGTGACACTACCGGCAGCGTTTCGAGGCCCATTGGCTTGCGAGTTCCCATCGCGCGGCTCAGCCGGGCCGCACGACACCTTCGCGATAGGCCGCATCCATCGCTGCCAGCACTTCGTCAACCGTCGCCTCTCCGGCCAGCAACTGCTGGACGCCCGTCATGTGCGCAAGTTGCACACCGGTGTTGGGCCACGTCTGGTCGGGCAGCGGATTGGATCGCTGCTGATCCAGGTAGGGCAATGCGAAGACCAGGGCGGGCTCGAACTGGAAATCCTTCGGCCGGAATGCCGGCACCGTGCCCATGTCGCGGACGTACTCCGCCTGGATCGGGTCGCTGGCCAAGAAGTCGAGGAACTTCAAAGCGGCCTCGTTCTGCTGGCTGTCGGCGTTCACCGCGAACAGCGTCCCTGCCCCGATCGGCATGGTCGTCGCGAACTCGTCCTCGGTGGCGGGCAGCGGGTACATGCCGAGCCGGTCGTCCTCCGGGGTGTCCTCGCGGATGCTGGCCACCGACGAGGTCGGCAGCACGATCGACAGCGCGTCACCCTTGGCGACCAGCCAGGACGCGTCCTCATAGCTCAGGTTCGTCGGATCATCGGTGAAGCAGCCGGCCTGCTGCATCTGCAGGTACTTGTCCAGCGCTTCTCGCCAGGCCGAGTCGCTGAAACTGGCCTGCCCGGACGCCATGCGCGCGTCGAAGTCGGGTTCGGCCGCGTAGACCAGGGTGGACGTCAGCGCGTAGGTGATCAGCTGGGTGTTCCAGGCAGTCTTGGCCCCGAGCGCGAAGGCCACGGTGCCGGCAGACCTGGCGTCCACGCAGAACTGCAGCACCTGGCTCCAGGTGTTCGGCAGCTTGAGGCCGGCCCGCTCGACCGCGGCGCCGTTGAAGACGACCCCGATCCCCGTGACGTCATGGGTCACCGCGTAGCGCTTGCCGTCCACCTCGGTCAGTTCGCCCAGCCCGGTCGGCAGTCGATCCGACCACTCTGTGCCGGTGAGGTCAGCCAGGTGCCCTTCCGCGACGAGCGTTGCCATCGACAGCGGCGTCCCGACTCCCGGAGTCAGCGTGAACACGTCCGGAGCCGAGCCAGCAACCAAGCCATCCTGGAGGGCGGCGGCGTACTGGTCGGACGAGTCGAACTCCGCATCGACGGTGATACCGGGGTTGGCCGCCTCGAACTGGGAGATGATCGATTCCATCACCTGGCGATTGCCGGCCGTCGTCGCGAAGCTGATGGACTGCTCGGGCGCCTGACCTAACGAGCACGACCCGAGCGCCAGTGCCAGGCCAACCAGCAGCACGGCCAACGACGACTTCTTGCGGCTCATCTTCCACCCTCTGTTTCAAACACCGGTCGCTCTATCCTGCACACACCCAGGCGCGGACCGAAGAATCTGCTGCCGGGCATGTCTGCCCCGTGCGTGAATCCGAAACATCCGCTTGCCTTTTTGTTGCCAAGAAGTCTCATTATTTGAGATGGAATTTGCGTTTTGGCCACCGAAACACGGACAGTATCCATGGTGACACGGCAACGGTGCCGCGCCCGTGTCCAGAGAGTCGAAGAGGAAGGCAGGCGGAAGATGAGCGCTCCGGCGTTGATCCTTCTCGCGCAGGGCACCATGGACGCCCGAGTCGAGCAGGTCTACCACACGCTGCGCCACGAGATGCAGTCGCAGCGCCCCACTCTTTCGGTAAACCTCGCCTTCGCCGACACCTGCCCGCCCACCGGTCCGCAGGTCGTTGGCACCCTCGCCAACCGCGGCATCAATGAGATGGTCCTGGTTCCGCTGGACCTGGCGCGGGTGATCGAGCCCAGCGAGAAGATGGCCAACGTGCTCAGCGCGGTGCGCCATCATCGTCCTGAGGTCAAGATCAGCTTGGCCCGACCGATCGGCCCCGCCATCGAACTGCTGAACATCCTCGACATGCGGCTGCGCAATGCCTTGTCCGCGGTGCACGCCACCGAACTCGACGGCCTGGTGATGGCGACCCCCACTTGGGGAGACACCCGTGGCGCCGGACTGATCGCCCGCCGGGCGCGGCAATGGGCTGCGCATCACAAGCTGCCCGTGCTGGTCGCCCACGGCGATGGCACCGGGCCGGACGTGGCGTCCGCGATCGCCAGCCTTCGCCAGATCGGACGCCGCAACATCGCGGTCGGCTCGCTCTACATCGCCCCGACCGAGGAATACCGGCAGCAGACCGAGTTGGCGCTGTCGGCCGGCGCGATGGCGGTCAGCGCACCGATCGGTGCCGACCCGCGGCTGTGCGAACTCGCGATGGCCAGGTATGCGTTCGCGTCCATGGACCTGCTGGACGACGAGCCCGCGGCGACTCCCGAAGGTAGCCAAGCTCTCTAGTCCCACGAGCAGGGTCCGCTAGTTGCCCGGTAGGGCCAGCACCCGCGCCCGCTCGGCCTCCACATCGAAATCGGCGGCCGGCCACTTCATGCCGAGACTTTCCAGCGACTCGAGCAGGATCTGCGCGATCGCCCAGTTGCGGTACCACTTGCGGTCGGACGGCACGACGTACCACGGGGCGGCCTCGGTATTGCACCTGGTCAGCGCGATCGAGTAGGCCTCCATGTACTGGTCGTACTTCTGCGCGGTATCGACGTCACCGGGGTTGTACTTGTACAGCTTCTCCGGGTCGTCCAGCCGCGCCAACAGGCGGGCGCGCTGCTCACTGCGTGAGACGTTGAGGTAGCACTTGACGACCTTGGTGCCGTTGGCGACCAGTTCCTGTTCGAACTCGTTGATGGCCCCGTAGCGTCGCTCGATCTCTTCCGGCGGCGCGAAGCTCTCCACCCGCTGGATCAACACGTCCTCGTAGTGCGAGCGGTCGAAGATGCCGATCTGGCCTGGGCCCGGCAGCGCGTTGCGGATCCGCCACAAGAAGTCGTGCGCGCGCTCTTCCTCGGTCGGTGCCTTGAAGGAGCGAATCTTCACGCCCTGGGGGTCGACCATGCCGATGACATGGCGGATGACCCCACCCTTGCCAGCGGTGTCCAGCCCCTGCAGGACGATCAGCAGGCTGGGCGCATTCTCCTTGTCAGTGGCACCGGACGCGTACAACTGCTCCTGCAGGTCGTCGAGTTCAGGATCGATCTCCTCACGCAGGGCGTCGGCGTCCTTCTTGCCGTGGCCAGCCGGGTAGCCGGGAGTCGCGGACGCATCGAAGTCCTTGGCTGCGTCCACCTCCCCGGACGGGCAGCGCAGCAACTTCAGGATCGAGTCTTCCTTCTTGCTCACGTGGCCAGTATGGCAAGCGGACGCTCACTCCACCGGCGGAGCGTCATACTCCTCGTCCGGTTTGGTCTGGCGGCTCGGCTGCACCCGCGGCGGCTCGCCGGGCATCTTCGGGTACTCCGGCGGGTACGGCATCTCGCCCTGTCCCTTGGTCGTTCCCAGTTCGTACAGTTGCACTGCCTGGTCGATGCTGGACGGCTTGGACGCGTACAGCGGGGCCCAGACGTCGCCGAGCTCCTGGTAGCGCTGCGGCATGGTGACCACGGTGAAGTCATCCGGATGCACGTCGGGCACCTCATCCGAGGTCAGCGGCGCGGACATGCCCGGGCTTCGGGCACCGGACGAGATCGAGTACGGGCTGGCCATCAAGCGGTCGCGGGCCATCTGGTTGTAGTCCACGAAGACCCGCTCGCCGCGGCGCTCCTTCCACCACTCGATGGTCACCTTGTCCGGCCTCCGGCTGGCGAGTTCGCGTCCGATCGCGATGGCGGCGTGCCTGGCGTCCACGAAGCTCGCGGGCTCGATCTTGGTGAACACGTGGATGCCGCGGCCCCCGCTGGTCTTCGGGTAGCACTCCAGGCCCAACTCCCCCATCACGTTGCGCAGTTCGAGCGCGGCGTTGATCACGTCCTGGAAGGTGGTGCCCGGCTGCGGGTCGAGGTCGATGCGCAGTTGGTCGACATGCTCCACCTCGGGGGCGGTGACCGGCCACGGGTGGAAGCGCAGGCAGCCGAGGTTCATCGCCCAGACCAGGGTGGCCAGGTTCGATGGGGTCACCGACCAGGCATTGCGTCCGGATGGGAAGGTGATCTCGACGACGTCGATCCAGTCGGGACGCTTCTCCGGCGCTCGTTTCTGGTAGAAGGCATCGCCCCTGGAGTCGGTGCGGGTGGACAGCTTCATGCCCTCGCGCACGCCGCCGGGCCAGCGCTCCATGGTGGTCGGACGCATCCACAGCCCGGCCAGCATCCCCTCGCCGACCAGCAGGACATAGTCGGCCAGGTCTCGCTTGGTGAGCCCCAATTCGGGGAAGTAGACCTTGTCGGGGCTCGACACGCGTACCGCGATGCCGTCGACGTCCAGTTCGATCGCAGGGGTCGCCATGGGCCCAAGGGTAGGCTGGGACGCGCCGAAAGGAGACGATCATGACCACTTCACTGCCGGGTGAGGGCAACTTCCGACTGACCGACGAGCAGTGGCGGGTCAAGCTCAGCCCCCAGGAGTTCCACGTCCTGCGGGAATCGGGCACCGAGCCGCCCTTTGTCGGCGAATACACCGACACCGAGACCGAGGGTGTCTACCGCTGCCGGGCCTGCGACGCCGAACTGTTCCGCAGCACCACCAAGTTCCACTCGCATTGCGGTTGGACGAGCTTCTTCGAGCCGCTCGCCGAGGATCGCGTCCGCTACATCGAGGACCGGTCGCTGCCCGGCCGGCCACGCATCGAGGTGCGCTGCGCCAACTGCGACTCCCACCTCGGCCACGTCTTCGAGGGTGAGGGCTACAACACCCCGACCGACCTGCGCTACTGCATCAACTCGATCAGCCTGACGCTGGACGCCGCTGAGTAGGGCTGCGGCGTGCCTGCGAAGCTCGGCAGGCATCCCCACCTAGGCTCACTGGTGTGCCTGCGGGAGTGTCAACCCTGATGACCGGCGGATCGTTTGATCGCATCAAAGACGCGATCGAGGTCTTCCGGTGGCGTCCCGAGCTTCAGGTCGACCAGATTCCGGCACCCCAGCGCATCGCCCCCTTCGCCTATGACATCGAGGCCAGCGTCGTCACCAAGGCCGACGTCGAGGTGGGCACCGGGCGGCTGATCGTCTTGCATGACCCCGCCGGCAACTCGGCGTGGCACGGCACCTATCGCTGCGTCAGCTACGCCCGCGCCGACGTCGACCTGGAGATGGTCACCGATCCGTTGCTGGCCGAGGTGGGCTGGACGTGGCTCACCGACGGGCTGGATTCGGCCGGCGCGCACTACCACGATGCGTCCGGAACCGTCACCGCCGTCTCCAGCCGCAGCTTTGGCGAGCTGGCCGGCGAGCCGGATCGTGCCGAGATCGAGATCCGCGCGTCCTGGACCCCCGAACTGGAACTGCCGCTCAACTTCGAGCCACACCTGGCCGCCTGGCAGATCCTGCTCTGCACCACCGCTGGCCTGCCACCGCTACCCGATGGCGTAATCCCGCTGTCAACGCGACTGGACCGCTGATGATCGACGACGACCAGTCGGACCTGCCGATCCTGTCCTCGCCCGCCGAGGGTGTCCCCGACGTGGTCGCGACCCCCGTCGACTACCGCGCGATGCTGTCAGCCCTGGCCGACGCTGACGGCCCGGTGGCCCTCGATGTCGAACGAGCCCAGAGCTACCGCTACTCGGGCAAGGCCTATCTGGTGCAACTGCGGCGTCCGGGGGCCGGCAGCTTCCTGATCGACCCGATCCTGTTGGCGGGCGAGCACGACGAGATCGCCGACTTCAGCGACCTGGCCGAGGTGATCGGTTCCGCCGAGTGGATCCTGCACGCCGCCAGCCAGGACCTGCCCAACCTTGTCCAGCTGGGCATGCGGCCGAAGCTGCTGTTCGACACCGAACTCGCCGGACGCCTGCTCGGCCTGCCCAAGGTCAGTCTCGGTGCCATGGTCGAGCAGTACTGCGGCGTCCACCTGCTCAAAGAGCATTCCGCGGTCGACTGGTCAACCCGCCCGCTGCCGGCCGATTGGCTCAGCTACGCGACGCTGGACGTGGAGTTGCTGCACGAGTTACGGGACGCGCTGGCGGCCGAGTTGGAGGCTGCTGGCAAGCAGGAATGGGCCCGTCAGGAGTTCGAGTGGTTGTGCGAGTGGGCGGTGCGTCCGGTCGAGGAACGCGCCGACCGCTGGCGGCGCACCTCCGGGACGCACGCCGTGCACCATCCGCGCGGACTCGCCCTGGTGCGCGAGTTGTGGCAGGCCCGCGACAAGATCGCCCACGACACCGACCGGGCACCCGGCAAGATCCTGCCCGACGCCGCGATCTCCGAGTTGGCGGCGCTGATCACCAGGCAATCCCCCAGCGTGCCGACCGCCCGCGAACTACGTGGCATCGACGGCTTCAAGCGCCGCAACGCCCGCCAGTACCTGAACGCGTGGCTGGACGCGATGGGCCGGGTGGCCGAGTTGCCCGGGAATCAACTGCCTCCGCTGCGGGTCCACAGCGGTGGTATCCCGACGCCGAGGGCCTGGGAGCGGGCCAATCCGGACGCCTGGGCGCGGTGGAACTCCGTGCGTCCGGCCGTAATCAAACTGGCCGAGGAGAACTCGTTGCCGGTAGAGAACCTGCTGGCGCCCGAAGCGTTGCGGCAATTGCTGTGGCAGCCGCCGAAGCCGCTCACCGTCGAATCGGTCTCCCAGATGCTCGCCTCGCTCAACGCGCGGGTCTGGCAGCAGGAACTGGTCGCCCCGCTGGTGGTCGAACTGCTCAGTTGAGCGCCGAATCCACCGCCAGTGGCTCGCCGGCCTGTAGGGCACCGAGGGTCTCGATGATGCGGTGGGTGATCGCCTGCGGGGTGAGACCGATCTCGGCCAGGATCTCGTCGCGGCTGGCCGCCTCGATGTAGCGCTGCGGGACGCCGAATTGGCGCATCGGAACCTCGACACCTGCCGCATCCATGGCCAACTCGAGATGCGAACCGAGCCCGCCGACCACCAGGTTGTCCTCGATGGTGACGACCAACTCGTGCTGGGCCACCAGATCCACCAGGGCATCGCTGGTGGGCAGCGCCCACAGCGGATCGACCACGCTGGTCGCGATGCCGTGGGCCCGCAGCAGCGCGGCCACCTGCAATGCTGGCCCGCACATCGCTCCCCAGCTGACCAGCAGGACGCTGGCGTCCGGCTCGATGTGCAGCATGTCCAGGCCGTCGCGCTGGCTGACCGCCGGCATCGGGTCGGGCAGCTTCTCCTTGCTGTAGCGAATCACGGTGGGCGCGTCGTCGATGGCGACCGATTCGCGCAGCGCGTCGTGCAGGCGCTGCCGGTCGCGCGGGCAGGCGAGCCGGAGCCCGGGCACCAGGCCGGCCAGCGGGACGTCCCAGATGCCGTGGTGGCTGGCGCCGTCGGGTCCGGTGATGCCGGCGCGGTCCAGCACGATGGTGACGCCGAGCCGGTGCAGGCCGACGTCCATCAGCAGTTGGTCGAACGCCCGGTTCAGGAAGGTGGAGTAGACGGCGAAGACCGGGTGCAGTCCGGCGCGTGCCATGCCGGCGGCCGAGGCCATCGCGTGCTGTTCGGCGATGCCGACGTCGAAGACCCGATCAGGGAAGGCGGCGGCGAACCGGGCCAGGCCGACCGGGTGCAGCATCGCTGCGGTCAGTGCCACGACCTCGGGATGCTGTTCGCCCAGTTGGACCATTTCCTGGGCGAAGGCGTCGGTCCAGGTGGCCTGGACCACCGCACTCAGCGGTTCGCCAGTGACCGAGTCGATGCGTCCGACCGCGTGGAAGTGGTCGGTTTCATGTTCCTCGGCGGCCTGGAAGCCGCGTCCCTTCTGGGTGATCGCATGCACGATCACCGGGGCACCGAATGCCCTGGCCTGGCGCAGCACCTGGGTGAGGGTATCAATGTCGTGGCCGTCGATCGGGCCGAGGTACTTCATGCCGAGGTCGCTGAACAGCACTTGGGGAGCCAGCATGTCCTTGAGGCCGGTCTTCATGCCGTGCAGCAGGTCGTAAGTGCGCCGACCGATCGCCCCGCGGTTCATGGTGTGCTTCAGGACGTCGAGGGTCTGCTCGTAGCGCGGGTCGGCGCGCATCACCGACAGGTGACGCGACAGGCCGCCGACGGTGGGGGCATACGAGCGTCCGTTGTCGTTGACCACGATGACCAGCGGCAGGTCGTCGTCGATCGCGATGTTGTTGAGCGCCTCCCAGGCCATGCCACCGGTCAGGGCACCGTCGCCCACCACCGCGACGACGGAGCGGTGGGTCTGGCCGCGCAGCCGGAAACCGCGAGCCATGCCCTCCGCCCAACTCAGTGCGGTGGACGCGTGGGAGTTCTCCATCCAGTCGTGGTCGGATTCGGCCCGCGACGGGTAGCCGGACAGCCCGTCCTTCTGCCGCAGGGTTTCGAAGTCATCGCGGCGTCCGGTGAGGATCTTGTGGACGTAGCTTTGGTGACCGGTGTCGAAGATGATCGGGTCGTTGGGGGAATCGAAAGCCAGGTGCAGGGCGATGGTGAGTTCGACAACACCCAGGTTGGGGCCCAAGTGGCCGCCGGTGCGGCTCACATTGGACACCAGGAACTGACGGATCTGCCCAGCAAGCTCGTCGAGTTCCTTCTTGCTGAGTCGCCGCAGATCGCCTGGTTGGTCGATCGAATCCAGCAACGCCATGGATCGAGATTAGCCGCACTTGCCCGAAGATCAGATCCGACCCGGGGCGTTGGCCACTAGAGCTTGCGGATGAAAATCTTTCCGCGCAGTGCTTCCTCGACCAGAGCGACCGCCCTGCGGACCCGAATCAGCCGGGCCTCTTCGGCCTCCAGCATGTCGGTGGCGCTGTCCAGCACCTGAGGTTCGACGTAGTCGTTCAGGCTGGCCCGGGCCTGCGAAAGGGCTTGGCGGCTCGACCTGATCTGGCCCTCGATGAAGTCGGCGGCGAACCGGGCCAAGACCACCGGGTGCCGGCGCAGCACTGCATAGCCGCGATAGTCGGCCGGGCAGCAATCCAGCAGCCAGGTGCTGGCGCTCAACTCCCAGTCGGGAGCGCCCGGGGGCAACACGGACTCCGGCCAGCCCGGCGGCGTGTAGATCTGGCCGTATTGGGCACTGGCCCGCAGCCCGGCGGCGTCCCGGTCGACCGAGCGGGTCGCTCCCCCGGCCTGGTGGGCCGAGGCAACCCCGGCACGGTCGGGCCGGTAACGCGGGTACTGACGGAACGCGGTGGCAGACGCCTCTTCGGCGGCCGTGGGGCGGCGGTGCGCAACTGCTGTCATGGCGTCCTCCTGAAACTTGATCGAACACCCGTTCGATTACTGTTCCAGTGTGCATCAAGCCACTGACAATTTCCAGCGGTACGTTCGATCAACCAACCACGACGGCACTGAACTCCCGGATGGCAAGCGGATACTCCCCCACTGACGACAATCCCAGCGTCCCGGAACTGCCGACCGCCTGCCAACTGACGTTCCAGGACGCGCTCGCCCGGATCACATAGTCGCCCTTGACCAGATAGCTGTGGCCGCAGTCCGGCGACGGGGTGAGCGGGTCGATGGTTTCGGGACGCGGCGTCATCGAGTCGCAGATCGACGTGGCGCCGTCACCCCAGTCGATGCTGATGGCGCCCCTGGTCGCGGTCATGTCGATCTGGATGCCGTCCTGCACCACCGTGGTCGAGACCGGCCCCGTGTCGTCGGCCCACACCCAGACCGGCAGCCCGACGGCCAGCACACCCCAGTGGTTGGCGGCCGGGTCGGGACCGACCACCAGCACCGGCGTCGGTACCTGTAATGATGCGGACGCGTTGCGCGCGACGGTCGCCACGTCGACCACCACGGGTGGCGGCGGTGGCGGTTGAGCGAAGCGATCAGTTTCCCCGGCCAGGAACCGACAACCGTCCTCGACAAACCCACGCAGGACGCAGTCCTGGGCGATCTGCCACAGGTCAATCACCGGGCCAGGATCGCTGACAGAGCCGCCGGGCCCTTGGTTGGACGTGTCCGTCCAGCCCGGCTCGTTCTGGTTGACGCCGACGGTGGCCTCGTTGCCGCCGCCACCAGGGCAGATCTGCATCGACCCCCAAGTCTCTTGGGTTAGATAGCATCCAGGGGCAGCGAAGCCGTCCACAACCGGGAATGCCACAAGAATTGTGACGAGACCAGCCGAGAGGGCCGCCCGCCGCATCAGATGGGGCATTGCTCCACCTCTTCAACGTCAGCATCAAAGATCTTGAGCCGCCCATCAAACGTCTTGAAGTAGGTGATGGAAGTCGTCAATGATCCGCGACCGACCTCCGCGCCTGCTCGATCCACCACGACCACGTCCCGTGCGTCCTGACAGGTTCGGATGGCCACCTCCGAGCCGTCCTTGGAAACTCCTCGCAGCGGGGCGACCGTCGTGACCGGCTCTCCGGAACCGATGTGCAGGCCCTGCTCCTTCTGGGATTCGAACCCGAGACGGATCAGTTCCAGGTATTCGGGGCTGTAGTAGTCCGCCAGTTCCGGCGGAAACTCGCTGTAGTCCCCATGTACCGCATACGGCTCCCGGCTCTGTAACGCCGCCCGGAAGACTCGCTCCGCCTCGGCAAACAAGGCGTCCTCATCGGGCGTGGTTGCCGAACCGGTGGGCGTCGGACGGTGTGACGGGGATGCGCTGACACTCGAAGTGGGGCTCGGGGTCGCGTCCCCGCCGGGCTGACATGCCACCAGGCAGCCTGCTAGCACCAGACAACCGAATAGAACGAGGGGACGCCGCAACATGGGCCGACCTCCATGGGGGGTGAAACAACAAGGCCTGACAGGCACATCTTGCCACCGGATCGGGCGAGCGCAACCAGCAGCCCCTTTCCTGTGGACAACTCAGCGGGTCGAAACTCAGTCTCAGCAAGGCAGACTTGAACCGTGGACCCGTTCTGTCAGATCATCGCCGGCGACCTGGACGCCGAGGTCATCGTGCGCACCGACACGGTGATCGCCTTCCTCGACGCCCATCCGCTGTTCCCCGGCCACACCTTGGTCTGCCCGGTCGCCCACCATGAGAACCTCTACGACCTGCCCGACGACCTCGCGTCCGAGATCATGGCGACGGCTCGCACCATCGCACTCGCGCAACGCGAGGTGCTGGGCGCCGAGGGCACGTTCCTCGGTAACAACAACGTCATCAGCCAGTCCGTGCCGCACTTCCACCTGCATGTGGTGCCGCGCCGCAAGGGCGACGGGCTCAAGGGCTTCTTCTGGCCGCGCAGCCGCCCGACCGCTGACCAATTGCGCACCGTGGCCGACCTGCTGCGCAACGCCCTCACCGATGGAGCCACCCAATGACCGAGTTCATCAACGCCGTCATGCCGGGCGCGCGGTACTGGCAGGAGCAGCGACAGGCCGAGAAGATGCTGATCGTCGAGGCACGCCAGGCCGGCAGCGGCCCCGACCCGCTCGATCTGGACGCAGGTCTCATGGTCTTGCGCGATCGCACCGGGCAGGCCACCGAGACATCGACCGACATAGGCAATCCGCACCGCACCCGCGTCCCGAAACCCGCCGATGACCAACAAACGACTGCGGCCGATGACATCACCAGGACGCCACCGGCCACAGAGGATCAGGCCTGATCAGCCGTTCTTCAGGCTGCGCAGCACGTACTGCATGATGCCGCCGTTGAGGTAGTAGTTGCGCTCACCTGGGGTGTCGATGCGCAGCACGGCCTCGAACTCGTTCACCCGACCATCCGGGGACGTCGCGGTCACCGTCACGGTCCGCGGCGTGACGCCCTGGTTCAACTCGGTCACGCCGGCGATGTCGAAGACCTCTTCGCCGGTCAGGCCCAGCGAATCCGCGTTCTGGCCGGCCGGGAACTGCAGCGGCAGCACGCCCATCCCGATCAGGTTCGAGCGGTGGATGCGCTCGTAGCTCTCGGCGATGACCGCGCGAACGCCCAGCAGCATGGTGCCCTTCGCCGCCCAGTCGCGCGAGCTACCCGAGCCGTACTCCTTGCCAGCCAGCACGACCAGCGGGATGCCGGCGGCCTGGTAGTTCGTCGAGGCGTCGTAGACCGTGGTCACCGGCGCGTCCGTGACGGTGAAGTCGCGGGTGAAGCCGCCCTCGGTGCCCGGTGCGATCTGGTTGCGCAGCCGGATGTTGGCGAATGTGCCGCGGATCATCACTTCGTGGTTGCCACGCCGTGAGCCGTAGGAGTTGAAGTCCTTGCGCTCCACGCCGTGCTCGGTCAGGTACTTGCCGGCCGGCGAGTCCGCCTTGATCGAGCCCGCCGGGCTGATGTGGTCGGTGGTCACCGAGTCGCCCAGCTTCAACAGGACGCGCGCGCCGGTGATGTCGCTGACCGGTGCCGGCTCCTGCGGCATGCCCTCGAAGTACGGGGGCTTGCGCACGTAGGTGGACGCGTCGTCCCACTCGAAGGTGTCGCCCTCGGGGGTCGGCAGGGTCTGCCAACGCTCGTCACCGGCGAAGACATCGGCATAGGACTTCGAGTACATCTCGGCGCTGATCGCAGACGAGACGACCTGCTCCACCTCGGCCGGGCTGGGCCAGATGTCGCGCAGGAAGACGTCATTGCCGCTCGGGTCCTGACCGATCGGGTCGGTGGTCAGGTCGATGTCCATCGTGCCGGCCAGCGCGTAGGCGACCACCAGCGGCGGGGACGCCAGGTAGTTCATCTTCACGTCCGGGTTGATGCGTCCCTCGAAGTTGCGGTTGCCCGACAGCACCGCGGTGACCGCAATGTCGTTGTTGTTCGCGGCCTGGCTGACCGCGGGCACCAGCGGGCCCGAGTTGCCGATGCAGGTGGTGCAGCCGTAGCCGACCACGTCGAAGTCGATCGCCTTCAGGTAGTCGGTCAGACCGGATGAATCCAGGTAGCTGCTGACCACCTGTGAGCCGGGTGCCAGCGTGGTCTTGACCCACGGCTTGCGGCTCAGGCCCTTCTCGACCGCCTTCTTGGCGACCAGGCCCGCGGCCACCATCACCGACGGGTTCGAGGTGTTGGTGCAGGACGTGATGGCAGCGACGCCCACCAGACCGTTGGCCAACTGCACGTCCGTGCCGTCGATGGTCGAGCTGACCACTGCGTCCGGGCTGGCGGTGTAGGTGGGCAGCGCGGCGGTGAACGCTTGCTGCGCGTTGGCCAACTCGATCCGGTCCTGCGGACGCTTCGGGCCGGCAATCGACGGGACGACCGTGGCCAGGTCGAGCTCGAGGTACTCGGAGTACTTCGGCGTGGCAGCCGGGTCGAACCACAGCCCCTGGGCCTTGGCGTAGGTCTCCACCAGAGCCAGCTGCTGCTCGTCGCGTCCGGTCAGCCGCATGTAGTCGATGGTCTGCTGGTCGATCGGGAAGACGGCGATGGTCGAGCCGTACTCGGGGCTCATGTTGCCGATCGTGGCGCGGTTGGCCAGCGGTACCTGGGAAACGCCCGGGCCGTAGAACTCAACGAACTTGCCTACCACGCCGTGCTTGCGCAGCAGGTCGGTGATGGTCAACACCAGGTCGGTCGCGGTGGTGCCCTCGGGCAGCTTCCCGTCCAGCTTGAAGCCGACGACGCGCGGGATCAGCATGCTGACCGGCTGGCCAAGCATGGCGGCCTCGGCCTCGATGCCGCCGACGCCCCAGCCGACCACGCCCAGGCCGTTGACCATGGTGGTGTGCGAGTCGGTACCGACGCAGGTGTCGGGGTAGGCGGTCAGTTCGCCGTCGACCTCACGCGGGAAGATGACGCGGGCCAAGTGCTCGATGTTGACCTGGTGCACGATACCGGTGCCCGGCGGGACGACCTTGAAGTCGTCGAACGCGGTCTGGCCCCAACGCAGGAACTGGTAGCGCTCACGGTTGCGCTCGTACTCGAGGTCGGTGTTGATGCGCAGCGCCTCGGGGGTGCCGAAGACGTCGGCGATGACGGAGTGGTCGATGACCATTTCGGCGGGCGACAGTGGGTTGATCTTGGCCGGGTCGCCACCCAGGTCGGCCATCGCCTCGCGCATGGTGGCCAGGTCGACGACACACGGGACGCCGGTGAAGTCCTGCATGATGACGCGCGCCGGGGTGAACTGGATCTCGTGGTCGGCTCGGCGGCTGCGTCCCAGTTACCCGGAAGGCGATGTCGTCGTGGGTGATGTTGGCGCCGTCCTCGGTGCGTAGCAGATTCTCCAGCAGCACCTTCAGGCTGTACGGCAGGTGCTCCTGTCCGGGAACCTTGTCGAGGCGGTAATAGGCGTAGGAGGTGCCGTTGACTTCCAGGCTGTCCTTGGCGCCAAAGCTGTCGATGCTCATGCGTGCTCCTGAGTCCAGTTATTTATCTTGATGTCAAGATATCACGTTTCCGCGCGTCTTTCTGATTCTGTCATTGGACGCCCTGTTCAGCGCACGATTCGACCGCTGAGGTGCGGAACTGCCGATGGCTGAGGTGCGAGACTGCCGGTGGCTGAGGTGAAGCCCCCACCCCTTCGAGGCCGCCTCCGGCGGCACCTCAGGGAACGAAACAGGCGTTGGCTGAGGTGCTTCCGCTTGCCGAAGCCTCGAAGCCCCATCGAGGGCAGGCAAGCATCGCCTAAGCACCTCTGGCGGGCCGGATTGCCCAGGACTAGGCTCATCACGTTTCGATACCCCTAGGGGCATGAGAACCGCCGTCACGAAAGGACTCCGATGGACACTGAAACCACCACCCCGCACATGCCCCGCATCGGCGACAAGGCGCCGGCCTTCTCCGCCAGGACGACCCAGGGCGACATCAACTTCCCGGGCGACTTCGAGGGCAGTTGGGTCATCCTGTTCTCGCACCCGGCCGACTTCACCCCCGTGTGCACCAGCGAGTTCATGACCTTCGCGTCCATGGAGGACCAGTTCGCCGCCTACAACACCAAGCTGGTTGGCCTGTCGGTCGACGGCCTGTACAGCCACATCGCCTGGCTGCGCACCATCAAGGACAAGATGGTCTACCGCGACATGAAGGACGTCGAGGTGCAGTTCCCGCTGATCGACGACGTGTCGATGAAGGTCGCCACGCTGTACGGCATGATCATGCCGGGCGAGGCCGCCACCCAAGCAGTGCGCGCAGTCTTCGTGATCGATCCCAAGGGCGTCATCCGCGCGATCATCTACTACCCACTGTCGCTGGGCCGAAACTTCGACGAACTGCTGCGCGTGGTGATCGGTTTGCAGACCGCGGACGCATTCGCCGTCGCTACCCCGGCTGACTGGCGTCCGGGCGAGCGGGTCATCGTCCCGACCGCTGGCTCATGTGGCGTGGCCAAGGAGCGGATGGAGGGCAAGCAAGAGGGCGTCGAGTGCGTCGACTGGTTCTTCTGCACCCGTGAACTGTCGGCCGAGACCATCGAGGAGGAGCTGCGCAGCAAGGCGTAGTTCAGACGACGGCTGAGGCGCTCCCGGTTGTTGTGGGTGGCTGAGGTGCTTCCGCTTGCGGAAGCCTCGAAGCCCGCCCTTCGAGGCCGACTACGTCGGCGCCTCAGGAAGCGTCGGCTAGCGGAAGTCGTGGTAGAAGTACTGGCCGTCCAGGACGCCTGAACTGACCCGCTCGGCTTCTGCCTGGCGAAGGATCACCCGGCGGATCTTGGCCGAGATGGTCTTGGGCAGGTGATCCACGAACTCGATGATGCGGATCAACTGGTACCCGTTCAAGTGCTCCTTGCCGTGGGCGAAGATCAGCCCGGCCAACTCGCGGTCGGGTTCGACGCCCGAACGCAGCATGATGTAGGCCTTCGGGACCGCACCGCGCAATTCGTCCGGGCTCGCCACCACCGCGCACTCGGCGACCGCATCGTGCAACATGAGCGCTGACTCGAGTTCGAACGGCGAGATCTTGTAGTCCGAGGCCTTGAACACGTCGTCGGCGCGTCCGACATAGGTCAGGTAGCCCTCGGCGTCCCGGGACGCGATGTCGCCGGTGTGGTAGTAGCCGCCGCGGCAGGCCTCGTCGGTCAACTCCTGGTCGTGGTAGTAGCCGCTCATCAGGGCGATGTTCGGCTGGCTCAGGTCGAGGCAGATCTCGCCCTCCCCCACGCCCTCGACCAGCACACCGGTCTCGGGATCGAGCAACTCCACCGCATAACCAGGGGTCGGACGCCCCATCGCACCCAAGTGGATCGGCTCGCCCGGCCCGTTGCCGACCGAGCAGGTCATCTCGGTCTGGCCATAGCCGTCGCGGATCGTGTTGTGCCAGGCGTCCCGAACCTTGTTGATCACCTCGGGATTCAGCGCCTCACCGGCGCCAACCAATTCGCGCGGCGGGCGAGTGAGCTTCGAGAGGTCGGCCTGGATCAGCATCCGCCAGACCGTTGGCGGCGCGCAGAAACTCGACACCTCGTGGGTGTCCATGATCCGCAGCAGCGTCTCTGCGTTGAAGCGCGCGTAGTTGAAGATGAAGACCGTCGCCTGGGCCAGGAACGGGCTGTAGAAGTTGCTCCAGGCGTGCTTGCCCCAGCCGGGCGAGGAAATGTTCAGGTGCACATCGCCGGGACGCACGCCCAGCCAGTACAGCGTCGAGAGGTGGCCCACCGGGTAGCTGACATGCGAGTGCTCCACCAACTTCGGACGCGACGTAGTGCCCGAGGTGAAGTAGAGCAGGCAGGGATCGGTGGCCTTCGTCGGCGCGTCCGGGGAGTACCACAATGGGGCCTGGCCCGCGTCCGCGTAATCGACCCAGCCCTCGGGCAGGCCCTCCCCCAGCCCGATCTTGACCACGTCGCCGGCGACGTGCTCGAACTTGGGCAGCAGGTCATTGGGGCAGATCGTGAACCGTGCGCCAGCGGTCTCGATGCGCCAGGCCAAGTCCTCGGGATTCAGCAGCGTCGAGGTCGGGATCGCAACCCCGCCCATCTTGGTCAGCGCCAGCAGCACCTCCCACAGTTCGATCGTGTTGTGCAGCATGACGATCATCTTGTCGCCGCGCCGCATTCCGAGGCTGACCAGCCAATTCGCCACCTGATCGGAGCGCTCGGCGAGTTGGCCATAGGTCCACTGGTGCCACTCGAGGTCGTCGTCGACGATCTTGACCGCCACCCGATCGGGGTGCTCGCCTGCCACCACGTCGAACCACTCGGTGCCGAAGTTGAACTCGTCCAGTTCGGGCCAACGGAACTCGGCCCGCAGCTTGTCGTAGTGGTAGGTGTTGGCGAGCACGAAGTCGCGCTTCTCGCGCACAGCCCAGGTTGCGGGGGTCGCAGGGCGTCCGGGGTAGGTCATGGGCAGATATTACCGGTCTGGTTACGCGACCGTAGGTTCGAATCAAGGGGCGAAATTTAGGGGCCCCGAGTGCCGGACGCGGCGCGTTTCCCGTCTGGCCCGGACGCTGCCATTCGCCGACGTTTGGAGACTTCCGGTGGCCCCAGGACGCCGAACCCCACCCATTTGGCGACGTTTGGATAGTTCCGGTCCTCGTCACGTCCCCGAAACCTTGCTTCCTAATGCTTTTAGGTTTATCTTATCCCCTAAGAAGGAGGCAGCATGACGACGGACCAGCAGCCCGACCAGCGCCGCACCCGGCGTCATGCCGCCACCCGCGAAGAACTCCTGGCCCACGCGATCGACATCATGACCAGCCAGGGCGTGGCCGGCCTCACCCTGGGTGAACTCGCTCGCCGCATCGGCGTCCGGACGCCATCGCTGTACACCTACTTCGATTCCAAGAACGCCGTCTACGACGAGCTCTTCCGCCGCGGCTGGCAAGAGTCACTGGACGCAATGCGCGCCGCGTCCGAGCGGCTCGGCCCGCTGACGTCCGAAACCAACCTGGTGTCGCGCCTGGTCTCCATCACCATCGACAACATCTCCTGGCACCTCGACCATCCGGCGCTCAGCCAGCTGATGCTCACGCGTCCAGTGCCCGACTATGAGCCATCACCCGATGCCTACGCCCCCTCGCTTGCCCTGAGCCAGCTGCTCTTGGACGAGGTGGTCCAATGGCGTGAACTTGGCCTGATCAGGCCGGACGCCGACCCGGTCGAGGTCGCCGAGCAGATCGCGACTGCGTCCTCCGGCATCATCGCCCGGCAACTCAGCAACGAGCCGGGCGTCCCGTACACCAAGGGTCGCCATACGCCGTACTGGCCGATGCTCATCACGGCCGTCATCCGGCCCTACCTGCCCTGAGCAGCAACCGTCTTCCCCGTGTCCGAAAGGGGTAACCATGCAGCACACACCGGTCCGCGCAACAGAACTCGCCATGCCGAGCGCCGCTGACGGCGTCCGCATCGGTGCCGCCCAGCGCCACGCGTTGCTGCACGAACTCGAGCGGCTGACACCCGAGCAGTGGCAGGCGCCGACCGAGTGCCCACCGTGGACCGTCTTCGACACCGCTGCGCACGTGGTGGCCGCGACCGAGAACCAGGGTGCTCCGCTGCGCATGATCAGCGACCGGTTGTTCGGCGGACTCAAGCATCGGGGCCTGAGCAAGCTCGATGCCATGAATGAGATGGGCATCGACCGGCGACGCGGTCAGACTCCACAACGCCTGCTGGCCGACTTTGAACGGGCGATCCCCAAGGGCGTGGCACCAGCCTGGCTGCGCGGGGCGCCGATCTCCGACCCCGACCTGCCGAGCTACAGCAACGGCGCCTACATGGCCGATTGCATCCTGCCCCGCGACACCTGGCTGCACCGCCACGACATCGCCCGCGCCGCCGGCACCACAGTCGACCAAGAGCCCACCGACGCCGAGGTCATCCAGCAAGTCGTCCGAGACCTGGCGCTGGCCTGGCAGGGTCCGGACGTCGTCCTCGACCTGACCGGTCCCGAGGGCGGACGCTGGCTGCTCGGTCACGATCAAACTGCCCCCACCGCCACGCTGCCGACCGTCGAGTTCATGCGTCTCCTGTCGGGACGCGTCGTCGCCCCCAAACTGCTCGATACGGTGCCGGACGCGGTGCGTCCCGCCCTGACCGCCGCCCGGGTCACCTTCTGAGCGACGCAATGCCCGCCCACGTCCGAGCTCACTGAATAGGATCTGACCGTGGCCCTCGACCTCACCAACGTCGAATCCTTTGTCGCCCTGGCCGAACACCGACACTTTGGCAAGGCCGCCAGCGCGCTGGGCGTCACAGTGTCGACGGTAACCAAGCGTCTGCAACGGCTTGAGGACGCACTCGGCGTCCCGCTGGTGTTGCGCAATTCGGCTGGTTTCGGCGGCCTGACGCCGGCGGGCCAACGGTTTGTGGAGGTGGCTCCCGAACTGCTGCGAACCGCTCGCACTGCCTCCGATGTCGCCATCGGCGAGCCCCGACTGACCTTGCGCATCGCCATTCCCGCCGGCGTCAGCGTCCTGGCTCCCCTGCTGCCCGCCGCCCTGGGCACCCTGGAACTGGCCCTGCAACACAGCTACTCGGGAGTCTCCGTGCTCGCTGTGCCGACACCCTTCGGGCGCCTGACGAGCGATCTGGTGGACGGCGAGGTGGACGTAGTCCTGACCTTCGGGGTCTGTGCCGATCCCGCGGTCGCCTCTACCCGGCTGGCGGCTCTGCATCGCGTTGGTGTTGTGGCCTCGACCCATCCATTCGCCCGACGGCACGCGATGCCTGCGGCCGAGTTCGCCAGGCAGCCGATGATCTACACCCCCGGCCTGCCCGACGAGTACATGCATCCATTCATCCTCGCCGATGTGCGACCGCTCACCGATGCCCGGCTCGTGCCGCTCCACGCGTCCACCGCGGCACATGTGGCGCAGCGCCTCCTGCAGGGACGTGAGGTGACCATCGTCCCGCTCGCTCTCACAGCCAACTTGCCGCCCGAAATGGTCCGCATCCTGCTCAGCGATCTGCCGAAGCGTGGTTCTACGCCCACCACCGTCGCGCCGATAACCGCCCAGAATTGGCCACAACCGTCGAGTTGATGTCGGTCTTCACTGAATCGATCAGCCGGGCGGCAGCCCACGCCATTTCTTGAACGGAAACGGCACGCCCGTCCCACGTCGAAACGATGCACCATGGCTGCATCGTGTTGAGCGTGGTCGTGTCCCCGTGGGGACAGCACAACCGATGGGGAGAGAGCCAATGGAAACCACGGCATCGGCTGGGGAACGTCAGCAGTGGTACCTCCGTCTGGGGGCCGTTGTGCGGACGTCTGAACAGACCACGTTCAAATTGGTGCACGAGCAGAGTCCGCTCGGGCTGGGGCACCCCGTCCCCAGTCCGAGCGGCGTGCCGTCCGGCGGCTGACCGTCAGCGACGGCTTGAGCACAGGAGCGTTGCGATGAGCGTGTTCACCAAGCCGGAAACCTCGAGCAGGACGCTGCCCTGGGCAGGAGACAAGACCAACTACATCGCCGTCGGCGCCCTGGCCGGATTGGCCTGGTCGGCGAGCATGCGCGGCTGGATGGTCGAGTTGGCCAGGGAGGAGACCGCCTTCCACTGGCTCGGCACCTTCGGCTTCATCCTGATCCCGGGAGCCCTGGTCGGCGGCCTGCTCGGCTGGACGGCCGCCACCGATGAGCACGAAACGCTCACGCGCACCCAACGCAGGTTGCTGATCGCCGCACCGGTCGTGCTCGGGGTGGCGCCGCTGCTGGACCCGACGAACGTGGTGAAGGCCGTCACCACCGGGATCGGCACCGGCGGCCTCGGGGTGGTCGGGCTGGCGATGCTCGGCGGTTGGGCGCTGGCCGGACATGCCAAACCCAGGACACGGCTGGTCGCTGGCATCGCGACCGGGGTGCTCACCCTGGCTGTCGGCGCCACGAGCGTGACGCTGGGTCAACCGCTCAACACGCCACGCGGCGCGTGGTCTGCCGTGCACTCGATGGCGTTGGTCGGTCTGCTCAGCGTCGCGAGCGCGATCCCCCACCGTTTGCCGCTGCGCTGAACGACGGTCGCGCTCACGCCAACTCTCGCACAGTCTCGAGGTGGACGCATGGTGGGCCACACTGAGCACCTGGCTTCGGACAACGTGGCAGAGCGACTGCCGACCGGCTGGCGGCCCGAGTCGGACGACCGGTACCTTGGGCCTCAGGGCGCCCGCAACGAGGTGCTGCTCGTCCTGAACGAGGTGTCGTTGGACCTGCCCGACAAGGGCAGATACCACGGGTGGTCGTACAACCTCGACGTCACTCCGGTCGGCACCGAGGCGCTCCGGATGTACAACGGTGCCTTCAAGGACGCCCAGGCCGGCGCCTCTCTCGAGGCCCTGGCCGAAGTGCCCGAGGTCGCCCTAGACGCACTGCCCGACCTGTTCACCACCAGGGGTCTGCGCATCTCGTGGTTCAAGGGCCAAGAAGGACGCGAGGTCTACCTGCCGCAGCAGCTTTGACCCAGTGCCGTCCTCAGCGGCGCAACTCCGGCGGCACATGCCCGTAGCGGTGCATCGTGCGACTGACCGCCTGCTCACGAAGCACACCCAGCATCTCCCGGCGTCCGGTCGCCAGCACCGGAGCAGCACTGATCGGGACGCCGACCACCACGTCCAGTAAGTCGCCCGGCTCCCCCAGCACCCGAATCCGCGCGCCCGGCGGTAGCCCACCCGTCGAGGCGACGAAGCGCTGGCGGTCCTGGGTCTCCATCGGCAGCACGTCGAAAACCTGGCGTCCCACCCCGGACGCAGCCAGCCGGCCCGCCAGGTCGGTGACCACGGACGCGTCCGCGCTGACCCGCAGCGGCGTGCCAGCGAGTTCCGCCGCCAACGCCAGCCGGGCGATCTCGACGCCCTTCGTCCCGGGTTCGCAGCGCACCACCAGCTGCGGCAGCGAACGGTAGCGGAAGACGTTCGACTCGCTGACCAGCCCGGACTCGTCGTGGTCGCGGCCGAACTCGGTCGCCCAGGCATGGGCATCGCTGCCCACCGCGGACTCGAGCCAGGCCAGTTGGGCCTCACCCTCGGCCAGCGGGGTCAGCAGCCGGTGCAATTGACCGACATGCGGGGCCGGGGTGCGGATCTGGCTCGGCCGGCCGTTGGGTTCCCAATCACCCAAGGACGCGACGTAGTTCGGTCCGCCGGCCTTGGCGCCCGGCCCAACCGCCGAGTCCTTCCAGCCGCCGAAGCTCTGCCGCCGCACGATGGCCCCGGTGGTGACCCGGTTGATGTAGGCGTTGCCCACCTGCACCTGCTCGGTCCAGGTGGCAATCTCGTCCGGATCGAGGCTGTGCAAACCGCCAGTCAGCCCGAACGCGGTGTCGTTCTGCCACTCGATCGCCTGCTCCAGCGTCCGGGCCCGCATGATGCCGAGCACCGGGCCGAAGACCTCGGTCAGGTGGAAGAACGAGCCGGGACGCACGCCGAGCTTGATGCCGGGCGACCAGAGGCGACCACTGTCGTCCAGTTTGCGTGGCTCAACCAGCCAGGACTCCCCCGCGTCCAGCTTGGTCAGCGCACGCAGCAGCTTGCCGTTGGGCGGCTCGATCAGCGGGCCCATGGTGACGCCGATGTCGGTCGGCCAGCCCACCCGCAGCGAGGACGCAGCGTCCACCAGTTGCGAGCGGAACTTCTTCGACGTCCCAACCGAGCCCACCAGGATCGCCAGGGACGCGGCCGAGCACTTCTGCCCCGCATGCCCGAATGCCGACTTGATCAGGTCGGCGACGGCCAGGTCGAGGTCGGCGGCCGGGGTGATGATCATGGCGTTCTTGCCCGAGGTCTCGGCGTGCACGCGCGGGCCACCGGGGCGTCCGGCGCGAGCCTGCTCGAAGATGCGAGCGGTCTCGATGGAGCCGGTGAGCACCACGATGTCGACGTCGGGATGCTCGACCAAGCGCTGCGCGACCGGACGCTCGGCGGCGCGAACCACCTGGGCGACCTCGTGCGGCACACCCGCCGCCCACAAGGCCTGCATCGCAATCTCGGTGCAACGCGGCGTGAACCGGGCAGGCTTGATGATGACGCCCGAGCCCGCAGCCAATGCGGCCAGCACGCCACCGATCGGGATCGCCACCGGGAAGTTCCACGGCGGGGTGATCACGGTCAGTTGCGCCGGGACGAAGCGTGCCCCGTCGCTCATCTCGCCACTCAGTTCTTCGGCCGAGGACGCGTAGTAGCGCGCGAAATCGATAGCCTCGCTGACCTCCGGGTCGGACTGCTCGATCGTCTTGCCGCCCTCGCTGGCCATGGCGGCCACCAGTTCGCCGCGCCGGTTCTCCAGTTCGCGAGCCGCCTGACGCAGAATCTCGGCGCGCTCGGCAACCGGACGCGCCGCCCACGCCTGGCCAGCCGCCTTGGTCAGAGCGACCAGCTGATCGGCCTCGGCGATGGATTCGAGCATGATCGAGGTCGGCTCGCCCACGTCATGATTGAGCCACTCCCGAGCCCAGGCGCGGGTTGCCGGCAGCGCCGGATCGGAGTCAGGGGTGTTGGCGAACCTCTCGGTGACCGGCGGCCGCTCCGTAGTGCGCCGCGGCCCCACTGAGGTGGACTCAATAGCCGCTGAGGCGTCCCGGAACCGCGCTTCCTGGTTGGCCATGCCGTGGCCGGGGGCAAACATCGCATGCAGGAAGTTCTGCGGCTGGGCGTTCTCCTCCAACCGGCGGATCAGGTACGACACCGCGACGTCGAAGTCCTTGGGGGCCACCACCGGGGTGTACAGGATCACCGTGCCGACGTCGTCGCGCACCACGCGAGCCAACGCGGGAGCCATGCCCTGCAGCATCTCGATGTCGACGCGCTCAACGACGCCCCGCTGCTCGGCCAGCAGATGCGCCGCGGCGATGTCGTAGAGGTTGTGGCTGGCCACGCCAAGCCGGATGAGTTCCATCGCGTCCGGACGGGTGGCGCGCTCGACGAAACGCAGGTAATTGGCGTCCACGTCCTGCTTCGACGGATAGGGCGCCTGCGCCCACCCATGGATCTCGGCCTCGACGGTTTCCATCGCGAGGTTCGCGCCCTTAACCACGCGGATCTTGAACTCGGCCTGGCCGGCGTCCCGACGCTGGCGAGCGAACTCGAGGAGCCGGTCGAGGGCTCCCATCGCGTCCGGAAGGTAGGCCTGCAGCACGATGCCGGCCTTGAGTTGGTGGAACTCGGGTTCGCTGAGCAGGCGGGTGAAGACATCGATGGTCAGGTCGAGGTCGCGGTACTCCTCCATGTCAAGGTTGACGAACGCGGCCGGCCGTCGGCTGACCGCGGTCCGGTACAGCGGACGCAGCCGCTCCAACACCCGGTTGACGGTGCCTTCGGTGTCCCACGTGGTGATCTGGCTGACCAGGGACGACACCTTGATCGACACGTAGTCGATGTCGTCGCGCTCCAACAGTTTGCGGGTGCGCTCGGTGCGGGACGCAGCCTCCTTCTCACCCAGGACGGCCTCGCCCAGCAGGTTGATGTTCAGCCCGAAGCCCTCGGCGCGAGCCTTCGCGAGGTGCTTCTTCAGCGCGGGATCGTTGGCGTTGACGACCAGATGGCCGACGATCTGACGCAGCCGGGCCCGCGCGACCGGCACCACGACCGGCGGAGCCAACGGCGCGACCTTGGAGCCGACGGCCAGCAGCGTCCGGTCAGTACGACGCAGGAACGCGGCCTGCTTGGCGGTCAGCTTCGACAAGACCTTCGCGGCGACCTGGCTGTCTTCGGGACGCGCCACCTCGTCGACGAACTTCACCGCCAGCGCGAGACCCTGCTCGTCGCGTAGCAGGGAGGCCAACTGCTCGGTGGTGGCACGCTCCTGCGGGGTCTCCTGCGCCTGCGCTCTGGCCAGCCAATCATTGGCCAAGGCAACGGCATCATCGACAAGGGCGGATACGGCGGCGGGTCCGGATGGCGTCGTTGACATACCTCGATTCTGCCTTGGACACTCCAACGCGGCCGACGCGGGGTCGAATAGGCCGGGCAGGTGTTAGCTTGGCCGCAACCCCCGGGAGGCCCCATGTTCAAGCGTCTCTTGATCATTCTTGGCGTAGTGATTGGCGTATTGCTCGTTGCCGGGATCGCCTTGTTCCTGATCAAACCATGGGCACCCAGCTACGTCGTCGAGGATCCCGAGCCCTCCGGCGTACGAGTGAGCGACGACGGGATGCTTGCCAACTTCTACCCCACGCCCCGATCGAGCCTGCAGCCCGGAGTGCTGCTGGTGAGCGGCTCCGAGGGCGGCATCACCACGCACCTCAACCAGCAGGCGGTTGCGCTGCAGGACGAGGGCTTCAACGTGCTGGTGCTCAGCTGGCTCGGCGGGCCCGGTCAGCCGCAGTGGATCGAGCGGATCCCGCTGGAGACCTTCGAGACCGGCCTGACCTGGCTTGCCAGCCAGCCATCGGTCGACCCTGGACGATTGGCGGTGATGGGCGGATCGAAGGGTGCCGAGGCGTTGCTGTTGGTGGCCACCACCCACCCTGAACTGCGAGCGGTTGTCGCGCCGGCCCCGGCGGCGGTCGCCTGGCAGGGCTTCGACCTGGCCCGGATCTGGCGCTCTGACGTGGGCTCATCCTGGACGCGCGGTGACGTCGAGGTGCCCTACCTGGAGACCGCCGGCGGATCGGATGTGCGTTCAGCGTGGGATGGCTACTCGAAGGCCTGGGCGACCGTGACGCAGGATTCGCCGGCGGTGATCCCGATCGAGCAGATCACCGCGCCGGTGCTGCTGCAGTGCGGTGAGCAGGACTCATTGACGCCAACCTGCCTGCAAGCACAGTTCCTGGTTGATCGCGCTCACGAGCGGGGTGGCCCGGACGTGACGCTGCTCAGTTACCCGGACGCAGGCCACGTCTCGTATGGGACGCCGATCGCGCCCGATGACCCGATGTACGACCGGATCGACGTGTATGGCGGGACGCCGGAGGCCAACGTCGCGGCCATGGCCGATTCGTGGCCCAAGATCGTGAAGTTCCTGGTGGACGCGACTCGGTGAGGGCCCAGCGAAACCATCACTTCCCGCTCTGCGAGGATCGAGGGCATGTCCAAGATCATTCCGGAGCCATCTGACCCTTTGGCCGAGAAGCGAATGAAGCTGCGCTATGCCGGGACATGCCGAGTCTGCAGTGCCGAACTGCCCGCGGGGACGGAGGCGATCTACGAGCGAGCTACCAAGACCGTTCGCTGCCTCGCCTGCCCAGGAGATCATGGCCACCCGCAGCAGCCGGACGCCGTAGTGGCGGAGCCGTTGGATACCGGCCAAGCGGGCGCCTCAGCGCGGCGCGAGTATGAACGACGGAAGGCCAAGGACGAACAACGCGTCCGCGAGAAGTGGGGACGCTTCAGCCCGATCGCGTTTGCGATTCGGGACGAGCGTCAGTCCACGGCGGCCTGGGCTCAGGGTGCCGACGGCGAAGAGCGAATCGGCGAGATGCTGAACAAGCTCGCCCAGGTTGGCATCGCGGCACTGCATGACCGACGTATCCCGGGGACCAAGGCGAACATTGACCACATCGCCGTCACTCCGGCAGGCATCTGGGTGATCGACGCCAAGCGCTATAGCGGCCGACCCGAATTGAAGATCGAAGGCGGATTCCTGCGGCCTCGCGTCGCAACCCTCACGGTGGGCGGCCGGGATCGAACCAAGCTCGTCGACGGTGTGGTCAGGCAAGTGAGCTTGGTGACCGAAGCAGTCCCGGGTGTTCCCGTTCGTGGAGCACTGTGCTTCATAGGGGCCGATTGGCCCATGATCGGGGGCGACTTCAGGACGCAGGGCGTGGCCGTGATGTGGCCGAGACTGATGAAGAAGACCCTGCTAAGCGAGATCGATGGCCCACTTAGCGTCCCCGCAGTCACCGCTCAAATAGCTCAAGTCTTCAAGTCCGCGTAGTAGACCAAGTGCGACCACGCACCAAGGGAACGATCCAGCCAAGCCGCCCGGACCGAGTGCTTCCCCCGTCAGGAGCCTATTCGGGCCAGCCTTTGGACGGCGCAAATCCTAGTCGCTGAGCCTCCACGAGAATCTTGGCCCCGTGGACCGCCTGCTTCCGCGAGGGGTCCCGGAGTTCGCAAGCACCCGACCGAGACTGAATGACAATGACCTCTGCCACGGCATCAGATTCCCAGTTTGCTTCGCCCAACTGCTCAGCTCGGAACCAAGCCTCACTTCCGGCAGCCATCACCGCTGCCATCGCTTCCCGCTCCGATTCGGTGAGGACTTCGAAACGCTGGTTTCCGCTTTCGTTGCTGTTCGACGTCCAACTGCGACCAAGCCCAGTTCATCGGCGGGCTGCCAAGGGATTGCCCTCACTACGTCCCAACACTCCTGCTTCTTGGCCCACTCCGTCACGTTCCGGCTGCCGGCCGAATCCACCAGCAGGAATCGCACCGCAGCTCCCAATTGCCGAATTGCCTCTGCGACAGGCTCAGAGATGGCTTGAGCACGCCAAATGGACGGAAGGTCGATGCGTTGCCCTGTGCCGTAGAGATCAACGCGAGCGTGTAGGTCACTGCTTGGGCCCGGTATCCGCCTAGGTCCAATCGAGCAATGATGCGTTCTGTGGAGCGGAAGAGAATGGCCTTGGCAATCAGGGTCTCGAAGTATTCCTGCGAAGGCACAAAGCGCCCTCGAGCCCGAGTCTGAGCATGAATTCGCGGAAGTTCTTCTCTGCACCCCACGACACCTGCCATGGCAGCTGATCCCGGTGTTCTCAAACTTCGCCAAGTCTGTCTTTGTGAACTTCTGGTTGACCGGGTGGATTCGCTTGAACCCCGTTGCTTGGCTGGCGTCCGCTCCCTCGCGAAGGCATCCGCGTACTGGCCCCCGGCTTCTTTCGTAGAACCAGCGAGTCATGAGTGAGCCGCCTGGCGGGTGCCCATACCGTCCGGGACCACTTCTCGATCTCTACGTGAACGGATCATTAGCCGTGAAGTCGGCCATGTTGATCCGGTTCTGCCTGGCGAAACCCACTCGACGCGTGGACCAGTTCGTCCAGCTCACTTGGCTCGACGACCGACAACTTTGCCTGCACGTCAATCTTCGACAGATCTGCCTTGTTCTTGATCTTGGCGTGGTGGAGTGAGGCCGTCGTCTGCCTCCGTTCACGATTTGAAGGTCGTCGATTCTACTAATGGCCAGGCCCTTGTCTGTCCTCACCACTTCGACCGCCGAAGCTGTCATAGAAATTCCGTTGTTATAGGCCAAAAAGCGGTGGGGTTCATCCCGAATCGTCTCCTGAATTCCCCGGTTAACAGCGCCACGCGACTGCAGGAATGACCGGACATTCAATTCCAACAGGCGCGGACCATATTGGCCGTAAATCTTGGCCAAGAACTCCCCTGGCACTGTCAGGAGGTAGGCCTGATAGTCGCCAGCTTGTCCATATGGCCCCAAGCAAGGCAACGGCTCAGGCCATAGCTCCCCAACGTCAATATTGAGGGGTTCTAGCTTCCGTCCACTCGTGCTGAGCTTGTGAAGCCGCCCCAAGTCCCATACCTCATGGCGAACCGGGCGCCCGTCCAGTGCAGGCGCCTGTGGCACCTCAGTCCGTAGTTCCGCATTGGTCAGAAGCATCAGCCGGAGTTCATCAACGGTTGACCAGGACTCGGCAATTCGCTGCGCCATGTCCCACGCGGGCGACGACTCCTCGAGCTTGCGCCAGAGTCCGTCCTTGGCCATCTCCACGAACCCACGGAGGCGCTTGAAGTGGGTTTCGACATCAGGCCGACCCAAGGTGTGGACGCCCGTCGCTGACTTGTAGTCGGACAGGAAGACGCTCAGGACCCGTTCGTCGTCGCTGAGTTCATATCCCGAAGCCCTGGCCCCTCGGGTCTCAAATGGGGCGGCGCACGCATCGTAGGATTCACCGACCTCAGCCAAGACTCCAAACATGTAGTCGACGAACTGCGATGGAAGTGTCGCCTCGTTGCCTTCAGAAGCTGCATCGAGTGCTATCTCCTGCTGCAGCCTTTCGTTGAATGCGGCAATGGTGTCATCCATGATCTGCCCCCATTCTCACCAACATGGCCGCGACCTCCACCTTGAAGGGCACCATGGCCGCCCGGTCAACGGAGTACTGGACATTACCCACCCCCGCTGGCAGGTCTGCCGATATCAGTCGCGGGAAGTCATCACGGACCTCGAATGCCTCCATCAGGCGCACAAAGTACCGCTCACTGCGCTCTTCATCACGCTTCCAGCCTGCACTCAGCAACTTGCTTTCGAACTGCGCGGCCGCTGATGGTGAAGGTGCCACCACTTTGATAAGGCTGTCCACCGCCTCGTCGAGCCGTTGCCCAGTCCCGTCTTGCCGCTCATCAAGCTCGATGTAGACGATGAATAGACTGCCTGCACCGTCAGTATCGAGCTGCCTTTCGGAGCTGACGTTGATCCGGCCCGATCCCGTTCCCCTTGAGGACTTTACTTCGATGGCGCCACCTGCCATCTGAAAGTCCTGTAGAGCCGGGTCGGGACCAGTCCAATGAGCGACTGCAGACGGAACCCCGAATGCCGGAATCATTACTTCCGCGAGTAGGTACAGCTCCGCGTACAGACCAGCCGCGGCCTCGTGTGATAGCTGGCCCCGACCCCTCGCGAAGAACTCCTGCCACGCCAACAGACGCTCCACAGTTCGAGCAGTGGCCCCATCACCAGGATCCGCCTCCAGCAGGTCGAGAACATCGTCCACCACGTCCTCGAATTGACTCGTCCTTTGGCCGACAGCCTCGCGCAGGTGGATGACGGCTTTGTCCTGGCTCTCCAGCACGATCTTTAACTCCATGCCTTGCATCCGCGGGGAGCGGACCGGCATGTGGCCAATCTTGGAACCTCGAAGCCTGGCTTCGACGAACCTCGCGCCCGAAGGGCGATATTCGCCCAAGAAGACGTCATGGTCCAAGTGAGGCAGAACACGCCTCACCAGCGCCCCCTCTGAGGCCTCGTCTTGCGCAAGCTCCTGCCAGACCAAGGAGTACCCGGTCACATCGTCTCCTCGTCCTCGTCTTCGTACGTCCCGTACTCCTGATCCCAGAGGATCTTGTTGACCTGGTACGAGATTGGCTCTGCTCGATCACTGGCGGGGAACGAGAGCAAATACCCTACTAAGGGGACCTCCGTGTCCACAGCGGCCCGGGGCGAATCCTTGCCGAGCGCGACTTGGAGTGGGTACAGGATTATGAGCCCCTCCTGGGGCGAGCGGACCTGCCGCTCGTACAAGCCGCCAGGGTGCGTTGGTGGTGATTCAGCCTTGTTCTTCCGTGTGCTTGACTCCCACGCCGCCACCGACTTCTCGAGCAGCTGAGCCCAAAGATCTCCACCTCGCCGAAGCGTGACGACCTCGTGCAGTGGGCTGCCTACTCGTCGGACCGAGTATCTCTCGGCAGTAACGGCCCCAACGACGCGCGCCGCGTCAAACCAATCGTTCGCGTAGGCAGAGATCGTGTCTTGAAATCGCCCGTCTCAACATCGGCCAACCCGACAGTCCACTTGACCAATTCACCATCGCCAAGCCGCGACCCGATGTAGTCGATCAGCCCTTTGGGTTGCCACTGAACTGCAGTCGAATCCGCCGTGTAGCTACTCAGGAAGTCCAAGACCACTTGCGGCGGCACATCCTTCCAGACCTTCAGGCCGGAGTCGCCGGTTGGAGCCGCCTGAGTATCGAGCGTTGTCACCATTCGCTCCAGCGCGCTCCAATTGCGTTCTGCTGCTTTCCATAGGAACGAAGTGGTTTCGGCTTTGCTCGATGAGTAGCTGATCTTGACGCTCGTCGAATGCCGAAGCTTGGATGGCGCTGTCACCAATAGACCATCGGGGTGCTGACGCACTCGCAGCCCGTACTCCTCGGGCGTACGCCCAATGGCAGCCATCGCTTCAAACTCTTCTTGGAGTTCAGCGGATGCAGCGGTTATGGCTGCATACCAACCCACCAAGCTCGGCGTGGTGTACAGACGACAGAGGTCCAAGTAGCCCCGGCGATAGCCAAACCATCGACCCATCTGCATCAGCGTGTCGTACATCTTGCTCGCGCGAAGGAAGTAGCTGACGCTCAGGCCTTCCAAAGTCAGGCCTCGCGACAGCTTGTCCCCGCCGATCGCGATGACGCTCAATCCTTCTTCCTGGTCGACGTACTCGAGGACGTCTTCGGATGTGCCGTTGACCGTGTGGACTCGAGTCTTCTCAGCGACTCTGGCCAGTTCACTCCAAAGTTCTGCAAATCTCAGAAGTGGGCCCACCTGGTCATCCAAGTCATCCCCCTCGGACATCTGCAGCGTCGTCGGCGAGTGGTCGTCGGAGTAGATCTTCGCGATCCTATTCCGCAGTGTCGGGTTGTTGCCTTCACCAAAGCGGAGCCGGTCTCGGTAGTCTTCCAGCGCCGCTTCTACCTGATTGGCAACCTGACTCTGAACATTCGTGAAGCGAGTGACGTGGATGAGCATGGAGTGGTGCTTGCCACCCTGACCGCGAAGCCTGCGAACTGCACCAGCCACAAGAAACGACAAGATGGCGTCAACAAGGCTGCTGGGCAGTGATTCCCCAAGTTGCGTCTGCTTGTTGTGCCTGTCAGGCAGCCACTGCTGGTAGTCGTCCACGGTCCGGACGATGGGCAGAGGCTCCACCACCTCTGCCACCCCATCCAGCCGGAGGCCAAACACGCGTTCCGGTCCGATGTAGTTCGAGGGCGCCGGCAGATTCACTATGAAGCTGCGCGGGAACAGGTCCTCTCCCGCGACCCGATGGTCTTGATCAGGCGAAATGAAGATGTTGGCGAATGGCGTTGCCGTGTACGCGACGTAGGAGGACTTTTCGAAGGTATCCAAGAACCGACGAATCAGCCCGTTGATGGCTGTTGGATCGGTCTCTGCTGGGTCTGCTCCCCGCATCGGCCCATTCGTGTCAACACTCGCGTGATCGGCCTCGTCATCAATGACCAGGACGGGAACGCCACGAACCACTGGGCGGCCAGTCTGCTGATTCGTTTCCCTCCTAAGCGCTGTCGCCCACCCGTAGAGATTGTCCAGTATCGACTTGTTCTTCTTCACGACAAGAATACGGGATCGTTGCCGCCAACGACAACGCCGATGTTCCTGCCACGCCCAAACTGGAAGTCTCCCTGTTCTTTGACGAAGTGAATGAGTTCACCGGCAAGACGCTGCTCCCGATGAGGCCCACGCCTGTTTTGCTGTCGCCTGGTGCCTGATCAAAACGAAGGTTCTTGCGAGTGTCGAAACCGAGAATCCCCTCGTCAACACGAGTTTGTGCCTGGACTCCTGCGGGCTGTTGTGTACGCCAGCGAGTACCACGACCAACTTATAGCCGCTGTCCAGAGCCTTCGCGATCAACCCGACGTTGCCAGTCTTCCCTGACTGCACCTGACCCGCGACCAACCCCCGACGACCCCATGAGCCGGGCCGATCAGGGCTTCGCCGGCTAAGAATGTCGTCAGTGGTCTCGTCGAGGCCTTTGATACTCGCGGATGAGCCTTGAGTCTCGCGCAGAAAGCGCTGATAGCGAGCCCAGGAATGCCCAGTCAATACTGCCTCGTCGTTCCTCCAGCCATGCCACGTGATCCCCGTTGTCAGCGAGCGAAATCCAGTTTGGGACGAACACGTTGTACTCGGATTCGAGATCCTTCACGAGCTGGTCAAGATCGGCCTCGCGCTCGGCACTATCAATGCCAAGGACTTGGCCAATTGATCCGACCCACTGCCGGATCAGGTCTTGAGTCACCTCTCCGCCAGCATCTCGCAATGCCTCCAGACGGATCACGGTCAGTGCTGCGGAGGGTCTTGATCTCGTCCAACACACTCATCCCACGTCCTCCTTGAACGCAGCGACAATCTCTGGGTACCGATCGAACGGTTCGGCCGAAGCGATCCGCTGGAGCGCGTCATGCGGTGTCATGCCATCGACTTTCACGAGCTCATCGAAGAGCATCCGAAGCAGCGGAAGGAGGTCGGATTGGGAAGCTGAGAAGGGAACTGGCTGGCGATCCAATGAATCGGCGATGGACACGCCGATCAGCGTCGTTGGAATGGTTTCCTCTATCACGCGTAGCAAGCCAACGGAGTGGTTGGCGCCTCCAGAGCGCCAATGACACTGCCCACCAAAGGGTGGTCCCGGTTGATCCTCGTACTTGGTCTCCCCATCCCGAGCCTTGTACTGGAGCCAAGTGAACACGTGCTCCTGAGAAGTCCTTCGCACAATCAACTTGCCCCTGTGGCGATAAACCTCTCTTCCGCAGTCCGCCGCGTGACGTTAGCGATCCGGATGAGGTCGTCGTGGATCGGACCCGGCGCCCTGGCCGCTGACTTCTTCACGTCGACCTGCCATTCATGATCCAGCGCAGTTGGAATGTCGATTGCGATGCGAGCGAGCTTCGTGTGCTCGTCCTTGGAGAACCCCCAGCCCTAGCCAATCCCCTTGAACCAGTAGCCGATCGCCCCGGTACAAGTAGAAGCCTTGCAGTTGATTCCACGTGCTGGGCGCCCGCGCCCAATCCCTGTTCTCCCTGCTCAGTTTGGATCGATGTGGGAGAATCCCCCGGGCGCAATTTCGTTCACGTGTCCGCGCAGCATCAGTCTTCAGTGCCCAAGAACTGCGTAGCCGGGTGCGCCTCCATGAAGGGGTCCCAAGGTTCGAGCCTCACACCGTTAACTGTGATGACTACCTTGTTCCTTCCTGTCATGAAGTTGATGGAATACGGAAGCCAAATGCTTCTCGATCTTCCTTACATTCCCGTTGAACCGAGTCTGGGCCTTTGCATCACCGACGGTTGCCTCGCCAACGAGACGATCGCATTTGGACCAAAACGACGAGGGTGCCCGGTGTGTCGCCCAAGCCGACACCCTGCAGTGGCGGGCTTTGATCTCAACAGTCGCCACTCACCCGTTGAGCCGACCAAGTCCAAGTCCCATCGACGAACGGTCTCTTCGTCCGAGATCGTCCTAGAGATGACGGTGAGTTCGCGTAACGCCTGCGAGAACGAGGCGGTCTTGAGCCCCAGTCCAAAACGTCCCAAGTCTTTCGGTCCCCGCTCGTCCAAGGGGCCCGAGCTGCCCGCGCGCATTGCTTCTACGAGTGTTGTCTCGTCCATTCCCCTGCTGTCATCGAGAATGGTCACGTAAGACTCAGGACCGTCCCAGAAGAGACGCACATCCACACGCTTGGCGCCGGCCGAGATGCTGTTATCGATCAGGTCGGCGATTGCCGTTTCTGGGGAGTAGCCGAAGGCACGCAGGGATTCCACGAGTGCCGCCGCCCGTGGCTCGGCAATCTCCCATTCATCCACGAATAGCCTCCTTTGGCAATCAACCGTATAGCGCAGGGAATGTACGAGTGGCCCAATGACGTGATCATGAATCCGGTGCCCGCGATTCGAGTGCCTCACTGACTCGAAGAACCATTTGGTCCGCCTCGTGCTCCCAAAGACGGAGAACAGCCCAGCCGCCAGCTTCCAGCGCGGCGTTGGTCTCACGATCGCGAACGGCGTTGGTCGCGAGCTTCTCCGCCCACCACTCCGCGTTGTGCTTGGGCGGCACCGCATGCTCTGGACAGCCGTGCCAAAAGCATCCGTCGACCATCACGGCCAGCTTGGTCTTGGTGAACGCGATGTCATCCGGCGTCGAGGATTCCCGCAGGACCGGGTACTCGACCCGGTAGCGGAGCCCTGCCGCATGCAGTAGCCGTCGCAACTCCATCTCCGGTTTGGTGCCGGTGACCCGCTGCTCGGACATGCGCCTGCGCACCCACCCCTTCTCGGCCGGTGGGCGATAGCTGGAGTCAGGCGTCGAGGACGTCGGCAACCACCTCCGCGATCTGTTTGGCGAGCAGCGGCGGGACGGCATTGCCGACCTGCTGATACTGCCGACTGCGATTGCCCATGAAGTAATAGTCGTCCGGGAACGTTTGGAGCCGCGCAGCCTCGCGCACGGACAAACTCCGCATCTGGTCAGGGTCGGGGTGAATGTAGTAGTGCCCGTCCTTGCTGATGTGGGAAGCAATCGTGCTGCTGGGCCTGTCCCAGGTTTGCACCTTGAACCGGTCGACGAATGGAACCACATCGCCATGGATGTTTCGATGCGCAGGCTGCAGTTCAGGAGGCAGCTGATGGACTCTCGGCGACAAGCTCGCCTGCGCAAGCATGGACAGGTACGCGTATCGGGCTTGATCGGAAGCCATATGACGGCGGCCACTGTGCTGGGGAGCGCTGCGAAGCCCGGCCCCCTTCCAGCCACTCCACTCAGCTCGAGTTCCTCACTCCATGTCGAACGACCGGGTCGAGTTCGGGTATCACCTTGTTTGCCTTCGCCCTTGCCCGCGAGGGCGGTGTTCCAGAGTCGCTCCTTGTCCCGCTCGGATGCCGCGCGGCTTACTTGTGAGGTGACAGGCCGCATCCCCCCGATTGCATCCCAAACCGTGACCAAGCCATTGTGCGGGGCGATTTGGCGTGGTTCGGCTTGACACCGCTTCGGTATCAATGCCCAGCAGAATGACTCGGGTGCCGCCGCTGCGGAACCCCAAAACTCCCCGTAGCCCTGATCACGAAGTCCCGGGCGGGAGCATCCCCCGCCACCACGAAGGATCGATCTGGTACCGCCCGCCAAGGGACAAGTCGTCAAGGATGCGCCTGAATATGCCTCGCCCACTGTGGGTTGCGGACAGTAGTCCCTTGACGTTCTCCATCACGAAGACACTCGGCCTGAAGGACTCGATGATGCTCAGGGTACTCCCGATAGAGGAAGTGCTTGTGATCCTCGCTGAACGTGACATCGTGCGCCCGCCTAGAGCGTCCAGCAAGTGAATATGGCCTGGCAGGGCGGGCCTCCGATCAAGACCCACGGCACGTCCTTGGGGGAGCGCCCGTCGGATGAGCGCGTCCGATTCCGATCGGTTCTTCTCGCCCAACTCGAACTCGTGAACGTGGTCGCTCGCCTCTTCGAGCGCCTTCGCAATGTCGCTTCGTGCCTTGAACGCTCGTTCATCGGGTTCCCGCGAGTTCAGGAAGTCCACATACGGCTTGTAGAGGTCAACGGGTGAAGTCGACAGCCGTCGTACCGCCGACCGAAGCTGCAGCGTCTCGATGGCGTTGTGCTCCATCTCAAAGGACGCCGCAATGTCAAAAACGCGTTCACCACGCCTACCACGCGGGAGAAGCCCTCGAGGCTGCCTGGCCCGGCGAATGTCAATTACAGGGATCAATTTCAACTCCATCTAACCGAATCCCGTGCCACACGACCGTCCCGACCAACGCAGACGTCCATCCCCACCAGCCCGTTGCGATCGTGTACCCACATCCTGATGGCGGGGTCTGACAGTTTGGCTGAGACACCCCGACTACCCTTCGTCCCATAGGCACCGCCGCCAAGGAGACCCGATGAAACTCGCTGACCGCCTCGCCAACCTGGGCACCGAGCCCGCCTTCTCGCAGGCCGTGGTGGCCGCGGACTGGGCGTCCAAGGGCAACGCCGTCTACCCGTTCCACCTGGGCGACATCGACCTGCCAACCCCATCCACCGTTGTCGAGGCCATGAACAAGGCGATCGCCGATGGCAAGACCGGCTACTGCCCCGGCCCAGGCATCACTCCCCTGCGCGAAGCCATCGCGTCCGATGTGAATGCCAAGCGCGGCACCGGCTACACCGTCGACAACGTGACGATCCAGCCCGGCGGCAAGCCGGTGATCACCAAGTTCCTGCAATCGGTGATGAACCCCGGCGACGAGGTGCTCTTCCCCAACCCCGGCTTCCCGATCTATGAGTCGCAGATCGAATACCTGGGCGGCATCGGCGTCCCGTACCGCTTCCTGCCCACCGACACCGGGTTCGGCATCGACCTCGACCAACTGCGCGCACTGATCACCCCACGCACCGCGGCGATCATCTACAACGACCTGCACAACCCGACCGGCGCCGAATCCTCGGACGCAGAGCGCGAGGCCATCGCCGCCCTGGCCATCGAGCACGACCTGTGGGTGTTGTCCGATGAGGCCTATTTCGAGACCCGCTACTCCGGTGTCAGCCGCTCCATTGCGTCCATCGATGGCATGGCCGAGCGCACCGTCATCCTCTACACCTTCGGCAAGCGGTTCGCGATGACCGGGTGGCGCCTCGGTGCCGGCATCACGCCAGCCGAACTGACGCCCTGGTTCTCCCGGATGAACACCAACAACGAGTCGTGCACCACCCACTTCGTGCAGTACGCCGGGCTGGCCGGCCTGTCCGGAGACCAGTCCGAGATCGACCAGATCCGCCTCGCGCTGCAGGCCCGCCGGGACGCTGCGCACGCCATCCTCGCGTCCACCCCGGGCGTCAGCGTCGCCCTGCCCGAATGCACCTTCTACCTCTACCCCGACGTCACCGAAGCCATGGCGCGGGTGGGCGCGTCCAGTCTGGCCGACTTCACCGATCTGGCCCTGCGCGAGACCGGCTGCAGTTTCTGCACCCGCGAGCACTTCGGACGCCCGCAGCCCGGCGAAACCCGCTCCTACATCCGCCTTGCCTACTCGGGTATCTCCACCGAACGGATCGCCGAGGGCCTGGGCCGATTCCGCGACTGGATCGCGTCCGCCTGAGCGGCACTCACCAGCATCCGGGGAGACCCGGATTCCCACCTATTCCCGCGGCCCCGCACGCTCACCCGCCCCGCGAAGCGGGTACCGTCGAGTACATGATTCGTGACAAGCACCATGCCGATGACCGATCCTTCACCGAGAAGATCGAAGTTGCCGGAGAGAACCTGGTCGGCACCGTCAAGGGCCTCATGTCGGACGCCACCGTCCGTCGCATCATCATTCGCAACGGCGAGGGCCGCAAGCTCATGAGCATCCCGCTGGCCGTCGGCATCGTCGGTGGCGCAGCCGCCGTGCTGATCGCCCCCGTGCTGTCGGCAGTCGCCGTCATCGGTGGCGTCGTCGCCAAGCTTCGCCTCGAAATCGTCCGCGAACGCTGACCTGCACGCAAACGCGGCAGGCTCAACCCACCCCGACAACCACCCCACAGCCCCCGGTTCCCCAGGAACTGGGGGCTTTACTTTGCCGCTGTAGCCGGCGGCTCCTCCACCGCGTCCGGAGCAGGTGACTCAGGCACCTCCGGCACCTCGGGCTCAGACGACGGCCAGAACCCGGCCACCAGCGCGCAGGCCACCATCGCCATGGCGAGCGTGGTGATCGCCTCCAGTGCTGCACCCGCGAACGGCCCGGTGTACAGGCCGATGAACGTCTGCTGCAGCCGCACCAGCACGTCGTGGATCAACACGAACGCTCCGGTGATGGCCGCCCCCGCAAGCCCATACGCGATCGACTTGACCCGGCTCGCGGTGCGTCCGGCCGACGCCCACGCCTGCGAAGCCACACCCAACAGCGGAACCATCAACAGCAGCAACAGGGACGCATTGCGCGCACCCGCCGGCATCGAGATCCCCAGGTTGTCCGGCGGGTACCAACCCGGACGCGACAGCTGGCCCTCGAGGAACTGCCCACTGAGCGCCATCTCCGGCACGAACGCAACCATGGCCAGCGCGATCGCGGCAATCGTGAATCCCCCGCCCACCAGCACCGGCAGCGACCGGTGCTCGGTCAACCGTCGCCGACGTCCCAAGGTCGCCCAGACCAGCATCGAAGTGATCACCAGCGCCAACCCGATCAGCACGCTCAGGTAGTCCAGCGGTCCGATCGCTTCCCAGCGCTGAACGAGCACCATGCCCGGATCAGCACGCACGTCACCGATCAGGCCGATGAACCGCGGCAGCCCGACCCCGATCAGCGCCAGACCCGACAGCACAACCACCGGCACCTCGGCCCAAGCCAGCTTCTTCCAGAAGACCACACCCATCGCGACCAGAGCCAGCACCAGCACGATCATGATCGGCACCATGCCGATCGTCGACTTGACCAGTTGGGGGCACGGCTCCTGGGCGCACGCCCTGCTGGGGCATGGGACCACCACCAGATAGGTGAACCCCACCACCAGGCCCATCAGGGCCAGGCCAGGGAGCAAGCGATGCAGGTCATGAAGGGGATGCTACGGCAGTCTCGGGACGCCGTGCGGCAGCGTCACCGCTGCGGATGCAACTGCCTGCCGGCGCGTCGCGCCTTGCGATCAGCGACATACAGCTCGCGCAGTTCGGGATCATCCATCACCAGATAGACCAGACCGCAATCCTGCGGTCGTTCGCCCCGGCTGGCACAGCGGGGGTCGACCGGGACGCATCGGGCAGCGCGGAGTAGTCAAACGCGTAGTGGCCGTGCCCTCAATTATCCGTCCCGGGACGCCGCAACCACGAACCGTGGGCCTCCCAGTGGCAACAACGGGCAACCCGAACCGGGCCGTCCGGCGGCCGCTACGAGGTGGTCCAGCCGCCGTCCACGTAGAGCATCTGCCCGGTCATGTAACTGGACGCGTCGCTGGCGAGGAAGAGCGCCACCGATGCCATCTCACTGGGGCTCGGCCAACCAGCCCATCGGGATCGACAGGATGGCAGCCGCCTTCTCCGGGTCGGCGAACAGGCCCTTGGTCAGCTCGGTGTGCACCCAGCCCGGCGCCACGCCGTTGCAGCGAATCCCCTTGCCGGACCACTCCTTGCTGAGCGCCCGCATCACCCCGCCGATACCCGACTTCGCTGCGGCGTAGGCCGGGATGTTCGGCACCACCGACTGGATGTTGTTCAACGAACCGATGAAGATGTGGCTGCCCGGCCGTCCTGCCGCAAGCTGGCGGCGACCGATCTCCTGGCTGATCCGGAACGGCGCGGTCAGGTGTACTGGATCAGCCGATCCCACTGCTCAGCCGGGTAGTCGACCGCGGGTTCGCGGTGCTGGAAGCCGGCCGCGTGCACCACGATGTCGATCGGCCCTGCCAGAGCCGACTCACAGTCCGAGACCAACTGGTTCGGGTGCGACGACATCACGTCAGCGGCCACCGCAATCGAGTTCGGCACGCGCGTCACCGCGGCATGCAACTGCTCCTTGGTGCGCGAGACCAGCGCCACATGGGCACCGGCCTCCCCCAGCGCCTTGGCCATGGCCATCCCGATGCCCCGACCGCCACCGGTCACGATCGCCCGGCGGCCATCCAGCCGGAAGAGGTCAAGCACGTTGGTCTGTTCGGTCATCTGCGCTCCTTCGCGTGGTGGCCGGGCGTCGGCCTTCGGCGGCGAGGTCTTGTTCGTTCTGCCAGACGATGTCACGGTAGCCGCTGAGGGCCACCCGCGTCCGATGGATGTGGACGTGCACCAGCGCTGCCGCCGCGTCCGGGTCGCGGCGCCGCAGCGCGTCCACGATCAAGGTGTGTTCGGCACAGGTCGACCGGAACGACCCATCGGGCATCTGCCGCACCAGTTCGCGCCGGTAGGGCTGGGTGATGTTCCACAACCGGGTCACCAGATCGGTCAGGAACGGGTAGCTGGCACCGGCGTAGGTGAGCAGGTGGAACTCGCGGTCCAGCCGCATGAAGTCGCGCAGGCCCTTCGACCCACCGGTCTCCTCAATGGCGAGCGATCATGCGCCCGCTCGATCTGCTCCTCCAGCAGGTTCGGCAGCGACTCGCGGATCACCATCGGCTCGACGACCTCGCGCAGCTTGTAGCACTGCTCGAACTCCTCCAGGTCGAGGCCGGCCACCCAGGCCCCCGAGTGCGCCTTGACCCGCACCAGTCCCTCGGCCTCCAGGGCCCGCAGGGCCATGATCGGCATCCAGGACGCGCCGAACTCCTGCTGCCAGCAGTTCACGGCCGAGCCGGCTGCCCGGCTCGCGGTCGCCGTCGAGGATCTGGGCGCGCAACTCATCGACGATCCGGGGACGCCTGCAGCGTCCGGCCGTTGGTCAGGTCGTCCATCGCCGGGGCCGGTACTCAAAGCTCCGGATGGGCGGGGTTCTAGTGGGTTGCGCGCTCCGCTTGTAGGCCTTGCCCTGCGGATAGCTCAGCAACTCCATCTGCATCCCCACCGGGGAGATGAAGTAGACCCGGTCTGCCCCTTGTTGCCGCCGCCGCTGATCGTCGGCTCACCGAGGATCGGACGCCGGGCACCTCGCGCAGGTAGGCCAGCGCGGCATCGAAGTCGTCGGCGTAGAAGGCGGTGGTGGCCGCCGACGTCGAGTTGCGGGGCTGCTGCTCGTTGCGTCCCTCGAGGTCGTACTCGAGATCTCGAAGTTCGACCGTGGCCGCAGCGGTAGTGCCGGTGCGCATCCGCGCCCGGTCGTCGGCGTTCAGGTGCTCGCTCATCCAACGACCGTCGGCGCCGGCATCGAAGGGGCCGAGGTTCGAAGAACTCGCAGCCCAACACATCGACGAAGAAGTCGTTGCGCCTGTTCGGAGTCAGGCGGTGAATCCGACGTGGTCCACCGCCACGGATTCCGGGAATCGGCATTTCAGCTCCTCGGGTCGATGAGAACCTTCATGGTCTTGCCGTCGCTGATCGCGGCCAGCGCGTCCTGCCAGTCGGCCAGCGGGAAGATCAGGCCCACTGCCGGCGCGGTCAGGCACCGCGGCCCATCGGGTCCATCGCGATGTCGGTGCCCGCGGTGAGTGCGAGGAAGCCGGCCGTCATGGTCAGCTCGCGCAGGATCGGGATGTCCAGCGGCACCGTCACGTCCTTGCCGAAGATGCCGACACGGATATGGCGCCGCCCGCTTCGGTGACTTCAGCGCGTTGGCGGCACCAGGCCGACGCCCGAGCACTCGATCGCCACGTCGTAGGCCATCTCGGCCGGGGTCTCGGTGGTCGTCGCGATGCCCTCGGAGCCCAGCTTGGCCAGCCGCTCGGCGTCCTTGGGGATGCCGGCCAACGTCACCTGGGCACCGGACGCCCGCGCGACCTGGGCCGACAGGAAGCCCATCGGGCCGGGACCGGTGACCAGCACCTTGTGCCCCGGCTTGATGGAACTGCGCAGGATGAGGGCATGCACCGTGCACGCCAGCGGTTCGGCCAGCGCGGCGATCTCGTCGGGCACGTTCTCGAGACCGCGTGCAGGTTCAGCACCGGGATGACCAGCTTCTCGGCGAAGCCCCCATCGCGGAACGAGCCGATCGACTCGCGTTGCTCGCACATGTTGCGGCGGCCCGACCGGCACATCTCGCAGCGTTCGCAGCAGGAGAAGAAGGTCTCGATGACCACCCGCTGGCCGACCCAGGACTCGTCCTCGGCCGAACCGACGTCGACCACCCGGCCGAGCACCTCGTGACCCATGATGACCGGCGGGTTCACCTTGTACTCGTCGTGCATCCCGTGGTTGTCGGTGCCACACACACCGGTGTAGATCACCTCAGCGGGGGCCTGCCGCTCGCCGGGCGTGGGCTCCGGAACATCATTCCGGAGCTCACGTTCTCGGCGCCAAGAACATGCTTGACGACTGCCCTCATCGCGCGTCCTCCCTCGTCACGGGTGCATCAGCGGACCTCCAGGCCACGGACGCAGTGCCTGCTGTTCGGCACCAGCGCCCGTCGATCACCGATGGTCGGCCATTGGCGATGTAGCGCCCTTCGTGGACAGCCGACTTCGCCGTTGTCGGAAGCCACCCAGGCGCTGCTCCGGCAGCAGGCGGCCGAGGCCAGTTCGCGGCGTTCGAGGTCGCGGAGAACTCCCGCACCCCGTATACCCATGTTGCTGATCGAGAACGAGCCACCTTCGATCTCGTTCTGCTTCGAGCTTGCCCGTGCGGCCGCTCGATCAGGTCCTTGGTGGTGTTCGCCAGGGCGACCAGGCCCAGCTTCTCCACGCCCCGGACGACCGGGGTGATCAGACCGCCATCAGTGGACACGGCGACCGAGATGTCGACGGTGTCGTAGCGACGGATCGAATCACCATTCCAGACGGCGTTGGCGTTCGGGACGGCCTGCAGGGCGCTGGCGATGGCCTTGACCAGCAGGTCGTTGACCGAGATCTTCACCGAGGCGGCCTCGTTGAGCTGCTTGCGGAAGGCCAGCAGCGCGTCCATCCGCACGTCCACGGTGATGTAGAAGTGCGGCACCGACGACTTCGACTCGGTGAGCCGGCGAGCGATCGCCCGACGCATGCCGGTCAGGGCGATGTCCTCGTAGGCGCCATCGGCTTCCGGAGCCTTCTCGGCCGGGCCGGCCTCGGCGCGACGCGGTGCTGCTTCGGCGGCCGGGGCGGCTGCTGCTGCCGGAGCCGCCTTGGGGGCGGACTTGGCAGCCTCGATCGCCTCGGTGACATCGGCCTTCAGGATGCGGCCGTGCGGGCCGCGTCCCGAAATGGTGGCGATGTCCAGGCCGTTCTCGGCGGCAATCCGGCGAGCCAACGGGGACGCGAAGATGCGCTCCCCGTCCGGACGCGCGGTGGCCGCGACGTCCTGCTCGGCCGGGGTGTCACGCAGTTCCTCGGTGGCTTCCGGGGACTCGTCGGCGTTGGCGGTGCCGCCTTCGGGATCCGGCGGGGGCAGCGGGGTCGACGATTCGCCCAGGGCGGCGTCGATCGCCGAGGCGTCCTCACCGGCTGCCAGCAGCACGGCGATCGGGGCGCCTACAGCAACCCGCTGGCTCGGCTCGGCGAGCAGCCGGCCGACGGTGCCGGCGGCGTCCGCCTCGACCTCGACGTTCGCCTTGTCGGTCTCGATCTCGGCGAGCGGCTGGCCCTTCTTGACCGTGTCGCCCTCAGCAACCAGCCAACTGGTGAGGACGGCGTCCTCGGCATCGGCCACGACGGCCGGCATCAGGATGACGTTTGCCATGATCGGATTCCTCTCAGGCCTGCTGGCCCAGATTGGCGCGAACACGCGCGATGCCGGCTTCGATCTCGGGCTCGTAGGCGAGCGCGGCCCGCTCGAGCTTCTTGGAGATCGTTGGGGTCGACTGCGAACCGTAGACCCGCTGCACGGGCTGGTCGAGGTAGTCGAAGAACCGCTCGGTGATCTCGGTGGCGATCCGGCTGGTGTAGCCGGGGCCAGGTGAGCCCTGCTCGACGAGCAGCACGTTGTTGGTCTTCTTGATCGACTCGCCGATGGTGTCCCAGTCCATGGACGCGGTGTCCAGCCAGCGCAGGTCGATCACCTCGGCGTCGATGCCGGTGGCCTCGACGGCGTTGAGCGACAACTCGACCATGTTCAGGTAGGCCAGGATCGTCAGTTCGGAGCCCTCGCGGCGGATCTTCGCGGTGCCCGGCGGGATGATGTAGTCCAGGTTGCCCTCGGGAACCTTGTCCATCTTCTCGTACAGGTCGACGTGCTCGATCACCATGACCGGGTCCTCGAGCGCCAGGGCGGCGTTCATCAGGCCGACGTAGTCGAAGGCGTTCGACGGGGCGACGATGCGCCAGCCCGGGTGGGCCGCGTAGACGCCGGCTGGATCCATCGAGTGCTGCGAGCCGTAGCCGGCACCCATCGCGCACTTGCTGCGCAGCACCAGCGGGACGCCGTGCTCACCACCGAACATGTGGCGGGCCTTGCCGATCTGGTTGAAGACCTGGTCAGCTGCCACCCACATGAAGTCGGAGTACATGAACTCGACGACGGGACGGTAGCGTCCGTCCATCGCCATGCCTCCGGCCAGGCCGGCGAAGCCGTTCTCGGCGATCGGGGTGCCCATGATGCGGTCGCCGAACTCGGCCTTGAGGCCGCGGGTGACGCCGTTGGTGCCACCCTTCAGCTTGTGCACGTCCTCGCCCATGGTGACGTAGCGCGAGTCGGTCTGCATGCGGTGCTGCATGACGTCGGCAGCGGCGTCGGCGAACTTCACCTCACGCCACTCGGTGACCTGGTCGTCCTCGAGCACCTCCCAGGCGTCCAACTCGGAGGCGTCGCCGCGGATGCCGTAGTCGACGAACTCGGGATCGGGCCACAGTTCGGGCTTGATGCGCTTGCGGGGGCGCTTCGACTCGGGGTCGGCCTCGGTGAACTCGTCCATCAGGCCGTTCATCACCGCGTCGATCTTCTCGACCATCTGGTCGAAGACCTCTTGGGTGAGCCCGTCGCGGGCGATCAACTCGCGGGCAACACGCTGGATGGCGTCGCGCTCACGCCACTCGGCCTCTTCTTCCTTGGCGCGGTAGCCGAAGGCGCTGCCGGGGAATGGGCCGTTCTGGTGGAAGTAGCGGTAGACCTCGGCCTCGACGACGACCGAGCCCTTGCCGGAGCGCATGTGCTCGGTGGCCTTCTGCATGGCCAGGTAGACGGCCAGCGGGTCCATGCCGTCAACGCGCCAGGCCGGCATGCCGAAGCCGGACGCACGGGCCGACAGCCGCGGTTCGTTGGTGGCCTCGAAGACCGTGGTGGACACGGCGTACATGTTGTTCTCGATGAAGAAGCACAGCGGCAGCTTCCAGGCCGAGGCCAGGTTGAAGGTCTCCAGCGTCGAGCCGATATTGGACGCGCCGTCGCCGAAGTAGGTGACGGTGACGTCCGAGCCGCCCTCGACGGGGTTCTCGGCCTGCGCGTACTTCTGGCAGAACGCCGAGCCGTTGGCCAGCGGGACACCGCCGCCGACGATGGCGTTGGTGCCCAGGTTGCCCGCTTCCTTCCACTGCAGGTGCATCGAGCCGCCGCGGCCGTGGCTGAAGCCCTGGTCGAGGCCGAGGATCTCGGCGAGGGTCTTCTTGACGAAAGCGTGCACCTCATCGTCGATCGGGTTCTCGGGGTCGAAATCGGTGCCCTTGATGTAGTTCAGGCCCTTGGCCAGGAACTGGTGGTGGCCGCGGTGGGTGCCGTTCACGGCGTCCGTCGGGCGCAGGCCGATGATGGATCCAACCGCGCCGCCCTCCTGGCCGATGCTGGAGTGCGCCGGGCCGTGCAGTGCGCCCTCGCCGGCGAGCTTCAGGGCCACCTCCTCGAAGGAGCGGATGATCTGCATCTGCACCAACATCGCGCGCAGCAACTGCGGATCTGCAGCGTCCCAGTCTTCGGGGGTGCTGGAAATCTGCTTCCATTCAACTGATGGGACGAGCTTCTCTTCGCGGCTCATGGACTTCTCCAAAGGTTCGTGATGACGGCATCGGCAACTTGCGGAACAGGGCCCACTAATGGTGGAATTGTATCCAATCCACCCGATCGAACGCAATATTGGTTGCCACATTCTATCCAGAATCTTGTACGATGGATCCAGATACCCCAGAGGCGAGGAGGCCTTCAACGATGCAGTGGGATCTCGGCGGCCGTCGGGCCGTCATCACCGGAGCCGCCAGCGGGATCGCGCGCGCAACCGCGCTGTTGCTGGCTGCCGACGGCGTGCGTTTGGTTCTGGTCGACCTGAACGCTGAACGCCTTGAGTCGTCCGCCGCCGAGTGCCGGGAAGGCGGCTCCCCCCAGGTGGAGACCCTCGCCGCCGACCTGACCGACGGCACGAAGATGGCCGAACTCGGCGAGTTGGTGCGGTCCACCATGGAGGGACTCGACTTCCTGGTCCCCGCCGCCGGCATCATCGATCGCTCCCCGATCGAGGAGATGTCCGATGCGCACTGGGATCGCGTCCTGAACATCAACGTCAAGGCGGTCTTCCAGATCTGCCGCGAGTTGCTGCCGCTAATGGCCGACAACGGTTCGGTGGTGCTCTTCTCCTCCGACGCCGGACGCCGTGGCAGCCCCGGCAAGGCCGCCTACGCCACCAGCAAGGCCGCCATCAGTGGCCTGGCCCGCAGCATCGTCGGCGAGGTCGGCGCGCGCGGCATCCGCGTCAACGTTCTGGCCCCGGGCTTCATCGACACCCAGATGAACGCCCAGACCTTCGCCGAGATGGGCGACAAGCTGGCCGCCAGTACGCCGCTGCTGCGCAACGGCCGGCCCGAGGAGGTCGCCAGCACCGTGGCCTTCCTCTGCTCGGACGCGTCCTCGTTCGTCAACGGAATCACCCTGCCGGTCAACGGCGGGCAGTACATGGCCGGCTGACCGGCCACCAACCAATCCAATCCCCAGTACCGCGCACACAACAAGCAGGAGACGCACAGCATGACCGAAAACATCCAGGCGCTTGAGCAGAAGGTTCTCGACGCACTCCCCAAGGGCCTCTTCATCGGCGGCGAATGGATCCAGACCGCCAACACCATCCCGGTGGAGAACCCCGCCAAGGGCGAAACCTTCGCCGAGGTCGCCGACGCGACTCCCGAGCAGGCGATGCAGGCGCTGGACGCCGCTGCCGACGCGTCCAAGGACTGGGCGAACACCAAGCCGCGTGAGCGCGCCGAACTGCTGCGTCGTGTCTTCGACATGATCGAGGAGCGCAAGGACGTCTTCGCGGCCTGCATGACCATGGAGATGGGCAAGACCTTCAACGAGGCGCTCGGTGAGGTCGCCTATGGCAACGAGTACGTGCGCTGGTACAGCGAGCAGGCCTGCCGGATCGAGGGCTACAACACCATCGCCCCGTCGTCTGGTCGGCGCATCCACGTCGAGAAGGTGCCGGTCGGCCCGGTGCTGGCGATCACCCCGTGGAACTTCCCGCTGGCGATGGCCACCCGCAAGATCGCGCCGGCGCTGGCCGCCGGCTGCACCGTGGTCTGCAAGCCCGCCAAGCTGACCCCGCTGGCGATGCTGCTGTTCGCCAAGGTACTGGAGGAGGCGGGCCTGCCCGCCGGCGTGGTCAACATCGTCACCACCAACCGCTCCGGCGCCGTGACCGGCCCGCTGATCTCCGACCCGCGGATGCGCAAGATCACCTTCACCGGCTCGACCGAGGTCGGCATCTCGCTGCTCAAGCAGGCCGCCGACCGCGTGCTGAAGTCGTCCATGGAACTGGGCGGCAACGCCCCGCTGATCGTGCTGGAGGACGCCGACCTGGACGTCGCCGTGCAGGGCGCCATGGACGCAAAGATGCGCAACCTGGGTGAGTCGTGCATCGCATCCAACCGGATGATCGTGCACGAGTCGATCGCCGACGAGTTCACCAAGCGGCTCGCCGCTGCGATGGACGCCCTGAACGTCGGCTACGGACTGGACCCGAAGAACCAGGTCGGCCCGCTGGTCGAGTCCGCGCAGCTGCAGAAGGTGCTGGAGTTGGTGCAGGACGCCATCGACAACGGCGGCAAGGTCGCCACCGGTGGCGACGCCATCGACGGCCCCGGCTACTTCATGAAGCCGACGGTCATCTCCAACATCCAGCCCGGCACCCGGATCCTGAAGGAGGAGATCTTCGGTCCGTTCGCCCCGGTGATCACCTACTCCACCGAGCAGGAGGCCATCGACATCGCCAACGACACCGAGTTCGGCCTGGCCAGCTACGTATTCAGCGAGAACCTGGGCAACGCGATGCGCGTCGGCCGTCAGCTGGAGACCGGCATCCTCGGCGTCAACGCCGGTGTCATCTCGGACGCTGCCGCCCCGTTCGGCGGCGTGAAGATGTCCGGTCTGGGCCGCGAGGGCTCCCAGCTCGGCATCGACGAGTTCCTGGAGGCCAAGTACTACTCGCTGCCGTTCTGATTTGGACGCTAACGCAGGCGGGCGCTCCCTGGTGGGGCGCCCGTTTTGCTTCCCGGCGCCCTGAATCCAGCACGATCATTGCGCCAAACATGGCGGGAATGCGCTTCCCGGGCCGATGAGCGTGCCCGATTCAGGGCGCTACTCGGCAGGACGCAGAATCGCGACAGCCTCGATGTGGTGGGTCATGGGGAACAGGTCGAACGCCCGTAGCCCGCTGAGCCGGTAGCCGTGGGACGCGAAGGTGGCCAGGTCGCGGGCCAGCGCCGCCGGGTCGCAGGCGACGTAGGCGATCGACCGAGCGCCCAGTTCGACCAGCCGCTCGACGACGGCGCGTCCGGCCCCGGTGCGTGGCGGGTCGAGCACGATTAGGTCCACCTGGCGCGGCAGCCGATTGAGCGAGCGCTCGACGCGTCCGGCCTGGAATCGGGCCTGCGGCACATTGCGCCGGGCCAGTTCGATCGCCGACTTGCTGGACTCGATGCCGCTCACCCGGCAGCCCGCGTCCACCAGGGCGCCGGCGAACAGCCCAACCCCGCAGTAGAGGTCCAGGGCGCTCTCCCCCGCTTGCGGATCGAGCCCCTCGATCACTGCGTTGGTGAGGGTCTCGGCTGCGCCCGGGTGCACCTGCCAGAAGCCGTCGGCTCGCACCTGGAAGCTGCTCTGCCCGACGCGCTGGGTGACCAGTTCGTCGCCCATGACCGGCTGTCCGTCCACGCCCAGCACCGTGAAGCCGTCGTCGCTCACCACGACCTGGATCTCGCCATCACCGGACGCGAGCGCGGCCAGGTCATCCGGCCCAGCGGGGTGCGCGATCCGGCAGCCGCCGTCCGGCAGCGGTACCAATGCGTCCGAACGCCAGGCCCGCAGGCCGACGCGTCCGGCCTGGCTCAGGTAACGCATCCTGGTGCGCCAGCCCAACCCTTCGTTGTCGCCGGGCACCGGCTCGACAACCACCGGCCAGTCAACGCCGGCCAGCCGCTGCAACTGCTCACTGATCACCGACGCCTTCAACTCGCGCTGCCGGGCCACAGAAACATGCTGGAAATCGCAGCCACCGCAGCGTCCAGCGATCGGGCAGGGCGGGATCACTCGATCCGGGGACGCGGAGATCACCTCGGCGACCTCACCCCACCAGAACGCGGCCTTGGACGCGTCGGTGATCCGGACGCGCACAGTCTCGCCGGGGATGCCGTGCCGGACGAAGACCACACGGCCATCGACGCGTCCAACGCAGTGACCGCCGTGGGCGATGGCGGTCAGTTCGACCGGGCCGACGACCTGGTCAGTAGCCACCTCGGGCGAGTCTGCGGGCATGGTCTTGCTTCATCTCCTGGTCGGCCTCGGCGTGCCGGGTGGCATGCAGTTGGCTGGAGCCCAACTGGTAGGGCACCGAGGTCACCATAACCCCCGGCATGAAGTGCAGCCTGGTCCTGATCAACAAGGCGGTCTGGTTGTGCAGCAGCGACTCCCACCAGTGCCCCACTACATACTCGGGGATGTAGATGCACACCACGTCGCGCGGGTTGTCGGAGCGGATCTGTTTCACGTAGTCGATGAAGGGCTGGGTGATCTGCCGGTACGGCGAATCGATCACCCGCAGCCGGATCGGCATGTCGTGGGCGTTCCAGGCCGCCACCAACTCGTCGGTCTCGGCCGGGTCGACCGCCACCGTCACCGCCTCGACCATGCTCGGCATGGTGGCGCGCGCGAACTGGATCGCCTTCACCGTGGGCTTGTTCACCGCGTTGACCAGCACGACCGCGCGCACCCGGCTGGGCAGGGCCCGCTCGGCGGTGGCGTCCAGCGCGGTCTCCCTGGCGACCACCCCGTAGTGCTTGTGGATCAGCTTCATCAGCACGAAGACGGCGATCATGGCCAGGATCGCCATCCAGGCGCCGTGGATGAACTTGCTCAACAGCACGATGACCAGGACGGTGCCGGTGGCGATCAGCCCGACGGTGTTGACCGCCCGCGACCTGATCATCCTGGCCCGCTGGTCCGGATCGGTTTCGGTGGCGAGCAACCGCGTCCAGTGCCGCAGCATGCCGGTCTGGGAGAGCGTGAACGAGACGAACACACCCACCACATACATCTGGATCAGCATCGTCACCGAGGCGTTGAAGACCAGCACCAGCCCAATCGCGCCGGCGGCCAACATCACGATGCCATTACTGAACGCCAGGCGGTCGCCACGGGTGTGCAGCTGGTGCGGTAGCCAGCCGTCCCTGGCCAGGATGGACGCCAAGGTCGGGAAGCCGTTGAAGGCGGTGTTCGCGGCCAGGAAGAGGATGATGACCGTCACCGTCATCAAGAAGTAGAAGCCCGGGCGGAATGAGTCGTAGAAGACGACCTGGGCCAACTGGCCCATCACCGTGGTCGCCTCTTCGTGGATTTCGCGACCGTCGGGGGTGATGAAGTAGACCCCGTCGCGGACGTCCAGCATCTTGACCCCGGTCAGCCGAGCCATCGAAACGATGGCCAGCAGCATGCTGACCGCGATGGTGCCGAGCAGCAGCAGGGTGGTGGCCGCGTTCTTCGACTTGGGTTTGCGGAAGTTGGGCACGCCGTTGCTGATCGCCTCGACGCCGGTCAACGCGGCACACCCGGACGAGAAGGTGCGCGCCAGCAGCATCACGACCACGAATCCGATGAACGGGTCATGGCTCGACGGCCCGACCACCGTGTAATCGGCGGTCTCGGCACGCAGTTCGCGTCCCATCAGGAAGATCTGGGTGAAGCCCCACAGCGCCATCGCACCGACGCTGATCATGAAGGCATAAGTGGGGACGGCGAAGAAGGTGCCCGATTCGCGCACGCCGCGCAGGTTCATCGCCATGATCAGGAAGATCACGATGGCCGCAGCCAGGCCTTCGTGGCCCTGCAGGAACGGCATCATCGCCTTGGCATTCTGCACGCCCGAACTCACCGACACCGCCACGGTCAACACGTAGTCGACCAGCAGGGCGCTGGCCACTGTGAGGCCGGCGTTCGGCCCGAGGTTGACGGTGGCCACCTCGTAGTCGCCACCGCCGGACGGGTAGGCGTGCACCACCTGGCGGTAGGACGCGACCACGATCAGCATGACGACGGCGACCGCGATCGCGATCGGCAGCGAGAAGACGAAGCCGGCCATTCCGGCCAGGGACAGGGTGATCAGGATCTCATCGGGAGCGTAGGCGACCGAACTCAGCACGTCGAAGGCGAGAAGACCGGTAGCGCGATGCGCTTGAGGGCAGCGTCTCGCCCAGTCTCGAGCTGGCGAGTTTGCGTCCGATCAGCACGCGCTTGGTGGCATCCCACACACTCACGAGCGGTCACTGTACGCCTGCTGGGGCCGGATGCAAGCCTGATGGCATCCCGATTTTGGCAACCGCTTGGCAGGTGTAGCGTCAGTGCCGCAAATGATCCCGGGAGGTTTCATGCACATCGTCATCATGGGCTGTGGCCGGGTTGGCTCGACCCTGGCGCGCGCGCTGGTTGCCCGTGGCCACGAGGTCTCCGTGATCGACCTGGACGTCGATGCGTTCCGCCGTCTCGGGCCGGAGTTCACCGGCCGGACGATCAAGGGCGTCGGCTTCGACAAGGAAGTGCTGCTCAAGGCCGGCATCACCAACGCGGACGGCTTCGCAGCCGTCTCAAACGGCGACAACTCGAACATCCTGGCCGCCCGCGTGGTGCGCGAGCAGTTCGGCGTCAAGAACGTGGTGGCGCGAATCTACGATCCCGCCCGGGCTGAAGTCTTCGAGAAGATGGGCATCCCCACCGTGGCCACCGTCCGCTGGACAGCTGGCCAGGTATTGGCTCATCTGCTGCCCGACGTGCGCAAACCGGAGTGGCTGGATCCGTCGATGAACGTCGGACTGCAGCAGATGAACTACCACGACGACTGGGTTGGCATGCCGCTGAGCCAGATTGAGGCCGACCTGCGGGTGCGGGTGGCCAGCATGCAGCGGCTGGGCAGCGGCTTCGTCCCGGACGCCCGCACCGTGCTGCAGGCAGGCGACCTGGTCTGGCTGGCCGCCCCGCTCAATCGGCTGGCCGAAGTCCGCGAATTGCTGTCGCACGCCCCCGAGAAGCACTGAGGAGTCACCATGCGCGTTTGCATTGTGGGAGCGGGCAACGTCGGACGCTCGATCGCCCGCGAATTGCTCGCCAACGGCCACGAGGTGCTGCTGATGGATCGCGACGTGCACGCGATCAAGTCCGACAGCGTGCCGGAGGCCGAATGGCTGCTGGCCGACGCCTGCGAGATGGCTTCCCTGGAGGAGGCCGACCTGCGTAGCTGCGATGTGTCGATCGCTGCGACCGGCGACGACAAGGCGAATCTGGTGCACACCCTGCTCGCCAAGACCGAGTTCGGCGTCCCCCGCACTGTTGCCCGGGTGAACCATCCCGGCAACGAGTGGCTCTTCGATGACCAGTGGGGTGTCGACGTCGCGGTGTCGACGCCTCGCATCATGTCGGCCCTGGTTGAGGAGGCGGTCAGCGTCGGCGAGATCGTGCGACTGCTCAGCTTCAAGAAGGGCACCTCCTCGCTGGTTGAACTCACCCTGCCGCAGGGCTCCCCCGTTGTTGGCGTCCGGCTGCGCGAGATCGAGTTCCCGTTGGGCGCGGTGCTGGTGGCCATCGTCCGCGATGGCCTGCCGCGGGCCCCCGAGCGGGACGCAGCCCTCGAGGTCGGCGACGAACTGCTCTTCGTCAGTTCGCCGGAGGCCGAGGCCGCGCTGCGCGACATGCTGACCGGCAAGCAAACGGGCTAGCCAGCCGACGAACGCTTAGGCGATCAACTCGTAGGCGGGGTTGAAGATCGCGGCCTGGCCGTCGTGGTCGGCGACGCAGCCGCGGACGAGCAGCTTCGCGCCGGGACGGATCCCGGGGATCGCGCGGTGGCCCATCCAGACCAGGGTGATGGCACCGGTGCCGTCCCGCAGTTCCGCCTCCAGCCACGCCGACTCGCGGCGCGGGTTGAGCGTCAGCATCGACAAGGTGCCCTGCACCATGGCGACCTGACGCATGGTCAACTCGCTGATCGGGGTGGCACCCGCCACGGCGGCCTCGCGGGCCAACTCGTCGTCCACCAATTCCTGGTGCGACGAAGTGAGCCGTCGCCAGCCGCGCAGTGGGCCAGCCTGGTCAGGCATCGGGGGTGGCAGAGGCCTGGGGTGCGGACGCGGCCAGCGAGTTCGGCAGCGTCATCGGGATCAGGTCGCCCGGGACGCGTGGCTGCCGGTCCCGGCGCACCACAGTGTTGCTGAAGAACTCGTAGATGAGTTCCGAAACGCCGTCGGCACCACTCGCCTGGCCGGCCTCGCCCATCACGACGCCGCGCAATAGCCAGCGCGGACCCTCGGCGAACCAGGTGCGCGAGATGTGCACGACGCGGTTGCCCTTGGGATCGGTCATCGGCACGACCCGGCGCACCTCGGTGCCGAATGGGCCCTCCGCCAGGGTCGCCTGACCGCCCGACTTCTCGGTCGCCGCCAGCATCTCGTCGCGGATCTCGGCAACCATCGAGGACTGGGCGGGCGCGGCGAACAGCGCGATCTCGATCGCCGACTTGCCGGCCATCACCAACGCGGCCTGCACCTTTTGGCTGCGCTGGTCGACCTGCAACTGCATCTGCATGCCCTCGAAGGGGGTCAGCACGACACAGCCGAAGTCCAGCCGCTCGACGTCGTCGGCGTCCAGGTCGACCTCGCTGATGTCGAAGGGGCCGTCCTCACGCCAGTCGCGGCTGGCGTCCAGGGCCTCCCACTCGTCCAGGTCGTGGTCAAGCTCCTCGTCGCCGACTTCCTCGTCGTCGAGTTCGTCGTCCTCGTAATCCTCATCGAGTTCGTCGTCGTCCAGTTCCTCGTCGTTGAGGAGTTCCTCGTCCAGTTCGGCCTCGTCCACGACGGGCTCGACGTCCTTGTTCTTGCGGCCAAAGATCACGATTGGTCCTTCTGTTGAGTCTGGTCCAGCCTAACCCCCGGCTGGTCAGGGGCCCCATCGGCCGACCAGACGCGGACGCCGCCGGTGGATCCGTGACCACCGGCACCGCGCTCGCTGTCGGGCAGTGCGTCCACCGGGGTGAACTGGACGCGAACCACCTGCTGGACGACCAGTTGGGCAATCAGGTCGCCACGGTGCAGCGTGATCGGGGTTTGGGTGTCGGTGTTGAGCAGGCAGACCTTGATCTCGCCGCGGTAGCCGGCGTCGACGGTGCCCGGGGCGTTCACGATGGTCAATCCGCTGCGGGCGGCCAGCCCGGACCGGGGATGCACGAATCCGGCGTAGCCGTCCGGCAGGGCGATCGCCACGCCGGTGGGCACCAGGACGCGCTGGCCGGGCCCGATCACCACATCGATCGTGGTGGCCAGGTCAGCGCCGGCGTCTCCCGGGTGCGCGTAGCCCGGCACGGGCACCCCGGCGTCCAACTGCTGGATCGGGACGCGTAGATCAGCCGCAGGCTCGAAGTCGTTCACCCGTCAAAGGCTAGTGCAGCCTCCGGCGATGCCCGACGAAGTCGCACGGTCGGCCCGGATGTGCACCTAGGATGAATACGTGACTGACGCAACCAAGGGGCAGGATCCCACCAGCAGCATCGAGTACAAGATCATGGCGGGCGCGCTGGGCGCGATCGCGACCATGGTCGTCCAAAAGCTGATCCGCTCCAGTTGGAAGCAGATCACCGGCCAGGAGCCGCCGGATCCCAATGATCCCGAGGCCTCGACCATGGCGGCGGTGGCCTGGGTGGCCGCCAGCGCGGTCGGTGTGGCCGTCGTCCAGGTCTTCACCCGCAGGCTTGCTGCCAACCGCTACGCCCGGTTGGGTCGCCGTAGCTCCTGAATGGGAGATGGAAAGCCAGGAACCCGCGTCCGGATTGGACGCGGGTTCCTTATCGTTTGCGGTTCTGCTGCGCTCCTAGACGCAGTCGACGCAGTAGTCCAGACCGCCGCGGGTTTCGGCGAGCTGGCTGCGGTGCTTCACCAGGAAGCAGGACGAACACGTGAACTCGTCGGCCTGGCGCGGTAGCACCCGCACGGTGAGTTCTTCGTGCGAGAGATCGGCGCCCGGCAGCTCGAATGCTTCCGCAGCCTCGACCTCGTCCTCGTCGACCTGACCACTGGTCTTGTCATTGCGTCGACTCTTGAGCTCTTCGAGGGAATCCTCCCCCATCTCCTCGTCGGTCTTGCGAGGAGCGTCGTAGTCGGTAGCCATCGTGTCCTTCCGGCCCGGGGGCCCTGACGCGCCGCTCGCGGACGTTCCGCGTGCAATGTCGATGCATGTTGTACCACAACCCACCAAATGGCGCATGTCTGGGGTCCCATTCGGCGCCCCGGATCGGCGCGGCACCGTCCCGAGGTTGGGCAACGAGCGGTAGGTTACCTGCTTAGGGAGCCCGCAATCGAACCAGGAGACCAGTCGATGGAGAGCGCACTGTCGCCGCGCGAGATCCAGGCCCGGATTCGCGCTGGCGAGTCGGTGGCGGAAGTCGCGAAGGCCGCCGGCGTCCCCAACGACCAGATCGAGGTCTACGCCGGCCCGGTACTGGCCGAACGCGAGCACGCCGCACTGATGGCCCGCACTGCGCCGGTCCGCCGCCGCGGTGAGGCCAGCGCGCACCGCATGCTGGGCGACGTCATCACCGACGCCCTGGCCGTGCGCGACATCGAACCCGAACTGATCAGGTGGGATGCCTGGCGTGGCGAGGACCGCCGCTGGACGGTGCGGGTGGCATGGTCGACCAACGAGGGCGACCAGCACGCCGACTTCGACTTCGACCAACGCGCCCGGTTCTCGACGGCGGCCGACGCAGCCGCGCGTTCCCTGATCGACGAACGCCCCGCGGCGGCGCAGCGTCCGGGCGACCCGGACTCCGAGCCGACGATCGACCTGAACGACGAGTTGGCGATCGTGCGCGTCGTCCAGGAGGACGCCGGACCGCCTGCGGTGCGTCCGGACGTGCCCTCGGCCCGCATCATCAAGCTGCCCGGCGCCCCGGCGTCCGGTAAGGACACCAGCGAACCGGACGACTACACGCCCGCCGAACTGGCGCAGGTGGACGGGGTCTACGAGATCCTGCCGCCGCCCAGCGACATGGACGTGCTCTATGAGATGTTGGCCGGGTTCAACGAGGACTCGGTGCGCATCTACACGGGTCTGACCCAACCGGTCAGTACCCCGAACGGTGAGCAGCCGGACGAGGAGGTCCCCAAGGCCTCGCCGGTCGCCAAGCCGCGTCCGAAGCCCGGACCCAAGCCCAAGCCGGTGGTCGAGCAGCAGCCTGCTCCGGTCGCGGAGCCGGAGAAGCCGGCAGCGCCTGCTGAGGAACCGCCTGTTGCGCCTGAAGTCCCGGTTGCCCCGCAACCGCAGGCCACCGCGCCGGAACCTGCACCGGCAGAGCCGGAACAGGACGCCCTGGTGGACGAGCCCGAACCCGCGCCCGCGCGTCCGGCCAAGAAGCGCAAGCGAGCTTCGGTGCCGACCTGGGACGAGATCATGTTCGGCGGCCCGCACCTGCCGAAGAACGAGTAGCGGGTCAGGCGAAGCAGTCCGCCAGCAGCGGGACGCACATTTCCTCGGGGCTGAGTGATCCGTGCTGGCCAACCAGCGTCAACTCGCCCGGACGGGCCATCGTCATCACGGCCCAGTTACCGCGCATCGCGACCAGCACATCACCGATCCGATCGCGCATCACTTGATCAACCGGGCCGAACCAGCCCTCTTCGATCGCCTCGTCGCGGAGCCGGACGACAGCCCGCTCCCCCAGTCGGCGGCGCCAGCCGGCCGCAACCTCGTCGGGACGGTCGGCGTACAACTGGCGCAGCCGGCCCTCCCCGCCAACCAGGCCCAGCCCGCTGGCCAGGCCGGGCACGTCCTCCAGGATGATCTGGTGGTCGCTCGGCACGTCGACCATGCCGTGGTCGCCGGTGATCAGGACGCAGGTCTCCGGATCGAGTGCCCCACGCAAGTGCTCCAGCCAGGCATCGATCCGGTCGAGGGTCTCGCGCCAGGTCTCGGATTGGCAACCGGAACCGTGGCCGGCGTGGTCGAGTCGACGCTCGTAGGCGTAGACCAGCGAGCGTTCGCCCTGCCGGGACGCGGCCACCACCTGATCGATGCGCACGTCGTCGTCATGTTCGTCGGCCAGCCCTACGAACCGGGTGCCGCGCAATGCCGCCCTGGTCAAGCCGGATACCTCGAAGCCGGCCAGCGACACGGTGCTCACCGCTACCTCATGCGCGCTGAGCAGTTCGAGCCAGGTCTGATTGGGCTGGAAGGTCAGCGGGTCGATCCGGTCGTCCCAGGTGAGGGCGTTGATCACCTCACCGATCGCCCGGAAGCTGTAGCCGACGATGCCGTGGCGTCCGGGGCTGAGCGCGGTGCCCAGGCTGGTCAGCGAGGTGGCGGTGGTGGACGGGACGGCACTGGTCAGCTGCCAGCCGTCGTCCAGCAGGCCGGCCAGGTAGGGCGCCCGGGCGCGCTGCTGGTTCAGCAGTTCCCAACCCAGCCCGTCGACCATTACCCACACGTAGCGATCGGCCTGCGGCAGACCGAAGACGTCCCTGGCGCCCGGCAGATCGGGCACGAGGTGCGCGGCGATGGCCGGCAGCACCTCCAGCAGGGTGCTGCGGCCGTAGTCCGGCAGCAGCAGGTGGGTCATCTCAAACCACCCAGCGTTGCAGCGTCGTGCCGAAGGTGACCAGGCGGGCGACGTTCTCAGGGCCATCGGCTGCGGGGCTCATCCGGATCACCATGTCCTCGGCGAAGTCGGAACCGGTGAAGCCATGGTCGGCCTCGCAGTTCGGATCACCACAGGTGGCGGGCTCCAGGTCGACCTTGCGCATCGACTGCCAACTCAGCGTCAGCCAGGTCTCGACCACCTCGGCGCCGCTGGCCCCGAATTGCTCCGGGTGGGCGACCACCCGACTCAGTGCGACCGCACCGAGCAGCCGCAGCGGCACCGATTCGGTGGAACTGATGGCCACTGGTCCCTGCGGGTCGTCGGTGTTGTCGTCGGTGTGCGAGACGACCAGCCTGGTCGGCGTCAGCGCCAGGACGGACAGGTGGCGGCTGATGCCGTCATTGGCGAACGTGGCCTCGTGGTGTACCAGATGGGACTGGACCGGCTCGTCACCGACGGCCAGTGCCACCGAATCGGTCACCAACTGCGGAAAGAAGCCGCAGTCGTTGATCTGCTCGACCAGTGAGTTGGGCAGGCTGCCGGGTTGCACCCCAGGTTCGTACGTCACCGTCCCATCCTGCCATCCCGGACGCTGACTGCGCGCGCCTCGTCGAGCTACCCCCCCGTGTGCGGCGCTTCCCTTCCGGCGAAACGCTCACCTTGCACGGGCAGCAAACCGCCCTACGGGAAGCGCCGCGTCCGGGGAGACGGCAAACCGCCATCCCGGACGCTGACTGCGCGCGCCTCGCTAGGCTGGCCCGCATGAAGTCTCGCCCATTCCTCGGCATGCGCATCGATGACTTCGTCACCAGACACGTCGTGCGAGCCCTGCGCCGACGCGGGTGGCGCGAGTCCATCGTCCCCTTCACCGGGTATGGCACCGACGACCATGTGCGCGTGCTTGGCCGACTCATCCTGCGTCCGGCGCGGCCGCGCAGCCCGCTGGGCCAGGTGGCCGAGACCTTTTTGAACCAGCGGGGCTGGCGCAACTTCTTCACCACCCCGGTGCCGTGGCGTCCGGTCACGGTGAAGGTCGGCGACGAGGAACTCGAACTGGCTACTGACCGGGGCGGCTACTTCGACGTCACCGTGCGCACCTCGGGGATGCAGCCGGGCTGGCAGACCGTGCTGGTCTCCACCATCGAGGCCCCGGACACCCCCGCACCCGTGCAGGTCATCCCCGCCGACCAGGAGTTCGGCCTGATCAGCGACATCGACGACACGATCCTGTCGACGTGGCTGCCGCGTGCCTTCCTGGCTGCCTGGAACTCATTCGTGCTCACCGAGGGCAACCGGCAGGCCGTCCCGGGCATGGCCCGGATGTACAAGCAACTGCTGGAACGCCACCCCGGCGCCCCGATCGTCTACGTGTCGACCGGCTCGTGGAACACGCTGCCGTTCCTCAACCGGTTCATGAAGCGGCACGGCTTCCCCAAGGGTCCGCTGTTGTTGACCGACTTCGGTCCGACCCAGACCAGTTGGTTCCGCAGCGGACGCGAGCACAAGCGCCGCGCCCTGTCCGAACTGGCCCGCGACTTCCCGAAGATCAAGTGGCTGCTGATCGGTGACGACGGCCAGCATGACCCGGTGATCTACCGCGAGTTCGCCGAACTGCGTCCAGAGCACGTCCGGGCCATCGCGATCAGGCAACTGTCGCCGCGCGAACAGATCCTGGCCCACGGCACGGCGACCGTGCTGCGCGACAGCGCCGACCTGCGGTGGGAACCCCCGGTGGTGCCCGAGATCGATGGCGAGGACGGCGACGCCCTGGCTCCCCTGGTCAACAACGCACTGACCGCCACCGAGCAAGGCTGATTCATCCCACGGCGGGTGTCGCGGCCTGCCGGCCCGCATCCGGCACGGCACAATGCGATGAGGACGAATCGCGCCCGCCGGTGGGCCCACCACCGCTGACCGCGTCCGCAGACAAGAGCAGGAGATAGCGTCCGCCCATGGCCACCCGCAACACCACCGACGTCGAGGAGTTCGAGGAACGAATCATCGACGTCGACGTCTCGTCCGAGATGGAGTCGAGCTTCCTCGAGTACGCCTACTCGGTGATCTACTCCCGGGCGCTACCCGACGCACGCGATGGCCTGAAGCCGGTGCAACGCCGCATCCTGTACACGATGCACGACATGGGGCTGCGGCCCGACAAGGCGCACGTCAAGTGCGCCCGCGTCGTCGGCCAGGTGATGGGCCAGTTGCACCCGCACGGCGACACCGCCATCTACGACGCACTGGTGCGGCTGGGCCAGGACTGGTCGATGCGCCTGCCCACCATCGACGGCCACGGCAACTTCGGCTCGCTGGACGCCGGCCCGGCCGCCTACCGCTACACCGAGTGCCGGCTCGCCCCAGCCGCGATGGCCATGGTCGATGGGCTGGACGAGGAGACCGTCGACTTCAAGCCGAACTATGACGGCAAGGAACTCGAGCCATCGGTGCTGCCGGCCGCCTTCCCGAACCTGCTGGTCAACGGCGCCACCGGCATCGCGGTCGGTATGGCCACCAACATCGCCCCGCACAACCTGATCGAGGTGATCGGGGCGCTCAAGTACCTGCTGGCCAACCCGGACGCCGATCTGGACGCGCTGATGCGCTTCGTCCCGGGTCCGGATTTCCCCACCGGCGGAACGATCGTCGGGCTGGACGGCGTGCGCGACGCCTACGAATCCGGACGCGGCACCTTCAAACTGCGCGCCACCGCCCGGGTCGAGCAGACCAGCCCGCGCCGCCGCGGCCTGGTGATCACCGAACTGCCGCACGGCACCGGGCCGGAGCGGATCATCGAGCAGATCAAGGACTTGGTCGGCCGCAAGAAGATCACCGGCATCGCCGACGTCAAGGACCTGACCGACCTCAACCACGGTCTGCGGCTGGTGATCGAGGTCAAGAACGGCATCAATCCCGAGGCGATGCTGGAGCAGTTGTACAAGCTGACCAAGCTCGAGGACACCTTCGCCATCAACGCGGTGGCCCTGGTCGACGGCCAGCCGCGCACCCTGGGCCTGATCGAGCTGCTGCAGGTCTACCTGGACCACCGCCTCGAGGTCACCACCCGGCGCACTCGCTACCAGTTGGGCCGCGCGTCCGATCGCCTGCACCTGGTCGAAGGCCTGCTGCTGGCGATGCTCGATATCGACGACGTGATCGCCATCATCCGCACCTCGGACGACGTGCCCCAAGCCCGCTCACGGCTGATCAGCGCGTTCGAACTGTCCGAGAAGCAGGCGACCTACATCCTCGACCTGCAGTTGCGGCGGCTCACCCGGCTCAGCCGGATCGAGCTGGAATCCGAACGCGACGAGTTGACCAAGCGGATCGCCGAACTGAACGAGATCCTCGACAACCCCGCGGTGCTGAATCGGCTGGTCAGCAACGAATTGGACGAGATCGTCAAGCGCTACGGCACCCCGCGGCGCACCGTGCTGTTGGCCGATTCGGGCGTGGTCACCACCGCCAGCACCCCGCTGGAGATCCCCGACGAGCCATGCCTGGTGATGCTCAGCTCCGCCGGGCTGGTGGCCAGGCTCGGTGTCGATGACCAGCCGCTGACGCCTCCCTCCGGGCCACGTTCCCGCCATGACGCGATCGTCGCCACCATCCGCACCAGCACTCACGCCGAGTACGGCGTGCTGACCTCCCGCGGCCGACTGATCCGGGCCAAGGCAATTGAGCTTCCCTCAGTACCGCCGAACGCGACTCACCCAATCTGCAGGGCGGCTCGCGGATCAACGAGGTGGTCCAGTTGGAGAAGGGTGAACGCGTCCTGGGCCTGACCACGCTGGCGCCAGACTCGCTCGGCCTGGCGGTCGGCACCCGGCAGGGCGTGGTGAAGCGGGTCAATCCCGAACTGCTGACCACCCGCGACGCGTGGGAGATCATCAACCTGGCCGACGGCGACGAGGTGGTGGCTGCCCTGGAGTTGACCCGTGCCGACGACGAGCTTGTCTTCATCACCAGCGACGCCCAACTGCTGCACGTCCCCGCCGCCAGCGTGCGACCGCAGGGCCGCAACGGTTCCGGCATGGCCGGTATCAAGCTGGGCAGTGGGGCCCATGTCGTCCACTTCGGTGCCACCCGCACCGCCGACGCCGTCGTGGTGACCGTGTCGGGCAGTTCGTCGTCGTTGCCCGGTACCGAGTCCGGCAGCGTCAAGGTGACCAGCTTCGATGAGTACCCGGCCAAGGGACGCGCCACCGGCGGCGTGCGCTGCCACCGCTTCCTCAAGGGTGAGGACGTGCTGCTGCTCGGCTGGACCGGTGCCAAACCGGCGATCGCGGCCGCTGCGTCCGGTTCACCGATCGACCTGCCGCCGGCCACCGGCCGCCGGGACGGTTCGGGCACGCCGGCGCCGCAACCGATCGCAGCAGTCACCAGCCAGATCCTGGAGTGATTTGGCCCAGGACGGAATCAAGGGGCAGGAGTGGCGTGGGAAACTCCTGCCCCTTGACCCTTTTCGGGTAGTACGACCTAGATGCCGTCCTGGCGAACCTCACGCTCGACGGCCTGGTTCGGCACGGTGCCTTCGTTCTGGACGACGGTGCGTTCCGAGGTGACCGCCGTGCGCGGGCGGCCGAGGATCAGTTCCAGCACGAGCCAGATGGCACCGGCGCCGAGCAGGATGAGTCCGATCATGGTGAGGTCGACGTTGGGCACCATGTTGGCAATGCCCCATCGCAGGATGGCACCGATCACCATCAGACCGATGGGTCCGCCAATACGTGCTGCGCGCATACGCGTTACTCCTTCTCCGGCCTGGACAGGCCACACCTATCGACGCTAACCACTCGGTTGGGGGCCAACCACACCCTTTCGGGTATGGCTCCAACGGCCCGCATAGACTTGGCCAATGCCCTTCAGCGACGTCCTGGCGGCCAACGCCGAATACGCAGCGCATTTCGATGACCACCACTTCGATGGCAAGGCCCGCGCCGGCATCCTGATGCTGACCTGCATGGACTCGCGAATCGAACCGCTGCAGATGATCGGGCTCGACCTGGGCGATGCCAAGATCCTGCGCACCCCCGGCGCGCAACTCACCCCGGACGCCCTGGTCGGCTGCATCCTGGGCGTGCACAGCCTCAATGTGAATCGGATCATGGTGGTGACCCACACCCGGTGCGCGATGGCCAGCACCGACGACGAGGGGTTGCGCAAGGCGATCGGCGCGTCCAGCGGCAAGGACGTCAGCACCCTGGTACTCGGCGCTGATCCCCAACAACGTTCCCGGCTGGTGGCCGACGTGGCCGCTCTGCGCAGCCACGAGCTGATCGGGCCGTTCGCCGAGGTCGGCGGCTTCAGCTACGACGTGGACTGGGGTCGGCTCACCCAACTGGTCTGAGGCCGGGGTTGCCAAGGCCGCGGCCCTCGAAAATGGGTTCGGCGCGGCTACGCGGGTAGCATTCCTTGCGACCGAGGCTAAGGACTGGTAGATGACCGCAGGCACGAATCCCACCCCAACGCAGGACGCAACGAGCTACCTCGACGAACCCGAGTCGGTTCGGCATTGGCTGACTCGGCTGGTCAAGGGGATCCTGGTCGGCATCGGGTTCATTCTGCCCGGCCTGTCGGGCGGCGTGTTGGCGGTGATCTTCCGGATCTACGACCCGATCATTCGCTTCCTGGCCAAGCCGCAGTTCCGGTTCCTGCGACAGCTGTTCTACTTCCTGCCGATCGGTATCGGTGCCGCAATCGGCGTCGTGCTCTTCTCCGTGGTGGTGGACGCAGCGTTCGGCCGCTTCGCCGCTCAGTTCATCTGCCTGTTCATCGGTTTCGTCGTCGGTACCTTCCCGTCGTTGTTCCGCCAGGCCGGCAAGAAGGGTCGTACCGGCTTGCACTGGGCGATCATGGCGCTCGCCGCCATCGCGATCTTCGTCATCATGCTGATCGGCGGGCAGTCGATGATCCAGGTCACCCCCAACCTGCCCATCTGGGCCGCGTCCGGCGCGCTGATCGGCCTGGGCGTCATCGTGCCCGGCATGAGCCCGTCGAACTTCCTGATCTACTTCGGCCTCTACGACAAGATGGCCGCCGGCATCAAGGACTTCGACTTCGGCGTGATCATCCCGCTGTTCATCGGACTGGCCGCCTGCGTCCTGCTGCTCGCCAAGGCCGCCGCCTGGGCGTTCGACAACTACTACGCCGGCATGTACCACTTCATCCTGGGCATGGTGGTCGGGTCATCGCTGGCCATCTTCCCGACAGTCGTATTCCCGTCCTTCAGCGAGCAAGGCTTGGCGGACGCCGGCTTGTCGTTCGGGGTTGCCGTGGTGTTCGCGCTGGCGCTGTTCATCGTGGGGACCATCGCGTCCTGGCTGTTCAGCAAGGTCGAGGACAAGGTCTCGGTGGAGCGGGAACGTCTGGAGGCCAGCGCGGCTGTGGACCCCGCCGACGAGGCCGAGTAGCTCAGCCTGACTGGATCAGCCTCGGGCTGACCGCCATTCCTCGGCGAGCAGGGCGTAGGCGTAGGAATCGCGCCAACTACCGTCGCGATACAGCGAATCGGCCACGTAATGCGCCTCGCGCCGCATGCCGATCCGCTCCATGATCTTCCAGGACGCGACGTTGTCGACGTAGCAGTTCGCGACCACCCGGCGAAGACCCAGCCCGTCGAAGCAGATCTCCAACAACGCCCGGGCCACCTCGGTGCCGAAGCCCTGCCCGAATACGTCCGGATGGAACGTCCAGCCCAGTTCGGCCTGCACGCCCCGGGCCGCCTCGGCCAGCGTGGCCTGGGCGAAGCCGTCCTGGATGTCGATCTTGCAGCCCCCGATGATCCGGTCCTGGTACTCGACCAGCACCCAACGCGGCATGCGTTGCGGGTAGCTCGCCTGGAACTCCTCCCAGGTTCCGGCCGACGACATCAACCAGTCGGAGACCTCGGGCAGTCGCCGGTAGGCATAGACGGCCGCCGCGTCCTCCGGCATGGCTGGACGCAGGCTCAGCCGCTCGGTCCGCCACGGCCAGGCCAGATCAGCCAGCCGGGGCCGGACGGCCGGCTCAGCGGACATCAGTGCACCTGGGCGTGGTGATGATGTTCCTTGACCGGGATCATCACGATCAGGCCGGCGATCAGGACGACGACGATGCCCAGGATGCCCCAGTACTGGGTGTTCTCCTTGCCGGTGATCAGGGCGCCCAGCCCGATCGCGAGCCCGAAGAGCATCGGCGACAGGAACGACACCACGCGTCCGGTGGTCGCGTAGAGGCCGAAGACCTCACCCGACTTGCCCTCTGGGATCAGCCGGGCGAGGAAGCTGCGGGACGCCGACTGCGCCGGGCCGACGAACATGGTCATGATCAGGCCGGCGATCCAGAAGATCGTCTTGCCCTGGTCGTGTAGGAAGAAGATGACGATGCCCATCGACACCAGGCCGATCAGCGAGATCATGATGACCCGCTTCGGCCCGAGGCGATCGTCCAGCAGGCCGAAGGCCATCGTCGACAGGCCGGCGACGATATTGGCGGCGGCCCCGAAGATGACCACATCTCCCCCGCTGAACCCGAACGTGCCGGCCGCGATGACCGCACCGAAGGCGAAGACGCCGGCCAGGCCGTCGCGGAACAGTGCCGAGGCGAACAAGAAGTAGACCGTGTGTCGGCTCACTCGCCACAGCCGCCGAACGGTGCGGCCCAACTCGGCATAGGACGCGAGCACCGGCGCAAGCCAGCTCCAGATGAAGGCCGGCTGGCGACCCTCGTAGGCCGCAATGCCGGGGATCGGGGTGTGAACGCTACGGGGCCGATCCCGCAGGTTGAGGAACGTCGGAATGGTGAACAGGATGGTCCAGGCGCCGCAGACCAGCATTGACACCCTGATGTCCATGCCCTGGTCGCCGGTCACACCGAACAGGCCAACCTCGGGAGCGATGAACGCGAAGTAGATGATCAGCAGCACCACGATGCCGCCCAAGTAGCCCATCCCCCAACCGAATCCGGAAACCCGCCCGACGTTGGCCTCGCCGGCCACCTCGTCCAGCAACGAGTTGTAGTTCACCCCGGCGATCTCACTGATCACCGAACCCACCGCGAGCAGGCCCAGGCCGAGCCACAGATAGCTGGGGTCGGGCTTGACGAAGAAGAGCGAAGCCGAGAGCAGCGCCAGCACCCAGGTGAGCGAGCGCAGCACGGTGACCGTGCGCCCGCTGCGGTCAGCGGTCTGACCCAACACGGGAGCCGCCAGCGCCACGAACAGGCCTGCCAAGGTGGTCGACAGTGACAGCGCTTGAGAGGTCTGGTTGGTATTGCCGAACGAGGCGCTGGTGATGTAGACGGCGAAGACGAAGGTGGTGATCACCGTGTTGAACGGCTGGGTACCCCAGTCCCACATCGCCCAACTGATGATCTTCTTGCGGGAGGCATCCTTGGGAACGGACAGTGCAGTCACCGGCGCAGCGGCGGACGTGGTATCGCTCACGCTTGGCACGCTAGCGCCGAATCGTTAACAAATGGAGTATTCCCGTGGGACGGACTTTGGCGTCGCGTCCGCTGGCCCACTCAGGCGTCGATTCGCTCGCCATCCAACTGGTAGGCGCCCTCGATGATGAACTCCTTGCGCGGGCCCACCTCGTTGCCCATCAGCATCTCGAAGGTGAACTCGGCTGCCGCCGCGTCGTCCACCGTGAGCCGGCGCAGCAGGCGGCGGCGCGGGTTCATCGTGGTGTCGGCCAGCTGGTCGGCGTCCATCTCACCCAGGCCCTTGTAGCGTTGCGGCTCCTTGAACGCCTGACCCTTCTTGGTCAGTTCGGCGAGCTTGCGCTGGTACTCCGGGTCGGAATAGGTGTAGATGTACTTCTCCTGCCCCTTGCGGGGGTTGATCAGCTCGAAGCGGTGCAGCGGTGGCACCGCAGAGTAGACCCGGCCCGCCTCCACCATCGGGCGCATGTAGCGGAAGAAGAGGGTGGCGAGCAGGCAGCGGATGTGCGCTCCGTCCGAGTCGGCGTCGGCCATGAAGATGACCTTGCCGTAGCGGGCGGCGTCCAGGTCGAAGCTGCGGCCTGAGCCGGCCCCCACCACCTGGATGATGGCGGCGCACTCGGCGTTCTTCAGCATGTCGCCGACGCTGGCCTTCTGCACGTTGAGGATCTTGCCGCGGATCGGCAGCAGCGCCTGGAACTCGGAATTGCGGGCCAGGTTCGCGGTGCCCAGTGCCGAGTCGCCCTCGACGATGAACAGTTCGCTGGCGTCGGTCGAGGTGCTGCGGCAGTCCTTCAGCTTGGGCGGCAGGCTGGACGACTCCAGTGCCGTCTTGCGCCGTTGGTTCTCCTTGTGGACGCGGGCCGCCACCCGGGTGCGGGAGGCATTGACGACCTTCTCCATCACCGTGCGGGCCTGGCTGCGTTCGGAGGGCCGCGACGAGTTGAGGAAGCGGGTCAGCTCGTTCTCCACCACGGACGCGACCAGCCGGGTCACCGGTGGGGTGCCCAGCACCTCCTTGGTCTGGCCCTCGAATTGCGGTTCGGGCAGCCGGACGGTGACCACTGCGGTCATCCCTTCCAGCACGTCATCCTTGACGATCTCGTCACCGCTCTTCAGCAGCCTGGTGCCGTCCAGCCCGTTGAGGAAGGCCTTGAGAAGGCCGCGTTCGAAGCCCTGGACGTGGGTGCCACCCTTGGGGGTGGCCACAATGTTGACGAAGGAGCGCTCGACGGTTTCGTAGCCGGTGCCCCAGCGCACCGCGATGTCGACCTCGAGGTTGCGTTCGACGTCCGCCGGGGTCATCGCGCCGTGCTCATCGAGCACCGGCACGGTCTCGACGAACCGCTCGCTGCCCTGGATGCGCAGCACGTCGGTGACTGCGCCGTCGTTGGCCAAGTAGTCGGTGAACTCGGAGATGCCACCCGCGTGTTCGAAGGTCTCGCTGACCGGGTCGCTCCCGCGTGAATCGGCGACCTCGAGCGCCAGGCCGGGCACCAGGAAGCTCGTCTGCCGAGCCCGATCGAGCAACTGGTCGAAGGAGAGTTGGGCGTCCTTGAGGAAGATCTGGCGATCGGGCCAGTAGCGCACCCGGGTGCCGGTAACCCCGCGGCCGACCTTGCCGGTCTTGCGCAGCCCGCTGCTCGGGGTGAACGGCGCGTCCGGGCCCTCACCGTCGAAGACGCCGGGGACCCCGCGCCGGAAGCTCATCGACCAGGTCGCACCGTTGCGGTCGACCTCGACGTCCAGCCGGGAGCTGAGCGCATTCACCACGGACGCGCCGACGCCGTGCAGGCCGCCGGTGGCGGCGTAGTTGCCGGTACCGAACTTGCCGCCCGCGTGCAGCTTGGTGTACACCACTTCGACGCCGGACAGCCCGGTGCGCGGTTCGGTATCCACCGGAATGCCGCGGCCCTGGTCCCCCACTCGGATCGAACCGTCGGCAGCCAACTCCACGGTGATGTGCCGGCCATAGCCCGACAGCGCCTCGTCCACGGCGTTGTCGATGATCTCCCACAGGCAGTGCATCAGGCCGCGGGTGTCGGTGGACCCGATGTACATCGCCGGACGCTTGCGCACGGCTTCCAGCCCTTCGAGTACGAGCAGGTTCTTTGCCTCGTAGTCGCGGCTGGGGCCGGTGGCGCTGGCGTTGTTGGTCCTTGGTGGCACGGCGTGAAGCCTACTCGGTGGCTGTGACGAAGCCCGGCTGCGACCCTCGGGCCACCGCTATTGGCGCACCCAACAACGAAACGCAATCGTGACCTCGGGCGGGGCTGATCGGCTTCGGCTGCCGGGTAGGGTGATGAGCAGGGGAACAAAGTCACGGCTGCGATCGTTGTCTCGATGGCGGCCACTACCCCGGCCCGAGAGGAGACGATATGAACGCGACTGTGATGGACAACCAGCAACTGACGGCTGCCGACCGCTGCGACCGCTGCGGAGCGCAGGCGTACCTTCGCGTGACTCTGGCCTCGGGCGGCGAATTGCTCTTCTGCGCGCACCACGCCCGGAAGCACTCGGACAAGCTCAAGCAGGTCGCTCTGCACCTGCATGACGAGACCGACCGAGTCAACTGAACCCAAACTTCACCGAAGCGGCCCGGCTCAGCGAGTCGGGCCGCTTTCCATTACACCGACCGATCCGCGGCAAAGGAGCCAGCAACGATGAGCGAAGCACGAGTGGTCGAGGCGCTGCGCAAGCACGGGCTGGAGGAGATCATCACCCGGCACGGCCCCGCGCGGTCGCTCGAGGAGGCCGCCAAGCTGCGCGGCATCGAGCCGCGAGACATCGTCAAGACCCTGGTCGTGCGCCGCGCCGACGACGACTACCTGTTCGTGTTGGTGCCCGGTGACCGCGAGTTCAGTTGGCCCAAGCTGCGGCAGTTGCTCGGCGTCCAGCGCCTGTCGATGCCGGACGCGCAGACTGCCTTCGAGGTCACCGGCTACCAACGTGGCACCATCACGCCGTTCGGCGCCAGCCACGCCTGGCCGGTGATCGCCGACTCCGCCATGCTGGGCCGACGTATCTCGATGGGCGGCGGCGCCCCCGGCGTCTCGATCTCGCTGGCCGCCGACTCGATGATCGGCGCCCTGGGCGCCACCGTGGCCGACATCAGCGACTGACCTGGCCGCCCAGTCTTGACCGGTGCTCGACGGTTCACGCGGGCGCTGGGGCGAGTGATTGCAGTGTGAACTATACCACCTCCCGGTCGACAAGTTAGGATTGACTAGCCTGTTCTCGGGGTTGGACGGCACACCGCAGGTGTTCCCCGGGGCCGGACAGACCACAGGGACGGGAGACGAATGGGAGCGCTGCGCAAGATCATCGCCTGCGTCCTTGGCGCGGCCCTGACCCTCCCGCTGACCTTGGTCAGCGGCGCGGCTCCCTCGATGGCCGTGGTCATCGATCCGGTGGAACTGCGCCAGACGATGGGCGTCTAGGGCGACTTCGTGCAAACCGGCAACGGCATCCTGCAGTGCAACCCGAATGCCGCCCCCGGTTCGCCAACCGCGTGCAGCCAAATGCACTCGGGCATCGGCACCAGGCCACCGCTGGCCTGCTGCTGGTCGGCTGTACCTGTGCCGGCACGGATGCCTCCAGCCCCGACAACACCCCATCTGCCAGCCCCACCCCGACGCCCAGCGTGGCACCGAAGTCGACCCCGTTGCCCACGCCGCCCGATTTCGGCGAGGACAAGGCGGGGGTGGCGGCCGACGTCACCATCACCGAATGCCAACTGGCTGCCGGTGACGTCGTCGCGAAGGGCACGGCGGTCAACTCCGCGTCCGAACCGCGCGACATCGCGATCATCGTGATCTGGCTCAAGGAGGATTCCGGCACCCCGCTGGGCTCCGGGATGACCGTGCTGTCCCAGGTCGAGCCGGGTGCCACTCTCGACTGGCAGGTGGCCACCCAGACGGTCGACCTCGCGGAGCGCTGCGTCCTGAATGCCACCGCCGGCCAGACCGCCACCGCGGCAGCCGGGGAAGCCGCACCCAGCGCCGCCTGATCGCACCCGGTGTGGAAGTCTGGTGGCGAGCAGAAGGAGACGCCATGGAATACCGTCGCTTCGGCCGCACCGGCCACGACAGTTCGGTGCTGATCTACGGAGCCGCGAGCCTGTGGACCTGCGATGAACAGGTCGCAGCCGAGTCGGTGTCCCAGGCGCTGGACGCCGGGATCAACCACTTCGACACCGCGGCGTCCTACGGCGTGGCAGAGCAGGTGATGGGCCCGCTGGTGCCTGCCATGCGGGACCGGATCTACCTGGCCAGCAAGAGCACCAAGCGCACCGCGGAGGCAGCCTGGGCTGACCTGGAGCGCTCCCTCGAACTGCTGCACACCGACCACCTGGATCTGTGGCAGGCGCACGAGGTCTGCACGATGGCCCAACTGGACGAGGTCTTCGCCCCCGGCGGCTCGATCGAGGCATTCCAGCGCGCCAAGGACGAGGGCATCGTCAGCCACGTCGGCATCACCGGCCACACCGAGCAGGCGCCCATGGTGCACCTGACGGGTTTGCAGCGCTTCGACTTCGACGCCGTGCTCACCCCACTGAACTGGGTGCTGTGGCGCGATCCGCAGTTCCGCACCGATTTCGAGGCACTGCTCGCCGAGGTGACCAGCCGGGATGTCGGGTTGCGCACCATCAAGGCGATGGCGCGCCGGCCGTACCAGGACGACGAGCAGCGCTACACCACCTGGTACAAGCCCTTCGACGAACAAACGCTGATCACCGCGGCGATCAGTTGGGTGCTGGAGAGTTTCCCACAGGTGACTGGCATCGCAACTGCCGGCGAGACCACACTGCTGGGCATGGCCATCGAGGCCGAGGCCAACCGGATGAGCGCCGCCGAAGCTGCCGAAGTGCTGGCAGCGGTGGCCGACTACGCCAGCCCGTTCGTCGGCTGACTCAGCGGGCGGGCGACTGCTGCGGATCGGCCTGGCGCCACTCAAGGACGCCCAGCACGATCGAGGCGGACGCGACGGCAGCGCTGATCGCGGCCACCGGCCACCATACCGGTAGCTGCGCCACACCGACGACGCCGGCCAGGTAGACCAACAGCCCAGCACCGAACACCGAGGCACCGACCAGCCGGGCCAGCCGCTGGTTGGCCGGAGCGTCGCTCTCGGCACCGAACTGCGGCACGAACAACCAGACCAGGCAGGCGATCAACCACGCCGCCCACAGCACGGCTGCCACGGTGATCGGTTGGCCTTCGCTGCCCCGGACGATCAGGTAGGCGGCCTCCGCGACCAGGAAGAGCGCGAAGACGATCAGGAAGCGGCCACGACGGCTGCCGGGCAGGTTCTGCCGAGGCTTGAAGACCGAGTCGAACTGGCGGGTCCAGTCGTTGCGAGGCCGAGGATCGCGCGCCATCAGCCGTGCCTGACCAGCCGAACCTCGATCGGCGGGGCCAGATGCGGCCGCCCCTCGACCAGGTGGTGGGCCTCGCGGCGCACCCCATCCATCGCGAAACCGAGCCGATGGTAGAAGCTGATCGCTCGATCATTGCCCTTGAGCGTCCACAGGTAGCAGGGCGCGTCCCCGATGGCGGTCTGCATCAACGCCTCGGCCAACCCGGTGCCCTTGGCCTCGTCCAGGACGAACAGCGTGGCCAGTTCCAGTGGCTGCGGAGCGTCGGATTCCCTGGCCGGACAGGCGCTGGCGATACCCACCGCGTGGCCGTCGGAGCGGTCGGTGGCCAGCCAGAAGTGTGCACCGTCCATCGCAGCCCGGGCCCAACGCTCGGCTCGCAGCGTCATCTCCTCGACGGTGCCGCGCGCGTCAATGACCTCGTCCGGCAGCAGGCCACGAAAGGACTCCTGCCAGGCCTGGGCGTTGACCCGGACGCCGGCCTCGATCTCGCCGGGCGTGGTCGCCTGCTTGATCCGGTACTGCCCTGCCATCGTCTGGGCGCTCACTCGAGGTAATCGCGCAAGATCTGCGACCGCGACGGGTGGCGCAGCTTGCTCATCGTCTTCGACTCGATCTGGCGGATGCGTTCCCGGGTGACGCCGTAGACCTTGCCGATCTCGTCCAGCGTCTTGGGCTGGCCATCGGTCAGGCCGAAGCGCATCGAGACCACGCCGGCCTCGCGCTCGCTGAGCGTGTCCAGCACGTCGTGCAACTGCTCCTGCAGCAAGGTGAAGTTCACCGCGTCGGCCGGGACGATCGCCTCGGAGTCCTCGATCAGGTCGCCGAACTCGGAATCGCCATCCTCGCCCAGCGGGGTATGCAGGGAGATCGGCTCACGGCCGTACTTCTGCACCTCGATGACCTTCTCCGGGGTCATGTCGAGTTCTTGGGCCAGTTCCTCGGGCAAGGGCTCGCGGCCAAGGTCCTGCAGCATCTGACGCTGGACGCGGGCCAGCTTGTTGATGACCTCGACCATGTGCACCGGGATGCGGATCGTGCGGGCCTGATCGGCCATCGCGCGGGTGATCGCCTGCTTGATCCACCAGGTCGCGTAGGTGGAGAACTTGTAGCCCTTGGTGTAGTCGAACTTCTCAACCGCACGGATCAGGCCCAGGTTGCCCTCCTGGATCAGGTCGAGGAAGAGCATGCCGCGTCCGGTGTAGCGCTTGGCCAGCGAGACCACCAGCCGCAGGTTGGCCTCCAGCAGGTGGTTCTTGGCGCGGCGGCCGTCCTCGATGATCCATTCGTAGTCGTCGAAGTCGTCGGCGGAGGCGCCGCCATCAACCAACTGCTCCTCGGCGAACAGGCCGGCCTCGATCCGCTTGGCGAGATCGACCTCCTGTTCAGCGTTCAGCAGGGCCACCTTGCCGATCTGCTTCAGGTAGTCCTTGACGGGGTCGGCGGTGGCACCGGCCGAGACCACCTGCTGTTCGGGCTCATCGGCGTCGTCGGAATCGGACAGGTCGAAGCCACCATCCCCGGCGACCAGTTCGGCCTCGTCCTTCTCGGCTTCCTTGGAGTCGAACTGTGAATCGTCGACGTCGTCCAGGTTGCGCTTCTTGCCGCCCACGGTGAGCACGACATCGTCGCCCTCCAGGGAGACCGTGACGTCGACAGCCTGTTCGTCCTCTGCGACGTCCTCCAACTCTTCGGCCGCAGGCTCGTCCTCGGCGGGCTCAGCCTTGGCGGCGGCCCGACGTCCGCGGGTGGCCGGAGCCTTCGGCGCCTCGGCCGGTGCATCCTCCGCCGGCTTCGTCGCGGCAGCGGCCGGCTTGGCGGCGGGACGGCGCGTCCGGGTGGCCGGCTTCTTCTCCTCAGCAGCCGGGGCTTCTGCTTCCGCAGCAGGTGCCTCGACTGCGGCGGCCAGCTTGGCGGCAGCCCGGCGTGTCCGCGTCGCGGGCGCCTTCTTCTCGGCGGCCGGGGCGTCCTCAGCGTGAGCGGACTCGGCCTTGGGCTTGGCGGCCGCCCGAGTTCGGGTGGGGGCCTTGGTGGCTGGTGCCTCTGCTGCCGCAGCAGCGCTGGTCTTTCGGGTGCGGGTAGCGGGCGCCTTCACCGGCTGTTCCTCAGCGACCGCGGACTCGGGGCTTGTCGACTGCGCAGAGGCCTTCGTCCGTCGGGTACCCTTCGGTGAAGTGGTGGCAGCCTGATCGAGAGTGCTTGGCGTCACAAGGGACCTTTCGGGAGCCGACTGGAACTCAGGGTGCGCTCAGGACCGCAGGTGTCAAGAGCGCCTCCGATCTATTTTGCCACGTCTGGGCAAACAGTCCGAATCCGGGTCGCGGAAAAGTGCGGCACCGTGGAGGGTTGTGAGGCCATGGCCACGTCATACTGCAGTCGCAGATTGGCCCCCAAGTCGTCCCGTTTCACCCCACCCACCGTCCCTTCGGGATTAAAACCGCAGCTGCGTGCGCTAAACAGTCGTCAGGAGAAAGGCAGCTGCCCATGGATACCAGGACTCGCGTTCGTACCAACGACGGCATCGAGGGTAAGGATTCGGTTGGTCTTTACCTCGAGTCGATCGCGCGGACGCCATTGTTGAACGCCGAAGAAGAAGTGGCATTGGCGCGCACCATCGAGGCCGGGCAATTCGCCCAGGCCGTGCTCGAGGGCCGCGTCGAATCGAAGGTCAAGGCCACCGAAGAGGAACTGCAGCGCATCGCTCGTGACGGTGAACAGGCCATGCAGCACTTTGTGCGAGCCAACCTACGTCTGGTCGTCTCCGTCGCCCGCAAGTACGGCCGCTCCCAGATGCCCCTGCTCGATCTAGTTCAGGAGGGCAACACGGGTCTGATCCGGGCGGTGGAGAAGTTCGACTACGCCAAGGGTTTCAAGTTCTCCACCTACGCCACTTGGTGGGTGCGGCAGGCGATCAGCCGCGGCATCGCCCAGCAGGGCCGCATCGTCCGGCTGCCGGTTCATGTCGCCGAGCAGGTCAACCAGATCTCTGCCGTGCGCCGCAATCTCGAGCGGACGCTTGGTCGCGAGCCCGAGGTCGCCGAAATCGCGCGCGAGTTGGACACCACCGAGGACAAGGTCGTCGACCTGATCCGCTACTCCCGCGACCACGTCAGCCTGGACGCACCGGTCGAGGATGATGGTGACACCTCGCTGGGTGACCTGATCGCCCGCGAGACCGCACCCGGCCCGGACGAGGTCGTGCTCAGCCAGGAGGATCGCGACCGGCTGGACGCGATGCTCGACGGCCTGGACGACCGCTCCGCCGACGTCGTGCGCCGCCGCTACGGCCTGCTCGACGGACGCCAGGCCAAGCTCTCGGACATCGGTCAGGTCTGGGGCATCACCGCCGAACGCGTTCGCCAGATCGAGCGCGCCGCGCTGGTCGTGCTGCGCCAGAAGAGCGCAGTCGCCGTCGCCTGACCCCAAGAACGCAGCAGCCCCGACGTCCGCTGGCGTCGGGGCTGCTGCTTGTCCGGAATCGCTGGGCAGGTCTCAGCGGGGATTGGACTTGCTGAGCGCCTCCCACAGTCCATTGAGGTAGGCGATGCCCAGGGCGCGGTCGTGCAGGCCATAACCGGGCCGGCGCTGCTCTCCCCAGATGTCGCGGCCGTGGTCGGACGGATGTAGCCGTCGAAGCCGGCCTCGTAGAAGGCGCGCATCACCTCGTACATGTCCAGCGAGCCATCGGTCGACAGGTGCGCCGATTCGTAGAAGTCGGTCTCGCTGATGAACTTGATGTTGCGGCACTGGGCGAAGGGCACCTTGTCGCGTCCGGCGAACTCCCGGATGATCGCGATCAGGTCGTTACCGCGGTTCTCCCCCAGCGAGCCGGTGCACAGCGTGAAGCCGTTATAGGGCGAGTCATGGAACGACTCGATCCGACGCATGTCGTCGGCATCCTTCACGATGCGCGGCAGGCCGAACAGCGACTTCGGCGGATCGTCCGGGTGGACGGCCATCTTGACGTCGTACTGCTCGCAGGTCGGCATGATCGCCTGGATGAAGTACTTGAAGTTCTCCGCCAGGCCTTCTTCGCCGAGCGGCGCGTAGGCCTCCAGCAACTCGGCCAGGTGCACCAGACGCTCCGGCTCCCAGCCCGGCAGCTTGTGGCCACCGGACGCGGCCTGCATCCGCGCCATGGTCTCCTGCGCGGTGCCCTGCACCAGTTCGTCCTGGTAGAACATCGTGTGCGAGCCGTCGGCCAGTTGGTAACGCAGGTCGGTGCGCACCCAGTCGAAGACCGGCATGAAGTTGTAGCAGATCACCTTGACCCCGACCTGGGCCAGGTTCTTGATGGTTGCGATGTAGTTCTCGATCGCCTGATCGCGCAGCGGACCACCGATCTTGATCTCGTCGTGGATGTTGACGCTCTCGATCACCTCGAGGTTCAGCCCAGCCGCCTTGATCTGGTCGCTCAGCGCGGTGATCTTGTCCATCGGCCAGACCTCGCCAACCGGGACGTCGAACAGCGCACCGATCACCTGGCTGACTCCGGGAACCTGACGGATGTACTGGAGCGGAATGGTGTCATCTGCCTGGCCGAACCAGCGCATGCCCATCTTCATATCTGTTGATCTCCTTGATCAGGGACTTGTGTGGTCGTGCTCGGTGGCTTCAAGCTCACCCTGCGGGTGCGCACCTCAGCCAGCGCCGAGACACGAACGGGGCGGGCTGCACACAGGCGTCCCGCCCCGTCCGGGTTGATGGACTCAGCCGCCCATCCAGCCCAACGGCACCATGATCAGCGGCGGGAAGACCGCCAGCAGGAAGACCAGGGCGCACTGGGCGAAGAAGTACGGCAGCACCGGTGGGATGATCGCGTCCATCTTCACGTTGCCGGTGGCACAGGCGACGTTCAGCACCGGACCGACCGGTGGCGATGTCAGACCGAGCACGTTGGCCAGGGTGAAGATGATGCCGAAGTAGACCAGGTCGATCCCTGCAGCATTGAGCACGGGCACCACGATCGGGGTCAGGATCAGGATCGTCGGGACGACGTCCATCGCGAGACCCACCAACAGCACGACGATCATCAGCACGATCATCAGCAGCGTCGGCCGATCCACCAACGGTGACAGGATTGAGATCACGATCTTCGGCAGGCCCGAGATGGTCATGAAGTAGCCGGCCACCTGGGCGGTCGCCGCCAGGAACATGACCACCGCCGACATCTTGGCGCCCGAGATCAGGCCGGTGAACAGCGCCTTCGTGTCGAGTTCTCGATAGACGAAGACACCGACAATCAATGCGTAGACCACGGCGACCACACCGGCCTCGGTGGCCGTGAACACGCCACCGCGCAGACCGACCAGGATGATGATCGGGAGCAGGAGCGCCCACAGACCATCCAGGAAGATCTTCAGGCCTTCCGACAGTGTCGGTGGTGGCGCGTCCGACTTGATGTTGTCCTTGCGCGAGACGATGAACCAGATGATGCACATCACGATCGTCAGATAGATCGCTGGCGCGATTCCGCCCAAGAACAACGACTTGATGGAAACACCGGCGGCAACGCCATAGACGATGAACGGCACCGATGGCGGCATGATCGGCGAGACCAGGTTGGCGCTGGCCACCAGGCCGGCCGCCTTGGCGCGGTCGTAGCCCGACTTGGCCATCATCGGGATCAGAATGGCGCCCAGTGCCGCGGTGCTGGCCACGGCCGAACCGACCAGGCTGGCGAACATCAGGCAGGCGAAGATGGTTACGTAACCCAGGCCGCCGCGGACGCGTCCGACGAAGATGTTGGCGAAGTTGATGATGCGGGTGGTCAGGCCACCGCGGTTCATCAGCTCACCGGCCAGCACGAAGAATGGCAGGGCCATCATCGAGACCGAGTCGGTGCCACGCATCAACTGTGCGGAGATGATGGCCGGGTTGGTCGCGGTGCCGCCCATGTGCATGCCGGTGGCAACCGAGCAGAACAGCAGCGCGAAGGCAATGGGTACCCCGATGGCGATCGCGCCGACCAGGTAGACCAGGAAGAGGGTTAGAAGCAGCATTGTTCCCGGTTCCTCACTCGAGAGCGAAATCGGCGTCGGCGTCCTGCTTGGGCGCCATCAGTTCGAGGACGGTCTGCTTGCCGCTGAACATCTTCACGATGTTCGCGATGGCCAGCAGGATGATGGAGACACCGGTCACCACGCCCACACCACTGATGAGGAACAACGGGTAGCCGGTGGCGACCCACTTGTCTCGGAGGCCCTGCTTGGCCAGCGTGAAGCTGCCGAATGCGAGCAGGCCCATCATCCAGATGACAATGCCCTGGATGACCGCGTAGATGATCTTGCGAGCCCTCGGGCCCACCCGTTCGACCAGCATCTCGACACCGAGATGGCGGTTGTCGCGGAAGGCGTCGATGGTGCCCAGGTAGACCAGGTAGATGAAGCACAGTCGTGCGATCTCCTCAGACCAGGCGAACCCGGTGCTGAAGACATAGCGCATCACCACGTTGGCGAAGACCAGGACGATCATCACCGCCAGGAAGAAGGCGATCAGGATCTGGATGCCCCGGAAGAGCTTGTCCATAGCGTTTGTCATCTTGACTCCTGTGCAGTGAGGTGGGGCCCGCACTGCGGCGGGCCCCAGACTCACTATCGGTTCACTTGACGGCGCGGATCTTGTCGGTCAGTTCCTGCGCCCAGTCGTTGTCGGCCAACAACTTGTCGACGACCGGCTGGGTCATGTCCATCAGCTTCTGACGATCGGCCTCGGAGACCGGGGTCACGGTGAGGCCGTTCTCCTCGAGGAACGAGCGATCCTTGTCGATGCTGGCAGCGTAGTCGGCCCAGGCCTGCTCTGCGGTGGCCTTCGCGGCGTCCTTGATGATCTGCTGCTGCTCTTCGGTCAGCTTCGACATGAAGCCGTCGTTGGCGATGATCTCCAGGGTGGCGATGATGTGGTTGGTCTCGTAGACGTACTTCTGCACCTCGTACAGGCCCTCGGAAACCACGGTCACCATGCCGTTGTCCTGGCCGTCGACCACACCGGTCTCCAGCGCGGAGAAGAGCTCACCGAGCGGGATGACCTGGGCGGAGGCGCCGAGGTTCTCGGCCAGCCCGACGTGGATCGGGTTGCCCGGCATGCGGAACTTGGCCGCCAAGTCTTCCGGCTTGGCTGCTCCTTGTTGGAGGTGAAGGTACGGGCCGAGTTCGGGCCCCGTGCCAGCATCTGGTCTCGGCAACTCGTTGAAGGCGGGCGTTCATCTCGTCGGCGATCTCGCCGGTCCACACGGCGGTGGCATGGTCGACGTCGCGGTAGAGCCACGGCCAGTCGGAGATCAACATGGTCGAGTACTCCTGGTTCATCGGCGTGCCGACGACGACCAGTTCGATGGTTCCGTTGCGGACGCCCGCCCACAGGTCGCCCTCGTTGCCCAGGGTGCCCGAGTGGTAGACCTCGGCCTGCAGGGCGCCACCGGACTTCTCGGCGATCTGCTTGGCGAAAACGTTGTCCAAGGCCGCCGACATCGGGTGCGTCGGGCTCCAGTTGTCGGCCACCTTGATGACGATGGGGCTGCGTCGCCGCCGCCGGCGGCGCTACCGGCTGGCCTTCGCCACCCGCGGTGGCCGGGCCGAGGCCACAACCGACCATGGCCGCGCGCACTGTATATCGCCGAGTGCGGGATGATCTTTCATGTGGTGGGTCTACTCTTCCGTCCTCGGGATCCACTCTTCGAACTTCTACGTCCCGCAACCTCCCGGGTCCGCGACCTTCCTACCGGCTCCATCGCTGCGACTGCGGTAGCACCGGCGCTTGGCATCTCTGTCAAAAACACATGCTCTTGTATATCAGTTGCAGCCTATAGAGACGGCGTATCCGTGTCAATCCATATCTGCACCTGAAGTGCTGCTCGTGCAACGATTTGATAACAAATCATTGCCTTCGCAAGGTGCACGACAGTCCGTTAAAAAACAACCTGCTGTACTACCACACCCATACAAGGTGGCCCTAGGATCGAGGCATGGAGTCCAAGGGAATCAGCCAAAGAGGTGTACCGCGTCGTGCGTGATCGCATCCTGTCCCTCGAGCTTCCGCCCAACGCTGCGACCTCCGAGAACGACCGCGGCTGAACTCGGGGTATCCCGGTCGTGCCGGTGCGCGAAGGGCTGCTGAAACTGCGCGAGGAGGGCTGTGCGCAGGCCTTTCCCGAAGCGGCACCTTCGTGGCCCCGGTGGACGAGGCCCGTGTGCGGCTGGCCCAGTTCATCCGCGAGGCGATCGAGTGCACCTCACTGGCATCCCCTCGATACAGCGGCCTTGAGCAGCGATGAACTGGACGCCCTGCGCGCCAACCTCGCGTCCTGCATGAAGCCGCCGACGCCAACAGCGTCGATGACTTCCTGCGACTGGACGAGGTCTTCCACCAGACCCTGCTGCGCTGGGCCGGCCACGACCAGGCCTGGCCACTGGTGCTGGCGGAGAAGGCCCACCTGGACCGGGCCCGCCGGATCGGCATCGGCTTCCATCCGCTGGACTTCCTGGTCGGGCAGCATGTTCGATCCCGACGTCGACCGCCGCCGGCGACCTGCCGGCCGCCCTCGACGCGGATGCGCGATCACCTGCAGTTGATCCTCGGGCGATCCTCGAGCGGTTGCGTGGAGGACTGACGGACCCGTTCACCCCGCGTCCGATGCGTCCGGTGCGGCGGACGGGTGACCTCGGATGGAACCGACCTGATTCTGCTTGTCAGACGAGCATTGGACGCTTATCCACCGGCCGGATGAGTCCCTCTTGGCGCAGGACGCAACCAGCCGTCCATTCTGGAAGAGCCGGCCCGACGAGAACCCCGGAAGCGCATGAGAGGCCGACGGTGAGTACATGTCATAGAGCAGCCACTCATCGGCACGGAATTCGCGGTGGAACCACATCGTGTGGTCGATTGACGTGCGGCCTGCAGTTGGTCGGACATGAATACCACCGGGTGTGGCACGGTGCTGACCGATAGCAGCGCCAGGTCCGAGAGGTAGGCCATCACGGCCTGGTGCAGCGCGATCCCGTCCGGCAATGCCGACTCGGTGCGAACCCACAACCGCATGCTGGCGATGTGCCGGCCGGGCTTGATCGACCCGCCCGGGGTGGAGTCGCCGATAAAGCGGGCGTCGATGGCGTCCCACTCGTGCCAGATCGGCTGCTTGCCGAACCGGTCATCCATCACGTCGGCCAATGAGGGACAGTGATCGGGCGGCGGAACGTACATCGGCTCGGGGTCGTTGTGGTCCAGGCCAGGTTCCTCGGCGTGGAAGGACGCGGCCATGGTGAAGATTTCGTTCTCGCCCTGAATGGCCGTGACCTGCCGGGTGCTGAAGGTGTTGCCGTCGCGTAGTGCGTCGACCTCGTAGCTGATCGGGGCGGTCACGGCACCCGGACGCAGGAAGTAGGCGTGCAGCGAGTGGGCGGTCCGGCCACTGCCCACGGTGCCATAGGCGGCGGTCAGCGCCTGCGCCAGCACCTGGCCACCGTAGGTCCGCTGCATCATCGTCTGCGGTTGGCTACCGACGAATACCTCGCCCTCGCGCTTCAGGTCGAGCAGGTTGACCAGTTCTGCAGTTGTTTCTGGCACCGTTCAACCCTGCCACAAATCGCGGTGCGGAGACGACGATGGGGGCCCACTCGGGGCCCCCATCGCTGGTAGTTGGTTGAGATCGAGCGATCAGATCTTGTCGGCCTCGTCCTGGACGTCCTGGGCCACATCAGAAACCTGATCGGCGGCATCGTCGGCAAAGTCGGACACGTTGTCGGCCGCATCGGATGCGAAGTCCGACACGTTGTCGGCGGCATCGGAGGCGACATCGGCGACGTCGGCCTTGACCTCGGCGGCCGCATCGGCGGCGTTGGTCTTCACTTCGTCCACCAGGTCGGACGCGGCGGTCTTGGCCTCTTCGGCGACATCGGCTGCTGCGTCGGTCGCGGCGTCGACGGTTTCCGCGCCGTCCTGCCTGGCCTGGATGAAGGCCGCCTTGAAGTCGGTGAACTTCTCGCCGAGGTCGGTCTTGATGCCATCGAACTTGTCGTCAAGGTCGGAGTCGGCGTACTTCTCCTTCACCGAACCGGCGAACTCGCGGTACTTGTCGCCCACCGACTGGGTGAAGCCGTGGAACTTGTCGTCCAGATCGGACTCGTCGATCTTGTCCTTCACCGAACCGGCGAACTCGTTGTAGCGCTCGGTGACGTCCGCCTTGAACGCGGCGACCTTGTCGTCAAGGTCAGAGTCCTCGTACTTGTCCTTGACCGAGTCGACGAACTCGCTGACCTTGTTCTGGGCGTCCTTCGCCAACTGCTGCAGGCGCTCTGCGAAATCCATTTTCATCCCTTCGTTGCAACTGGGGTTACCAGAACAACGGTACTGACAGCCGGGCTCGCGCGGGGGTCACGAGCGGAGAAAGCCCGGGCACGCTCAGGGATCGCGAGCCACAGGTAGTTTGGAGTTGTCGCAATTCCCGAGCGTGAGGCAGGGCGTGAGCCAACCAGTCAGTTCGACCCCCACTCCCCCGACGGCTGAGCCGATGGGGCACCTCCCCTCGACCGGACGCCGGACCCCAGTGTCGACCTACCGACTGCAACTGGGCCCGGACCTGGGCTGCGACCAGGCGATCGAGCACCTCGACTACTTGGTCGACCTCGGCGTGACCGACATCTACCTGAGCCCGATCCTGCAGGCCGCCCCCGGCAGCACGCACGGCTATGACGTCGTCGACCACTCCCGGGTAAGTTCGGTGATCGGTGGCCGCGAAGACTTCGAACGTCTGGCCCGGGCGGCGCACGCCAAGAAGCTCGGCGTCATCGTGGACGTGGTGCCCAACCACATGGGCGTACCGACGCCGATCCATCACAACCGAGCGCTGTGGTCGGTGCTCAAGTACGGCCCGGAATCGCCGTACGCCCGGTGGTTCGACGGGACCGATGACGGTGACGGCATCCTGATGCCCTTCCTCGGCGACCGGATCGGCGCCGTGCTGGCCAACGGGGAGATCACGCTGGAGCGCCGGGTGGTGCCGGACCACGAGGACGAGGGCAACCAGCCGGTGCTGGTCTACTACGACCACGTCTTCCCGGTGCGCGCCGGCACCGAGCAGTTGCCGCTACCGATGTGTGTGGCCGAGCAGTACTACCGGTTGGCCTTCTGGAAGGTCGCTGCCGAGGAGTTGAACTTCCGGCGCTTCTTCGATGTGGACACCCTGCTTGCCGTGCGCGTGGAGGATCCTGAGGTCTTCGATGCCACCCACGCCCTGCTGCTGGAGTTGTACCGCGACGGGCACATCGACGCCTTCCGGATCGACCACCCCGATGGCCTGGCCGACCCACGCGGCTACATGCGGCGGCTGTCGATGGCGACCGGCGGGGCCTGGATCAGCGCTGAGAAGATCCTGGAGTCGGACGAGCAGTTGCCCGACGACTGGCCGGTGGCCGGCACGACCGGCTACGACGCGTCCTGGCGGATCGGCGCGCTGCACTGCGACCCCAATGGCTACGGTGAGCTTGCGTCCACGGCCCTCGACATCGCCCAGGACGTCCCCGGCAGCCTGGACGAGGTCATCGCGACGGCGAAGCGGGAGATCGTCACAACGTCGCTGTACGCCGAGGTGCACCGGATCGCCTCGCTCGCCCACCAGATCTGCAAGAACGACATCATGCTGCGCGACCACACGCAGGGCTGGATCGCGCGCTGCCTGACCGAGTTGGTGATCGCCTTCCCGCGGTATCGCGCCTATGTGGTGCCCGGCGAGCCGGCTCCCGACGAATCGGTGGAGCTGATCGCCCACGCCGCTGACAAGGCACGAAAGAACCTGGACGCGGAATTGCACGACACGCTCGACCTGGTGATCGACCTGGTACTGGGACGCGAGGTCGGCTCGGCACACCACGCCCAACAGGATCTGCGCGCCCAACTGGTCGTCCGGTTCCAGCAGGTCTGCGGCGCGGTGACCGCAAAGGGGGTTGAGGACACCGCCTTCTACCGCTGGACTCACCTGGTCAGCCTGAACGAGGTCGGCGGCTCCCCCGCGACCTGGGGCCTGACCCCCGATGAGTTCCATCGTTGGTGCGCCGACATGGCGTCCCGTTGGCCGGCGACGATGACCTGCGGCACGACGCACGACACCAAACGCTCCGAGGATGTCCGCAGCCGGATCACCGTCATCTCGCAGTACGCCAGTGAGTGGCGCGCACTGCTGGCCACCTTGCACCCGCTGATGCCGGAGGTGGAGGGCCACACCGAGAACCTGATGTGGCAAACACTGGCAGGCACCTGGACCGATGATGGCCCGATCGAGTTGGACCGGCTGACGTCCTACCTGGTGAAGGCGGCTCGCGAACAGAAGCTCTGGACGTCGTGGACCAACCCGGACGACGAGGCCGAGCAGAAGCTGATCGACGCCGTCACGGCCCTGTACGCCGACGAGGACGTGCTCGGCGCGTTCGCCGACTGGTACCAGTTCACCGCTGAGACGGCCCGCGAGACGATCCTGTCCCGCAAGGCGATCCAATTGACCTGCCTGGGTGTGGCCGACTGCTTCCAGTCCTGCGAGACCACCCAGAACTACCTGGTGGACCCGGACAACCGACGGCCCGCCGACTGGGCCGGGCTAGCCGAGATGGCGTCCGGTTTGCGCAAGCGGGCGCCGAACACAGTGGCCGAGGAAAAGCTGCATATCACCCGGGCCATCCTGCGGCTGCGCCGGCGGCGTCCCGAGGTGTTCGTCGGCCCGGACGCGACGTATCGCCCGCTGCCCACCTCGTCCGGGCACGTGTTGAGCTACTCACGGGGCGCAAACCAGCAGGTCGTTGTGGTGGCCAGCAGGCTCAGCCGGCCGATGGAGGACGACGGCGGCTTCGGCGAACACACCGTGGTGCTGCCTGAGGGACGCTGGTACGACGTGCTCACCGGACGGGAGATGGACGGCGGCTCGGTCGAACTCGCCACCCTGCTCGACCGGTTGCCGTGCGCGGTGCTGGAGGAGATCTCCGAGTCGGAGCGCACCTCGACGATCCCGGCGGTGTTCTCCGGCGATCGGCCGGTGCGCCGCCCTGCTCCCTCGGCGGCTTCCGGGACCGAGCAGCCCGGGCTACTGGCCTGGCTGACCCGGCATTTCGGGCCAAGTGAGGCCTCCGCGGCCGACCCGCCATCACCGAACGGGAAGCCACGCGCCGATGGCTGAGCGGTTGCTGCCGATCCGGCTCTGGGCGCCACAGGCCACCTCCGCCGAAGCGGAGGTGGAGGGCAAACGGCTGCCGATGCGCCGCGACGGCGATCAGCACTGGCTGATCGAACTGCCCGCCGGTACCGACTACCTGTTGGCGATCGACGGCGGCGAGCCGCGTCCCGATCCGCGCAGCGCTTGGCAACCCGAGGGCGTGCACGGGATCTCGCGGGTCTTCGACACCGCCGCGCACGACTGGGCTGACGGCGATTTCGCCGGGGCCGAGGTGCTGGGGTCGGTGATCTACGAGTTGCACGTCGGCACCTTCACCGAGCAGGGCACCCTGGACGCGGCCATCGACCGCCTCGACCACCTGGTCTCGCTCGGCGTTCGGACCGTGGAGTTGATGCCGGTGGCGCCGTTCCCGGGCGAGCGGGGCTGGGGTTATGACGGGGTCTCGATCTACGCCGTGCACGAGGCCTACGGTGGCCCCGCTGCGCTGCAGCGCTTCGTGGATGCCGCGCACGGCAAGGGGCTGGCGGTCTGCCTGGACGTGGTCTACAACCACTTCGGACCGGACGGCAACTACGCGCCGACCTTCGCGCCGTACTTCACGTCCCGGCACAGCACCCCGTGGGGCGATGCGGTCAACCTGGACGACGAGCACGCCGCCGGCGTCCGGGATTTCATCTGTGACAACGCCAGTCGCTGGCTGCGGGAGTTCCACGTCGACGCGCTGCGACTGGACGCGGTGCATGCGCTGGTCGACGACTCCGAGGTGCACATCCTGGCCGAGTTGGCCGAGCGGG
>JAXGOU010000039.1:0-14186 GCA_040767325.1 Brooklawnia sp. | reverse complement strand
ACGTAGTCCGTCGACACCAATGAGGGGACGCCCACGTGCTGGTCACGAGCCCGCTCATTGAGCTTCAGCATCACGAACCGGGCGCGGTTGCGACCGCCGGCCTCGATCAGGCCGTCAAGCGATTCCAGCCATTCGGTGGTTTCTTCCGGATCGGTGTCCGGAAGATTGGTCGGCAACCCATTGAGAAGGGGGCCGGGCTGCTCGCGAGGGATCACGTCGCGTCCTTTCGATCGATGGCGGTCTCAACTCTGCAACGCCGCCAATACTGCCCATCTTCCCGCGAAAAATCACGTTGCGCCACCGCTTCTCACTGGCCGCCCAAGTAGATGGGACAAGGTCGACCGCAAGCGTTGGCAACCTCTGCCGTCAGACGAACCGACCCGATAGGATCAAGATCGTTGGCCCGACGAGGGGCAACGGTGCTGGTCGGCACCGTGTGAATACGGCATGAAAGGCACACTATGAAACTGCGCGAAGACGCGAAGTGGTCGTTGGTCATCCCCACCAGCATGGGCATCCGCATCTCGCCCGACGCCGGGCAGCCGGTTCAGGTGTCCGATCGCTTCTTCCTCCAGGTCACCTCCGCTGAAAGCAACGTCGGCTCGGTTGCCAGCCACCTGGGCCAGCCGGTGAAGATCCTGACGAACTTCGTCAAGGGCAGCCCGATCTCCATGATGATCAAGAAGAACCTGGCCTCCCGCTTCATGGACTTTGAGGGCCCCGAACTCGACCAGGGTGGTGCCTGGGGCTACCGGCACCAGTTCAACATCGCCGACATGGGCTACGGCAACCGTGGCGCACGGGTCTGGAACGACCGCGCCGGCGAGGTCGGCCTCGAGTTGAACGCCAAGGACTTCGACCTCGACCGGATCCTCGGCGAGGAGGGCGCCAAGATCGTCCACATGTCCGGCCTGATCGCTGCGCTGTCCCCCAACACGCTGCAGTTCTGCCTCGACATCGCCCACAAGGCCAAGGAATACGGCGCTGCGGTCAGCTTCGACATCAACCACCGGGCATCGTTCTGGAAGGGTCGCGAGCAGGAACTGCGCGACGGCTTCACCGAGATCGCCCGCCAGTGCAAGATCCTGATCGGCAACGAAGAGGACTTCCAGCTGGCGCTCGGTCTGGAAGGCCCCGAGGCCGGCGGCAAGGACATCGGCGGGAAGATCGAAGGCTTCAAGGGCATGATCAAGACCGCCCACGAGCAGTTCCCCGAGGTCGAGGTCTTCGCCACCACGCTGCGCGAGGTCGTCAACGCCAACCACCACCTGTGGGGCGCCATCCTGTGGGCCAACGACGAGTTCTATGTCGCCGAACCGCGTGACATCGGCGTACTGGACCGCATCGGTGGCGGCGACTCCACCGTCGGCGGCATCCTCTACGGCCTGATCATGGGTTGGGAGCCGGAGAAGTGCCTGCAGTTCGGCTGGGCATCCGGCGCGATGACCACCACCTACCTGACCGACTACTCCGCCCCTGCTGACGAGGAGCAGATCTGGTCGATCTGGGAGGGCAACGCCCGCATCAAGCGGTGATCTGAAAGCGACAACAGGCAAGCGGGCGGGGTGCTGCGGCGTCCCGCCCGCTTCGCTGCCCAGCCACCTGGCCGCCATGTCCGCCCGGGCTAGGCTTGCCCCAACCCGAATCGCTACCGGAGGCGTCATGAAACTGTTGGTCGTTCGCGCCCACCCACTGGGCTCGGACCGCTCCCGAACCATGCAGTTGGCGGACGCCTTCGTCGCCGGGTTCCGGCAGAGCCACCCTGACGCGCTGGTCGAGGACATCAACCTGTACGCGGCTGCGGTACCCGAGATCGACCTGGACCTGCTGACGGGCTGGGACGCACCGAAGGCTGGCGAACCGTTCGTCCACCTAGGGCCGATGCAGCAGGCCAAGCTGACGCTTCGAGAACTACACGATGCAGTTCCTGAGCTCCGACCTGGCCGGCGGTGGCCAACCCCCTGTGGAACATGTCGGTCCCCACCCGGCTGAAGGCGTGGATCGACACCGTTCGCCGGGCCGGCGTCACCTTCCGCTACACCCCTGGACGGCAAGGTGAAGCGCTCCGCGGCCGGCAAGAAGGTGGTGCACCTACAGGCCAGCGGCGGCTTCTTCGAGGGCAAAGATCCGGCGTCCAGCTACGTCCAGGCGGTCTTCCGGTTCCTGGGCTGCGAGGTCATCCAACTGCATGCCGAGGGGATGGACCAGCAACCCGAAAGCGTCCTGGGTGATCATGGCCGAGGCGATCGATCGCGCAACCGAGTTGGGACGCGATTCCTGAACCCAGCCGCGGTGCCGCCTCGGGGCGAACCCGCTCGCTAGAGTGAGTTGTCGGCCAGACCGCAGGGCAAAGGAGGGTCGAGATGGCGGTGAAGCCCGCGAGCACCCCCACCCGGTCGCTCAGTCCTCCGTTGCGCACGCGCGCGGCCATGGCCAAACGGTTGGCAGCCCAGGCAGGCCGGATGAGCACCGCCGTGGCAGCCGAACTCGAGGCCTGACATCCCTGGTACTCCGGAACTCGGTGCCGAAGACCGATCCTGGGTGACCGTGGTCGCCAACAGCGGTATCGACGGCTTCGTCAGGTGGTTCGCCGCCGACTCCGATCCGGACGTCGACCCGGGCTCCATCTTCAATGCCGCGCCCCGCTCGCTGACCCGCAAGATCAGCCTCAACCAGGCCGTGGACCTGATCCGGACCACGATCGACGTGGTCGAGACCCAGATCGACCAACTGATGGGACGCAACGATCGCCCGATCCTGCACAACGCGATCCTGCACTACTCCCGCGAGATCGCCTTCGCGTCCGCCCAGGTCTATGCGCGGGCGGCCGAGTCACGGGTCACCTGGGATGAGCGGATGGAAGCCCTGATCGTGGACGCCGTGGTGCGTGCCGACACCAACGAGGAACTGCTCTCCCGGGCGTCCACGTTGGGTTGGCAAAGCCAGTCGGCGGTTGTGGTGGCGGTCGGCTCGGTGCCGCAGGACCAGGACTGGACCGGGCTGCGCGCGCAAGCCGAACAGCTTGGCCTGAACTGCTTGGTCGCCGTGCACGGCGAGCGCCTGGTGGTAGTGCTGTCCCCCACCAGCCCGGACGCCGAGGCCGACCACGACACCACCATCGGCTGGCTGCAATCGCTGGCCGGCTTCTTCGGCGATGGACCGATCGTGGTTGGCCCGCCGGTGCAGGGCCTGATCAAGGCCTCCGAGTCGGCCCGGGCAGCGATGTCCGGCGCCCGCTCCGCCGAGGCCTGGCCGGAGGGTCCGCGCGTGCTGACCTCGCGTGATCTGCTGCCGGAGCGGGCATTGGCCGGCAATGGACGCGCGCGCCGGGCGCTAGTGGAGAATGTCTACCTGCCGCTGCTGAACGCCGGCGGTGACCTGCTGGAGACCTGCGTCAGCTTCCTGGACCAGGGTGGTTCGGTGGAGGCCAGCGCCCGGGTGTTGTTCGTACATCCCAACACGGTTCGCTACCGACTCAAGCGCATCGGCGAGGTGAGCGGCTACTCGCCGTCCGACCCCAGGGACGCCTACGTGCTGCGGCTCGCGATCACCCTGGGACGCCTGCACGAGCACTGAAGACGCCACTCCATGCAAAGATGCGCCCGCCAGCGCTTCCTGTTTTGTGGGGTACGCACAATGTCCACCTGCCAAATTCGTCGCGCCGCTCCCCGCCCCCGCCACGTCCAAGCAGGGAAGATGAAAGGGTGCTTGCGATTGTTGCGCCCGGACAGGGCGCCCAAACCCCCGGATTCCTGACCGAGTGGTTGCAGATCGATTCCTTCGCCGACCGGCTCGAGTGGCTGTCGGCTGTCAGCGGTCTGGACCTGGCGGGCTTCGGCACCACCGCAGACGCGGACACCATCCGCGACACCGCTGTGGCCCAGCCGCTGCTGGTGGCCTCCGCGATCGCAGTCGCCCATGAACTCTTCGGCGCCGAGCGTCCTGCGGAGTCGGCGGACGTGGTCGCCGGACATAGCGTCGGTGAGATCAGGTGCTGCCGCCCTCACCGGGGTGATCAGCGCCGAGTCGGCGATGGTCTTCGTCCGCGAGCGTGGCGCCGGAATGGCTGCTGCGTCCGCGGTTCAGCCCACCGGAATGTCGGCCGTGGTGGCCGGCAACCCGGACGAGGTGCTGGCCCGCATCGCCGAGTGCGGACTGACCCCCGCGAACTACAACGGCTCCGGCCAGATCGTCGCCGCTGGCACCCTGGAGCAACTCCAGGCGTTGGCCGACCACCCGCCCACCCGGGCGCGGGTGATCCCGCTGCAGGTGGCGGGCGCATTCCACACCAGCCACATGGCACCGGCCTCGGCCCGACTGGAGCGCCTGGCCCGCTCGATCAGCACCAGCGATCCGGTGGCCCCGCTGCTGTCCAACCGCGATGGCGAAGCTGTGGCTTCGGGCGCTGACTACCTCGGACGCATGGTCGCGCAGGTGACGCACCCGGTCCGTTGGGACCTGTGCATGGAGACGATGGCCGGCCTCGGCGTCACCGGCATGCTGGAGCTGCCCCCGGCCGGCACCCTGACGGGCATCGCCAAGCGCAACCTCAAGGGCATCGAACTGTTCAACCTCAACACTCCCGACCAGCTGGCCGAGGCGCGCGAGTTCTGCGCGCAGCACGCCGGCACGAAATGAGCATGATGGCAGGCATCAAGGCATCGCAGGGTTCCCCCTACGCCCGGATCCTCGGAGTGGGCGGTGAGCGTGGCGCGCGCGTGGTCGACAACGCCGAGATGTGCACGATCATCGACTCCTCCGACGAGTGGATCCAGCAGCGCACCGGCATCGCCGAGCGGCGCTGGGCGACCGACGAGCAAACCCCGCTGAGCCTGGCGATGGCGGCGGCTACCAAGGCGATCGAGCGGTCCGGCGTCCAGCTCGACCAGATCGACGCCGTGCTGGTGTCGACCGTCTCGCACTACAAGCAGACCCCCTCGCTGGCCGTTGAGGTGGCCGCTGGACTCGGCCTGACCGACCCGGCCGCCGTCGACCTGAGCGCCGCCTGCGCCGGCTTCTGCTACGGCGTCGGCATGGCCGACTCGATGGTTCGCGCCGGTTCGGCCCACTACGTCCTGGTCGTGGGCGTCGAGGTGCTCTCCCGGATGACCAACTTCACCGACCGCTCCACCGCCTTCCTCTTCGGGGATGGCGCTGGCGCCGTGGTGATCGGCCCCAGCGAGGTCCCCGCGATCGGCCCCGCCATTTGGGGCTCGGACGGCGAGGCCGCCGACGTCATCTACACCGACCTGTGGAACGACGCCCTGAAGACCGGCGAATCCCCGGTGATCCACATGGAGGGCAACAAGGTCTTCCGCTGGGCCACCACCTTCATCGCGGAGAAGACCGCCGAAGCGCTGGAAGCCGCCGGGCTGGCCCCCGAGGACCTGGACGTGTTCATCCCGCACCAGGCCAACAACCGGATCACCGACTCGATGCTTCGCCGGATGAAGCTGCCCGAGTCGGTAGTCGTCAGCCGGGACATCCGGCTGATGGGCAACTCCTCGGCGGCATCCGTGCCGATCGCCATGGAGGCCCTGCTGGAATCGGGCGAGGCCCAATCCGGCGACACCGCCCTGATAATCGGCTTCGGCGCCGGGCTGGTCTACGCCGGCCAGGTCGTCGTCCTGCCCTGACCCACTGCAACCACAAGAAGAAACCCACCAAGAAGGAGAGCCCCATGGCCACCACCGAAGAGATCCGCGCCCAGCTTGCCGACATCGTCAACGACGTTGCCGGTGTCGCCCAGGACGATGTGCAGCTTGACAAGAACTTCGTGGACGACCTGGACGTCGACTCGCTGTCGATGGTCGAGATCATCTACGCCTGCGAGGAGGCCTTCAACGTCTCCATCCCTGATGAGGACGCCAAGTCGCTGAAGACCGTCGGCGACGCGGTTGCCTACATCGAACGCGCCCAGAACTGACCATCCGGACGCAATTCGGCCGTGCATTGCGGTGCGCGGCTGATTGCGCTGACCCCTCATAGGCCTGATCAACTCGGGAGTTTGCCATGACCGACGTCGTCATCACCGGAATAGGTGCCATCACCCCGCTGGGCGATGACGCACCCAGCACCTGGCAGTCGCTGGTGGCAGGACGCAGTGGCGTCCGCGCCATCGACGCCGAATGGGTGGCTGACCTTCCGGTCCGCATCGCCGGACAGGTGGGAACCGATCTGTCGCAGTGGGTGTCGCGCGTCGATGCTCGACGCATGGACCGGGTGAGCCAGTTCGCGCTCATAGCGGCCCGCGAGGCCTGGGCGGATGCAGGTTTCGGTCTGGGCGAGCAGAACCAGACCGACCCCGAGCGGCTGGGCGTCTCGGTGGGATCAGGCATCGGCGGGCTGGTCACCACGCTCGACCAGTGGGACGTCCAACAGCAGAAGGGGCTGCGCCGAGTCAGCCCGTTCACCGTTCCGATGCTGATGGCCAACGCCCCGGCCGCCCACGTAGGCCTGTTGATCAACGCCAAAGCCGGTGTGCATGCACCGGTCTCGGCCTGCGCTTCGTCGAATGAGGCGATTGCGCTCGGCTCCAACATGCTGCGCCTCGGCGAGGCCGATGTGGCAATGGTGGGCGGCTCAGAAGCCGTCATCCATGCGATGCCCATCGGTGCCTTCGCGCAGATGCAGGCGCTGAGCCGGCGCAATGACGAACCCGAGCGCGCGTCCCGCCCGTGGGATGTCGATCGCGACGGCTTCGTCATCGGCGAGGGCGCGGCCATGCTGGTGATTGAAACCCTGGAGCACGCCCGGGCTCGGGGGGCCAGGATCTACGGCACTTTGGCGGGCGCAGGCATCACAGCCGACTCGCATGACCTGGTTCAGCCCGAACCCACCGGCGCCGGCCAGCAGATGGCGATGGTCAAAGCGCTGCGCCATGCCGGCCTCAGCCCCGCTGATATCCGTCACGTCAACGCCCATGGCACGTCCACTCCTCAAGGCGACATCACCGAGGCGAAGTCCATCCGCGCCGCGCTCGGCCAGGCGGCCGATCAAGCCGTCGTGACCAGCACGAAGTCAATGACCGGTCACCTGCTGGGTGGTGCCGGAGCCCTGGAGACCCTGGCCTCGGTCATGGCGTTGAAGGAACGGATTGTGCCACCCACCATCAACCTGGACAACATGGAACCCGGGTTGGAGATCGACATCGCGGCCAACGAGCCTCGCCGCCTGCCCGCCGGGCCGCTGGCCGCCCTGAACAACTCATTTGGCTTTGGCGGCCACAACGTGGCTGTAGCAATCACCAACGAGAACATCGCCGACTGAGGCCGCCCCGCTGGGATCCGCGGTTGCGCCAGGCCGGCACGTATACTGGCCGCACTCGAGTCGGGCCACCGTGCGATGTCGGAGGGGAGCCGCATGGCCAACGAACAGCCGCCCACGCGCGCACAGCAGGAGAATCCGTCGAAGGTCCAGCCACAAACCGATGAGCCAACCACTGGTTTGAGCCAGGCCGACGACGGCTACCTGCTGCCGAAGCAGGAACAATCGCCCGCAGAGACCAAGCGGCGACGCCGCAGGGGACGGCTGGTCGCCACCGTGGCGCTCGGGTGATGGGCCTCATCCTGGTGGTGATCGCTGCCCTGATCGGCTTTTACGCCAAAACCGCCAACGACGCGATGAATCAGGTGCAGCGGCAGCCTTCCATGCCGCAGTCCACCGATCCATCCCGACCACCGGAACCCACGCCGGCCGCAGAGAACCTGCAGCCGCCGCTCAACGTGCTGATCATGGGCACAGACAGCCGCGGTTACGGCGATCAGGGCCGTTCGGATGTGCTGATGCTGGCGCACGTCAGCGGTGATCGGCAATCGTCTACTTGATCTCCTTCCCCCGCGACATGTGGGTGCCCATTCCCGGGCGTGGCAATGCCAAGATCAACGCGGCCTACGCTTGGGGCGGGATGCCGTTGGCCGTCCAGACCGTTGAATCCCTGACCGGGGCACGGATCGACCATTCGGGCATCGTGGACTTCGAGGGTTTCGTCTCCATCATCGATGCAATCGGTGGCATCGAGGTCTACAACTTCGCCGCCTCCGGCATCGACGGCTACACCTTCCCGGCCGGACCGCTGACCCTGGACGGAAAAGCGGCGCTGGTCTACACGCGGGAACGCGTCACCCTGCCGCATGGCGACCTGGACCGGGCACGGCGCCAACGCGACGTGGTCATCGCGGTGACCAAGAAGCTGATGACGCCCGAAGTCCTCGCCGACCCGGGACGGTTCAGCGAGGTCATCAACCTGATGGCGCCCTACTTCACCGTCGACGACAATCTCACGAACGCCAGGATGATCGAGCTGGCGCTTCAGATGCGCTACAGCCAAGAGGGCGGCCTGCGTTCTCTGCAGGCGCCCATCTCCGGCTTCGGCTCGTCGGTGGACGGGCAGTCGATTGACATCGTGGACCCGGTTCGGATGGCCGAGTTGTCCGCGCTGCGCTACATCGACACCATGGCCACCTACTGGGAGCAGCACCAAAACGATCCCCCGCTGCCGCCACGCTAGCCGAGGCACTCACGCCGATCACGCGTTGGCCTCGCTCGCGGCGTCGGCCGCAGCACGGAACTCCTGCTCGATCTCGGACACCATCTGGTCGATCTGTTCCACCCCGGCCACCGGCCCCCGGCCAGCAGCCGATCCATGCCGAGCAGGACTGCGCTGGGAACGTGGCGGATGTGCAAGCCATCCAGGACGCTGTCGGACGCGTCCACGACCACCCGATCGCGAACACCTGCCGGCAAACGCTCGATCTCTGGACGGGAACGCACCATGGCGACCACTTGCAAGTCCGGGAGCCTTTGCTGGTAGTCGTCCAACTGCGCCAACACCTCGGCGCATGACGCGCAGGTGGCCGACACGTAGATCAACAGCGTGGCACGCTCCAACACCAGATCTCGCAACTGGGCCAGCACACCTTGGCGTGGCCGGTAGACCGAAGGTGGATCGGCGCGCGAACGTAGTCGTCGGCCATGTCCTCGCGCCGTCCCAGGAGCGGGCGCAGGGGATTCTCAGTTCGCCGGTCGGCAAGCCTGAGCGCGTTGGCGCCGGCACGCCGGATCTGCCTGATCGCGGATCAGCACCGCCACGAGGGCCACCACCAGGACGCCGACAGCCAGGGCTCCCCATTGCAGCGCGGTAAACGACAGCATCCTGCCGACCAGCGAACCGGGCACTGAAATGGCGCCGACCAGTCCAACGCCGCTGGCCACGACGAGCAGGATGTTGCGGGTCAGCGTCCAGCGGTCGACCACCGCACTGGCGGCCCCGAAACAATTGCAGCTCACGGCTTCGGCCCGTCGCACAGCTTCCTGGATCACCACGAGGTAGGCCCCGAACATCGCCAGGCAGGCTGCCCAGACCAGGATTGCCCAACCGCCCCCAACAAAACCAGCCCGACTGCCAAGCCGATCTCCACCCAGGGCAACGATCGCTGCATCACCGGGCCTGCCAGAATATCGGGTACCCGAAGCTGTCGCATGGCCAGGCTGAGCGAGTCGGGCTCCCGAAGCTTCGCGATACCCGCCCACCCCAGGATCGCAGCCAGCACCCCACCCAGGACCGTCAGTGCCACCGTCATGGCATCATAGTAGCCGTGCCCGGGCAGACCAAAACGTGCCTCAACCGGGATCACGGCTGGAAGCCTGCCACCGATGCGTAGTAGGGTCGAACCCGGGGGCACTGCGGAAGCCCTCGTTCTAGAATTCGGTACAAATTACCCGGACTGGTTCATCCTAGCCAGGTGCACAAAAACGTGGGGGAGAAACCATAGAACGAAGCGCCCGCTACACGGATCAACCGGCGCACAGTAGTTAAGGGGATTGCGTGGAGCGTCCCGGCAGTTGCGGTCAGCACGGCACTACCGGCCTTGGCCGTTTCACCAGAAGACGTCCAAATCGAGATCCAAGGCATCTGCAAGTACCCCGGTGGCAGTTCCGGCCTTGGCTGTAAGCAGGATTATGCCGCCCAGGTCATCATCAGCAACAGCGATCCGCTGGACGCCTGCGTCACCGTGCTGGACGCCACGCTCAGCCAGCCCCTGCCGTTCGTCGGCGCGTACTACACCGATGGCACCCCGATTTCGCCGTCTGGCGGCTGCCTGCTGACCGTTCCAGCCCAAAGCCCGGTCACGCTCAACTTGGTCTTTGACAGCACCAACTCCGCAGACCTGGCCGGCACCTTCACCCTCAACTGGACTTACCAGTTGACCGCTGGCGGCACCTACTCCGACACCACGACGTTCGATTACCCCGGCTCGAACCCGTGCATCATCAGGCAGTGCGGCATCTTCTCCAGCTGAGCCGGCAGCCGAGGCTGCCGCGACGGCCAGCCAGGTGTACTGACCGGACAGGTTGGCTGAAGGACTGCGATCCGGGCGTGTGAATAGGGAGGGTCTTACTGGTTGAGCGGGACTTGCGACAGAACCACCAAGCCAGCAAGGCCCTCTTGTGTCCCACGCTAACGCAGCCCTGACCCCGAAGCACCGCCTGATCGTTGCGCGGCTGGTTGTCGACAACGGCGTGCCGATCTGCGAGGTCGCCGCGAGGTTCCAGGTCTCGTGGCCCACGGTCAAACGATGGGCCGATCGTTATCGGGCTGGCGAGTCGATGCAGGACCGATCATCACGTCCCCACCACAGCCCGAACAAGACCCCGCAGCGGGTGGTCCAGCGGTGTGTCAGTCTGCGGCTGCGCCTGCGGGAAGGGCCGATCCAGCTTGCTGTCCGGTTGGGCATCGCTGCCTCGACTGTTGGTCGGATCCTCACGGCATGTCGACTGAACCGGCTGTCAGCCTGTGATCGTGCCACGGGCGAACCGATCCGCCGCTATGACACGAGCGCCCCGGCTCGTTGGTCCATGTCGATGAAGAAGCTTGGCAACATCCCTGATGGCGGTGGCTGGCGATTCGTGGGTCGCCAACAAGGTGCCTGGAACCGTCAAGAAAGGACCATCGGCGGGACCAACGTCTACGGACAGCCAAGCCGATCATCTGCGCCGCGTTACCTCGCGTGCGCCGCCGTACCTTCAGCACCGATCCGCACGCAAGGCGATTGATCGGAACAAGGCTCAAGCAGGTCATCGCTCCCCCGTTCCCACCCCTGGGCCTGCGTCAACCCTACTAAACAAGCGATGGTGCAAGCGAAACCCCGCCAGCGCGTGCCCGCGGGCGAGCGGAGCGTTGGTACGCAGGTCACCCAGGCGCACCGGGCTGCACCCGCCGCCTGCTGGTGGGCAGCCTCGGCAGCATTACGCCAGGGACCTCACCCGGGCGTGCGGCCGGCTGCGCTGCGCTCCCAGGTAAACCCTGCGGCGCGCTCCCGTCCCCGAACCACCATGGCGGCGATGTCAGCAGAGTCCTCCAGGACGGCTGAGACTCCGGCGATGACACCCTCGGCCGTGGGTGGCACCACAGACCGCCATCGCCCACCACCTCGGGCAACGAGCTGGTGGCGGGCAGCGACCAAGGCGTGCGGGCCGCCATGGCCTCCAGTGCCGGCAACCAAACCCCTCATAGGTTGAGGGCACCACAACAGCGCGAGCCGCGGCGATCAGGCCCGGCACCAAAGCGGCGTCCACCCGTCCCACCAGTCGAACGTTGGGGAGGCGGGCGAACAGCGCCGTCCGCCGCGGATGCGGCGGGCCGGATAGCACTAGGGCCAGATCAGGATGCGACTGATGAATGTCAGGCCAAGCAGCCGCCAACGCCGCAAGATTCTTGCGTTCAGCGGCTCCGCCGGCCGCCAGGATGTAGGGACCGGACACTCCGAGTGCGGCCAGTCGGCTGGCGGGCAACGGGGCAGCATCGAAGAAACGCGGATTCACCCCGTTGTGGACTACGATGGCATCCCGGATACCGAGCAAATCGGTGGCCTCCTGGGCAGTGAACTCCGACACACAGATCACCGCAGCGGCCCGGCGCACCTCTTCGGCCGCAGCCCTGGCCGGTCTCGCCTCATCGGCGAAACGCCAGGCGACCACGTCGTGCAACGTCACCACATCGACAGGAGCCGGCGGGAGTTCCAGGTTCATGCGGTGTACCACACCACGTGGATACAGCATGCGACCCACCGCGCGACGAAGACGCAGGTCACCGTCCTGGATCAGCCCCATAGGTAGACGGCGGTTACCGGGCAGCGGCGATCGCATTGATCGAGTGATGACGCGCTCCACTCGCCAATCGCCCCCGAGTTCGGCCAAGGCGCCACCGGCACGGGCAGCGATCTCCTCCTGATAGACCTCGGCACCCATCGGGTTCGGGGTCGCTGCCGTGGCGATCGTCAGTCGGTGCATTCAACAACTCTAGATGGACAAGCGAGAGCCCACGCTACGATGCCCCTATGGTGCTGGCGGCGAAAAAGCGAGGACCGGAGCGAATCGCGCTCGTCTCGTCCAGCTATGACCCCTATTTCGGCGGCGTCGAGGAGCACGTCCGCCAGGTGGCCGACCAGTTCCACCGGCTTGGGCATGACGTTGAAGTGTGGACGGTGGACCGCGGTGAGCACCTGGGGGTGCGCACCGTCGACGAGGTTACCGTCCGTTACCTGCCAACCCCGCTGCCAACGTCGACGCCCGCTGGACTGATGCGCTTCCTCCGCGCATTGCCCTCGGCCATCCGGGCCTGGCGGACGGCGCTGCGAGCCTTCGGGCCGACCGTGCTGCACGTCCAATGCTTCGGTCCGAATGGGATCTACGCGAGCTTGCTCGCCCGGACCCTGCGCACTCCGCTGGTTATCAGCTCCCATGGTGAAACGTTCGCCGATGAGCACGACGTGTTCGGCACCGACAGTATCGCTGCCGCTGCCTTGACCAGGGCGATCCGTCGAGCGAGTGCCGTAACCGGGGTCTCGCGAGTGGTGCTCGACGATCTGCGCAGCAGATTCGGTCTGTCGGACGGCTTTGTGGTGCCCAATGGGGTCGATGTCTCGCCCGGCGAGGACCCCACCACCTGGCAGCCGTTGACCAGCCAGCCGTACGTCTTTGCCGCCGGCCGCATGGTGCGGGTCAAGGGTTTCGATGTCTTGCTGCGCGCCTTTGCGATGGCCGACGTACCTGACGAGGTGTGTCTGGTCGTGGGCGGCGATGGCCCCGAGATGGCCTCCCTGCGCGACCTGGCCGACGAGCTGGGCCTGGGCGCCCGGGTCATCCTGCCCGGCAGATTGTCCAAGGCCGCGGTCCTCGGGGCCATGACCGATGCGGCGCTGGTCGTGGTGCCGAGCAGGCGGGAGGCATTCGGGATCGTGGTGCTGGAGGCCTGGGCATGCGGTACACCGGTCGTGGCGAGCCGCAGCGGCGGCCCGGACGACCTGATTCAGGATGGGGATTGCGGACTGCTGGTCGATCCTGAAGACCCTGCCGCCATGGCGCAGGCCATTGGGCGCGCACTGCAGCCCACCCTGGGTCAGACACTTGCCGCTCACGGCCTGAGATGCGTGCAGCACTACACGTGGCGCAAGACGGCCTTGGGTTACCTGCGCCTGTATGGGGATCGGAGTGCCCCGTGAGCACGCGCATCAACGTCCTGTTCGCCGCGCCCAACGGGCCGAATCCCGGGATGGCCAGCGTCGATCTGGCCTTCCACGAGGTGATTGCACCGCTGCTGACCGGCGAGATCGGCTACTGGCGCCTGGTGGACCAGTCGGAGTGGCTCAATCCTCCCGGGGGTTCCCGGCAGGATGAGAGCGGCAATTTCGTGGACGCCGACACCGGCATGTCCTACCGCTGTCTGCGTGGCCATCTTGACGAGTTCCTGGCCGGCGATGCCGTTGTGTATTGGGGTGACTTTCTCCATTTGGCGGTTTACCAGCGCCAAATGGGCCACGTGCTGCGAGAACGCTGCGAACTGATTCGCGGTGTCGAGGCATCGGAGCGCCTTGCCGAGCGGCACCTGCTGCTTTGTGACACTCCCCGGGAGGTCCTGGCGAAGGTTGTCACCTACGGCACGACATTGGCTTTCAATTCGGCTCATGACTACGCCGGACATTATGGCGAGGCAGCCAGCCGCTTCTTCGGTGGCGTGCATCGTGCCTGGTTGCGGGACCCCTACTCTGCCTTCATCGCAAGCACCCACCGGCCCGCAACCGACCCTGCCATCAAGGCCCCTGATGCCGCGTTTCTTCTGCCCCAAGGCGGGCCGCCTGCCTCGGATTCGTCACGTCTGGGCGTCTTCCTGGGCAGGTCCAATCTCG
>JAXGOU010000038.1:0-15117 GCA_040767325.1 Brooklawnia sp. | reverse complement strand
TCGGCCCCGACGGCGACCTGCTGGCTCTTTACCGACCGGAGGGCGAGGTGGCCCGGCCGATCGCTGTGCTGGTGGGTTGACCGGCAGCGCCCAGCACCCGCGCATTGTGCGTAGGCTGGGGCGATGGATCAGCCTTCTGGGGAGAATAGGCTAAAGGTCCTGATTTCGGCGTACGCGTTCGGCCCGTGCGACGAATCCGAGGCGAGCGCGGGGTGGGCCTTCGCGGTCGCCGCCGCGGCCAACCACGACGTCTGGGTGATCACCAGGTTGCGGTTCCGCCCCGAGATCGAACAGGCCCTGGCCGCCGATCCGGAGCTGGCCGCCCATCTGCGCGTCCAGTACCTCGATCACCGGGTCTGATGCGCTTCAAGCGGGGGCTGGCCGGCGTCTATTGGTACTACGCCCTGTGGCAGCGCCAACTGGCGCGCAAGGCCAGGGCGTTGCACGCCGAGCACCACTTCGACCTGGCCCACCATGTGACCTTCGCGTCCGACTGGCTGCCCTGCGGTCTGCGTTTCGGACCGAAGATCCCGCTGATCTGGGGGCCGGTCGGCGGGGCGACCCACTTCCCGCGCGCGATGGCCCGCTGGGTGGGCCTGCGGGGTTATTTGAGCGAGGCGTTCCGCGACCTGTCGACCGGGATCATGCGCCGGATCTGGTCTGATCCGATGGCTCGGCGATCCAACCTGGTGGTCTGCCAGAACCCCGACGTTGCCCGCCGCTTTGAGCACCTCGCCCCGGTGCTGGTCGAACCCAACGCCGCGTTCCGGGAAGAGCCGGCAAGTTTCGTGCCTGGCAGCTCGCGCGACCCCAAGCGGGCGGTCTTCGTGGGTCGCCTGGTCGGCTGGAAAGGCGTTCGGCTGGCCCTGACCTGCCTGGCCGATCCCCGGTTGGCCGACTGGACGTTGGATTTCTACGGCGAGGGCGACGAACGTGGCTGGCTGGAGGCCGAAATCGCGCGCCTCGGGCCCGACCAGCGAGTCCAGGGTCGGTCGGCTCCGGTCGACGGAGAACGGCGGAAGCACCCAAAAGAAGAGCCACTGGGCGGTGCACCACAGCACATAGAGATAGAGCAACCGCAGCATCCGGCGGCGGAAGAGCAGCGAGTAGGACAGTTGCACGGCACGGGTGGCCATCAGCCCCGACATGAAGAAGAACAGCGGCATCCGGAAGGTGTCCAGCGCGGTGTTGATTCGGTCCCATGGGTTGGCGATGCCGAGCTCTGCGGTGAACATCACAGCGTGGTAGAAGACGACCAGGACGATGGCGATGCCCTTGGCGATGTCGACCCATCGTTCCCGTGGCGTGCCCATCCAGGAATCATCTCATGTGGCGAGCCGGTCAACGGCTGTGCCGAACCGTAGGGTTGGCCCATGGACCTGCAGCAGATCGCCTACTCGACGTCCGGCCAGATCGCCCACATCACGCTGAACAACCCGCAGCGCTTCAATGCGATCGGGGCCCCGATGGCCGCCGAGTTGCGCGTCGCGTTGCAGGCGGCGGCCGACGACGACAACGTGCGGGTGGTACTGCTGAGCGGCGCCGGCAAGGCGTTCTGTGCGGGCGGTGACATCGACAGCTTCGAGGCCATTCCGGGACGCCCGAGCCAGCAGATGCTCGACCTGGTCACCGACCTCGGGCAGGTTGCCCTGCTGATCCGGCGGATGCCCAAGCCGGTGGTGGTTTCGGTGCAGCGGGCGGCGGCGGGCGCCGGCATGGGGCTGGCCCTGCTGGCCGACTACTGCATCGCCTCGGACGACGCCAACTTCACCACCGCGTTCAGCAAGTTGGGCCTGGTCTCAGACACCGGGGTGGGCTACGTGCTGACCCGGACGCTGGGCCACGCCCGCGCCACCGACCTGTTGATGGGCAGCCGGGCGCTGTCGGCCAAGGACGCGAAGGACTGGGGGCTGATCACCGAGGTGGTACCCGCCGACGAACTGACCGAGGCCACCGTCGACTTCATCGGCGGCCTGTTGACCGGCCCACGACACGCATTCGCCGGCATCAAGCAGCAGGTCTGGGCAACCCAGTTCGCCGACTTCGAGGCCTATCTGGCCCTGGAGGCCGAGTTGCAGGCCGAGGTCGCCTCGACCGAGGACTTCGCCGAGGGCGTCGCGGCGTTCCGCGAACGACGTCCGGTCTCCTTCGCCTGACCAGTCGCTGGTCAGGGCTGGACGCCGAAGAACTCGGCGATTCCGGCCAGCGTCATCTGGGTCGCCAGGATCACCAGCACCATGCCCATCAACCGCTCGACGGCGACCAGCGTCTTCTGCCCGAGGACACGATGCAGGCCCTGGCTGAAGTAGAGCACGATCGCGCTGAAGATCCAGGCCGCGACCAGGGCCAGCAGGTACCACCAAATCGCGTCCGGGTTCTGCGAGACGAGCACGATCTCCATGGCCAACAGCGATGGGCCGGCCACGTAGGGCACGGCCAGCGGCACGATGAACGGCTCGTCCTCAGGGGATGGCTCGCGCAGGCTGCGTTCCGGGGTCGGGAAGATCATCCGCAGCGCGATCAGCATCAGGATCACGCCCCCAGCGACGGTCAGCGCCGAGGCCTCGATGTCGAACAACTGCATGAAGCCGCGTCCGCCGAAGAGGAAGATCAGCATCACCACCAGGGCGATCAGCAATTCGCGGACGATGACCAATCGTCGCCGGTCGGCAGCAGTGTTGCGCAGCGCGGCCAGGAAGAGCGGCACGTTTCCGGCCGGGTCCATGATCATGGCGAAGATGACCGCGGACGAGACGACGAGTTCCACGCCTGCCAAGGTAGCGCACTCCATCCTCGGCAACCTGATCGGCGGTCGGGCGTCCCGCCTGATCACTGGGGCGATCCGGGTTTTCGATCTCGAGGCGGTCTCGCCACTATGCTGGTCGAGGCCCCGCATTCCGTGGGGTGAGGCGCCCATCAGGAGTACGGATGCGACGAAGCGTTGTGGCCATCGGCAACTTCGACGGTGTGCACACCGGGCACCAGAAGCTGTTGGCGACCGCGGTTCGGCAGGCTGCTGCCCTCGGCAGCAATGGCGTGCCGTTGCAGGTCGTGGTGGTGACCTTCTGGCCGCATCCGATGAGCATCGTCGGGCCGCAGGGCAAGGCGCCGCTGCTGCTCACCTCACTGTCCGACCGGATCGACCTGCTGCGGCAGTACGGCGCCGACGAGGTGCGGGTGGTGCAGTTCACCAAGGAAGTGATGACCTGGACGCCGGAGCGCTTTGTCCAGACCATCCTCGGCCCGCTGAACCCGGCGTTGGTCGTGGTGGGCAAGAACTTCACCTTCGGCAAGGGCGCCCAAGGCACGCCGGAGACCATGAGCGAGATCGCGGGCGACCGCTTCGGGGTCGAGGTGCTCGACCTGACCAGCGTGGACGAGGAGCAGACCTGCTCGACGCTGGTCCGCCGCGCCCTGGTCAACGGGGACGTCGAACAGGCCGCCAAGCACCTGGGCCGGCCGTTCCGCGTCCGGGGCGTGGTGGTGGTCGGCGACCAGCGAGGGCGCGAACTCGGCTTCCCGACCGCGAACCTGCCGGTGTCGTCCGATATGGCCACCCCGGCCGACGGCGTCTATGCGGGCTGGCTGCGCCGGGTGGACGAGCCCGCGGCGGCCGAACTGCCGGCGGCGATCAGCGTCGGTACCAACCCGACGTTCGATGGCATCGAGCGGCGGGTGGAGACTCACGTGCTGGACCGCACCGACCTGGAGTTGTACGGCATCGAGATCATCGTCGAGTTCGTCGCGCACCTGCGCGGCCAGGTGAAGTTCACCTCGGTCGATGAGTTGATCGAGCAGATGGCGGTCGACGTCGCCCACACCCGTCAGGCGTTGGGATTGGCCTGATCTCGGCCCTTGCCACTGGGTTGCCACGGTTGGCGTCCGGCGGCGCGTGCGTGGTAATCTCACAAGGCTGCCGTTGGATCGGCCGCGGGCACGTAAGAGCTTCCACCGCACCAAGAGCAGGAAGCGCCGCGCAACAGGACACGAGAGGTTGGGCCGTCATGGACGCCGAAACGAAGAAGAAGATCATCGACGAGTACGCACAGCACCCTGGCGACACCGGCTCCCCGGACGTCCAGATTGCGCTGCTCACCAAGCGCATCGCGCACCTGACCGAGCATCTCAAGGCGCACAAGGGTGACCACCACTCGCGGCGCGGCCTGATGCTGCTGGTCGGCCAGCGTCGTCGTCTGCTGAACTACGTCGCCCAGGAAGACATCGCGCACTACCGCAAGCTCATCGAGCGCCTCGGTCTGCGTCGGTGACCACAATCTGACGCGTGGGGGAGTGGCCGGACCGGCTGCTCCCCTTCGCTGCATCATAAGGTCATGAGGCGGGGGGACTCGCATTCATTGGTCTGGCCCGGCATCATTGATGGTGGGTGACAACTTCACAAGGCCACCCCAGCAGGGGTGGTGACTGGCACGAGGATGACCATGGTTGTTGGTCCTCGGTAGTGGCCAGCGGGCCTGCGGCACAGCGGCAATCCCGATGACCTCGATCGAAGACCGGCAATCCGAGGCCGGAAACCTCACAAGTCCTCCTGGTGCCCACCTGAACCGGACGCGCGTTCGCGCGCCCAGATGTCGCGGACCGACGTCCGCACGCAGAGAGGAATTTCCATGGAGGTGAGAACCTCAAGTTCGCCGAAGCCATCATTGACAACGGCAAATACGGCAAGCATGTCGTCCGCTTCGAGGCCGGCGTGCTGGCCAGCAGGCCGACGGTGCTGCCGCGGTCTACCTCGACGGCGACACTATGTTGCTGTCGGCCACGACCGCCCAGAAGTCGCCGCGCGAGTCGATCGACTTCTTCCCGCTGACCGTCGATGTCGAGGAGCGCATGTACGCCGCGGGACGCATCCCTGGCGTTCTTCCGTCGCGAGGGTCGCCCAGCGAAGAGGCCATCGGCCTGCCGCCTGATCGACCGTCCGCTGCGTCCCGCCTTCGTCGAGGGGCTGCGCAACGAGGTACAGGTCGTGGTGACCGTGCTGGCCCTGAACCCGAACGTGATGTACGACGTGGTTGCGATCAACGCCGCGTCCATGTCGACCCAGATCGCCGGCCTGCCGTTCTCCGGCCCGATCGGCGGCGTTCGCGTCGCGCTGATCAAGGACCAGTGGGTCTGCTTCCCGACCTACGAGCAGGAGAAGGACGCCGTCTTCTCGATGGTCGTCGCCGGCCGCGTACTGGCCGATGGTGATGTGGCCATCATGATGGTCGAGGCCGAGTCGACCGAGTCCACCTCGACCTCGGCCGCTGGCCGCACCGCCCCGACCGAAGAGGTCGTCGGTGGTGGCCTCGAGGCTGCCAAGCCGTTCATCAAGATCTTGTGCGACGCCCAGGTCGAGCTGGCCAACCAGATCAGCGGAGACCTACGACTTCCCGGTCTTCGCCGAGTACGGCCAGATCTCTACGACGTGGTCGCCGCGATGGCCGAGGCCGACATCGCCGAGGCGATGACCATCGTCGGCAAGCAGGAGCGCGACGACGAGACCCACGCCATCCGGCAGCGGGTCGCCGAGGAGTTGGCGAAGCGTCCGGAGTTCGAGGACCGGCTCAGCGAGCTGGGTGCCGCGCTCAAGTCGCTGACCAAGAAGATCGTGCGCCACCGCACCCTGACCGAGGGCATCCGCATCGACGGCCGCGGCCCGCGCGATATCCGCGCCCTGTCGGCCGAGGTCGGCGTGATTCCCCGGGTGCATGGCTCGGCGCTGTTCCAGCGCGGCGAAACCCAGATCATGGGCGTCTCGACGCTGAACATGCTCGACATGGAGCAGAAGCTCGACATCCTGAGCCCGATCACCACCAAGCGCTACATGCACAACTACAACTTCCCGCCCTACTCGACCGGTGAGACCGGCCGCGTCGGGTCGCCGAAGCGTCGCGAGATCGGCCATGGCCGCCTCGCCGAGCGTGCGCTGGTTCCGGTGCTGCCCGGACGCGAGGAGTTCCCCTACGCGATCCGTCAGGTGTCGGAGGCCCTGGGCTCGAACGGCTCGACCTCGATGGGTTCGGTCTGCGCGTCCACCCTGTCGCTGCTGAACGCCGGTGTGCCGCTGCGCGCCCCGGTGGCCGGCATCGCCATGGGCCTGATGAGCGAGACCATCGACGGCGAGACCAAGTACCTCGCGCTGACCGACATCCTGGGTGCCGAGGACGCACTGGGCGACATGGACTTCAAGGTCGCCGGCACGTCCGAGTTCATCACCGCCCTGCAGTTGGACACGAAGCTCGACGGCATCCCATCGCGTGAGCTGGCGGCCGCGCTGCTGCAGGCCAAGGATGCCCGCACCACCCTGCTCGAGGTGATGAGCGAGGCCATCGACGGCCCGGATGAGATGAGCGAGTACGCCCCGCGGATCATCACGATCCACATCCCGGTCGACAAGATCGGCGAAGTGATCGGGCCCAAGGGCAAGGTCATCAACCAGATCCAGGACGACACCGGCGCCAACATCTCCATCGAGGAGGACGGCACCATCTTCATCGGTGCGGTGGACGGAGCCTCGGCCGAGGCCGCCCGCCAGATGGTCAACGCCATCGCCAACCCGACCATGCCGGAGAAGGGCGAGCGCTACCTCGGCACCGTGGTCAAGCTGACCACCTTCGGCGCCTTCATCTCGCTGCTGCCCGGTAAGGACGGCCTGCTGCACATCTCCAAGATGCGCCAGCTGAACGACGGCCAGCGCGTGGAGAACGTGGAGGACGTGGTGAGCGTCGGCCAGAAGCTCCAGGTCGAGATCTCCGACATCGACGATCGCGGCAAGCTGTCGCTGATCCCGGTGGTCGAGGAGGAGAAGAGGGACGAGGCCGAGGCCGAGTCCAACTGAGTCAACGAATCGACGGCCCGTGGGTAGCTGCCCGCGGGCCGTCGGCGCGTCCGGACGTGGAAAACTGAATCGAGCGCACTCGTGACATGGTGAATCGGTGTATGGCCCGATGCGGGTCAACGAGTGCACTCGTGTCAGTGGATTCGGTGTGGAGGAGGACGGATGGCCGTCAGTGACCTAACGCAGCTACTGGCATCGATGGACCCAGTCCTGCGTGCCGAGCCCTACGTCTTCACCACCGGCGACCGGCTGCCGGAATGCCCGGTCGTGGTCTGCGTCGTTGAGGACGAAGGCATCACCGCAGTGGTCAGTCAGGCGGACGCCGACCGGCTCGGCCTGGCCTACGAGTTCGTGGCCGCCATGATCACCCTGCGTGTCTTCTCCGACCTGCAGGCAGTCGGGTTGACCGCTGCGGTCGCGTCCGGGCTGGCCGAGGACGCGATCAGCTGCAATGTGGTGGCCGGGTTCCACCACGACCACTTCTTCGTCGGCTGGGACGACCGGGACCGGGCGCTGGAGATCCTGCGGGGTCTGGCGCAGCGCAAGCAGGCCAGCGCCTGCTGAACCGGTAGCGCTCCCATCTCAGGGTTCGTAACGGCGGCTGAGGTGCCCGCGAAGCGGGCCTCGAAGCCCTGACCCAGGGACGCAGAACGGGCCCCGGGTGAATCCCCGGAGCCCGTCGCGTCTTGATTGGCAGTCAGCTCATGAAGTTGATCACCAGGCGGATCGACAGCGCGACCACGGTGATCAGGCCGATGATGCCGAAGACGTTCTGCCACCACTTGTTGACCAATTCGCCCATCAGGTTGCGGCGGTTGGCGGTCAGCAGGATCAAGGTGGCCAGCAGCGGAGCGACCAACACGGTCAGCGCCTGGGCGGTGACGATCAGTTGCACCGGGGAGGCCTGGAAGATCAGGGCGATGATGGCGCCGAAGGCGAGGATGACGGCCGAGACGATCTTGGCCATCCGCGAGTTGGACGTCGCGCCGTGGCCCAGCGCGTCCGAGAGCATGGTGCCACCGGCAGTCGCATTGGCGATCATCGATGAGATCGCTGCCCCGAAGAAGCCGATCGAGAAGATCATCGATCCGACCGGGCCGGCGATCGGCTCGAAGACCTTGGCCAGGGCGGTGATGGAGGTGGCGGCCTCGCCAGTCTGACCGAGCACGGCAGCGGCAACGATGATGACCAGGGCGGTCATGATGCCGGGGGCGACGATGCCGGGGATGGTGTCGACGATGGTCACGTCGCGGTAGTCGGCGACCGTGCGCTCACGCATCTTCGTGCCGTAGGACGCGAAGAATGCCGCGTTGACGCTGAAGTTGGTGCCGGCCAGCGCGATGATCAGCAGCCAGCCCCCCTCCGGGAATGCGGGCACCAGGCCGCGTCCAGCAGCAGCCCAGTCGGGGTTCGAGACGAAGCCGCTGACCACGAAGGACAGGGCCATGATCGCGACGATGACTACCAGGATCTTCTCGATCACCCCGTAGACGTTGCGGAAGAAGAGCAGAGAGCCGACGACGATCGAGCAGATCAGGGTCCACATGATCGGGCTGCCGCCGAAGACCATCGACAGGCCCAGGCCCGAGCCGGTGGCATTGCCCACCGAGAAGCTCAGGCAGATCAGGAAGACACCGACGCCGGCCAGGTAGCCGAGCGGCTTGCCGAACTCGTCCTTGATCGAGCTGATCAGCGAGATCGGCGACTTGATGCCGAGCCGCACGCTCATGTCGGACAGGAAGATCATCAGGATCGTGGAGACCACGATCTTCCAGATCAGGGTGTACTGGTACTTGCTACCGGCCTCGACGGCGGTGGTCAGGTTGCCCGGGCCGAACTGCGGGCGCCCGACAACGAAGGCGGGTTCGATGAGCGCCAACTGCTGCAGGAACGTGCGCTTGGGGGCGATCGGCGCGTCGGGCGGAAGAGGTGGGTGCGGAGTTGATGGTGCTCATATGGATCTGCCTCCAGTGCTGTGCGGCGACGGTGCCGCGATCCTCATTGATCAGGTGATCCGGGGCGTCCAGCGGGACGCCCCGGACCTGGTGAAACTGTCAGGCGTTGACCTTGCCGAGGCCGGCGGCGGCGAAGGCGTCGAAGATCTCCTTCGTCCGCACCTTCGGGCAACGGCAGCAGCGGGGTGCGCACGGTGGCGTCGTTGAGGATGCCGCGGGCAACCAGACCCCACTTCAGGGCGACGGTGCCTTCCATGTGCGAGCCACGGTGGTAGACGGCCTTGGTCACCGGCAGCAGGCGCTCGTGCACCTCGTGGGCCTTGGCGTAATCCTTGGCCTTGCCGGCAGCGATGAGCTCGAGCAGCGGCTCGGGGGCGATATTGCCGTAGCCGACCAGCAGGCCGTCAACGTCGAACATCGTCGGCAGCAGGTACTCGTCGTGGCAGGACAGGATGGTGAGCTCGGGGTAGGCGGCGCGCAGCGCGGGGACCTCGGTGTACCAGCGGCGCATGTTGCGGACGCCGTTCTTGGTGGCGAAGACGCCTTCCTGGCCGGCGATCTCGAGCTGGGTCTCCAGGTTGTAGGTGGCCTTGGTGTTGTCCGGGTACTGGAAGAGGATCAGCGGCAGGCCGGAGGTCTCGTAGATCTCCTGGTAGCGGGTCTGCGGGGCGCCGGGCTGGTAGCCGAAGCGCAGCCAGCCGTGCGACGGGTAGACCAGACCGGCCGAGGCGCCGGCTTCGACTGCACGCTTGGCCTCGAGGGCCGCGACCTTGTTGCCCTCACCGGTGATGCCGGCGATGATCGGGATGCGGTTCTCGACCGAGTCGCGGAAGGCGCCGATGACCTGGGCCTGCTCTTCGATGGTCAGGAAGGTGCCCTCTCCGGCGTGACCCAGCACGACCAGGCTCTTGACGCCGTCGATCGAACCCAGCCAGGAGCCGAGCCGCTGGATGGCGTCGAAATCGATGTCGCCTTCGGGGGTGAATGGGGTGACGGGGGCCGGGTTCAGGCCATGCAGGTCGAGAGTCATCTTCGTCTCCTTGGTTCTGGTTGTTCTTTGGCTCTGGTGGTGAGAACGTTTGCGGGAACGTTTGCACCGATACGTACAGTAAACTCTGCGCATGCCCCGGAAGTCAATAGGCGAATCAGAAAATTCTGGTTCCAGCGTGTCCCGCAGCGTCACCTTGAAGGATGTCGCGCAGGAGGCGGGCGTCAGCATCTCGACCGCCAGTCGCGTCTTGGACGACCGGGGACCCAAGACGAACTCCGTTGCGGCCGACCGGGTGCGGCAGGCCGCTCGGGACCTGGGCTACCGGCGAAACCTCTTCGCGTCCGGTCTGCGCCGCGGCGAGAGCGGGACGATGGGCGTGCTGGTGCCGCGGTTGTCCGACCAGGTGATGGCGCTGATGTACGAGGCACTCGAGCGAGCAGCCCGCGTCCGCAATGTCTTCACGGTGGTGGCCACCTGCGGCGACGACCCGGTGAACGAGGAACGCACCGTCCAGACCCTGCTCGATCGGGGAGTGGACGGCATCGTGCCGCGGCTGCCCGGCTGGACGACCCACTGGCCGAGATGCTTCGGGCGGCCGAGATTCGGCACGTCCTGGTATTGCGCACCGACCGCGTCAGCCCGTCGTCGATCGGCGACGACGAGACCGGTGGCTACCTGGCGGTGCGGCACCTGCTTGACCTGGGCATCGCCGGATCGGCTCCGTGGCCGGTCCTGAGTTCACCTCAACAGGACAGGATCGGCTGGCCGGTGCGCAGCGCGCGTTGCACGAAGCGGGCCTGACTGCGGGTGATTCCTCATCGTGGCGAAGGGGTTCGGTCTGGACGACGGCGCGCAGGCCGGCCAGGAGTTGCTGTCCCGCACCGACCGGCCTTCGGCGATCTTCGCCGCCAACGACAACCTCGCAATCGGCGTGATGAGTGCTGCGCAGTCGTTCGGCCGGCGATCGGCAAGGACCTGTCGCTGGTCGGCTACAACGACACCCCGGTGGTGTCCAAGCTGGCCGTGCCGATCACTTCGATGCGCACTGCCTTCAACCAGATCGCCACGACCGCGCTGGAGATCCTGGATCGCCCGGAGGAACTGCCGACCATCCGGCGGGCGCTGCCGACGCTGATCCCGCGCGCCTCGTCCGGCCCGGCGCAGTAGGCCGTTCAGGTCAGTTCCCCAGATGGGGCGGGGCGCTACTCCTGCGGCGCGAACGGACGCAGCACGTCCACGATCTGTCGGACGCTGGGCTCGCTGCCCGCCACCACCAGCAGGTGGGTCGGATACTCGGTGTCGAGTCCGCCGACGCTCAGCCCTGCTTCGGACGCAATGACCCAGCCGGCCGCCACGTCCCACGGGTTCAGTGCGTGGTCGTAGAAGGCGTCGGTGCGTCCGGCGGCGAGTTGGCACATATCCAGGGCAGCCGAGCCCGTCCGGCGGATGTCGCGGATCTGGGGGAGTAGCGCGCCGACGGCCAGACCCTGCCAGGTGCGTTGGCCGATCTGGTAGCCGAAACCGGTGGACACCAGGGACTTCTCGAGCGTTGTGGCGGGGTGGGCGTGCAGTTGGCGAGCGCTGCCGTCAGCCTCGACGAGCCAGGCGCCGCTGCCCACCGACGCGTAGAAGAGTTCGTCCAACGGCGGGAAAGCCACGGCCCCGGCGACGGGCCGCCAGGCGCCTTCGATGTGTGGGTCGCCCACGACCGCGGCCACGGAGACCGCGTAGCCCGGGAAGCCGTAGAGATAGCTCACGGTGCCGTCGATCGGGTCGATGATCCAGCTGATGCCCGAAGTACTGGGTCGGTCGAGCCCTTCCTCGCCGAGCAGGCCATCGTCCGGCCGGGCCTGGAAGATCAATTGGTGGGCGAGTTCCTCGCTGCGCTGGTCCATTTCGGTGACGATGTCGACCGCTGACGACTTGGTGCTCGCCACCTCGAGCCGTTCGGGGCGCTCTTCGGTGATCAGCCGGCCACAGCGCCGCGCCACATCACAGGCCAGCTCGCGCAGTTCGGCCAGCGTGGCGGCGTCCAGTTCGGCAAACATGGGTGCTCCTCAGCCTTGGTGGGCCATCCAGTTCAGCCTACGACTCGGCGCAGTTAGGCTTGTAGGCAGCTACGTAGAAGGGTGTCGGCAGATGATCAAGGTGGCGGTTTTCGGGTCCAACGGACGCATGGGGCAGGAGATTTGCCAGGCGGTCGAGCAGGCAGCCGATCTGGAACTGGTTGCCGCTGTCGACGTGGGGGATGACCGCAGTGCCGTCACCCAGGCCGACGTCGTGATCGACTTCACCCACCCGGACGCGGTGATGGACAACATCGCCTGGTGCGTCGAGCATGGCGTCCACGCGGTGGTCGGCACCACCGGCTTCACCCAGGGCAAGCTCGAAGAGGTGCAGCGCTGGCTGGACGCCAAGCCCGAGGTGAACGTCCTGGTCGCAGCCAACTTCTCCATCGCCGCGGTGCTGATGATGCACTTCGCGGCCAAGGCAGCCCCCTTCTTCGAGTCGGTCGAGGTTATCGAACTGCACCATCCGCGCAAGGTGGACGCGCCGTCCGGGACCGCTGTGACCACGGCTCGAGGGATCGCTGCCGCCCGGGCCGAGGCCGGTTGCGCACCGATGCCCGATGCGACCACGAAGGAGGAGCCGGGCGCGCGGGGCGCGCTGATCGATGGCGTCCACGTGCACTCGGTGCGGTTGCAGGGACTGTTCGCCCACCAGGAGGTGGTACTCGGCAACCCTGGCGAAATGCTGACCATCCGCGATGACTCCTTCCATCGCAGCAGCTACATGCCCGGCATCCTGACCGCTGTGCGCGCCGTCGGCGACCGGCCCGGGCTGACCGTCGGCATCGACCAACTGCTCGGCATCGGCTGAGGCCGCCCGTGCGGGGGCTGCTGCGATCTTTGGTGACGCTGCTCGTCGTGGCTGCGGTCGTCATCGGCCTGTTCATCGCTGACGAATGGAGTCGTGACCAGGCCGAACGGCGAATCACCGAGATGGTCGCGGCCAGCGTCGAGGGTGGCAGCGTGACCACCGAGGTCGGCGGGTGGCCGTTCCTGGTTGCCCGGTTAGCCAATCGGATGGACGAGGTTTCGGTGACCCTCACCGACGCGACGTTCACGATGGGCGAGATCCGCGGCGTGGTCGACCGGGTGGATGTCATCGCCCGTGGTGTGAGCCCCATCGACGACCCGACCCAGGCGGTCGCCGGATCGCTGGACGCCAACATCACGCTCGGGTGGGACCGGCTGGGCGCGCTGCTGGGCTTCCCGGTGGAGCGGATCGGGCCGGATCGGATCGCTGTGCGCACCTCGCTGACGGTGCTGGGCGTGTCTGCGGAGATCCTCGTCGAGGCCAACGTCGCCATCCAACCGGACGGGACGCTGCAGCTGTCCGAGCCATCGGCGACGGCGGCTGGCGTCCGGCTGCCTGACGAGGTTGTGCAGTCGGCACTGGACCGATTGGTTCCGCAACTGAGGCTGCCCAGCGTCCCGGGACTTGAGTACGCGGGACTCACCTTGGGCACCGACGTCGTCACCGTTCAGTTGAGCGGGCAGGACGTCCCGCTCGCCGCGCTCGCCTGATCTCAGACCAGGGCGGTGTGCAGGCGCACCTGCTTTACGCGCAGCCGGTCGCCTTCGTCGCCGACTTCGTGGTGGGCGCCGTCGGTGTCCCAGCCGGACTCGGTCAGCAGGGCGCGGGTGGCGTCGTCGGTGGTGGCAACCCACCAGGTGGCGCGGGTGAACCCGTCGGCCTTCAGGGTGTCGGCGACCGCGTGCATCAGCCGGTCCTCGTGGCCCTGGTCGCGGTGGTCGGGGTGGACACAGAACTCGGCGACCAGCCCGTCAGTCGGCTCGGCGTCCTCGTCGTCACTGGGGCCGATGGCCGCGAAGCCGACCACGACGTCGCGCGAGTCGAGGGCAACCAGCACCCGATAACTGGCCAACGGCGGTCGGGTGATGGCGCCGTGCCAGGCGCTGATCATCTCGTCCACGCTGATCCCGGACAGCAAGTCCGCGAGTTGGGCATCAGCACCCAGCGAGGCGCGCTGGATGGCGGTGATGTCGGCTGCCTCGGCCGGCATTGCCAACCTGACCGTCTCGGGACGCTGCGTCTGGCTCACCCGTCCCATGGTAGACAGCCCGGCCACCCAGCGCCCCGCGTCCGGGACGCTGCCCGTCCCGGGAAGAACCCGACTGTCGGTGGGCGGCGCTAGAGTGAGCCACGATGAACGCTCTCCAGACACCTCCCCGGCTTGCCCCCCACACGCTTCGAATCGTCCCGCTCGGTGGCCTCGGCGATATCGGTCGCAACATGACCGCATTCGAGATCAACGGGAAGATCCTGTTGGTCGACTGCGGCGTGCTCTTCCCCGAGGACGACCAGCCCGGCGTCGACCTGATCCTGCCCGGGCTCGACTACCTGGACGATCGCCTCGACGACATCATCGCGCTGGTGCTGACCCACGGCCACGAGGACCACATCGGCGCCGTGCCCTACCTGCTGCGGCGTCGCCAGGACATCCCGTTGTACGGCAGCAAGCTCACCCTGGCGTTCGTGGACGGCAAACTGCGCGAGCATCGGCTCCGCGATTTCGCCATGTACCACGAGGTTGCCGAGGGGGCCCGGGTCAGCCTCGAAGAGTTCGACCTGGAGTTCTTCGCCGTCAACCACTCGATCCCGGACGCGCTGGCGGTCGCGCTGAAGACCAGCGCCGGCACCGTACTGCACACCGGCGACTACAAGATGGACCAGCTACCCCTCGACGGCCGTATCACCGACCTGCGCGGGTTCGCCCGCCTTTCCCTGGAGGGCGTCGACCTGCTGATGGCCGACTCCACCAACGCCGAGGTGCCCGGTTTCACCCTGCCCGAGAAGGACGTCGAGCCCGCCCTGGAGCGGGTCTTCGCGCAGGCGAAGCAGAAACTGGTTGTCGCCTGCTTCGCGTCCCACGTGCATCGCGTCCAGCAGGTGCTCGACCTCGCCGTGCAGCACGGACGCAAGGTCGCCTACGTCGGACGTTCAATGGTGCGCAATATGACCACCGCCCAAGAACTCGGCTTCCTCCGGGTGCCCGGCGGCACGCTGATCGAGATGAACAAGATCGAGGAGTTCGCCGACGACAAGGTGGTGATCATCTCCACTGGCTCACAGGGCGAACCGCTGTCTGCCCTGGCCCGGATGTCCAACCGCGAGCACCCCGTCGTCGAGGTTGGCCGCGGCGACACCGTGCTGCTGGCCAGTTCGCTGATTCCCGGCAACGAGAACTCCGTCTACCGGGTGATCAACGGCCTGACCAAGCTGGGCGTCAACGTGGTGCACAAGGGCAA
>JAXGOU010000037.1:0-16058 GCA_040767325.1 Brooklawnia sp. | reverse complement strand
GAGACCGGCAAGGCGCTGGTGATCGCGTTCAACAAGTGGGACCTGACCGATGACGAGCGGCGCCGCTATCTGGAGCGCGAGATCGAACGCGACCTGAACGTCTGGGCGTGGGCGCCGTCGGTGAACATCTCGGCGCTCACCGGACGCAACGTCGACAAGTTGTCCAAGGCGATCGAACTGGCCCTGCTGGGCTGGGAGACCCGGATCAGCACCGGCCAGTTGAATGCCTTCCTCGGACGCGTCGTCGCGTCCCATCCACATCCCGTGCGCGGTGGCAAGCAGCCGCGGATCCTGTTCGGGACGCAGGCCCACGCCGCCCCGCCGACCTTCGCGCTGTTCACCTCTGGGCAGATCGAACCGCAGTACGTGCGCTTCGTGGAGCGTCGGCTGCGCGAGGAGTTCGGCTTCGAGGGCACGCCCGTGCACATCGAGGTCCGCGCCCGGGCCAAGCGCAAGGACCGCTGAGCCTCACAGTTCGCGGTGCCGGAAGGCGACCAGCGCCAGGACCGTGAAGACCACCGCGCCCAGCAGGCCGGTGGCGATCGGCCAGGTCGGCGATGCGTCCAGACCCCGGGCCAGCGCGCCGACCGACTCGCCCAGCCCGACCGGGGAGTAGGCGCGGGCCGGCTGCCACAGCGCGGCCAGGCTCATCAGGATGTAGGCCCCGAATCCGATGCCGAAGGCCGCGATGGTGTTCGATACCAGGCAGGACGCCAGCGTGGTGACCGCGATCAGGAAGACGGCCAGCGCAAGCCAGGTGCCGACGGCCCGCCACAGGTGGGTCGGGTCGACCTCTGTGCCGAACAACAGGCGAGTGACGAGCCAGACCAGTGCGGTGCCCACGGCAGCCGCAGCGGTGACCAAGGTGAGGATCGAGGTCATCTTGGCCAGCACGAACGCACTCCGGCTGACCGGCTTGGTCAGCGGCCCGATCAGGGTGCCGGTGTTGATCTCGCTGGCGACACTGCCCGCCGCCACCACCAGCACCACAATGATCAGTAGTTGCGAGAGGTCCTTGGTCCATTGGGCGAAGGCGTCCAGGTAGACCGGATCGGGCACCTCGATCGGCATCTGGTCGCCGACCACCGAACCCAGGATCTCCTTGGTGTACCTGGCCAGGATCGGGTCGGCGATGCCCATCGCGATGAATGCGGCGCCGACCAGCCAGATCCGCCAGGTGCGGACGATCTCGGTGAACCCCTTGCGCAGCATGGGTGCGAAACCGGTCATGAGGTCGCCCCCTGCCGGGCTCCGATCAGGTGGACGAAGGCGTCCTCGAGGCTGGCCTCGAAGGGTTCGAGTCGGCGCAACCCCCAGCCGTTCGCAGCGACCACCTGCGGGATCAGGTGCTGCGCAGCGGTGAGATCGGCGACGTCGAGTAGCCAGCCGGTCTCCTCGCGCTTGATGCCGGTAACCCAGGCCTGGCCGTGCAGTGCCTCGGGCAGCGCGGCTCGCGCCTCGACCAGTTCCAGCCGGATCTTCTGGGTGCCGCCGTAGCGAGCCTTCAAGGCGGCGGTGGGCTCGGCGGCGACGACGCGTCCCTGGTCGAGGACGGCGACCTGGTCGCAGACGCGCTCCACGTCCGAGAGGATGTGCGTCGAGAAGAAGACCGTGGTCTGGCCGCGAAGGGCCGAGATCAGACTGAGCACGTCGTGGCGGCCCATCGGGTCGAGGGCCGAGGTCGGTTCGTCCAGGATGAGCAGTTTCGGGGCGTTGATCATGGCCTGGGCGATGCCGAGGCGCTGTTTCATGCCGCGTGAGTAGCCGCCCACCGGGGTCTTGACCGATGCCAGGCCGGCGAGTTCAAGCAGCAGGTCGACGCGGCGGTTGGTTGTCGCCTTGTCGAGTTTGAACAGGGACGCGCAGAACCGCAGGTACTCGGCACCACGCATCCACGGGTAGTAGGCAGGCACGTCGGGCAGGAACCCGACGTGGGGGCTGATGACTTGGGAGCCGTGGCTGACGGGGTGACCGAGGACGGCGGCGCTGCCGGCGTCGGCCTTCGCCAGGCCGAGCAGGATGCGGATGGTTGTCGTCTTGCCGGCACCATTGGGCCCGAGGAAGCCGAAGACCGAGCCGGTGGGCACTGCGAAGCTGAGGTTGTCCAGGGCGCGATGTTGCTTGAACTGTTTGACCAGGCCTTGCACCTGGATCGCTTCGGTCATCGTCTGGCTCCGTACAGTTCTTGGACGACGCGTGCGATCACGTCACCGGAGGCGGCCGGGGGTGGGGGAGCCGTTGCCGGGGCGGGTTTGCGTCCGGCGACGAAGTAGACGATCGGACCGACGATCTGGACGAAGCAGATCAGGATCCAGACCGGCTTCGGTGCGGTCAACCGGTCGGCGGGGGTGCGCAGGACGCTCACGAGGCCCGCGATGAGCAGGCTGAGTTGGATCGTCGCCAGCACGCCGAGCAGTGTCCACTGCCACGTGGTCAGGTCACCGAGGTTCATCGTGCCCGGTCCCAGCCTCGGTGCAGGGCCGCGCGGACCGGCAAGTAGCTGAGCAGCAGTTCTGCCGGCAGGCTCGCGGCCAGGCCGGCCAGGACGAGGCCGCCGCCCTTGGGTCTGGTGAGGAGTTGAGCACTGGTACCGACGGACATCAGCGACAGGGCCGCGGCCAGCGAGGGCAGGGTGATTCGTTGGTTGGCCGGGATTTCCGGATTGGCCGATGCCAGCAGCAGCGCTTTGCAGAAGATCGGGCTCAGCTGGAGGAAGGCGAGATTGCCGGCCTGCGACTTGCCGGCGGCGGCGGTGATGTCGTGCCGGTTGCGCCAGGTGGCCAGCGCCCCCACGCCGGACGCGACTACCGCGGCAGCCGCGATGAGTTGGGTTGCTCGCAGGTGGTCGAGCGCCTCGGTGAAGACCTCGTCGTCCACGTCGTCAGGACGCAGCAGGCCGAGTTTGACGGCAATTGCGCCCATGTTGATTGTCCAGCCAGCGCCGAACACGCGCGGCACCATGATGCGGGGGTCAGCCGGGTCGAACGTGTTGGCGAGCCTGCGTCCAAAGCCCCGGGTGAAGGAGTTGGGGATGCCCAGGATCGTCTTGGGTGATGCCGGGTCGGTGCCGAACTGCTCATCGAGCGAAGCGGCGTAGTCCTGCGGGTTTCCGGTGACGCTGGCCGGATCAGGTGAGCCGGCGAGCAGGTCACGCAGTTCACCGAGGGCCTGTTGGCGGGCGGTGCCGCGCAGGTGGAGGTGTCGAGCGACGTGGTCGATGTAGTCGTCGATGGCGGGGTTCACCGTTCGACCTCCTTGAGCAGGGTGGCCAGGGCGCGGGACAGCGCGAGCCAGGCATCGCGTTGGATGGCCAACTGTTTGCGGCCGCTGGGGGTGAGGGAATAGTACTTGCGAGGTGGGCCGACGGGGGACTCCCGCCAGGTCGTTTCAACCAGTTGCGAGTTCTTCAGCCTGGTCAGCAGGGGATAGATGGTGCCGGCGCTGGCCTCAAGCCCGGGGCGAGTGGCCAGGTCATCCACGATGTCTGCCCCGTAGCGGGGCTGGGCTGCCAGCAGGGCCAGTACGGCAAGCTCCAGTGAGCCCTTGCGGAGTTGGGTTGCGACGTCCTCCATGAGCATCATGGTAGTACCTACTAGTTGGTCATGCATAGTAGTAGGAAAGATCTGGGTACTTGCCGCGGGAGAGTGGCCTGACGCTAGAGGAACTGATCCAGATTCATCCGCGAAATTCCTTGTGTGGTCCGCATAGAGCGACTATAATCGAACACATGTACGAGCGCAAGGATGGGCTGGACACCAGACGGGGGATCATCAACGATCTGGTTCTGAACCATGCCGCCGTGCTGTCAGCGGAGGCCGAGGAACTGCGTCTCGTCGCCGCCTACTGCGATGCCTGCAACTGGGTCGAGCCGTCAGAGCAGCCCGGTGCCGAGGATCTGGTGGCGCGCGGCAGCGACGGCACGCCGCTGGTGGCCGAGTTCGCCCACCTGGAGTTGTGCGGAGTGCTGGGCATTTCACCCATCGCGGCTGCAGACCTGATGCGCGACGTGTTGAACCTGCGGTACCGCCACCCGTTCCTGTGGGGTCAAGCTTTGGGCGGCGACACCCGCGCATGGGTCGCTCGCAAGATCTCGGCGATGTGCATGGGACTGCCGCTGGAAGCCGCACTGGCGCTGGATTGTGAACTGGGGGAGGCCCCAATCACGCTGCCCTGGAGCCGGGTGGAGAAGTTGGTAACGGGTTTGATTGCCGCCGTTCAGCCGGAGATCGCGGAACTCAAACGCGCCGATGTGCTGGCGTCCCGCTACGTCCGGTTGGGGAAACTGGACGCAGCGACCGGCACGCGGCACCTGATCGCGAAGACGGACGCTACCCAGGCGCTCTTCTTCAACGCCATGGTGCAGCGGATCGCCGACATCCTGGGTGAGCAGGGCGACAAGGCAGGCAACGACGAACGGCGTTCGAAGGCGATCGGCCTGCTGGCGTCCCCGGCACACGCACTGCAGATGCTGCAACGGGCCGCTCAGCCCTCAGACGATCGTGAAGCCGAGGCCGACGACTCTTCCGAGCCCGCGGTCGACCCGCATTACCTGCAGGGCCACCTGTGCGGTCAGGTCACCGTGCCGCCACGCAAGTTGCTGCCCAAGGCCGTGCTCTACATTCATCTGGCCGAGGAAACCCTGCGCGAGGGTGGCGTGGCGCGCGTCGAGGGCATCGGCCCGATCGAACTGACGTCACTCCGCGGGATCCTCGGTCAGTGCCAGGTCAAGGTGCAGCCGGTGATCGACCTGAACTCGATGCCACCGGTGGACGCCTACGAGGTGCCCCGCCGGATGCGCGAGGCGTTGACGCTGCGCAATCCGTACGAGGTGTTCCCGTTCAGTAGCTACGACTCGCGGCACCTGGACGCAGACCACTCCGACCCCTACCGGTGGACCTCAGCTGAAGGAGGACCACCGCCGGGCCAGACCCGCCTTGGCAACTTGGGTCCGCTGTCCAGGACGGTGCACCGCGCCGGCACACATGGCGGCTTCGAGGTCAAGCAGATCGGCCCCGATTGGTTCGTCTGGAAGACCAGGCTTGGACTGCGATATCTGCTGTCGCCCGGCGCGTTTGTGCGGCTGCCCGACAAGGAGCCAGCGAGTTAGAAGATCACTGTCGCTTGCGGTAAGGTGATTCCTCGGTCGCACCGGTTGGTGTGGCCGGCGGGCTGTAGCGCAGCTTGGTAGCGCACTTGACTGGGGGTCAGGTGAGTCAGAGCGGCGGGACTGTCCGAAAACTAAACAACGGGATGTGGCGCAGCTTGGTAGCGCACTTGACTGGGGGTCAAGGGGTCGCAGGTTCAAATCCTGTCAGCCCGACCGCGTAAGTCCTTGTCAGAGGCACCTTCGAGAGCCAATCGAAGTGCCTTTCGTCGTGTCTGAAGCCCCTTGCGAATCAGTTGTGACAAGATCAATCCCATGCCCCACCCCTTCCAGCACGTTGCCCAAGGGACGTTCCAGATCGCCATGACTCCGGGCGATCCCTTGATCGATAACACCGGACGTTTCTCGTTCACGAAACGGTGGGACGGTGACCTCGTCGCCGACGGTGAGGGCGTGATGCTCTCGGCTGGCGATCCCGACAGCGGTAAGGCTGGCTACGTCGTCCTGGAGTCGATCAACGGGACGCTCGACGGGCGAGCCGGGGGATTCTCCTTCGCGCAGTTAGGCCTGATGTCGGGTGGCGAGCCAACCCTGACCTACGTTGTAGTGCCCGGATCCGGTACCGGCGAACTGGCTGGCATCGAAGGCGAGCTCCAGCTTGACGTCACCGAGGACGGCGAGCATCGGTACCAGTTGCGCTACGCCCTTCAGTGAGACAGCGATGCGCGTCCCGTTGGTTCATGTGTGGCGCAAGAACGAGCGCGCCTACCGCGCCAAGCTCTCGCGGCTGCTGTCGTACCCCTCGCTGACCCTGCCGTCATTGGTGCCCCTGATCCCAGCGGACGCCGAACTCACCGTCATCGACGAGATGACCGAGGACCCGAACCTGAATGGCGACTACGACGTTGTGCTGCTCAGCGCTGACACGTCGTCGGTGAACCAGGCCTACGGCTACGCCGATCACTTCCGCTCCCGCGGCGCCCACGTCGTGATGGGCGGCTACCACGTCTCCAACATGCCGGACGAAGCGCTCACCCACGCCAAGACCGTGGTCGTCGGTGCCGCTGAGAAGTCACTGCCCACCTTCTTCGACGACCTCCGAGCTGGACAGCCACAGAGCCGTTACGACGATCAGTCCTACGCGGCCGAGGACCTGCCCACCCGGCCCGCGACCGGCAGAACCGGTCGAAGAGCCTGGCGGTGCCGACGATCATCGCCGACCGCGGCTGCAACCTGCGCTGTTCGTTCTGCGCGACGACGACGAACTGCCCGAGCTTGCCGGGAGAAGAGCGGGTGCTACGGCGTCCTGATCGGCTTCGAGTCGATCACTCAGGCGTCGTTGAAGTCGGTCTACAAGCGCTACCGCCAGGTCGACAACTTCCGCGAGATCGTCGATCGCTTCCACGCCCACCACATTGCGGTCAACGGCTGCTGGGTGCTCGGCTTCGATCACGACACCGAGGAATCCATCCTCGCCATGCCGGAACGCATCCGCGAGATCGGCTAAGACCTGACCCGATTCGCGATCATGACGCCGCTACCCGGCTCGCGCATGTTCGACCGACTCGAAGAAGAGGGCCGGATCATCGACTACAACTGGGACCACTACGACCAGCGGCACGCGGTCTTCCAGCCCACGAACATGTCACCCCGGCGCCTCGAGCAACTCAACGAGCGCGTCTGGCGCGAGGCCTACCGAATGAACGCGGTTCTTGGCCGCGTACGCAACTCCTCGAACCGGACGCTGCGCGAGAAGGCCTACATCCTCGGCGCCAACCTGGGTTTCAAGTACCTCGACCTCTGAGCGGCCGACCAGCGGCAATCCGCTCAGGGCGAAGTGCCTGGACGCACGCGAATCACGCCGTTACGTTGTCCCAGACGTGAGGAGCCGTGAATGACGCAAGAAGACCCGGAGGCCATGCAGCGCGCTACCCAGAGCGCAGATGACATCTTCGCCAGTCTTGCTGACCCAGATCTGGACGATCCGAAGTGGCCGAGATGTACGCGTCGGTGCAGAACTGGTTCGCCCGATATGACGACGAGATCGAGGCGATGGAGCGGGGCGAGGACGACGGCTGCCCGTGCGAGGAGTGCCGTGCCCACTTCGATGCCCAGCCTGATGCCTAGACTCGGGTCCGTGACACAGACGTACACGCAGCTTCCCGACCGCTCCGCCCTCGGGGACGAACTACTGGCCTTCGGACGCGCTTCCCTGGTGCCGGACGGCGCGTTCGGCTGGCTGGACCGGCAGGGGCGGATCACCCCGGGCATGCCGTGGCTGTTGTACATCTGTTGCCGGATGACGCATGTCTACTCATTGGCCGAGATGCAGGGTCGGGGCGGACGCGAGATGGCCGAGCATGGCGTCCGCGCCCTGACCGGCATCTTCCGCGACCGCGAACACGGCGGTTGGTTCAGCTCGGTGGACGAGTCCGGCCGGTCGACGACACGAAGAAGGCCTATCCGCACGCCTTCGTGGTGCTGGCCGCGGCCACCGCGCTGACTGCTCGCATCGACGGGGCAGACGCCCTGCTCGAGGACGCATTGCGCGTCCAGGATGAGCATTTCTGGGACGAAGCAACAGGGCTGGTCGTCGAGCAATGGAATCGTGACTGGACCGAACTCGACCCCTACCGGGGCCTCAACTCCAACATGCACACCGTCGAGGCGTACTTGGCGGCCTTCGACGCCACCGGCGATCGCCGCTGGCTTGACCGGGCGACCCGGATGACCAGGCAGGCCTTGGCCTGGGCACAGCAGAACGACGGACGCATCCCTGAGCACTTCGATACCGATTGGCGTCCGAACCTGGAGTTCAACGCGGAGAACCGGACGATCCCTTCCGCCCCTACGGCTCCACCCCGGGCCACTGGTTCGAGTGGGCCCGGCTGGCCCTGCACGTCCGGGCCGGTCTGCAGGAACTTGGCGACACACCGGACGATGCGCTGCTCGCCGGGGCCCGAACCCTGTTCAGCGACGCGGTGCGCGAGGCCTGGAACGTCGACGGCGCGTCCGGACTCATTTACACCGTGGACTTCGCCGGCGAACCGATCATCCGCAAGCGGATGCTCTGGGTGCACTGCGAGGCGATCGCCGCCGCCGAGGTGTTGGCCAAGGTCACCGGCGACGACGCATACCGACGCTGGGCCGACCTGTGGTGGCGCCACGCCGAGCGGCATTTCGTCGACCGAAACCACGGTTCCTGGCACCACGAACTGGACGAGTCGAATCAGCCCAGCGAGACGATCCGGATCGGCAAGGCGGACCTCTATCACCCCTACCAGGCGACCCTGCTCCGGGACCTCCCAGTGCGCGCCTCGGTGGCCCAGGCGGTCGCCGATACGATGGGCTGAGGCTGCGCCACTAGGGCATACTGGGCTGAACGGAAGGGATCCACGCCATGCGCAGGCTGCCGTTCGATCAACGCCGGGCTGAGATCATCAGCGCCGCGGTGCGCGTCATCGCCCGCGATGGACTGTCGGCCGCCAGCGTCCGGGCCATCGTCGCCGAGGCCGACATGCCCTTGGGGGCCCTGCACTACGTCTTCGAATCCCGCGACGAACTGCTGCGCGAACTCATCGTCGAGGTCGCGAACAGGGAGCGCGTCGCCGTGCTGAGCACGCTGGAGGACTTGCCTGCCGCAGGCGTCCAGGAGATGATCCGCCAGGCCCTCGGAACCTACCTACGACTACTCGAAGAAGACCCCGAGCAGGAACTGGCGGTGCTCGAACTCTCGCTGCACGGGGCGCGCCACGACCGCGAACTGGTCGCCGAGCAATGGGCGATCTACCACGAGGTGACCGCCGAAGCCCTCCAGGCCGGCGCGCGACTGGCCGGGGTGGCGTGGACGCGTCCGGTCGACGAAATCGCCAAGTCACTGATCAGCGTGCTTGACGGACTGACGCTGACCTGGCTGACCACCCGCGACAGCGAATCCGCCCGCCGGCACATCGAACTGCTCGCCGGGGCCTTCGCCGCGCTCACCGAGCCCGCTGATAACCAGCCCTAGCCGAGGTCCACCTCACCGGCCGGCAGGTCCCCGAATGCCTCTGCGACGCCCGGGTAGACGATCTTGCCCTGCCAGGTGTTCAGCCCCAGCGCCAGCGCCGCGTTGCTGCGGCAGGCCTCCCGCCAACCATGGTTGGCCAACTGCGACGCATAGGGGAGCGTGGCATTGGTCAGCGCCCAGGTGGACGTGTTCGGCACGGCACCGGGCATGTTCGTCACGCAGTAGAAGATCGACTCGTGCACTTTGAAGGTCGGGTCCTCATGGGTGGTCGGACGCGAATCCTCGAAGCAACCGCCCTGGTCGATCGCGATATCCACCAGCACCGAGCCGGGCTTCATCGTGCTGACCATCTCGTTGGTCACCAGCTTCGGCGCCCGCGTCCCCGGCACCAGAACCGAGCCGATTACCAGGTCTGCCTGCTGGACCTGTTCGCGTATGGTCAGCGCATTGGACGCCAGCCCGCGCACCTTGCCGTTCGTCCGCCAGTACAGCGTCCGTAGCTTGTCGAGATCGGTGTCGAGCACCGTGACCTCGGCGCCCATGCCGAGCGCGATGTGGGCCGCGTTCTGGCCGGCGACCCCGCCACCCAGCACGACCACGTAGGCGTTGGCCACCCCGGCCACCCCGCCCATCAGCGTGCCGCGGCCACCGTTGAACAGCATCAACTGCATCGCGCCGACCTGGGGCGCGAGGCAGCCGGCCACCTCGGACATCGGGTAGAGCAGCGGCAACATCCCCGAGGGTAACTGCACGGTCTCATAGGCGATCCCTGTCGTCCCGGCGGCCAGCAGCGCCTCGGTCGCCGGACGATCCGCGGCCAAGTGCAGGTAGGTGAACAGCACCATGTCGTCGCGCAGGTACCCGTACTCGGACGCGATGGGCTCCTTTACCTTCAGCACCAGTTCGCCGCTCGCCCAGGTCTGCTCGGCGGTCTCGACGATCGTGGCGCCCTGCGCGACGTAGGCGGCGTCCGACAATCGCGATCCCTCGCCGGCGCCGGACTCGATGAAGACCTCGTGGCCGTGCTTGGTGAGTTCGGCAACGCCGGCCGGCGTGATCGCCACGCGGTACTCGTTGGCCTTGGTTTCCTTCGGAACAGCGATTTTCATCAGGTCTCCGTAGTGGATTCAGCGGTAGTACGCGGCCCACTTGCCGCGCCGGTACTGACGTCCTACCAAACCGCCAAGGTACTTCAGCGGCAGCCGATTGGCGTGCAGATCGATCAACTCAACCAGATTGCCGTCCGGGTCGCGGAAGAAGACCCAGTGCGCACCGGCGGTGTACTGCACGTCGGTGATGAAGCTGATCCCGGAAGCCTTGAGTCGCCGGTGCATTTCGGGCACGTTGCGCACCGACATCGCGATGTGGGTGTATCCCGGCCGCCGCCAGTCGGTCTGCTGGGGCTCGATCGGCGGGTCGAAGGTGAAGTTCTCCAGCACGTTGCCGTCCGGGGCCCGCAGGAAGCCCAGCCGCACGGTCAGACCGGAAGCGCCGTACAGTCCGGCGAGCCGTTCGGCGTCCGACCCGGTGAGCGTCTGTTCGGTGACCAGCAGGAAGCCGAACATCCGCGACCACCAGGCCACCGCGTCCTCGAAGTTCTTCACGGTCAGCCCGGTGTGCAGGAAGCCGTGAACCCGTGGGCTGGCCGTGTTGAACAGTCGTCCAACTTGGTCTGTGAACAAGTCTCCAGACCTGACTGGCTGGTGTCAATAGCCCATGCCGCTTGTGGACTCAGCCCCTGGTGACGATCACCGGTGCGTGGGACTCGCGCAGCACATGCTTGCTGGTCGAACCGAGCAGCAGGCCGGCGAAGCCACCCCGGCCCCGTGAACCCACGACCACCAGGCCAGCGTCCTTGGACGCATCGACCAGGGCCTGATGCGGACGACCACGTGCGATCTGGATATCGACCGTTACCTTCGGATGGGCCTCGGCCGGGCCGGCCAGCACATCGTCCACCATCGCGGTCACGTGGTCGGCGAAGTCGTAGGCGTCCTGCCGGTACGGCGGGGCCTCCCAGGTGTGGATGGCGACCAACGGGACGCCACGCACCTGGGCCGCGTCGAACGCCAACTCGATTGCGGCGGCGCTGGCGGGGGAGTCGTCGACCCCGACGACCACCGGGCCGGCCGGGTTCTCATGCGCCTCGTCGCTGATCACCGCAATCGGGCCGTGCGCGTGCGCGGCCACCGCGTCCGACACCCCACCGAGCAGTCGGACGTGCAACGGGGCGCTCTGGCCACGGGCCCCGACGACGACCATCTCGGCCTGCTTGGATGCCTGCGCCAACACATAGGAGGGATTGCCCAACACGACCTCGCCCTCGACATCGAGGCCGGGGTACTGCTCGCGCAGTCGGGCCAGCAGTTCGTCCATCCGTGCCCTGGCTCGCTCGTGGCCATCGCGTTCGTAGTCGGTGGCCAGGGCTGCGGATGCCGACCGCAGCGCCGGCAGTTCTGGCACCACGTACGCCACCACCAGCGGTAGCCCCCGCGCGATCGCCCGGTCGGCCGCCCAGTCGACGGCCTTCTCCGCCCGGGTCGAGCCATCAGTCCCCACCACAATCCGTCCAGCGCCAGCGATCTCGGTTTTCATCGTGCGCACCCCCTGAACTCATCGGATCGGGTATCTATCAAGTCTAGGTCTCAGACGCGCGACGCGCTGGTGCTGGTCCCCGGTTGGGCCCGCGTCCTGCCTAGACTGAGCGCCGTGATGAAGCGTCGTCGGCGGCGGGAGGCTGCCCTGTGGCTCAGCGTTGTGCTGGCCATTGTGCTCGGCACGACCACGACCGCGTACGCCGCGCACTTCAGTTCGCACGCGTTACCCGGCGTCTCCATCGCGGGCCAGTCGATAACCGGACAGTCACGCGAACAAGCCGCCCAGATCCTGGCTGATCGGGTGGACGCGGTGCGGGTGGCGGTCACCATCGACCGAGCGACCACGGAGTTGTCCCTGGCGGACCTCGGCGTCACTGTGGATACCGAAACCACGTTGACCCGCGCCTTCGCCGACAACTCCCAGTTCGCGCCCCGGGTGGGTGCCTTGTTCACCAAGCGCGACGTCGCCCCGGCCTTCACGATCGACGAGAACGTCGCCCAGGCGACGATCAAGAAACTGCTCAGTGGCGTGGGGGTGCCGGCGCGCGACGCCGAGGTACACCGGGCCGAGGGTGGTGGCTTCAGCGTCGACCCGTCGCAGACGGGCAAGAGCGTGGACGCGTCCGCCGTGATCGATGAGGCGGGCCTGGCTGCGGCCAGCCTGACCTCGCGCCAACTCACCCTGACATCCACCCAACTCGCGCCGACCGTCACCACCCAGATGGCCCAGGATTTCGCGGCGGCGGCCACCAAACTGGCCACCCTCGAGGTCTCGGTGGCAGGACGCGTCGACGCGCATTCACCCTGGCCGGTGGACCGCTACCAGTGGATCGCGCTGCCGAAGCCCGGCCAACCGCTCGGCGCCCCCGAACTGGACGCCGCACTGGTCACCCAGTGGGTGCAGTCGGTCGCCGATGCCACCAAGGTGGAACCGTCCGACGGCGTCCGCAATGTGACGCCCAACGGTGATGTGGTCTCCACACCGACTGAAGGCGTTACTGGCTACACCGTCAACAACGTGGCCGCGATAACCGACGCCCTGATCGCCAGCCTGACCGCCGGCCAGCCCTACGCCGGCCAGTTCGAGTACGACACCGTCGAACCGAAGTACGAGACCCGCGTGGTGGCCGCGGGGTCCGAACGGCTGGTCTACCAGGCCGCCCCGGACGAGAAGTGGATCGACCTGAACCTGGGCAACAACACGGTCACCGCCTACCAGGGCGCCACCGTCATCCAGGGCCCGACCTACATCGTGCCGGGCATGCCGGGCATGGAGACTCCGACGGGCACCTTCCACGTCTACCTGAAGTACCAGACGCAGACCATGCGGGGTACCAACCTCGACGGCACCAAGTACGTCGCCGAGAACATCCCGTGGGTTACCTACTTCACCGGTTCGATCGCGTTCCACGGCGCGCCCTGGCGCGATTCGTTCGGCTGGAATGGGCCGGGCGGGTCGCATGGCTGCGTCAACATGCCCTCGGACGCCGCCCAGTTCATCTACAACTGGGCCCCGATGGGCACGGTGGTCGTGAGTCACTACTGAGGCTCGACCCCGGTACGCTGTTCGCGAAGAGGTGAACGGTGCGGAACTGGGACTATAGGATCGAGCCTCCACAGCTGACCCCACGCGAGCAGTGGCGCGAGTACCGGCGGCAGGTGGGTCGGCACGTGATCAGCATGGCTGGATTGTGGCCAACGGCTTCCGACTACGCCGCACTGCGGAAGTCATGGGCAAAGGACCTGATCGCCGGTGTCACCGTTGGCGTGGTCGCCCTCCCGTTGGCACTCGGCTTCGGTGTTGCCTCGGGGGCTGGCGCGGCCGCCGGCCTGATCACCGCAGTGGTGGCCGGTATCGTCGCCGCCGTCTTCGGTGGCAGCCACTTGCAGGTCTCCGGCCCGACCGGTGCCATGACCGTTGTGCTGCTGCCGGTGATCGCCCAGTTCGGCATCGGCTCGGTCCCGTTGCTGGCCATCCTGGCCGGGGCCATCGTCGTCGGGATGGCGTTGACCGGTGTCGGCAAGGCAGTTGAGTTCGTGCCGATCCCGGTGGTCGAGGGCTTCACCATGGGCATCGGTGTCATCATCGCCCTACAGCAGATACCGCTGGTGCTGGGCACCGAGCGCGTGGACGCGTCCTCCACCCTGGTTTCGGGCTGGCTGACCATGCAGGCCACCGATTGGTCGCGTGCCTGGCAGCCGATCCTGGTGGTGCTGGCGGTCATCGGGCTGCACATCATCGGACTGCGCAAGTACCCGAAATGGCCGATCTCGCTGATCACCATTGCGATTGCGACCGTGGTGGCCGAACTGTTGCCGACCGGTCTTGACCGCATCGGGGCCCTACCGACCGGCCTGCCCGCGCCACAATTGCCGCCCCTGTCGATCGGACTGATCCAGGAACTCGCCGCACCCGCGCTGGCGGTCGCCGCCCTGGCCGCCCTCGAATCGCTGCTCTCCGCCCGGGTGGCCGACGGCATGCGTCCCGACATCCCCGACACCCACCCGGATCGCGAACTGATGGGCCAGGGACTGGCCAACATCGCGTCCGGGCTCTTCGGTGGCTTGCCCGCCACCGGGGCCATCGCCCGCACCGCCGTGAACGTCCGCTCCGGCGCCCGCACCCGGCTGAGCGCTGTCAGTCACTCACTGTGCCTACTGGCGGTGATGCTGCTGCTGGCACCGCTGGTCACCCGGATTCCGATGGCAGCGCTGGGCGGCGTCCTGTTGGTCACCGCCGGACGCATGATCAGCCTGGGCACCGCCCGCGCCCTGACCCGGGTGACCCGCGCCGATCGCAATACCTTCCTGCTGACCTTCGGCGCCACCGTGCTGTTCGACCTGGTCGCCGCCGTCCTGCTGGGACTGTTGATGGCTGCCGCGATGAGCCTGCGCCACATGGCGTCCTATTCGGTGGTCGCCCGGCAGTACCTGCCCACCAATACCGTCGAAGGCGACATCGACTTCAAGCCGGAGCAGGAACACCTGCGGGACAAGGTGGCCATCTTCCGGCTGGAGGGCGCGCTGTTCTATGGCAACGCCCAGCACTTCATCGACCAGTTGAATTCGGTGGAACCGGGCATCGAAGCGATCATCCTGCGCTGCCATCGGATGAGGATCCTTGATGCGTCCGGCGGCGACGCGGTGCTGACCGCCCGGCGCCAGCTGAAGCGGCGCGGCATCGCGCTGGTCATCCAGGGCATGAACGCCTCCCAGCAGCGCACCTGCCGCCTGATGAAGGCGACCACCGAGGACCAGCACGTCGACCAACTCTCCGAAGCCATCGACTGGGTCGATCGGACCCTGGCGGATCGGGAACACCGATGAGCGGCCGACGGAGCCGGTACGCCCTGGTCGCAGTGGCCGCCATTCTCGGCCAGACCGCCAATGGCATCGTGCTCAACGGCCTGTCCATGGTCGCGGACTCGATGATCGCCGATCTGTGGCCCGGCGGCACCCGCTCCAGGGCGTCGGTGCTGACCTACTTCACGGTGCTGTTGCTGCTTTCCATTGCGGCGATGCCCTTCGCCGGCCGGCTGGTCACCCGCATCGGATCGAAGCTGCTGCTGATCATCGGCGGCAGCATCGGCACGCTGGGGTTCGTGGGCATGTCGATGGTCAACGGCATGCCCGGGCTGTACGTCACCGGGGCAGTGATCGGGCTCGGCATCGGCTTCTCGGTCAACTTCGTGCCCGTCGTGCTGATCAACGCCTGGTTCGACAAGTGGAAGGCCCCCGTGATGGGCCTGGTCCTCGGTGGCTCCGGGGTCGGTGGCATCCTCAGTTCCCTGGTGCTGCCGCTCACCACGCCGCCGGTCAGCGACGGGGGACTGGGCTGGCGGGCGTCCCTGCTGCTCGCCGCAGCGGGCTTCTTCGCCTGCAGCGTGCTGCCCGCCATCTTCATGGTGGTCAACCGCCCATCGGACGCCGGACTGCCGATCTACGGACAGCAGGAGATCCGCCTGCCGGACGCCAGCGGGCTGGACGCCGAACCGCTGCCCGGGCTCACCCTGCGGCAGGCGCTGCGCACCCCCTGGTTCTGGGTGCTCTATGCGATGGCGGCACTGCTCGGCGTCTACTACGCGATGGGGCAGATCACCACGCCGTTCTTCACCAACCAGCAGACCGATCCGACCTCCGGCATGACCCCTGGCCTGGTTGCTGCCCTGATGTCGGTGCAGATGGTCGGCCTGATCGCCGCCAAGCCCACCCTGGGCACGATGATCGACAAGCTGGGCATCATCCGGGCGATGATCATCAGCATGAGCATCCACGCGGTGGTGGGCGTGCTGCTCGGCTGGATCAGGTTCCCGGCACCCTGGTGGGTCTTCGTGGTGATCTTCCTGAT
>JAXGOU010000036.1:0-16106 GCA_040767325.1 Brooklawnia sp. | reverse complement strand
GTCGAACTGGGCACCCGCCAGGAGCACGAGTTGACCACCCACCGAGTGCCCCAGCCCGATCAGCGTCCGGTCGCTGAAGTGCTCGCGAGCGGCAGCGACTGCGGCCCGGACATCGTCACGCGGAATGGGCCAGGCGCCCTCTTCGGGACCGCGCCGATACTCGACGCTGACCACGTCGTAGCCGGCCTTGAGCAGGTGCGCCACCAGGTGCAGGACGTCCTGCTTGGACACCCGCAGGCGCCAGTAGCCACCGTGCACGATGACGATGACTGGCTCGCGGCCGTACGGGACACGGGTGCGATAGACGTCGATGTGCTGATCGGCGTGTTCGCCGTAACTGTGAACTGACGTGGGCTCCATGGCCCAAGTCTGGCACCGAGGTGCCGGGGTTCACCGGGTTGTCGATCAGCAGGCCGAGCGGAGCAGGCCGAGTTGGTCGAGTGGAATCACCGCCGGACGCAATGGGTCGTCGTGCACGATCAGGTACCCGTTGCGCACCCCGGTCCAGCCCTCGGACTTGCCGCCGGGTGCCGGCAGGGTGGTGACGGCGTTGGTCCGGGTATCCCAGATGCGGTACTGCGCGTCCGGCCAAACCCCCTGCAGCCAACTGACGTGGTTGCCGGAGACCGACCAGCGGGCGGTGTCGTCGGTGGCCATCGTGATCACCCGGAAATCGGTCTGGGTGGGCTGGACGATCGCGACGCCGGTGTGGAAGAGCATCCCGAGCCGCTGCCCGTCCGAGAACAGGGCCAGCGGGAGCCCGCCCATGCCGGCGAAGTCGATGCCCGACAGTGGGTGCTGGACCGGCGCCAGACTGGTCAGGTCAAGGCCGGTGATCCGGCCCTCGGCATCGATCAGCCAGACGTTGTTGCCCTGCGTCGCCAGATCGATCGCGCCAGGGACAGGCATCCCCACCTCGGTTCCGTCGGCGCGCTGGATCACCAGGGTGGTGTCGTCTCGGTTACCCGAGAGCCAGATCGAGTTGCCGTTCTGCTGGGCCTGCACCGGGCCGGCCGGCCCGGGCGCTGGTACCGGCTCGGCGCCCGGACGCCAGAGGTAGCCGATCTGCGGCATGCCGCCGACGGTGGCGTTGAAGATGAAGGTCTCGCCGTCGGTGTCGAAGTCGGTCAGCACGGTCTGCGCCCCGATCGGCATGACGGTCTGCGTCCCAGCCCGATCGAGCGGGCCGTACTCCAGCCAGCGCTGCTCGCCCTCGCCGGCGCGCACCGTGACCAGTTGCCCGTCCAGGCCCACCTCCAGGACGCCCACCGACTGCGTCCCGGCCGGGGGCGCCGCCATCCGGTACTCGGCCAGCAACGCGTCCCAGTCCGTCGGCCAGTCGACCGGGCAGGGCGGAATGGGAACGGCCGCCGTCGGCAGGCCGCCGGGTGGCGTGGCCGAGGTGGAAGGACTCGGTACTTGGCTGGTGGACGCAGTGCTGGCGGTCGCGCTCGGCGTGGCCAGGCTGACACCCTGTTGGCCGCTGAGCAGCCGGGGCACCGCGATGGCCGTGGCCAGCACCAGGACGCCAACCACACCCACCAACAGCCAGCGGGGACGCTGCACCGGGGCCGGGCGCTCGGCGATGATGCGCTCCAGCATCTGTTCGGCACCGGGCATCGGGCGATCGGGAGGAAGCGGAAGGTTCATCACACACCTGCCCTCAGGTCGGCCAACTGGGATTGGCTGAGCACCGCCCGGGCGCGGGCGAGCCGGGACTTGACGGTGCCGACCGGGACGCCGAGCGCCTCGGCGGCCTCGGCCGTACTCAGCCCCGACCACCAAACCAGTTCGATGGCATCGCGTTGGTCCGCGCTGAGCCCGGCCAGGGACGCCCGGATCTCGGCCATGGTCGATTCCGCTGCGATCCAGCGGTCGATCTCCGGCTCGGGCGGGGCGGCCACGTTCTGCCGCAGCCTGTCTGAGCATCTCGCGGCGGCGCCGCGAGCGCTGGACGGTCAGGCATTCCTGCCGGGCCATCGCGAACAGCACCGCAACCACCGAGCCGGAACGTAGGGGCTCGACACGTCCGCGTCCGGCACGACGCCACAAGGCCAGGCTGTGGCACAGGTGATCTCCTCGGCCAGCGTCCAGTTGGCCAACCGACGGAATGCGTAGTTGTAAACCGCCTGGTGGTGGGCTCGGAAGACCTCGGCGAACGCCTCGGCGTCGGCACCGCGCTGCAGCATCGACCAGGCCGACGTGGTCGGCGTCTCGGTCGGCTGGCTGTTCACGGTGCTCCCATCGCTGTTCTACCCATGCAGATGCCGGCAACCGGCGAATGGGTCCCGGATCACTCGAAGTGCGCCAGGCCGCGCTCGACCGACGGGCTGGGCAGGGCGTCCGTGTCGGTGAACGGCTCGGCCGCTCGGTGAACTGGTCGAGCGCCTCTCGCCCGACAGCACCCGGAACGGGAAGGTAGAACCGGCGGCCCGCCGCACGATCGTGTCGAGGTCCAGCGGCCGGTGGCCTGGCCGCCACCACCGTGTTGCCGTGCCGGCGTCCCTTCAGGGTGGCGGATTCGGCGCTCAACGCGCGGTGCTCGAAGCGCTCTGCCAGCCCGGCCAGCACCCGGCGGCTCCAGTCCAGCGGCGTGATGTCGATCAGGTTCGCCAACAGCAGGCCTTCGGCGTCCAGCACCCGGTCGACCTCGGCGAAGAACTCGGTGCTGACCAACTCGGCCGGCCTGGGCATCGTCGAAGGCGTCCAGGATGACGACCCGGGCGTAGTCGTCCGGCATCTCGGCCAGCCCGGCCCGGCCGTCGATCGGACGCACCTTGATCCCGGAGCCGGGTCGGCAGCGGCACGTCTCGCGCCGGATCATCTCGGTCAGCCGTTCGTTGGGCTCCAGCACGATCTGCGGTGAGGTGGGTCGCCGGGCGGCGACGTAGCGGGCCATCGTCATCACCGCGCCGCCGATGTGCACCACCCGTATCCGCTCGCGCGGCGGCGCAGCCGCGTCCAGGAAATCGGCCATCCTCAGCATGTAGCCGAACTCGAGGCGAGTGGGGTCGTCCGGATCGCCCGCGAGCTGGGCGACGCCGTCCATGACGAGAATCCAGCCCGGCTTGTCGGGGATCAGTGGAACTCGCCGTCCATCCGGTCGGTCATAGGTGGCTGCGCCGACCAGCAGATTGGCGCCCTCGACGACCACCGGGACGCTGGCCAGCGGCTGGTCGGTCGGGCCGGCGAGCGGTCGTCCGGAGGTGGCCTCGAACAGGCGTCGTGCGGCTTGCAGTGGATCCGGTCGCCCTCCACCGAGGTCACTCGACGTTGGCGTGTGGGCAGCGGGCGTCGAAGGCCTCGAAGGTGCCGGCGACCGGTTGGGTGATGACGTACCCGCCCGCGATGACGCCCGAGCCGACCGGCACGTCACTGATCGAGATGGTCAACTGCTCGGGATCGCCCGAGCAGGCCACGAGTGCCGGCGACAGTACGGCCAGCCCCATGCCGCCGAGCACTGCTCGCCTGGAACACAGCATGGGGCCAGCCTACGCAGACTCACTCGATGCCTGCCACCTGAAGATCGCTCCCATCAGGGGTGACATCGAACCGGACGGTGACTCCGTCCCCGACCTCGCCAGCCAGCAGCTTGCGGGCCAACTGGTCCTCGACGGTGGTCTGGAGCAGTCGCCGCAGCGGCCGCGCACCGTAGACCGGGTCGTAGCCGCGATCCGCCAGCCACTTGCGGCCGGCCTCGCTGACCTCGATGGTGATCCGCCGCTCGACCAGCCGACGGTTGATCCGGGCCAGGTTGATGTCGACGATCTGGGCCAGGTCCTCGCGATTCAGCGGGCTGAACATCACGATCTCGTCCAGCCGGTTCAGGAACTCGGGTCGGAAGGCCTTGCGCACCACACCCATGACGGCGTTGTGCTTGGCCTTCTCGTCCAGCGACTGGTCGGCCAGGAAGTTCGAACCCAGGTTCGAGGTCATGATCAGGATGACGTTGCGGAAGTCGATCGTCCGGCCCTGGCCGTCGGTCAGCCGACCGTCGTCCAGCACCTGCAGCAGGATGTTGAAGACATCGGCGTGGGCCTTCTCGACCTCATCGAGCAGCACCACTGAGTAGGGACGCCGCCGCACCGCTTCGGTGAGCTGGCCGCCCTCCTCGTACCCGACGTAGCCGGGAGGTGCGCCGACGAGCCGGGAGACGGCGTGCTTCTCCATGTATTCGCTCATGTCGATGCGCACCATCGCGGACTCGTCGTCGAAGAGGAACTCCGCGAGCGCCTTGGCCAGTTCGGTCTTGCCGACGCCGGTCGGGCCGAGGAAGAGGAACGAGCCGGTCGGCCGGTTCGGATCGGAAATCCCGGCCCGGGCGCGGCGCACCGCGTCCGAGACGGCCTTGACCGCCTCGTGCTGGCCGATCAGCCGGGTGCCGAGTCGGGCCTCCATCTCGAGCAGCTTGGCGGACTCACCCTCCAACATCTTGCCGACCGGGATCCCGGTCCAGGCGCTGACCACCTCGGCGATGTCGGTGCTGGTCACCTCTTCGGAGACCATGGTCTTCTTGGCGCCGGCCGCCGCCTCGGCGTCGGCCATCTCCTTCTCCAGCGCGGGGATCTCGCCGTAGATGATCTGGGCGGACTTCTCCAGGTTGCCCTCGCGCTGGTAGCGCTCGGCATCGGTGCGCAGGGCATCGATCTGCTCCTTGAGCTCACCGACCCGGTTCAGGCCACCCTTCTCGGCCTCCCACTGCGCCTCCAGGGCACGCAGCCGCTCCTTCGAGTCGGCCAGTTCGGCGTTCAATGCGTCCAGTCGGGTGCGGGACGCCTCGTCGCTCTCCGCGGAGACGGCGAACTGCTCCATGGTGAGCCGGTCGACCTGACGACGCAGCTTGTCGATCTCTTCCGGCGAGGAGTCGATCTCCATCCGCAGCCGGGACGCAGCTTCGTCCACCAGGTCGATGGCTTTGTCAGGCAGTTGGCGATGGGTGATGTAGCGGTTGGACAGCGAAGCGGCCGCGACCAGCGCGCCGTCGGTGATCCGCACCTTGTGGTGCGCCTCGTAGCGTTCCCGGATGCCGCGCAGGATCGCGACGGTGTCCTCGACGCTCGGCTCGCCCACGTAGACCTGCTGGAAGCGCCGCTCGAGGGCGGGATCCTTCTCGATCCGCTCGCGGTACTCGTCCAGGGTGGTGGCACCGATCATCCGCAGTTCACCGCGCGAGAGCATCGGCTTGAGCATGTTGGACGCGTCCATCGCACCCTCGGAGGCACCTGCCCCGACGACCGTGTGTAGTTCGTCGATGAAGGTGATGATCTGGCCCTCGGCCTCCTTGATCTCGTTCAGGACGGCCTTCAGGCGCTCCTCGAACTCGCCGCGGTACTTCGCGCCGGCGACCATCGAGGCCAGGTCGAGCGAAACGACGCGGCGGCCCTTCAGCGAATCGGGCACGTCACCGGCGACCACTCGCTGGGCCAGCCCATCGACGACGGCGGTCTTGCCGACGCCAGGCTCACCGATCAGCACCGGGTTGTTCTTGGTGCGGCGGCTGAGCACCTGGACGACGCGACGGATCTCGGCGTCCCGGCCGATGATCGGGTCGAGCTTGCCCTCGCGGGCGCGTTCGGTTAGGTCGACCGAGTACTTGTCGAGCGCGGATTCGCCACCCTCGGACTCGGCGCTGGTCACCCGCTTGGTGCCGCGGGTCTCGTTGAAGACCTGGGCCAGCTTCTCCGGAATCGCGCCGGCACGCGTCAGGATGATCGCCGCCTCCGACTGCACGGTGGCGAGCGAGATCAGGATGTGCTCGGTGGCGACGTACTGGTCACCCAGCTGCTCGGCGCGGGTTTCCGCGTCCGCCATGACGCGCGCGAAGGCGCCCGACAATTGCGGCTGGGTCACCGACGAACCATGGCTGCTCGGTAGCTTCTTTATCGCCGCCGAGGCCTGCTGGTCGATCTGGCCGGCGTCCACGCCGAGCTTCGCCAGCAGCGGCGCGACTGAGTTGTCCGGCACCATCAGCAGGGCGTGCAGCAGGTGCACCGGCTCTGCGGTGGGGTTGCCGTTGGTGAGGGCGAGCCGAAGCGCCGTCGAAACCGCGTCGCGGCTCATGGTCGTCAGCTTCTCAGTGTCCATTTTCTCCGTGTTTCTCTGGGGGTTGGGTCAAAGTTGAGTCTACTTAACTCAACCTTGGATCCCATCGGGGTATTCCCCCGTTTGGCACTCAGACCGGACGCGAAGGCGCCGGCCAGATCACAGTGCGTCGGTATCGAAATCGAAGGCACGCCGCTCGGTGCGGGCGGCAGAGATCTTCTTGCCGAACTCCTTGTGCGGCGGGTAGTCGATGTAGGCCTGCAGCGCGTCCTGATCGTCGAATTCCGAATAGAGCAGCATGTCGAAGCCAGCTTCCAGCCCATCCTGGGGCAGGACGACCTCGAAGGCCCCCATCCCCGGGACGCAACCCGACAGTGCCTGCAATTCGGTGGCCAACGCGGTGGCGTCAGCGTCTTCTTTCAGCATCCAACCGACGATGTGCTTGATCATGGAGCACTCCTTTCGCTGCCGTCAGCCTAGGGACGGGCCAACGGATTGGGGGTGGGTTCCTCGATCCGTTGCATGGTGTCGGTATCGACGTGGTCGACCAGGTCGGTTCGATCGGGCAGCCGCATCGCGGTGTGCTCCTCGTAGCTCCACGTGCCGTCGGGGTTGATGGACACCTTCATGCGGAAGGTCTCGGTGCGGAAGTTCGCGTCCAGGAAGGGGTTCGAAAGGATCCCGTACTCCTGTGACCCGGCCGAGGCACTCACCTCGAACTCGGTGGCGTCGGGCTCGGCGGATCCGGCCGCCAGCACCACCTGGCCGCGCGGGATGGCCAGGGACAGGATGACCCGCTTGGCAGCCGGCTCCCACAGCCAGTAGCCGACCTGGTCATGGAAGGTTTCGACCTCGCCGGGCCGCACGATGTGCACGTGATAGCGCAGGCCGTAGAACAACTGGGGGCCGTTGGTCTGCGGGTCGATCGGCGACAGCAGGTAGTCCTCGAAGAATTGATTGTGTTCATCGCGATCGATGACGGTGCCGGTGATGTCGGAGCCCGGTCCTACCGGGTGGGCGTCCGCTCCCTTCGTGCTGCGCCACCTGCCGGCCATTGCGCGCAGCGGACCAAGGTTGGTCAGGGTTGTTTCGTTACTCGGGGCTTCGGTGTAGATGTCAGTTCCGTACTCATGGTTGCCCATGCCTCGATTTTACGACCGGCCCGGACGCGAAACCCGGCGGCATCGGCTGGGCGGCGTCCGGGCAGGTCAGAGCTGAGTTGCGCTCAGAGATCGCTGACCAGCTGCAGCCCGAACCGATCGCAGGCCTCGCGCAGCCGCTGCAGCCGGCCGGTGTCGATCCCGGCGGCGAAGGCGCGGTGCATGCCGGGTAGGTCATCGTGAGCGGAACTGCGGGGCAGGATCGATAGCCACCAGCCGGGCGCGCGAGCGGCCATCGGACGGCGTCCGAAACCACGCCTGATCGGCGGCACGTAGTCGATCTGCAGGGCGCCGACCGTCTCGAGCGGCAGCGCGGCTGCATCACCGCGCCGCGGTTCGATGACGAGTTGGTCGGCAGTCAGCCTGAGCAGGACGCCGGGCAGCACGCGGAACTCCAGGACAGCCGAGACCAGGGCCAGGCCGATCAGGACTGCCCCGATCACCAGGCTGCCAGGGTTCGGCTCGCCACCCCGAGCGCCCAGCAGAGCGAAGACGAACCCGAACGCCACGGTCAACGCGGGCAGGCCGAAGGCGCGCAGCAACTGAACCCGGGTCGGCCCCAGGTCGACGACTTCTTGCTCGGCGCCGTTCTGCCAGCTCACGACTCACTCCTATGTCACGCGGCTGGCGGGACGCAAGTCCGGTCGGCTGCGCGTGTGGCGTCCGTGTGCCCTCGCCCCGGACGCGGCGCTTCCCGTAAGGCAGTTTGCTTCCCTTGCAAGGCGAGCGTTTCGCCGCAAGGGAAGCGCCGCCCACAGGGGCGCCAGCGGATAGTGTCAGCGCATGCCCACCGCTGATCCCGCCCAGGAGCGCAACCCGCACGACCACGGGCATGACCACGACCACGGTCACGACCACGGCACGGGGCTCTGGGCGCGTATCAAGCACGCGCTGATCCCGCACTCCCACGACGCGGCTGACTCCATCGACGACGCGCTCGAGGCGAGCGCGCGGGGCATTCGAGCGCTCAAGATCAGCCTGCTCATGCTGGGCATCACCGCGCTGGCCCAGCTGTTCGTGGTGGCCATCTCGGGTTCGGTGGCGCTGCTCGCCGACACCATCCACAACTTCTCAGACGCGCTGACGGCGATCCCGCTGTGGATCGCGTTCGTACTCGGTCGCCGGGCCGCGAACAGGCGCTATACCTATGGCTACGGACGCGCCGAGGACCTGGCCGGGCTGTTCGTGATCGCGATGATCGTGCTGAGCGCCGTGCTGGCGGGCTGGCAGGCGATCGAACGGCTGCTCAACCCGGCACCGATGAGCAACCTGGGCTGGGTGGCACTGGCGGGGTTCGTCGGCTTCCTGGGCAATGAGGCGGTCGCAGTCTTCCGGATCCGCGAGGGCAAGGCGATCGGCTCGGCGGCGCTAGTCGCTGACGGCTACCACGCCCGCACCGACGGCTTCACCTCGTTGGCAGTACTGGTCAGCGCGGGCGGAGTGGCACTTGGCTGGCAGTGGGCAGACCCCGTCATCGGTCTGGTCATCACGGTGGCCATCATCATGATCCTGATCAGCGCAGCCAAGGACGTCTTCCTGCGGCTGATGGACGGCATCGATCCTGACCTGGTCGAGCAGGCCGAAACCACCTTGGCAGCCCTGCCCAGCGTGACTGCGGTGGATGGCGTCCGGATGCGCTGGATCGGCCATGAGATCCACGCCGAAGCCGCCCTCGTCCTGGACCCAGCCACCAGCCTGGTGGCCGCCCACGACCTGGCCCACGACGCCGAGGCCGCCCTGATCCGGGCCATCCCACGGTTGGTCAGCGCGCAGGTGCACGCCTATCCGGCGCATGGGCAGTCATCAGGCCGGCTTCGAGGCTCGACTTCGGCGAGCACCTCAGCCGACGAACCAACCTGACAGCCGACGAACCAGCCTGACCGGACGCCTGCAACAGGGGCCGGCTCCCAACGGAACCAGCCCCTGTCGTCAAAGCAGAGTTGCGCCGATCAGCTCTCGACCTCGCCGCGGATGAACTTCTCCGTGGTCTCGTGGGCGAGTTCGTCGTTGCGCTGCTGGGGCGGCGACTTCATGAAGTAGCTGGCCGGGCTGAGCAGCGGTCCGCCAACGCCCCGGTCCAGACCGATCTTGGCAGCGCGGATCGCGTCGATCACCACACCGGCCGAGTTCGGGGAGTCCCAGACCTCGAGCTTGTACTCCAGCGAAACGGGAGCGCCACCGAAGTTGCGTCCCTCGAGCCGGACGAAGGCCCACTTGCGGTCGTCCAGCCAATCGACGTAGTCGGACGGGCCGACGTGGATGTCGCGGTCCTCGAAGTGGTGCTCGACGTTGCTGGTGACGGCCTGGGTCTTGGAGATCTTCTTCGACTGCAGACGCTCGCGCTCCAGCATGTTCTTGAAGTCCATGTTGCCGCCGACGTTCAGCTGGTAGGTGCGGTCGATGGTGATGCCGCGGTCCTCGAAGAGCTTGGCCATCACGCGGTGGGTGATGGTCGCGCCGATCTGGGACTTGATGTCGTCACCGACGATGGGCAGGCCGGCATCGGTGAACTTCTGGGCCCACTCGGGGTCGGACGCGATGAAGACGGGCAGGCAGTTGACGAAGCCACAGCCGGCGTCGATCGCGCACTGGGCGTAGAACTTGTCGGCCTCCTCGGAACCCACCGGCAGGTAGCTCACCAGCACGTCGACCTGGGCGTCCTTGAGCGCCTGGACGACGTCGACCTCGGGGGCGTCCGACTCGATGATGGTCTCGCGGTAGTACTTGCCGAGGCCGTCGAGGGTGACGCCGCGCTGCACGGTGATCCCGGTCGGCGCAACATCGCACAGCTTGATGGTGTTGTTCTCGCTGGCGTTGATGGCGTCGGCCAGGTCGAGGCCGACCTTGGCTGCGTCAACATCAAAGGCGGCAACGAACTCCAGGTCACGGACGTGGTAGTCGCCGAACTGGACGTGCATCAGGCCGGGAACCTTCTCCTCGGGCTTGGCGTCCCGGTAGTAGGTCACGCCCTGCACGAGCGAGGATGCACAGTTGCCCACCCCGACAATCGCGACGCGAATTGCGCTCATCTATTCTCCTTGATCAATATGGCGCCAGTGTCGGCGGCTTCTTCTACGGCGATCAGTCGATCGAGCCATTCGAGTTCACGGGTGATGACCTCGGTGGCATACCGCACAAGTTCTTTGGTGTAACCGTCGAAGTCCGACTGGACGACGTCCCGCAGGACGGCCAGCCGGGCCTCGGAATGCACCCGACGTCCGCTGAGGACGCCGAGTCGGGTTTCGGGCCGCGCGGACCCGAGCAGGCTGAAGTGGACGCCGAAGTCGTCGTCACCCAGGGTTCCGGCGTCGGTGTCGGCCAGCCGCTGGACCAGGTGTTCCTCCCCGGCCTGCGTGATGTGGTAGATCCGCCGGGAGCGGCCGCCGACCAGTCGGGCCAGACCGGCGCCGCAATCGCAGATCAATCCGCGCTCGGTCAGTCGGCGCAGCGCGGGATACAGTGACCCGTACGAGACTGAATGCCCGGCGCCGAGGACGGCGATGAGGTACTTGCGCAGCACGTAGCCATGCCCGGGTCCCTGCATGAGCCGACCAAGAATGGCCAGCTCGAGGGTCTGGGGGCGCAGTGACACGCGAAGCCTTTCAACGGGGAACTGGACCAATATATCGCTGCGATATACCGGTGCCAAACTCGCCGTGCAACCCATCGCTGACCAGCGCCCTGACCCGGCTAGTGCAGGTCCTCCCCCATCGTTTGGCGCAGGTACAGCGCCAACGTCGTGCGGTCCTCGTGGCCAAGTTTGCGCAGCAGGCTGGACACGTGGTTCTTGACCGTTCCGACGGTCAGGACGAGAGTCTCCGCAATCTGCTGGTTGCGCATCCCGGTGGCGACCAACTCGGCCACCCGGCGTTCCATCGGGGTCAACACGGCCAGCGGGTCCTCGGTGACCTGACGACCCAGCGCGGTCGCCGTCACCCGGGGGTCGATGGTCACCTGACCCCGGCTGGCGCCCACCACGGCCGCTGCCAACTGTTCGGGCGAGATGTCCTTGAGCAGGAAACCGGCCGCACCGGCCTGCATCGCCTTCACCACCACGTCCTGGTCGTCGAAGGTGGTCAGGATCAGCACGGGCAGGTCCGGGTGCGACTCGCGCAACCTGCGGGTCAACTCCATGCCGCTCATCCCCGGTGGCATCCGGGCATCGCTGAGCACGACGTCCGGCTGGCCGGCCGCCAGCAACGCCAGCGCCTGTTCGCCCGAATCCGCCTCGCCCCAGACCTCGATCTCCGGCTGGGTGCTGAGCAGCAGTTTCAGGCCACGCCGCAACAACTGCTGGTCGTCAACGATCAGGACCCGGGTCATCTGCCAGCCTCCACCATCACCGATTCCGCTGTGGCCTGTGGTCGCCCGGCCAGCGGCAGCATCGCCCGGATCACGAACCCGCCAGCCCCGCCACCGGAGGCCTGGAAGCCGCCGCCGAGCTCACCAGCCAGTTCCCGCACCGAGCGCAAACCGAAGCCCTCAAACGGGACGCCGATCGCGCCGGCGCCATCGTCCTGCAGTTCGATGGTCACCTGGTCGCGATCATGCCCGACCCGAATCCACACGGTGCTGGCCCGGCCGTGCTGCACCGCGTTGGTCAGGCCCTCCTGCACGAACCTGGTGATGAACTGGCCCTGCAGCGGGGTCAAGGGCGGGGGCGTGTCCTGCAGGTCCACCTCGACCTGCAGGCCGGTGCCGCGGAAGCTGGCCGCCAGGTCGTGCAGTCCGGCCAGTCCGGCTTCTGAATGCCGGTTGGCCGGGTTCATCGCGCGCACCCAGATCCGAACATCGGACAGTGCGGCACCCACCTGCCCGCGAGCCACCGCGAGTTCGTCGCGAGCACGATCCGGATCATCGACCGAGACCCGCTGGGCCAGGTCGATCGACATGCCGGCGGTCGTCAGCTGATCGCCGAGCCCCTCGTGCAAGAGCTTGGCCGCGCGAGCCCGCTCCTCGGCCAGGGTCAGTTCCTGTTCAGCCAGGGATTGCTCGGTCAGATCGACCATCGAATCCGCCAGGTCCCGGTTGGCGGTGGCCAACTGCTGCAACGAGCGCTGCAGCCGGACCAGCGAGACACCCAGCACGACTGATACGGCCAGGTTCCCAAGGCTGGCGAGGATGTCGTGAATGGTGCCCACCCACCGGGAGCCGTGCTCAACCCCGTGCATGGCCAGCCATCCCGCAACCATGGCAAAACCAGCCACCACGACGCTGCGGAAGCCGGCTCGCATGCCGTACCGGACGAAGACGATCAGCACCGCGAGGGTGAAGAAGGTCGGGGCCGAGAGCAGCATCGCCGCGTAGGAAACCAGCCACAGGCCAACCAGCGGAAGGATCTGTTGCCCCCGGCGCACGATCAGCCAGCAGCCGGCCGCGACGAGCGCGAGCAGGCCGACCAACTGCGGACGGGCCAGGTGCGTCTCCGGAATCCACAGCACATGGATGAAGGACAACAGGCCGAGGACGAACAGCGCGTCCATGATCCGCCGGACCAGGGGATCAATGGTGTGCAGTTCAGCCATGGCCAACCCCCGCAGGGACGGCAGCCAGCGGCACGTGCGCGGTGATGACGAACAGCCCGTTGGTCACGGCGGCCTCGAAATCGCCCGCGACCTCGGCGGCCCGTTCACGTAGCGACCGCAGCCCGAAACCGTCGTCAACCGAGGACGGCAGGGCCCCGTTGTTGGCCATCCGCAAGGTCAGGGCGCCGTCGGCCTGATCGACGCTCAGCCAGACCTCGGACGCCCGGGCGTGCTTGAGCGCGTTCGTCAGGCCTTCCTGGGCGAACCTGGTGACGAACAACTGCTGCCGCCGACCCAGTTCCGGCAGGTCGGGGGGCAGGTCGAGGTGAACCTTCAGTCCCGAACTGCGGAAGCCCTCGACCAGCACGGGCAGGCCGGCCAGGCCCAGCGTCTGCGCACCGACCGGACGCGTCGCCTGCGCCCAGGTGCGGATGTCGCCCAGCGCCTCGGATACCGTGCTGCGGGCTTCGCCCGCCTCCTGCAGCGCGAGTTCTGGCTGAGTCGCCAAGGTGCGGGACGCGAAGTCCAGCGACATGCCGGCCACCGTCAACTGGTGCCCCAGCCCGTCGTGCAATTCGCGGGCGGCACGAGCCCGTTCCTCGGCCAGCACGATCTGCTGGTCCAGCTTGACCTGCTCACTGAGCGCGCTGCTGGCGTGGCCGAGTTCGGAGTTGAGCGTCGCCATCCGCCCAGTGGCTTCGGCGTAGCGCCGCAACGTGAAGCCGATCAGGGCCGGCACCCCCACAGTCACCAGGGTCCGCGAAACGATGCCGACCTCCTCGCGCAACGTCCAGTTGTCGGGCAGGAAGACCAGGGCGGCTTCCACCAGCACGGACAGGCCGACCACCAGGTGTCCGGCGCGGGGACCGAGGTAGACGTAGACCACCACGATGGCCAGAACCAGCATCGACAGCTCGTCCATCCCAATGCCGAGGATTGCCAACACCACGAACGTGACGATCCAGGGACGGCGTCCGGAGCGGCGGATCAGCAGCCACAACCCCACCATGATCAGCGCCCAGATGACCCGCAACAAGATCCCGACGAGCAGTTGCTGGGCGGAATAGATGTCGTAGCGGTGCACGAAGGTGCCGACCAGGTAGATGAACATGCTGGCGACGCAAAGCGCGTCCAGCAGGGAGCGAATCGCCCGAGGTACGGCGAGACGGGGGGTCACGCGGGCCAACCTAACCCGGCGATGGGGGTACTTGGGTGAGTGACTGAGCCGTGGACATCACCCATGACCGTGGTCACCCCAGCAGATGGGCAAGTCATGACCCCCGCAACTGCTCCACCGGACCACGGATCCCTAGCGTCGGGGCCATGACCGATACCCTCCCCCAGACCCACGCGGCCGCCCCCGAAACCGAGCCCACGCCCACCCCGCGCAGCCCGATCAGGGTGCCCTACCCGGTGCGGATCGTGCTGATCATCGCCGCCACCTTGTTCAACCTGATCGTCGCGCCGATGATCCTGCTGATCCCGCTGCAACTGCTCTACGACCCCAGTTGGCCGGAGAACCTGGCCGTGGCGCTGACCCTGCTGACCCGGATCATCCCGACGCTGAGTTCCCTGGGCATTGTGTGGCTCTACATGCGCCACATCGATCGCCGTCCGTTCCGCGAGGCCGGTTTCGTCTTCACCGCCAAGTCGCTGCCCTACTTCGTCGTGGGCATCGTGGGCAGCCTGCTGGCCGTGCTGCCGGCCGGCATGCTGCTGGACGGGGCGGGGCTGCTGCGTCCGGAGACCGACTACGTCGAGTCGATCTCGCCGCTGTGGACGTTCTTGACAGCCATGGTGCTCGGCCTCCTCACCCAGGGCTTCCCGGAGGAGTTCGTCTGGCGCGGCTACGGTCTGCAGACGATGCGGTACCGCCCGTTGGTCTCCGTCCTGGTCTCCGGCATCTGCTTCGGATCGATCCATTTCTTCTCGCAGGGCGGCCAACAGAACGTCGGCGAGAAGTTGATCTACCTGACTGCGGCGCTGGGCTTCGGCCTGCTCGCCGGCATGCTCTCGGTCGCACTGAAGTCGCTGTGGCCAGCGGTGGGCGTGCACTTCGGCAGCCATCTGGCCTACTACATCGCGTCCCTGTTCGACATGGGCACCGGCCCGCTGCTGTGGATCTTGGAGACCACCGTCTACCTGGTGCTGTGCGTGCTGGTCTACGTCAAGTTCCGCGAGCAGTTCGACCAGCCCATCGAGTTGGCGAACTGACCGCCTCAACCGGACGCAAACGGTGCCGCCCCGCTGTGGGACGGCACCGTTTGTCGTTGTGGTCTGCTGCCGACTGCTCAGATCGGACCGGGCAGCGCCAACTGGGGCCGGAAGCGCCGGCCGTGTTGCACATTGCCGGTGGTACCGGCCGTGAAGATCCGGCCGCCGGCGCTTCGTCCGCCCGCCAGTTCGCGAGCCAGCGCCGTCATTTCCTCCAGCCGCTGCCGGGCTTCGTCCAACTCGGCCTGCAGGGCAACGATTCGCCGGATGCCGTTGAGGTTGATCCCCTCGTCCTGCGACAGATGCTGGATCAACAGCAGGTGCTGCACGTCTCGCGGCGAGTAGCGCCGCCCGCCACCGCGGGCGCGCCGCGGCACGACCAGGCCCAGCCGGTCGTAGGTGCGCAGCGTCTGCGGGTGCATCTCGGCCAGCGTGGCGGCCACCGAAATGCTGAAGACCGGCGCGTCGGGATCAAGCTTCTGCGGAAGCGAACGGTTGGTCTCACTCATCGGTTGCTCGCCAACAGTTGACTGCGCGGGTTCGCCTCATGGGCGGCCGACGCATAGGCCTGGAGCGCCTCGCGTGCCGCGTCCGGGAGTTGACCCGGCACCTGCACGTCGATGGACGCCAGCAGGTCGCCACTGTCGCCCTTGCCCGTTGCGACACCACGACCACGGACCCGGAAGGTGCGTCCGTTGGGTGTGCCTGCCGGGACGCGAAGCTTGACCGTGCCGCCGCCCAGCGTGGGCACCTCGATCTCGGCGCCCAGGGCGGCCTCGGCGAAGGTGACCGGGACGGTCACGGTGAGGTTGCTGCCCTGGCGCCCGAAGACGGGGTGCGGCCGCACGTGCACGACGACGTAGAGGTCGCCGGCTGCGCCGCCGTTGTCACCATGGGAGCCCTTGCCCTTGATCCGGATCTTCTGGCCGTCGGTGACGCCGGCCGGGATGCGAACCTGCATGGTGCTGCGGCTCTGCGCGCGTCCGCTGCCGTGGCAGACGTCGCACGGGTCGTCGACGATCAGGCCGCGGCCGTGGCACTCACGGCACGGCTCGGTGATCTGGAAGACCCCGCCCGAGGTCGCCTGCTGCATGCCCGAGCCCTGACAGGTCGGGCAGACCCGCGGCGAGGTGCCGGCCTTGGCGCCGGTGCCCCGGCAGGCCTG
>JAXGOU010000035.1:0-17600 GCA_040767325.1 Brooklawnia sp. | reverse complement strand
CGCTGGACCGAGCCCCGGCGTCCCAGCTGATCTGGGCGTCAGCTCAGGACGGTTCGTCCAGCCCTGCCTCATGGACGCAGATGGCGATCTGGACGCGATTGTCTGCGTCCAGTTTGGTGAGGATGTGCGAGACGTGCGCTTTCACGGTGGCTTCAGCGACCACCAGGTCAGCGGCGATCTCCGCGTTGGACGCGCCGCTGGCCACCAGCACGGCGATCTCCAACTCGCGCTCGTTGAGCGCGTCCAGCCGCCGCTTGGCAGCCAGGGCGCGACCGTCCTCGGCCCGCGCCGCGTAGCGGTTGACCAGTTTGCGGGTGTCGGCCGGCGAAAGTACGGCCTGGCCGGACGCGACCACCCGCACCGCCTCGATGATCTGCTTCGGGGGCGTGTCCTTCAGTAGGAAACCAGAGGCGCCCGCCTCCAGTGCGCCGAAGACGTACTCGTCCAGGTGGAAGGTGGTCAGCACCAGGATCGCGGGATGGTTGGGCCGCGACGTCAGATGCCTGGTGGCGCTCAACCCGTCGATCCGCGGCATGCGGATGTCCATCAGCACCACATCGGGATTGGTCTGGTCGACCAGCGACTCCAGGCCGTCGCCGTCGCCGGCCTCGCCGACCACCTCGATATCGGGCGCGGCACCCAGGATCAGTGCCAAGCCGGCGCGCACCAGGGCGTCGTCATCGACAATCAGCACCTTGATGGGCTGCTCGGCGGCTTCGTCGGTGCTCACTGCTGAACCTCCTGGTTGTTGATCGGCAGTTCGGCGACCAGCCGGAAACCGCCATCGGGGGTGGGGGCGGCGTCCAACGTGCTGCCCAGGGCCCGGACGCGTTCCCGCAGCCCGGGCAGGCCGCGTCCGCTGCCCGGGTTCGCCGGCCCGGCGGTCGGGTTGACCAACTCGAGGCGCAGGCGTCCGGCGTCCGGGGTGGACAGCGTGAGCCGAACCGGTGCGCCGGCCGCGTGCCGGTGTGCGTTGGTGAGGCCCTCCTGGATGACGCGGTGCACCGCTGCCCCGGTCGCGACCGGGAGCACCAGGTCGGGGTCCAACTGGTTGTCCACCTCGACCTGCAGCCCGGACGCCCGGTTCTGCTCGACCAGGTCCAGGGCTTCGGCCAGCCCGGGCCGGGGGTGCAGGGCCGCCGGTTCCTCGTCGCCCAGGATGCCCAGGATCTGGCGCAACTCGGTCATCGCCTGGCCTGAGGTGGTTCGGATGAGTTCGGCCTGGCGGCCGATCACCTCGGGCGCGGCGTCCGCGTTCACCTCGAGGGCCCCGGCCTGCAGGCTGATCAGCGAGAGCTTGTGGCCCAACACGTCATGCATCTCCTGGGCGATCCGGTTGCGCTCGGCGATGACCGCCTGCTCGGCGGCCGATTCGCGTTGCTGGCGCTGAAAGTCGGCCCGCTGCCGGGCTGCCGCTCGACTCGTCCGGCTCAGCGTGCCGATCAGGGCGGGCAACACCACCAGGATCAGCACGGCGATGCCCAGCGCCATCGCGGCGGTGACTCCGGTGCCGGTCACGCTCAGCCCGGAGGTGAGCAGGCGCGGGCTCGGCAGGGCGAGCGCACCGATCGCTGCGGCGGAGTAGGCCAGCGTCCAGGGCGTCCGCGAGCGGCTGGCGACGGCGGCCACACCGAGGGCGAGGGGTGTCTCGGCGACGGTGGCGCCCAATAGCAGGCAGCTGATGGCGAGCAGCCAGGGGTGGCGATCCCGGACGAACACGGCGGCTGCGGGCACCAGCATGGCCGCGGTCACGGCGACCAGCGGCAGCGTGGGCGCGGGGTCGGCGACCTGTTGCGCAACGAGGGTGAACCAGTAGACGGCCGTGCGGAGCCACCAAGGCCGGTTACGGACCGGGTCCGAGGTCGCCAGCACTGGTATCTCCTTGCTCACGGGTCCAGTTCAGCCTAGGCGAGTGCGTCCGGGCATCGGCCGAAGGGTTGCTCGGTGCCCGATCGGAGCACCAACTTTCGTCGGATGCCTAGTAGATGAAGTACGGGAAGAAGCTCGGGTCGTTGGCGTGCACGATGGCCAAGAAGACGACCGCGTCGAAGATCAGGTGGACGATCACCACGTAGGTCAGCGACCGGGACCGGGTGAACAGGTAGCCCTGCACCAGCGCGAACGGGAAGGTGAGCAGCGGTCCCCAGACCTGGTAGCCGAGTTCCCAGAGGAACGAGACGAAGATTGCGGCCTGCAATAGATTGACCTGCCACAACGGGAAATGCCGCCGAAGCACTGCGAAACACGTGCAGATGAAGAAGAGCTCGTCCCAGGTGCCGACCGCGTTGACGCCGACGAAGAAGCGGGCGTACTCGCTGGCCGTGGTGATCACCGGCCAGTTGTGGTAGGCGCCGGAGCGGATGAAGTAGAACGGCAGGATCAGGTAGGCAAGCGCTGGCACGGCGATCAGGTAGTAGAGCTGCCAGCGGTGCCATTTGCGTCCGGTGCGCCACGGATAGCGCAGCACCCGGCGCCGGTAGATGAGCCGGTCGACCAGGAACGGGACCAGCACGGCGCCGCCCAGCGCCAACCCGATGGCGAAGAAGCGAGGCCAACTGATGTCGGCCTTCACCGAGGTGGACGCGACGATGGTCAGGCCCAGCCCGATCAGCAGCAGGTCCTGGCAGAGTTCCTTGCTGAGGAACCAGGCCAACGCCAGGCTGGCCACCAGCAGTGCCAGCCCGGCCGGTACCCACTGCAGGCCGAAGAGCACGAAGGCGGAGGCGGAGACGCCGATCGCTGCGGGCAGGCCGCGGCGCGAGTCGAAGACCTGGTCGACGTCGTGACCGTCGTCGGTCATGACCAGGGTTGCGTCCGCCATGGGCCCAGTCTGACGTTTTGGGGCTGCTGAGGATTGGGTCGGTTGCCACAATCCGCGCCCGAAAACCAAGGACGCGGACCAAACCCGGGGCGCGGATCGGGATTCGGGGCGCGAATGTGTGGGTTTGGGCGCGGATTCGGTGGTTGTGTGAACCTCGTCGGGGCTTCTCGCAGAAGGGGTTCAGCCGAGGTGATCGGTCACGATCTTGACGACCGCGTCAGCCGTCTGCCTGGGTGCGGCGACGAAGATCAGGTGCATCGGCAGGTCGAGGACGACCAGCGACACGCTCGGGGCAGCGATCTTGGCCGCGACCTCGGCCACATAGTCAGAAGTGAAGAGGGGGTCGCCGGACGCCGCCAGGATCACGACTGGCACGTTGATCGATCCGTCGGTGATCGGGCTGGTGTCGAAGTCGACCAGGTCGGCGACCATCCGCAGCGGGTAGCGCCGCAGGGAGCGCGGATCGGCCTCGAACTCGAGACGCTCGGCCCGATTCGTGAAGACCCGCTTCGGGTCCAGATACCACTCGAACGGGATCGGCAGCCGAGGCAGGACGCGCGCGAGCGTGGTCAGCGTCCGGCGCAGCCGGGGGTAGAGCCGCTGCCAACTACCTGGCAGCCGGGTCACGGTAAGCGTTTGGGGCAGGTCGGGCAGCAGCACATTGTGCGGCAGGCATAGCCGGACGCGCTCGTTCGCGTCCGTCGCAGCGAGCAGCGCGACGATGCCGCCCTGACTGGAGCCGCTGAGCACTATCGGGCCCTGGAAGTGCTCGGCAGCCCAGGCGACGGCGTCCCGGGCATTGCGCACGATCGTGGCAAGCCGGAGCACGTCGCGTCCCGGCGGGCTGGCGCCGTGGCCCACCGGGTGCACCCCGACGACGCTGATGCCGGCGGCGGCGATCGCGTCCAGACATTCGGCGTAGACCAGCGGGTGTGTCATGGTGCCCGGCGCGAACACCAGCACCGGAGCGTTGGGCTCGCCGGCGTCCCAGACGGAGAGCACAACGGTGTCGTCCTGGGAGGTGATGACCTCCTCGCGGTATCGATCACTTCCCGGTCCGTGGACCACCATCGTGCGGGCGAGGGTCATGGGTCCAGTGTCTCCCATGCGGGGCCCACGAAATCTGCGCCCGAGATCCAAGGATGCGGCCAAGACCCGGGGCGCGGATCGGGATTCGGGGCGCAGATTCGGGGGTTTGGGCGCAGATTCGGGGGTTTGGGCGCAGATCGGGATTCTGGGCGCAGATACGCCAATCCGGCTACGGGATCAGCAGCACCTTGCCGGTGGTCTGCCGACCCTCCAGCGCGGCGTGGGCCTGGGCTGCGTCCGACATCGCGAACGTGTGGCCGATCGGTACCCGCAGGTCACCGCTCTGGGCTGCCTCGAAGATCTCGGTAGCCCGCCACAGCGTCTCGTCCCGCGACAGCATGTAGTGGGCCAGCGACGGCCGGGTGACGTAGATCGAGCCGCTGGCGTTCAGCCGTTGCAGGTCGAACGGTGGCACCTGGCCGGACGCACCGCCGAAGAGCACCAGCATGCCGCGCGGACGCAGGCTGGCCAGCGACGCGTCGAAGGTCGACTTCCCGACGCCGTCGTAGACCACGTCCACCCCGTCCGGCGCGTACTGCCGCACCAACTCCGGCAGTTTGCTGGTCAGGTCGTCCAGTTCGGCGTAGTTGATCACCTCGGACGCGCCGTAGCGCCGCGAGACGGCCGCCTTCTCGGCGCTGCCGACCGTGGTAATCACCCTGCCGCCCAGCTTGACGATCATCTGGGTCAGCAGTCCGCCGACCCCACCGGCGCCGGCGTGCACCAGCGCCACGGTGCCCGCGTCCACCTCGTAGGTGGACCGGCACAGATAGTGCGCGGTCATGCCCTGCAGCGGCAGCGCCGCCGCGGTACGCAGATCGAGGCTCTCGGGCACGGGTAGCACGTTCTCGGCCGTCACCACAACGTACTCGGCGTACGACCCCGAAGCCTCCGACCACGCGACGTGGTCCCCGACCTGGGCCTCGGCGTCCGGGCCGGCAGCAACCACCACGCCGGCCCCCTCGGAGCCAACCACGTAGGGGTAGTCCATGGGGTAGATACCGGACCGGCGGTAGGTATCGACGAAGTTCACCCCGGCCGCCGCGACCTGCACCACGACATCGCTAGGCCCGGGCTGGGGATCGGGCACGTCGGTGTAGCTGAGGACTTCAGGCCCGCCTACGGCGGTGGCAAGGATGGCTCTCATACCGCCATTGAAGCACCGGACGCCGGACGCTGCGCCCGCAATTTGAGCGCGAAGGTGAGCGCGACGACCACCACGGGAAGCGCGACCACGCTCCAGATCACCGGCTCGAGCGCCCCCAGCCGCCCGGCCGCCCAACCGAGCCCGAACGGCAAGACGGCCGCCACCAGGAACCCGACGCCGTTGGCCAACGCGGACACCGCCGGGATGGCGCGGGTCTCGCGGTAGCCGGTGATGAAGGTCAGCGAGATCGTCAGCAGTGCGCCCTGGCAGGCGCCGGCCACCAGGGCACCCGCCCAGACCAGCCAGGTCGCGCCCGGCAGTCCGTTGAAGCAGAGCAGCGCCAACGCGCCGACTATGATCACGGTGAAGACCACCAGCACCCCGCGCCAGAACCGGGTCTCGATGACCCGCGCCCCGAGAATCGCCCCCGGCAGGCTGGCCAGCGAGAACACGCTCAGCACCAGACCGGAGGCGCTCGCGTCCTGCCCCTGGGCCTGCAGCCAACTGGGCACCCAGGTCATCAGCGCGAAGAAGAGCGCCGACTGGGCCCCCATGTGGGCGCAGATCAGCCAGACCTCGCCGCGCCGGGCCACCTGCCGAATGCCCAGGCTGTCCGGGGCATCATCGGGACGCAGCGCCTCCGCCGTCCGCTCCTCGGCGTGGGCGATCCGCCAGCCGATCAACCACCAGACCAGGCCGAGCAGGTTGAGCACGATCCAGACGTTGATGGCCACCTGCCAGGCGAACCCGGCCCCGATCAGCGGCATCGTCGCGCCGGCCCCCAGGGACGCACCGACGCTCAGCCCGGCCGAGAACAGTCCCAAGTAGCGGTTCGCCCTGCGCGGGTAGAACTCGCGGATCGCCACCGGCACCACTGCATTGCCGATTGCCGCCCCGATACCGATCACCACGGTGCCGCCGAACAGCCCCCACCAAGTCGGCGAGAACCTGATCGCCGCGCCCGCGAGCAGCAGCACCACCAGCAGCGTGACGGTGAGTTCGATGTCGAAGCGCCGCAGCAGAGCCGGCGCGGCGAACGCGAAGAGCCCGAAGCAGAGCAGGGGCAGGGTGCTGGTCAGCGCCGCGGCCGCGGCGTCCAGCCCCAGCGCCTGCTGGATCACCGGCAGGGCGGGAGCCACCGAACTGATCGTCACGCGCAGCAGCGCCGAGATCAGCACCAACTGCACGATCGCGCGCAGCCAGATCGGTGGCTGGTGGGTCGGCGATTCGAGGCCGGACATCTGGCTGGGTGCGCCAATGTGAAGGATCGGGCAGCGACTACGCTGCGCGATCCATCACAATCAGCTGTGCGCCGCCGCGACAGCCAGTCGCAGGGCGGTCTGGAAGCGGGTTTCCCGATCCTCGGCGCTCATATTCTCCGAGGCGTCCAGCAGGTGGTCGGAGACGGTGAGCACGGTCAGCGCCTGCTTGCCGAACTCCGCTGCCACCCCGAACAGCGCTGCCGATTCCATCTCGACGCCGAGCACGCCGTACTGGGCGAGCTTCGGCAGCCAGTTGGGATCGGGGTTCTTCAGGTAGAAGTGGTCGTTCGACAGGATCATCCCGACGTGGATCTGCTGGTCGGTCTCGATATCGGACGCAGCCTGCACCGCCGCCGCAGCCAGATTGAAGCTCGCCACTGCGGAGAAGTTCAGCCCGGGCAGTCGCTGCTGGTTCATGTTGGAGTCGGTGTGCGCGCCGAGCGCCACCACGACGTCCCCGACCTTGACGTGCGGGGCGATGCCGCCGCAGGTGCCGACCCGGATGATCCGCTCGACGCCGTACTGGCTGAACAACTCGGTGGCGTAGATCGTCGCCGAAGGCTGGCCCATGCCCGAACCCATCACCGACAGCGGCTTGCCGTCCACGGTGCCGGTGAAACCGAGCATGCCGCGCACGTCGGTGACCAGCCGCGCGTCCGGCATCAACAGGTTGGCGATGCGCTCGGCGCGCTTGGGGTCGCCGGGCATCAGGACGGCGGGCGCGAAATCGCCCGGCTCGGCCGAGATGTGCGGAGTGGCCATGGGTGGGTTCCTTTCGTTGGACGAACGGGGTCAGATCACGGGTAGGGGATACCTTCAGCGGCCGGCGGCTTGGCCGACTTCACGAAGCCGGCAACCGCGAGGATGGTCGCGATGTAGGGGATCATCTGGACGAACTCGGTCGGGATCGGCGCGTTCAGCGTCTGGATGATGAAGCCCAGGTTGGTCGCGAAACCGAACAGCGCTGCGGCGGCGACCGCACCGGTGGGACGCCAACGGCCCAGGATCATCGCGGCCAGCGCGATGTAGCCGTTGCCCGCGACCATGTTCTTGCTGAACGCCAGCCCCAGACCGACGGTGAACATCGCACCGCCCATGCCCGACAGCGCCCCGCCGATCAACACATTGCGCCAGCGCAGGGCGTTGACCTTGATGCCGACGGTGTCGGCGGCCTTGGGGTGCTCGCCGACCGCGCGGGTGCGCAGGCCCCACTGACTGCGGAAGAGCATGAACTGCAGGGCGATCACGACCAGGTACATCAGGTAGATCAGGATGTTCTGGTTGAAGAAGACCGGCCTGATCACCGGGATACCGCTGAGCAGCGGGATCGGCAGGTTGGGCAGCGGATGGCCTGGGTTGAACTTCTGGTTCGCGCCGCTGAGCACGGTGGCCAGCAGGAACGCCGTCAGACCGAGCGCCAGCATGTTCAGCACGACGCCGACGATGATGTGGTTGACGCGGTACTTGATCGTGAACAGGCCGAGCAGGGCAGCGATGGCCACGCCGGCGATCGGCGAGGCGATCAGTGCCATCCACGGCGACCCGAAGATGGACGCGAACACCGCGCCCAGGAAGGCGCCGAACAGCATCTGCGCCTCGATCGACATGTTGATGATGCCGGAGCGTTCGCAGACCACACCGGACAGCGAACCGAAGACAAGCGGCACGGTGAAGGCCAGCGCGCCGGCCAGCAGCCGGACCACCGGCATGGTGGAGCCGGTGTCGGCGACCACCCAGGTCAGGAAGCCCAGCAGGAATAAGACGCCGGCCACGCCGACCGCCCACATCGGCACATGCTTGCGGGACAGGGCTCGCCAGGTGACCAGAGCGGTGGCGGCGATGGCGCCGACGGTCATCACCAGGATGAAGGCTCGGGCCGGCACCACGATGTTGTCGATGGTGAACCAGGGTGTGGCCCCGGCCATCGCGAAGGTGGACGTGCCGGTGGCGCCGAGCGCCATCAGCAGCGTGGCCAGGCTCATCAGGATCGTGGTGATCGGCCAGCGCCACTGGATCGGGGCCTGGACGTCGACCGGGGCGACCGGCGGAGCGATATCGGCCGGGCGGACGGCTTCGGTCGTGCTCATCGGGCCACCTCCCCTCGGGGGCGGGGCAGTCGGAGCAGCCAGCGCACCAGCGGGGGCGCGGCGATCAGCAGCACGATCACCGCCTGCGACACCTGGACGATGTCCACCGGGATGTGCGCGGCGGCCTGCATCAGCGAGCCACCGGCGTTCATCGCGCCGAAAAGCAGGCCCGCCGCGACGATGCCGCGTGGCCGCGAGCCACCGAGCAGCGCCACCGTCAGGGCGTCGAAGCCGTAGTTGGCTGCCACGCCGACGGTCAGGAACTTCTCGGTGCCGAGCGCAGGCGCGGTTCCGGCCATGCCGGCCAGCGCCCCGGAGATGGCCATGATCGCGATGATCGTCGCCGAGACCGGGATGCCTGCCGTGCGGGCGGCGGACGGGTTGGTGCCTACGGCCTTGATCTCGAAGCCGAGCGTGGAGCGTTCCATCAGCCACCAGACCGCGACTGCCATCACCAGGGCCAGGATGAAGCCCCAGTGCAGCCGGAACTGCGGGCCGAGCAGCGCCGGATAGGCGGCGGTCTCGTCCACACTGATCGAGCGGCCCGGGAAACCGGCGCCGATGAAGGTCTCGGTCTTCAGTGCGAATCGCAACAGCAGCGCCGCGATCGAGTTCAGCATGATGGTCAGGATGACCTCGTTGGCGTTGACGCGCGCCTTGAGGATGCCGACGATCAACCCCCACAGTGAACCGGCGATCATGGACGCCAGGATCGCGGCCAGCAGGTGGATGCCCACCGGCAGGTGCCAGGTGAAGCCGACCCAGGACGCGGCGATCGCGCCGATGATCAGCTGGCCCTGGCCACCGATGTTGAACAGGCCGCCGCGGAAGGCGACGCCAACCGCCAGTCCGGCGAAGATCAGCGGCACCGAGTTGGTCAGCGTCTCGGTGATCGGCCGGATCGCCCTGGTGGTCGAGGTGGCCTGGTAGTCGAAGATGGCGCCCCGGAACAGTGAGGTGAAGTAGTCGCTGATCGCCTGGCCGAAGGCGGCGAAGAAGTCGCCGGGCCGGGCGAACAGGTAGCCGGCGGCCTGTGCGACGGCCGGGTTGAAGGCCGCCACCAACAACGCACCGATCAGCAGCGAGAGCACGATCGCGGCGGCCACTACGACGCCCTGCGAACTCATCACCTCGCGCAGCACCGAGTTGAACGGTGGGCGTTCGCTGACATGCTCGTCAGTCGGCTGTTCCTCGCTGACCTGGACGCCGGGCTGTGCCACGGCATCGTCCGGGGCGGTCGGCACGCCGTCGACGGCCGGTTCGGACTCGGGTCGGTCGGTCATTGCGCGCCTCCTGCCGTGGCCGGATTGCGGGTGGCTTCCTCGAAGGGCACGCCCGCCATCATCAGGCCGAGCACCTCGCGGGGTGTGCCGGCCGGGACAACTCCGACGATGCGTCCGCGATACATGATCGCGATGCGGTCGGCCAGCGCATCGATCTCGTCCAGCTCGCTGGAGATCAGCAGCACCGCAGTGCCGCGGTCGCGTTCGGCGACCATGCGTTGGTAGATGAACTCGATGGAGCCGACGTCGACGCCGCGGGTCGGCTGCGAGGCGACCAGCACCTGCAGGTCGCGGGACATCTCGCGGGCCACGATGACCTTCTGGGCGTTGCCGCCGGACAGCGTGGTGATCGCGTCGTTGACGTCGGGGGTGCGGACATCGAAGTCCTTGCGCAGGGTCTCGGCGTGCTGGTTGATCACCTTGAGTTGCAGCGCCGGGCCGACGGCGAACGGTGGGCGGTCGTAGGTGTCCAGGATCATGTTCTCGGCGATCGAGAAGGTGGAGACCACGCCATCGGTCTGCCGGTCCTCCGGGACGTAGCCCAGCCCGAGCCCGATGCGTTGCTTGATCGAGCGCGACGTCGCGTCCTGACCGGCGATGTGGATGCGTCCGGCTGCGGGGCTGCGGTCGCCGAGGATCACCTCGGCGAGTTCGGTCTGCCCGTTGCCCTGGACGCCGCCGATGGCCAGGATCTCGCCGTGCTCGACGGCCAGGCTGACGTGGTCGACCACGGCGCGTCCGGCCTCATCGAGCACGGTCACCGAATCCAGGCGCAGGGCCTCGCCAGCCGGCATCGCCGGGTCCTTGTCGACGTTCAGTTTGACCGCGCGGCCGACCATCAGGGACGCCAGCTCGGTCTCGGTGCTGCTCGGTTCGGCCTCGCCGACGACCTTGCCCCGCCGGATGACGGTGATCGAGTCGGCGACCGCGCGCACCTCACGCAGCTTGTGGGTGATGAAGACGATGGACGTACCGGAGTCGGCGAGTTGGCGCATGATGCCCATCAACTCGTCGGTCTCCTGCGGGGTGAGCACCGCGGTGGGCTCGTCCAGGATGACGACCTCGGCGTCCCGGCTCAGCGCCTTGATGATCTCGACGCGCTGCTGGGCGCCGACCGACAGGTCGCCGATGTAGGCGTCCGGATCGATCTCGAAGCCGAAGCGCTGCGACAGGTCGAGCACCTTCTGCCGAGCAGCCTTGCGGTCGATGGCGCCCACCGGACCAGTGGTGGGCTCGTAGCCCAGGGCGACCGATTCGGCCACCGTGAAGACCGGGACCAGCATGAAGTGCTGGTGAACCATGCCGATGCCCGCTGCGACGGCATCGCCGGGGCCGGCGAACCGGACGGGGGCTCCGTCGATCACGATCTCGCCCTCGTCGGGGTGGTAGAGCCCGTAGAGGACGTTCATCAGGGTCGACTTGCCGGCGCCGTTCTCGCCGAGCAGGGCGTGGATCTCGCCGGGTTCGATCCGTAGGTCGATGCGATCGTTGGCCACCAGCGATCCGAATCGCTTGGTGATGCCACGCAACTCAAGCAGCATTGCTCACCGTCCCCTCCGCCATCGGAAGTGATCAGGCAAAAGGGGTGGGACGCACCGCAGGGTACGTCCCACCCCGAGTTGCCATCAGGCTACGTGATTACGGCTGGTTCGGTGATTCAACCACCAGAGCGCCGGACTCGATGTCGGCGATGACCTTCTCGACCTCGGACTTGAGTTCCGCCGGAACCTTGGAATCGAAGTCGTGGTACGGAGCCAGGCCAACGCCGCCGTTCTCGACGGTGCCGACGTAGGGCTCGTTCGAGAACTCACCCTTGGTGGAGGCCTCGATGGTGTCGTAGACGGCCTGACCGATCTGCTTCATCACGGAGGTCAGGATGACGTCGCCATCCGGAGTGGACTCGTAGCCATCGGAGTCGACCCAGATGATCGAGGTGCCAGCGGCCTCCTTGGCAGCGGCGAAGGCGCCGGTACCGGCGTTGCCCGCAACCGGGAGGATGATGTCGGCGCCCTGGGAGATCATGTTGGCGGTCATCTGCTTGCCCTTGGCGGCGTCGGAGAAGTCACCGACGAAGGAGCCCTCCTGGCTGTCCTTGTTCCAGCCGATGACCTCAACGTTGGTGCCCTTGGCCTCGTTGTAGTGCTTGACGCCATCGACGAAGCCGTCCATGAAGACCGCAACCGACGGGATCTGCATGCCGCCCCAGGTCGCAACCTTGCCGGACTGGGTCATGCCGGCGGCCAGGTAGCCGGCGGCGAACGACGCCTGCGCGGTGTTGAACACCAGCGGCTTGGCGTTGTCGACCTCGATGGGCTCGAAGTTCTCGGTGATCAGCGAGTCGATCAGGCCGAACTGCAGGTCAGGGTTGGCGCGGGCCGCGTCGCGGATCGCGTCGTTGATGGTGTAGCCGACACCGATGATCAGGGTGCAGTTCTGCGAGATCAGGTTGTCGATGTTGGGTGCGTACTCGGCAGCGGAGTGCGACTCGGCAGTGGCGAACTCGACCTTGAGGTCGGCGACGGCCTTGTCCAGGCCTTCCTTGGCCGACTGGTTGAACGACTTGTCCTGGAAACCACCCTCGTCCGAGACCAGGCACGCCTTGACGGTGCTGGTTTCGGCGGCGGCGGTGGTCTGGCCGGCCGAGCCGGACGCGGTTGAACCGGTTTCCGGCGGGGCCCCACAAGCGGTGGCGAGCAGAGCGATGGCGCCGAGGGTGGCGAGACCGGCGAGGCCGCGGAATCGTGCTGACACGTTTCCTCCTATAACTTTGATTGTTGGTGCTGAAAGCCGGGCGAAGCTTCGCGACGAAGTTAACATCACGCCAAACGATTTGATAATTCGGGCGTTGCCTCGTGACGAAAGCGTGACAAAGCGCAACCGACGACCCCGACCTGGAAGGTGGCACCTCGATGGACCAGTTGAGCCGGGCCCGTGACTGGATCGCCCACGATCCCGACGCGCGCGATCGCGACGAGTTGACCGCCCTGCTGGCTGCCGCCGAAGCCGGCGACGAGCAGGCGTCCGCCGAAGTCGCCGACCGGATGGCGGGCCCGCTGGTCTTCGGCACCGCCGGGCTGCGGGGCCAGGTGGGTGCCGGTCAGGCGCGGATGAACACCGCGGTCGTGGCGACCGCGACGGCCGGGCTGTGCGCCGTGTTGCGCGAGGACGCGGGGCCCGACTTCCGCGTGGTGATCGGCTACGACGCCCGGCATCGCTCGGACGAGTTCGCCCGGACGGTGGCCGGCGTGGTCACCGCCGCCGGTGGACGCTCGCTGCTGCTGCCGCACCACACCCCGACGCCGGTGCTGGCCTTCGCCGTCAACCATCTGCACGCGGACGCGGGCGTGATGGTCACCGCCTCGCACAACCCACCTGCCGACAACGGGTACAAGGTCTACCTGGGCGGCCGGATGGTGCCCGATGACGAGCAGGGTGCCCAATTGGTGAATCCGATGGACGCCCGGATCATGGCCGCGATCACCGCGTCCGGGGCGGCCGATGGCGTCCCGGTGGCCACCGAGGGCTGGCAGGTGCTGGGCGACGAGATCGAGGACGCCTACGCCACCGCCGCGTCCTCGCTGCTGTCGCGCATGGAGGCACTGACCCAGTTGCCCGGCGACCTCGCCGACCTGCGCGTGGTGCTGACCGCGATGCATGGGGTCGGGGCGCCATTGGCGACCCGGGTGCTGACCCACGCCGGGGTCGGCGAACTGCTGCCGGTCGCTGAGCAGATCGAGCCGGATCCGGATTTCCCGACTGTGCCGTTCCCGAACCCAGAGGAACCCGGCGCGATCGACCTGGCCTTGGCGAAGGCGCGCGAGGTCGACGCCGACCTGGTGGTCGCCCTCGACCCGGACGCCGACCGCTGCTCGCTGGCCGTCCCTGACCCGTCCGTGGCGGCAGGGTGGCGGCAACTGACCGGCGACGAGGTGGGGGCACTACTGGGCGACTACATCGGCGCCGCCTACGCCGGCAGCCCGGACGCGTCGCTGGCCCGCTCGATCGTCTCGGGCTCATTGCTGGACAAGATCGCAGCCAGTCACGGGCTGGACTCCGAGCAGACGCTCACCGGGTTCAAGTGGATCTCGCGGGCGCCGGGCATCGTCTACGGCTACGAGGAGGCGATCGGCTACTGCGTCAACCCGCTGGTGGTGCGCGACAAGGACGGCATCACCGCCGCGCTGCTCGCCTGCAAACTCGCCGCGGTCGCCAAGCATGACGAGCGTGGCCTGGTCGACCTGCTGGACGACCTGGCGTTGGAGCATGGCCTGCACGCCACGGCTCCGCTGACCTTCCGGGTGGAGGACCTGTCGTTGATCGAGCAGGGGCTGACCCGGCTGGCCGACAATCCGCCGGCCCAGTTGGCGGGCGCCCAGGTGGTGGAGTTCTTCGATCTGTCCACCGGCTACCGGGGGTTGGAGCCGACCGACGGCTTCCGCTTCGAGACGGCACGTGGCGACCGGGTGGTCGTCCGGCCATCGGGCACCGAGCCGAAACTCAAGTGCTACCTGGAGGTCGTCGAGCAGGTATCTGATCGAGACGCGTTGCCGGTCGCGCGGGAGTCTGCCGCCGGTCGGCTGGCGCTGATCAGCGAGGAACTGACCGAGATCCTCGGCTTCTGAACCTGCGTGGGAGGCGAGCGTCCGCCCGTGACGCACGGCGGCCGAGCGGTGAGTAGGGTTGATCCGAAACCCCACTGATCGAGGAGTGTTGTCATGTCGTCCGAGCCCATGGTCGTTCAGGTTGGTCCGGTCAAGCCGAGTCTCGCCGAGGCGCTGAAGACCGAGTTCAATGCCGTGTTGATGCCCGACGGCGATGCCCGCGCCGATTGGCTGGCGGAGCACGCCGAAAGCGTCGACTACGTGGTGACCGCCTACAACACCGGCGTCGGGCCCGAACTGATGGCAGCGCTGCCCAATCTGAAGGGGGTCATCATCTTCGGTGTCGGCTACGACTCGACCGACACCGAGCAGGCACGTGAGCGCGGCATCGTCGTCTCGAACACCCCCGGCGTGCTGACCGAGGCGGTCGCCGACCTGGCGGTCGGGCTGTTGATCGACACCCTGCGCGGCGTCAGCCGGGCGGATCGTTTCGTCCGCGCCGGACGCTGGGCAGCCGGCGAGACCTTCCCACTGACTCGTGAGGTCACCGGCGCCAAGGTCGGCATCCTCGGGCTGGGCCGCATCGGGGACGCGATCGCGTCCCGGATGGCCGGCTTCGACTGCGAGATCGCCTACCACTCGCGCCGAGAGGTGCCCGGAGCGACGTACCAGTACTTCGGTTCGCCGACCGAGTTGGCCGCCTGGTCGGACGTGTTGGTGGCCGTGGTGCCCGGTGGCCCGGCGACCGAGAAGATGGTCAACGACGAGGTGCTGGAAGCCCTCGGTGCCGATGGCTACCTGGTCAACATCGCCCGCGGGTCGGTCGTCGATCAGGACGCGCTGGTGCGGCGCCTGGCATCCGGTCAACTGGCCGGTGCGGGTCTGGACGTCTTCGTGAACGAGCCCAACGTGCCTGCCGAACTGCTCGAACTGGACAACGTGGTGCTGCAGCCGCATGTCGCCAGCGCCACCGAACAGACCCGGCAGACGATGGCCGAACTGGTGTTGGAGAACCTGCGCGCCGCCATCGCCGGGCGTCCGCTGCTCACCCCGGTCGGCTGAGCCGGGACACCGCGCGCCTCATTCCTGCGGGCAACTGCCGATTCCGGAGCGGGCCGCCTCGCAGGCGGCGGCCACGACCTCTGCCGGGAGTTCGTCCAGCACGCTGCGGGTGAACAGGAACTGGGCCACCGCTTCGTGGTTCGCGTCCGGGCCGGGTCTGGCCGAGCACTGGTAGCCGAGCAGTTCACCGGTGCGCGGGTTCATGATCAGCAGCACCTGTACCGAGGCCTCGGTTTCGGCAACCTGATCGCCACTGCGCGTCCGCCGGGTGTCGCCACGTCCGGATGGATGACGGCGATGTCAGGCAACTCCGCCAGCATGCGGTACGGCCAGTTGCTCGATGCTCCTCGGGTGAGATGCCGAAGACCAGCCACCAACTCAGCAGGCCGAAGTCGGCCTCCTGGTCGGACACGATATTGCCGGACGATGCGTTGTGCGGCCCAGCCCCGGAACTCGGCTTCCGCTGTCCGGGATGGGGTCGGCGGGCCCGGCCATGGCCTGCCAGGCAGGTGGGTGACGACCAGCCCGTCGGTTCTTGGCGTCGCGGGTGTCTGGTCCCCGGGCAGCGGGTCGCCGCTGCCGCGGTTGTCCTCGCAGTTCCGGCGCAGCAGGTCGGACGAGGTGTAGTTGATCTGCGCAACCGGCGCCACGTCCCGTCGTCGCCGAAGCCTTGTCGAACAGCATGCTGCCTTCGGCTTCGACACGCAGCCACTGCCCGCCCGGGATCGGCGCGGCTGACGCTCGGCGGCCTTCGTCAGGACCTGATCGCCCACGGGTGCGGCTCGGGCCGGGTCAGCGGTTCAATGACCTGACGCCAGAGCAGCGGCCGAACGCGACCACCACCACCAGGACGCCGACCAGCGGCCGGACCCGGCGCCGCCGCCGGTAGGGTCGGCGGGGTTGGCCAGGTGATCGGCTCGACGGGTGCGGATTCGATGATCGTGGCCGCCCGGTCTGCGGCGAGGTCGTCGTCCAGCGGCCTGAGATCCTCGGCAGGGTCGTTGTCCAGCAGGTACGCCAGGTTCGGTGCCGACGCTGGCTCGGCATCGATCAGGTCGGGCATCGCGATGCCATCCGGATCGGCTGCCGGGTCGAGGTAACTGCGCGCCTGGCGTTCTGCAGTGCGCAACCTGGCTCGGACTGCGCCGGTGGTCAGCCCGAGCGTCTGCCCGATCTGCTTCAGGCTGAGCAGGTCCCAGTAGGTCAGGCGCAGTACTTCGGCCTGCTCGGCGGACAGCGAGTCAAACAACTGCTGGACGATGGGGTCGGTCTGTGGGAGCCGGTCGGCGGGGTCGAGTGCCGCGACGTGGGTCCGGGCGATCGCCAGCAATCCCGGCAGCAGCGCGTCCGGAGCCGAACCGCGTGCCCGCCAGGCGTCGGTGAACACTTGGTCGAGCAGGGTGTCGGCGTCCCGGGGCCCGACGCGGCGCACCAGGTACTGCCGCACCTGGCGCTGGTGGGCCTGATAGGCGGACGCGAACCAGGCCTCGTCGGGTTGCGCCACGCGTCCAATCTGTCAGGGCAGTCCCAAGACCCGTCGTGGCGGCGGTGCAATCCCTACGATGGTCCGCATGGCTGATGAGGACTTCTTCCGGGCACTGCCCAAGGTTGCGCTGCACGACCATCTCGACGGTGGTTTGCGGCCGCAGACGATCATCGAGATCTCCGACGAGGTCGGGCACCCGCTGCCGGCCACCAACGCCGAGGGGCTCTCGGAGTGGTTCTACCAGACCGCGAACGCCGGGTCGCTGGAGAAGTACCTGACCACCTTCGACCACACGATCGCCTGCATGCAGCGCGCCGAGGACCTGCGTCGGGTGGCCCGGGAATGGGTGGAAGACCAGGTCGCCGACGGTGTGATCGCTGGCGAGGCGCGCTGGGCGCCCGAGCAGCACACGACCGCGGGGCTCAGTCTGGACGAGGCGGTCGAGGCGGTCGCCGAGGGACTGCGTGAGGGCATGGCGGACGCGGAGGCCGCCGGCACGCCGTTCATCGCGAGGCAGTTGGTCAGCGCGATGCGGCATGCCGACAACAGCCTGGCCATCGCCGAACTGGCCTTGCGACACCGCGACACCGACCTGGTGTCCGGGTTCGACATCGCCGGCGGAGAGGTGGGCAACCCGCCGAGCAAGCACCTGGCCGCATTCCAGCGCCTGCGTGAGGAGTCGTTCCCGTACACCATTCACGCCGGCGAGGAGGGTCCGCTGTCGGGCATCCACGAGGCGGTGCACATCTGCGGAGCGCTGCG
>JAXGOU010000034.1:0-19942 GCA_040767325.1 Brooklawnia sp. | reverse complement strand
TGACCGCCGACCAGGCACCGTTCGACATCTTCGACTCGTTCCTGTCCGAGTACGCGGCGCTGGGCTTCGAGTACGGCTATTCGGTCGAGGCTCCCGAAGCGCTGGTCTGCTGGGAGGCGCAGTACGGCGACTTCTCCAACGGTGGCCAGATCATCAGCGACGAGTTCATCGCGTCCGGCTTCGTCAAGTGGACGCAGAAGTCGGGCGTGGTGCTGATGCTGCCGCACGGCTACGAGGGCGCCGGGCCCGACCATTCGTCGGCTCGCATCGAACGCTTCCTGCAGATGTGCTACGCCGACAACATGGCGGTCTGCCAGCCCTCGACGCCAGCCAGCTACTTCCACCTGCTGCGCCAGCACGTCCAGGTCAACTGGCACCGTCCGCTGGTGATCGCCACCCCGAAGTCGATGCTGCGCAACAAGATGGCGGTCTCCCAGCCGGAGGACTTCACCACCGGCAAGTGGCGTCCGGTGCTCGGTGACCCGTCGATCGACGATCCCAGCACGGTGCGCCGGATCCTGCTCTGCTCGGGCAAGATCCGTTGGGAACTGGTCAAGGAGCGCAGCCGGCTCGGGCTGGACCAGGAAGTCGCGATCCTGAGCTTGGAGCGGCTCTTCCCGCATGCCACTGCCGAGTTGGCCGCCGAGTTGGCTGCCTACCCGCAGGTCAGCGACATCCGCTGGGTGCAGGACGAACCGGCCAACCAGGGTGCCTGGGAGTTCCTCAAGCTGCACTTCATCCCGACGATGACCGAGAAGCTGGGCCGCGAGTTCGTGCTCAAGCCCTTCTCCCGCCCGATGGCCGCAGCCGCGTCCACCGGATCGCCCGCCGTCCACCAGCGAGAGGAGCGCGAACTGCTGGCAGCCGTCTTCGGCGACGAGTGATTAGAAGACGAGTGATTAGAAATGGCACTATCCGACAGATTTCGAGCGTGGACTCTTCCGTCCGACGAGCTAGCATGGCAAGGTTGTCTCGCGGACGAACGACTGGACTAGGAGGCCGCACCCCATGGATTGGCGCCACCGCGCAGCTTGCCTGACGGAAGACCCTGAGCTCTTCTTCCCGATCGGCAACACCGGGCCTGCGCTGGCGCAGGTGGAGGAGGCCAAGAAGGTGTGCCGCCGCTGCGCAGTTCGTGAGGAATGCCTCAGGTGGGCGTTGGAGAACGGCCAGGACCACGGCGTCTGGGGCGGTCTGTCAGAAGATGAGCGACGCGCGATGAAGCGCCGGGCCTCACGCGCCCGACTGCGCAACAGCTAACGTCACTCGTCGACGCGCGCCCACGCCAACTGCACGCGGGCGGTCGAACCGGCCTGCTCGTTGTCGAAGAGGCTGAAATCTCCCCCGAGATCAACTATCAGGGTGTTCACGATCGACAACCCCAAGCTGGACGCGCGGGCCAGGTCGAATCCCTCGGGCAGTCCGGCGCCGTCGTCGATGACCTCCAGCAGCAGTGAACTCTCCCCGCGCGACACCCGGACGAGCACGTCTCCGCTGTGCGAGGTTAGGCCGTGTTCGATGGCGTTTTGGCACAGTTCGGTCATCACCATCGCCAGCGAGGTGGCCAGGTCACCCGGCACCTCGCCGAAGCTGCCCTCGCGCCTGGCATTCACCTGACCGCCGGCGGACGCCACGTCACCAACCATCAGCAGGATGCGATCGGCGATGTCGTCGAAGGCCACGGCGTCGTTGAAGCCCTGGGACAGGATCTCGTGCACCGCTGCGATCGACTGGACGCGGCGCATCGCGTCCCGGAGTGCGTCGCGGCCCTCGGTCGAATTCATCCGGCGCGACTGCAGGCGCAGCAGCGCCGCCACGGTTTGCAGGTTGTTCTTGACCCGGTGGTGAATCTCGCGGATCGTCGCGTCCTTGGTGATCAGCTGACGTTCCCGCTCGCGCAGCGCGGTGACGTCCCGGCACAACGCCAGCGTGGCCACCCAGTTGTTCTCGGTGATCAGGGGTAGCACCCGCATCCGGACGCTGGCGAAGGGCTGCTCGATGGTGATCTCCCCCGCGGTCCGGCGCGGTTGGCCGGCTTCGGCGGCCTGCAGTTCGTGTCGGAACTCATCGGCCAACGCCGGCGCCAGGTTGCGGACGTCCTCACCGACCACATAGCCCTGGAAGCCGAGTTTCCGCAGGCAACTGATCGCGTTGGGGCTGGCGTAGGTCACCGAACCGTCGGTATCGATCCACAACAGGCCATCGCCCACCCGGGGGCTGGCCGTCGGATCACTCGGCGGATCCAGCGGGAACTCACCGTCCAGCAGCATCTGGCTGAGCGTGTCCGCCACCGCCAAGTAGGTGTCTTCCAGGGCGCCGGGCGCCCGCACCCCCATCCGGTTGGTGTGCCGCTCCACCACCGCGATGGGTTCGCCGTGCCGGATCACCGGGATCGCCCACACGTCGACGGGGATGCCCGATTGCAGCCGGTTGTCGCTGGTCTCGCAGATCTCCCGGCTCAGCCAGGCCGTGGTCACCATCGCCTCGGGGTCGTAGCTGATGTCGTCGCCGACGACGTCGTCCTCCAACGCGGTCGGCCCCGTGCTGGGCCGGATCTGGGCGGCAGCCCAGAAGACGTTCTCGTCGTTGCGGTCCTGCAGCCACAACACCAGGTCGGAGAAGCTGGTGTCGGCCAGCAGGTGCCACTCCCGCACCAGCGCCAACAACCAGTTGCGATCCACGGCGTCCAGATCGGTGTGGTCGTTCATCACCTGGGACAACCGCAACATGGGGCAACCATAGCAACGCGTCCTGTTTGGGGATGGGGCGCCGTCTTTGGCAGAATTGGCGACTGTGCCCCGTCACGGGCAGACAAGGAGGATCGAGATGGGAAAAGGTGGCCGCAAGCGTCGCGCTCGACGCAAGGGTGCAGCCAACCACGGCAAGCGACCCAACGCTTGAACCTGGTTCATGCCTGATCGGCCCCGTCAGCCCAGCGCTGCGGGGCCGACGCCATATCCGGGACCGGTACTAGATCTCGTGGTAGCTGATGGTGAGCCGTGAAACCCGTAGCCGCAACGTCTGTGGGGCCGGGGCCGGGCCATAGCAGCGCTTCAACAGTGCCGAGATGAACTCCTCGGCGTCGAAGTTGTCCATACATCGCTCGCAGGCCATCAAGTGCTGACGGATCTCGTCGGCGGTTGATTCCGGCAGCTCACCGTGCAGGAAGGCATGCACCGAGCGCATGGCCAGCGTGCACTGGTCCTCTGGCCGCAGCGAGTCAGAAGGCTCAATCATCGTCGGACTCCGCCTCGCGGTCGCGTCCGAAACCGCGGTCACTCGCGTAGTCGGTCAGCTTGGCGCGCAACTGGCTGCGGCCACGATTCAGCCGCGACATGACGGTGCCGATCGGGGTGCCCATGATCTCGGCGATCTCCTTGTAGGAGAAGCCCTCCACATCAGCCAGCAGCACCGCCTGCCGGAACTCCGGTGACAGGCTTTCCAGCGCGTCGGTCACCGCCGAGTCGGGCATCTTGTCCAGGGCCTCACGCTCTGCCGAGGGCAGCCCGGACGAGGTGTGGGAGGCCGCACGGGCCAACTGCCAGTCCTCCACATCCGCAGATCCGGAGGTCTGGGGCTGGCGCTGGGCCTTGCGGTAGTTGTTGATGTAGGTGTTGGTGAGGATCCGGTACAACCAGGCCCGCAGGTTGGTGCCCGGGGTGAACTGGTCGAACGAACTGAAGGCCTTGGCGTAGGTCTCCTGGACGACATCCTCGGCATCGGCAGCATTGCGCGTCATGCGCAGCGCAGCGCCGTAGAGCTGATCGATATAGCCCATGGCGTCGCGCTCGAAACGTGCGGTGCGTTCGGCGTCGGTCTCGGTCTCACGCACATCGGATGTCGGAATGGTCATCGACGACCACACTACCGAATCCCGCAGCACTGGGACATGGCCGCCTCGCAGGGCGGTTCCCCGCTGCGGTTGGTCAAGCAATGTCGTCGGCACGCAGGAATAACGATCAGCGGGGCCGGACTATTCCCCCGCGCCTGGCAACTCGACGGCTTCGACCAGGTCCGGCCCGTCGTTGCTGACCCGGTTCACGCGCGTCGAGACCGGCCACACGACCATCTCCCCCGGTTCGGGGATGTGCACCAGCGAACGGGCCGCATCGGTGTCGGTGAGGCCGGGGTCGAGCCACGCGTCCCAGTTCTGCCGCGGGATCTGCACCGGCATCCGGTCATGGATCCGACCAAGCTCATCGGTGGCAGACGTCGTGATCACCGAGCAGGTCGTCAGCCAGCCTTCGCCACTTGTGGTTGCGGCCGGGTCGCGCCAGAACTCGTAGATCCCGGCCATCACCATCAGGCCATCCGCCGGTGAGATGAAGTACGGCTGCTTGTAGGCCTTGCCGTTCGCCTTCGCCGCCAGCCATTCGTAGTAGCCGTCGGCGGGCAACAGGCAGCGTCGGGCCGCGAAGGCCTTACGGAATGATGGCTTGCTGGCGACGGTTTCCAGCCGGGCGTTGATCAACCGCGCCCCACCCGACGGGTCCTTCGACCAACTGGACACCAGACCCCAGCGCAGGCCGGTCAACAACCGGACGTCGCCCTGGTCCCGGACGCGTTCGAGCACCGCCGGCACCGGATCGGTGGGAGCGATGTTCCACCGCGGCCGCGACCACTCGGCCAGCCCGTCCGGGCCGACCGACGGCGCGTCCTGCTCCGGGAGTTCGTCGACCTCGAAGATCTCGATCAGCTTGTCGGGATGCGTCGAGGCGGCATATCGACCGCACATGTGCCCCAAACTAGTACCCGCCGATGTGGCGAATTGCGGTAAACCGCTGCTCTCACCCTCGCCAACGGGTAGGAATAGAGCATGTCATTGCTGCGCTTCGCCGGTCGTCTGCTCTACTCCGCCTACTTCGTCCAGGACGGATATCAGTTGCTGACCAAGCCCGACCAGAACGTCGCCCAGGTGGAGACCACGATCGACCGGATCGTGCCCGCCGTGCAGTCGTTCCTCCCCCCGGACGCGGCCGATCGCGTGCCCGAGGACGTCCGGACCTGGACGCGCCTGCTCGGCGCCGCGCAGATCGTCGGCGGACTCGCCTACGCCACCGGCATCGCCCGGCGCCCCGGTGCGATCCTGCTGGCCGCAGCCACCCTGCCGCGCCTGGTTGGCGCCGCCACCGATTCGCGTGACCGCTCCGGGCTGCTGACCCAACTGGCGTTGTTCGGCGGCGCCGTGGTTGCCACCCAGGACACTGCCGGACGCCCAGGGCTGGCCTGGCGCGCCGAGCAGTCCCGTCGTGCCCTCGAGGAGCGCGCCAACGCTGCCGGCAAGAGCGTCTCCCGGACGCGAAAGGCGGTCGGCAAGCAGGCCGACCAGGTCGGCAAGCAGGTCGGCCGCAGCCTGGAATCGGCCCGGGCCGAGTTGGGCAAGGCCACCACGCAGGCCGAGAAGTCCGCCCTGCGGACGGTCAAGAAGGTGCAGCGCCAGGTCAAGGACGTGCTCAACTGACCACTTCGGCTGCATCTCTGGCCTGGCAGGCTCCCGTGGCCACCGGCCCGCTGGACGCGCTGTGCGCGCTGCCAGGCTCCAAGTCCGAGACCAATCGCGCCCTGGTGCTGGCGGCGCTGGCCGAGGGTCCGAGTCGGCTGACCGGGCTGCTGCACGCCCGGGACGCCGAGTTGATGCGGGACGCCCTGGCGGCGCTCGGGGTCGGGTTCACGACGTTGCCCGACGATCCCGACGGCTCCCCCGTCGAACTGGTGCAGCCGCCGGCCGCCTTCCGGCCGGCCGCCCAGGGTATCGACTGTGGGCTGGCGGGCACCGTCATGCGCTTCGTCCCGCCGATCGCCGCTCTGACTCCCGGGACAACCGACTTCTTCGGCGATGAACGCGCCGCGGAGCGTCCGATGGCACCCATGCTCGATGGGCTGCGGCAGTTGGGCGTCCTCGTGGATTCCGATCAGTTGCCGCTGAGCCTGACCAGCCCGCCACAGCTCGGGGGGCCAGCGGTAGCGATCAACTCCAGCGCGTCAAGCCAGTTCATCTCGGCCCTGCTGCTGATCGGGGCGCGATTGCCGCATGGGCTCGACCTGCAGCACCGGGGTGGCATGGTCCCATCCCTGCCGCACATCCAGATGACGGTGCAGATGCTGCGCGACCGGGGCGTCGCAGTGACCGACGACCAGCCCGCACGTTGGCTCGTCGCGCCGGGCCCGATCGCCGCCTGTGACCAGCGGATCGAGCCCGACCTGACCAACGCCGCGGTCTTCCTCGCCGCCGGCGTGCTCAGCGGCGGTCAGGTGACCGTGCCCGGCTGGCCCGCCCTGACCAACCAGCCCGGTGCACAGATCCGCGACGTGTTGGCGGCGATGGGCGCCGAAACCGAGTTGGCCGGCGACAGGCTGACGGCCCGAGCGCCCCAGGGGCTCACCGGCGCCCGCCTTGACCTGGGCCAGGCGAGCGAGCTCACCCCGGTGGTGGCCGCGCTGGCCGTCTTCGCCGACGGGACGACCACCATCGGTGGCGTCGCGCACATCAGGGGCCATGAGACCGATCGGCTGGCCGCCATCCGGGCCGAGTTGGCCAGCATCGGCGTCCGGGTGCAGGAGACCGCAGACGGCCTGGAGATCCACGGCGTCGGTGCCAGCGGCCAAGGCCTGCGTCCAACTCGCGTGCTGCGCGCCTACGCCGACCACCGGTTGGCGCACCTGGCCGCGCTGATCGGGCTGGTCGTGCCGGGCATCGAATTGGACGACATCGCCTCGGTGACCAAGACCATGCCCGACTTCACTGGTCGGTGGGCCGCCATGTTGACCCAGCCGGCTGGGGTCGACAGATGAGTGCCCGCCGCCGGACCGATCGCTACGAGGACATCGATCCGGACAGTTTCAACCGGCCGGCCCGACGTACCCGGCCACGAACCAAGGACCGGCCCGACTACTCGGACGCCGAGGTCGGCCGGGTGATCACCGTCGATCGTGGCCGCTTCCGCTGCCAACTGACCGAGTCGGACGAGATGATCAGCGCGACGAAGGCCCGGCAACTCGGCCGTAAGGGCGTGATCGTCGGTGACCTGGTGCGGATCGTCGGGGACACCAGCGGGGCCGAAGGCACCCTGGCGAGGATCGTCGAGGTCTTACCGCGCAGCACCGTGCTGCGCCGGACGGCTGACGACACCGACGCCAGTGAGCGTCCCGTCGTCGCCAACGCCGACCAGCTGATGATCGTGACCGCGTTGGCTGATCCACCGCCGCGTCCCGGCATGATCGACCGGATCCTGGTGGCCGCCTACGACGCTAGCATCACGCCGATCCTGTGCCTGACCAAGGCCGATCTGGCCAGCCCGGACGCGATCATCAGCCTCTTCGAACCCCTCGGTGTGCCGATCGTGGTGACCGAACCGGACTCGGAGTTGCACGAGGTTGACGACCTGCTGGCCGACCACGTCACCGTGCTGGTCGGTCACTCCGGGGTCGGCAAGTCAACCCTGATCAATCGGCTGGTGCCGGGCGCGGACCGCTCGATCGGCCACGTCAACGAGGTGACCGGACGCGGGCGGCACACGTCCACCTCCGCAATCGCGCTCGAACTACCCCAGGGCGGCTGGGTGATCGACACCCCGGGCGTGCGCAGCTTCGGGTTGAGCCACGTCACCCTGCCATCGATCCTGGGTGCCTTCGCGGACCTGTCCGAGTTCATCAACGACTGCCCGCGCGGCTGCCGGCACACCGCAGATGAACCCGAATGCGCGCTGGACGAGGCGGTGGCCGATGGAACGCTGGCTGAAGCCAGGCTGTCGTCCTTCCGCCGCATCATCGGCGCGGCCTCCGACCAGCCGGTGGCCGATCCCAGATAGCGTTGGGTCATGGTGTCCTACATCGATGACCTGCGCCTCGCACACCTGATGGCCGACAACGCCGATTCGATCACCGAGAGCAGGTTCAAGGCACAAGACCTCAAGGTTGAGCAGAAACCGGACCTGACTGCGGTCTCCGATGCCGACCGTAGTGTCGAGGAGGCTCTGCGCCGGACGCTGGCCACGGCGCGTCCCCGGGACGCGGTGCACGGCGAGGAGATGCCGGACAGCGGTTATGGCCCCCGTCAATGGGTGATCGACCCGATCGATGGCACCGCGAACTTCGTGCGCGGCGTGCCGGTCTGGGCCACCCTGATCGCCCTGATGGTGGACGGCGTGGTGCGCGTCGGTCTGGTCAGCGCGCCGCTGCTCGGGCGCCGCTGGTGGGCCGCCGAGGGTGAAGGTGCCTTCACCGGACGCACCCTGCTCAAGTCGTCCAGGATCGGGGTCTCTGCCATCTCCAACGTCAGCGACGGCTTCCTGTCCTACTCCTCGGTGCGCGGTTGGATCAGCAGTGGCCGCGGCCAGGGGTTCGTCGACCTGATGCGGGACGCGGCGCGCACCCGGGCGTTCGGCGACTTCTGGAGCTACATGCTGGTCGCCGAGGGGGTGGTCGACATGGCCTGTGAGCCCGAACTGGCGCTGCACGACAAGGCGGCCCTGGACGTGATCGTCCGCGAGGCCGGCGGCCGGTTCACCGACCTGGACGGCGTGGATGGCCCATTCGGGCCGGGTGCCATTGCGTCCAATGGGCTGCTGCACGACGAGTTGGTCAATCGCCTGCGCCCCAGCGACCAGGATCCCGAGGAGACCACCGGCATCATCCTGCCCTTCCAACCCACCACCAGGCAGTAGCCGGCGATGGCAGTCGTCCAGCCCACCCACCGGCTCGCCCAACTCTCCGACCTGCACCTGACCGCCGACGACGCCTTGTTGTACGGCGGCATGGACACCACTGCCCAACTGGACGCCGCCATCGCGCGGCTGACCGACAGCGGCTTGACGTTTGACGCGGTGATCCTGTCCGGCGACCTCACCGACACCGGCGCGCTGGACGCCTACCAGCGACTACGGGTCGCGGCCGACCGACTGGGCGAGATCCTTGGCTGCCCGGTACTGGCCGGGTTGGGCAACCATGACGTCCGGGAGCCGTTCCACCAGGGCTATGAAGGCGGGCTCGCCAGCGACCGACCCGCCGATGATGTCATCGATCTCAACGGGCTACGCGTGATCAACCTCGACTCCTCGGTGCCGGGCGCCGCGCACGGAGAGATCAGCGACGGCCAACTGGAGTGGCTGCACCGGGTGCTCGCCACGCCCGCACCGCACGGTTCGGTGCTGGTGGTGCACCATCCGCCGATCCCCACCAGTTCTGCGCTGATGGCCATGGTCGAACTGGTCAATCCCGACGCGCTCGGCGAGGTGATCGCTGGCACCGACGTCCGGATCATCCTGTCCGGGCACATGCACACCACCGGCACGTCCAGCCTGCGCGGCATTCCGATCTCGATCTGCGGTGGCGTCAGTTACGCTGCCGATCCACTGTTCGGCGACCGGGGTTACCGAGCGATGCAGGCCGGCCAGAGCATCATGCTGATCGAGTTCATCGCCGACGCGGTCGTCACCACGTCGGTGCCGATCGAGGACTACCCGACGCTGCACGAGATCGACGCCGAGGCACTGGCCCGCATCCTCGGCCGCTGACGGTCCCTCGGCCGCTGACGCTCAGATCACCCGGACCCGGATGGTCTCGGGGATCTGCGCCAACTCCCCGGTCAGCCCGGGGGCGGCCGAAGTCACGTCGGTGACCACGTAGCCCACCTCCGTGTTGGTGTTCAGCGCTTGGAAGGCGATGTTGGCCTCGTGGGCGCTCAGCACCCGCGTCAGGTTGGCCAGTACGCCGGGGACGTTGCGGTGGATGTGCATGACCCGGCGGCCCTGCTGCGCCGAAACCTGGACCTGTGGCAGGTTGACGCTCATCACCGTCGATCCGGCGTTCATGTAGTCGATCAACTTGCCGGCGGTGAAGCGTCCGATATCGAACTGTGCCTCGGCGGTGGAACCACCGACGTGCGGGGTCAGGATGACATTGGGGATGCCCTGCAGTTCGTTCACGAACGGATCGCCCGCTGCTTTGGGCTCACTCGGGTAGACGTCGAGGCTGGCACCGGCGATGTGCCCGGATCGCAGCGCGGAGGCAAGGGCCGGGATGTCGACGACGTGTCCGCGCGAGAGGTTCAGGAAGAGCGCGCGGGGGCGCATCATCTCGAACTCTGCGGTGGAGAACAGGTTGGTGTTCTCCGCGCGGCCATCCACGTGGACGCTGATGGTCTCGGCGGTGGCCAGCAGTTCGGCGAGGCTGTCCACCCGTTTGGCGTTGCCGAGGGCCAGTTTGTCCACCACGTCGTAGAAAACCACCCGCATGCCGAACGACTCGGCCAGCACCGACAGTTGCGAGCCGATGTTGCCGTAGCCCACCAGGCCGAGCGTCCGGCCACGCACCTCGTGGGAACCGGCGGCGGACTTGTCCCAGTAGCCCTCATGCATCTGGGCGTTCTTGTCGGTCAGGTGCCGGGCCAGCACCACGATCTCGGCCATCGCCAACTCGACGACGCTGCGTGTGTTCGAGTAGGGGGCGTTGAAGCAGGCCACGCCGTGGCGGGCGGCTGCGTCCAACTCGATCTGGTTGGTGCCGATGCAGAAGGCCCCGATCGCCTGCAACTCGGGTGCGTTGGCCAGCACCTGCTCGGTTACCTGCGTGCGGGACCGGATACCCAGCAGGCTGACCCCGTCCAGCGCCTCGATGAGTTCGGTCTCGCCCAGTGCGCCTCGCCGATTCTCGACCTCGTAGCCCGCCTCGACCAGCAGCCGGGTGGCCTCGTGATGGATGTTTTCGAGCAGCAGAGCTTTCACGAGCGCCGAGTCTAGTGGCCCTGCCCGCGGCACCCTCAATCGACCGGCATCGGCGGGTGGCAACCGCCAACCGCCGGCGTGCTCAGGCCTCGAAGCTGGGCAGTTTTGGCACCGAGGCGAGCAATTGGCGGGTGTAGTCGTGCTGCGGTGAGTCATAGACCTGCGCGATCGGGCCCGACTCGACCAGCTGCCCCTGGCGCAGCACCGCCACCGAGTCGCAGACGTGTCGTACCACTGTCAGGTCATGGCTGACGAACAGCATCGTGAGGCCATGTTGGTCGACCAGGACGGAGATCAGGTTCAGCACTTGCGCGCGGACGCTGACGTCCAGCGCCGAGACCGCCTCATCGGCGATCAGTACCTTGGGGCTCGGCGCCAGGGCCCGGGCGATCGCGATGCGTTGCCGTTGTCCGCCGCTGAACTGGTGCGGGTAGCGCCGGGCGTCGGCTGGGTCGAGACCGACCTGCATCATCAATTCGGCGACGCGCGCGGCCGGGTTGGGACGCGGCATGCCCGCCCAGATCCGGGAGCGCAGCGGCTCGGAGATGATGTCGGCCACCTGCATCCGTGGGTCGAGCGAAGAACGCGGGTCCTGGAATACCATCTGCACCCCACGACGCAACCAGCCCAACTCCCGCTCCGGCAGCCCCACGATGGACCGGCCCTGGAAGGTGATCTCACCACTGGTCGGCCGCGACAGCGCGGCCATCATCCGCACCAGCGTGGACTTGCCAGAGCCCGACTCCCCCACGATGCCCAGTCGCTGGCCCGGCTGGACCTGCAGGTTCACCTGGTCCACCGCCCGGACCGTGTTCGCACCCCGGCCGTAGACCTTGACCAGGTCATTCACCACGAAGATGGGCTCACTGGTCACGATCGGCCTCGTCCCAGAAGTCCTCGAGGACGGGTAACCGGTCGCCGGGCGACACCGCCGAGAGGTTGGCGGTGGCGATCAGGCCGGCGGTGTACGGGTGGACAGGTTGGTGCAGGATCTGGCGCAGTGGACCCGATTCGACGATGCGTCCCTGGTACATGACGGCGATCCGCTCGCAGACCTGCGCAACGACGGCCAGGTCGTGGCTGATGAACAGCAACGCGGACGCCGTCGCGTCCAGACTGGTGCGCAACAGTTCGAGCACCTTGGCTTGCACTGTGACGTCCAGGGCGGTGGTGGGCTCGTCGCAGATCAGCAGGTCCGGGGTGTTGATCAGCGCCATGGCGATCAGGACGCGTTGGCGCTGCCCGCCGGACAGTTCGTGGGGAAGCTGTCGGCCACCCGCGGCGGGTCGCTGATGCCCACCGACACCAACATCTCCAATACCCGGTCGCGGGCCTGCCCTGCCGGTGCCGACTCGTGCAGTCGCAACACTCCGCCACCTGGCGGCCGGTGCGCATCGTCGGGTCCAGTGCGGTCATCGGCTCCTGGAAGACCATGCTCATCTGCTCGCCCCGCAGCCGCGAGTATTCGGCATCAGACAGGCCGACCAGTTGCCGGCCGTGCCAGCGGATCGAGCCGCTGACGTGCGCCGTGTCGGCGAGCAATCCCATGATGGCCAGCGCAGTCACCGACTTGCCGGAACCGGATTCCCCGATCAAGCCGACCCGCTCCCCCGGCGCGATGACCAGGTCGACGTCGGCGATGGCCGGCGTCCTGGCCCGGCCGAACCGGACGCCCAGATCGGTGACTTCCAGCAGCGGGGCGCTCATCGGTCCAACTCCCGCAGTGTCGGGTCCAGCAGTTCCCGCAGGCCATCGCCCAGCAGGTTGAAGCCCAGCACTGCCACCGCGATGAACAGCCCCGGCCACCACGCCAGGTTGAGGTTCGAGTGCAGGTAGGGCTGGGCATCGAAGATCATCCGTCCCCAGGTGGCGGTGGTGGGTGGGGTGCCGAGGCCGAGGTAGCTGAGCGACGCCTCGGCCAGGATCGCCAGCCCGAAACTGACCGACGATTGCACAAGAACCACCGGGGTGATGTTGGGCAGCACATGGCGCCAGGCGATACCCCGGCGTCCGATGCCGGCGCTACGGGCGGCCACTATGTAGTCCTGGCTCAGCACCTGCAGGGCCGCACCGCGCGAGACCCGGGCGAAGGCGGGCACCGAGGCGATGCCGATGGCCGCCATGGCCGTGGTGGTCGATCCGGATCCGCGGGCAGCGGCCAACAGGATGGCCAGCAGCAGTGCCGGGAATGCGTAAACGATGTCTGTGGTGCGCATGATCAGGCGTCCGATGAAGCCCTTGTTGATCGCCGCGATCATGCCGAGCGGGACGCCGAACAGCGCGCCGATGCCGACGGCCACCACACCGACCAGCAGGCAACTGCGGGCCCCCACCAGGACTCGGCTGAAGATGTCCTGGCCGTGGCCGTCGGTGCCCATCAGGTGCTCCGAACCCGGCGGCAGCAGCCGGTTGGGGCCGACCTGACCGGGTGGGAACGGCGTCCAGACCACCGACACGAGCGCGGCGAGCACGACGACGCCGACCAGCACGAGTCCGGCGATTAGGGCGGGATTGCGTCGCATCAGTGACCCGCCTCCTCGTCACCGGCACGCAACCGCGGGTCGATGATGGCGTAGCTGAGGTCGACCAGCAGGTTGATCACCAGCACCAGCCCGACCAGGATCATCACGATCGACTGCACGACCGGCAGGTCGCGGGGGCGACCATCTGCAGCAGGTAGCTGCCCAGACCGGGCAGCACGAAGACGCTTCCTCCACGACGATGGCACCCACGAACAGGGTGGCCAACTGCAGACCCAGCACGGTGACGATCTGCAGGGCGGCGTTGCGCATGCCGTGCCGCACCAGCGCGGGCCAGCGTCGCCAGCCGATGGATCGGGCCGTTCGGAAGTAGTCGGTGTGCAGCACGTCGATGAAGGCCGACCGGACGTAGCGCACCAGCACCGCGCTCTGCACCACCCCCAGCGTCACGGCTGGCAACACCAGGTAGGACAACCAGGCGCCCACCGACTGCGACGGCGAGACGTAGCCGTTGGCCGGCAACCAACGCAGCCGGACGCCGACCAGCAGGCTGAGTCCGATGCCGACCACGAAGACCGGGACGGCCATGCCGAACTGTGCCAGCGCCGAGATGGCGACGCCGTCCGGACGATGCCGGCGCAAGGCGGCCAGGATGCCGACGGGCATGGCGACCGCGGTGGCGACCAACATGCCTCCGATCACCAACCCGAAGGTGACGAAGAACTTGTCGGCAACGATCGGACCAACGCTTTGCCCGGTGAGGGCTGACTGCCCCAGGTTGCCGGTGAGCATTCCGGTCAGCCACTCCAGGTAGCGCACGTCCAGCCGCCGGTCCAGGCCCAGCCGGCCACGCATGGCCTCGATTGCCTCAGGGGTGGCGTTCGGGCCAAGGATGACCCCGGCCAGGTCGCCGGGCAGCAGGTTGAGCAGTGCGAAGACCACCATGGACGCAACCAGCATGCTGACGACGAACCAGGCGAGACGGGTGGCCAGCATGCGGCCACGGCCGCCGCTCCCGGCCAACGTCGTACTGCTCACATGGAGCTCCGGATCAGTTCGGTGGCGCGTTCACGCCGGTCATGTCGAAGCTGAGGCTCGGGGCGTTCTTGTCGACGCCGGTCACATCAGCCTTGGTCACGACCAAGTTTGGCAGCAACCACAGCCAGTCGGCGGCGGCATCGTCCGACAGCATCCTTGCGGCCTGCTTCATCAGCTTGATCTGCTCATCGGCGGTGGGCGCTGCGTCCGCCTCGGCAACCAGCTTGGCGAACTCCGGGTTGTCGTAGTGCCAGTAGTACGTCGGGTCGGCGAACAGGGCCATGTCGCGCGACTCGACGTGCGCGACGATCGTCATGTCGTAGTTGGACTGGCGCATCACCTGGTCGATCCAGGTTGCCGGGAACTCGAGTTCGTCGACGACCACCGTGATGCCGACCTCGCCCAACTGACTGGCGATATAGCTCGCAGCGCCGGGCGCGTACGGCAGGGTGGGGATGCGCAGCCGCAGCGAGATGTCACCGACGCCCGCCTCGGCGAGCAGCTCGCGTGCCTTGTCCGGGTCGTATGGGTAGCGCTGGGACAGGTCCTCGTACCACGGGTCGGTCGGCGGCACCATGGAGCCGATCAGCGGGCCCTTGCCACCCCAGACGGCGTCGCGCAGGGCCGCCCGATCGATGGCGTAGTTGATCGCCTGCCGCACCTTGAGGTCCTGCAGGACTGGGGTCTGGTGGTTGAAGCCGAGCACGATCTCGCCGGTGGTGACCCCGTCCAGGATGGTGAAGCGCGGGTCGTCGAACTGGTCGAGAGCCTGCGGAGCGGCGACGTTGGAAACGATGTCCAACTGGCCGGCCAGCATGGCGTTGTTCATGGCGTTCGCATCGGTGTAGTACTTGAAGGTCACGCCGGCGAGCTTCGTCGGGGTTCCCCAGTACTCGTTGTTTCGCTTAAGCACCACCGAGTCACCCTGTACCCAGCTGTCGAATACGAAGGGGCCCGAGCCGGCAGGGACGGTCGTGATGGTGTCGATGCCAGCCGGGTCGTAGATGATGCCGGCCGTCTGCGCCATCGAGTAGAGCCAGTTGTGCGAAGGCTGCTTCAGCACGAACTCCACGGTGTCCTCATCCACCGCACGCACGGTCTCGACCGGGTCCATCCGCGACTTGAGCACGGGCAGCACGTCCGGATCATCGATGATCCGCTTGACCGAGGCGACCACTGCGTCCGCATTCACCGGATTGCCGCTGGCGAACTTGGCCTGGGTCCGCAGCTCGAAGGTGTAGGTCGCCCCGTCCGGCGTCACCGCCCACTCGCTGGCCAACAGCGGCTGCAGGTTGCCATCGCCGTCGATCTTCAGCAGGGTCTCATAGACGTTGTAGAGCAACACCTGCGGGATCGCCGCGGCATCCGAGGTGGACGGGTCCATCGAGTTCGGCGCCACCGAGGCGCCCACCACTAACTGGCGGTCCTGAGGCTCGGCCTCACCCGGCCCGCAAGCGGTCAGGGCCAGCGCAAGCGCAGCCGCCAGGGCTGCAATCGGACGCAGGTTCATGTGGGGACTCCCGGGACGAAATTGGAACTTGAACACCAAGAGTCTAGACGGGGACGCGCCCAAAACGGGACGGCGACAGGCGCGGCGGTCGCGTTCTGGGCGAACGCCCCTCGTTTGTCCCGTTCCGGAAACCGGGCTATAGTCCTTACTTGCGGCGCGGGGTGGAGCAGCTCGGTAGCTCGCTGGGCTCATAACCCAGAGGTCATAGGTTCAAATCCTATCCCCGCTACGAACAGGCCCCTGATCGGCGGACTTGCTGGTCAGGGGCCTGGGCACGTGGGAGATGTTGCGTGAGAAGGGCCATGTGATCAGCCGCGACGGCCGCTACGCCACCATCTACCTGCCCTACCACCTGATGGGTGTGGAGACGCCTGCCTCCATTCGTGAGGCTGCCTCAGGGCGCGTCCTGCAACCCTCGGCCAGGCGTTCGATCCTGGGCGCTCGTGCTGCGGTGAACATCCCAGCCGGGACGGTCTTTCTGGTCGAAGGTCACCACCACGACATCGTGGGCCTGAACACCGCAATGGTCGAGGATGCGATCGCTGCCCCCTTCTACCTGCTCGACGGAGCCACGGCGAGTCGAGATATCAAGGCCGGTGAACTGCTGACGGTCGACGACGTGGAGGGTTTCGATCCGACGCTGCTGGCGGCCCACCAGGCCGGCCTCTGACCTGGCCTGCCACGCCGAAACCCCGACGGTCGGCACCCGGGCTGGCACCAGTGGCTAACATGCACCCCATGTCAGCATGTCAGCCCGGTCGGCCCCGCGATGTTGCTGGCCCGCACCGGCTCGAGTACCCGATCGTCGACACCAGACTGGACAACGGCCTGCGGGTGGTGCTCAACCCCGACCCCCAGGCGCCCGGCGTCGCGGTCAACCTGTGGTACCGGGTCGGGTCCGCTGACGAGGTGACCGGCGCCACGGGCTTCGCCCACCTCTTCGAGCACCTGATGTTCGCGGGCTCGGCCAACGTCGACAGCGGTGAGCACTTGGCCGCCATCCAGGCTGTCGGCGGGTCGGCCAATGCGACGACCAGCTTCGACCGCACCAACTATTTCGAAACCGTCGGCCCACAGGCCCTCGAGTTGGCCCTGTGGCTGGAAGCCGACCGGATGACCAGCCTGAACGTGGACCAGACGAACCTCGATACCCAACGCGAGGTGGTCAAGGAGGAGAAGCGCCAGCGCTACGACAACGTGCCCTACGGCGACCAGTTGCGGCTGCTGCTCGAACTGAACTTCCCCGAGGAACATCCGTACGCGCATCCGGCCATCGGGTCCATGGCCGATCTGGACGCGGCGACGCTGGACGACGTGCGGGGTTTCTACACCCGCTGGTACCAGCCGGGTGGAGCGGTGCTGACGCTCGCCGGCAACATCACGGCCGATCAGGGACGCGAACTCGCCGACCGCTACTTCGGACAGTTGGCCTCGGTCCCCGTCCCGGCCGGTTCCCGCCCGGAGCCACTGCCCCGCCATGGCGGCCTGCCGGTGCTCGAGGTGACTCGTGACGTCCCGCGTCCGATGCTGCACCTGTGCTGGCGCACCCCGCCGGTGACCCATCCCGACCGGTTGGCGATCGATGTCATGCTGGCCGTGCTGGGCATGGGCCAGTCGTCGCGGCTGCACCAGGAGTTGGTCCGCGACCGCGAACTGGCGGAGGGCGTCGGTAGCTACGACCTCGGTCTGGTGCGCGGCACCTCGACCGCTGTGGTTTCCACCCGGGCCAGGGATGGCGTCGAGTTGGACGCACTGGCAGAACCCGTACTGGCGGCCCTGGGTTCGCTGGCCGAAGTCGGCCCCTCCGAACGCGAACTGGCCCGTGCCAAGGCCGGCTTTGAGCGCGAATGGTTGTCGGCGCTGGCACCGGTCGAGGATCGCGCCGACCAACTCGGCTTCTACGCCACCCACTTCGACGACCCTGGCCGGATCAACCGGGAGTTGGCCGAGATCGAGGCCGTCAGCATCGAGGACATCATCCGGGTGACTCGCGACTGGTTCGGTCCGGATCACCGGGCCACCCTGCGCTACCAAGTTGGGAGCCCCGCATGACCGCCAACCTCGCCCGGCCGGGCGTCGCCGACCCGGCAACCTGGTTCTTCCCCGAAGCCCGCGAACTGCAACTCGACAACGGGGCGCGGGTTTGGCTGTACGACATGCCAAGCCAGCACGTGATCAGCGCGCAAGTGGTGATGGACATCCCGCTGGACGCCGAACCCGCTGCCCTGGAAGGGGTGGCCACCGTCGCGGTCCGCGCCAGCGACGAAGGCAGCCAAGACCATCCCGGAGCCAGCCTTGCGGAGGCCATCGAGGACCTGGGCGCGGTCTACGGCGGCCGCGCCGGGCAGTCAGCAACCACCACCCAACTCGAGGTACCGGCCACCCGGCTGGCGCCGGCGCTCGACCTGTTGGCCGAGATCATCACCCGCCCCGCCTTCGACGAACCTGATATCGAACGCCACGTCGCGCTGCGCCTGGCCGAGGTCGAGCAGGCTCTGGTGCGCAGTTCGTCACTGGCGCAACTGGCCTTCCAGGCCGCGGTCTTCGACACCCGCCTGCGTTCCGGGCGTCCCACCGCAGGTAGGCGGGCCACGGTGGCAGCGATCACGCCCGACGCCGTCCGCGACTTCCACGACCAATGGTGGCGGCCACAACGAGCCACCATCATCCTGGCCGGCGCCTTGCCCACCAACGCCGCAGAACTGGTGGAAACCGCCTTCGGCGGCTGGCAGTCCAACGAACAGCGTCCAGCACACACCGCGCCGCAACCCAACCCGGACGCACCGATGGTCCGGCTGGTGGACCGACCGGGCTCGGTGCAGGCAGACCTACGCATCGGCATGCTCAGCCCCGATCGCCACGATCCACGGTGGGCCGCGCTGGAGGTCGCCGCGAGCGCGGTTGGTGGCTCATTCGGGTCCCGGCTCAACCGGGTGTTGCGCGAGGAACGCGGCTACACCTACGGCGCCCACGCGGCATTCCGTCCGTTGCGTGGCGCCGGGACCTTCGTGGTCAACACCAGTTGTCGCACCGAAGTGGCGGCAGCGGCGACCGCTGAGGCATTGAACCTGCTCGAGGTGGCCGCCGATCCACTCAGCCGGGCGGAGGTGGATGACGCCCGAACCTACCTGCTGGGCATCGCGCCGTTGCATTTCCAGACCGCGGACACGATCGCCGATCAGGCGGCGACGCTGGCCGGCGCGGGCATGCATGCCGGCTGGGTCAACGAGCACCAGGCCCGGGTCAGCCGGACGACCACGCTGGAGGCCAGCGAAGGGTTCACCCAGGTCGTCCAGCCCGAGCTGATCAACATCGTGCTCTGCGGGGACGCAGAACGACTGCTGCCCGACCTCGCCGACTTCGGCCTGGATGCCGAGGTCGTCGAGGTCGACGCGTAGCAGCTCAGCCGTTGGCCCGCTGGGCAGCCTCCACCCGAGCGCGGGCGATCTCGATCTGCCGCTGGTACTCGGCCAGGTCGCCGGCCCGCAGCGCCTCATCGGCGGCCGTGTAGGCGTTGACGGCGGCCTCCAGCGCGTCCTTGACCGCCTGCGGGCCCGTGCTGGGCTTGGTCGGGTCGGTCCCGGGTTCGTCGGTGGTCGGTATGTCACCTTCGCCCGTCGAGACACCCGCATCACCCTCGAAGACCATGTCGAGGGCCTGCTGGAGGGTTTCGCCAATCCCGATGTTCTCACCGAATCGCACCACGATGAACCGCAGCACCGGGTACGAGCCGTCGGTCTTGCCCTGCGTGTAGATCGGCTCGACGTAGATCAGGCCACCGCCCAGCGGCAGTGTCAGCAGGTTGCCGTAAACCGGCGCCGCCGCACCCTGGCTGGTGAATGGCAGCAAGGCCTGCTGGACGCGCTGGTCGGTCTGGATCGCGTTGAACGTCTGGTTAGGGCCGGGCACTTGGTGGGTGTCCGAGAGCCGCAGCACGCGGATCTTGCCGTAGTCCGGGTTCGCGGCGTCGGCGACCACGGACATGTAGGCACCCAGGTTCTCGCGCTGGTTGGGCACGAAGACCGTCGTCTGGCTGAAGACCGGCATATCATCGCCCGGCCACTTGATCGACAGGTAGTAGGCCGGCTCGAAAGTGTTCTCGAAACGAGGATCGTTCGGCACCTTCCACAGGTCCGACTGCTGGTACCAGGCGTCCGGGTTGGACATGTGGTAACGGCCGAGGATCTGGCGCT
>JAXGOU010000033.1:0-20544 GCA_040767325.1 Brooklawnia sp. | reverse complement strand
ATGAGCACGATGACGATGCCGGCCCAGACCCAAACCCCGGGTCGGGGAACCGGCCGCGCCCTGATCAGGTCGGGTGTGGGCTCGGCTGCCACGAGGTCAGCTCTTCGGGTTCAGCTCTGCGGTGGTCAGGGCGGCGTTGGCGTCCACACCCCAAGCGGTCAGGATCTCGGCCCAGATGCCCTCGTCCATCAGGTGCTGCATCGCGGCCTGCACGGCGGCGGTCAGTTCCGCGTCGTCCTGCGCGGTGACGATGCCCTGCGGCGCGGCGTCCAGGACGCCACCGACGACCTCCATCTGGCCATTGGTCAGGGCGGACGCGTAGTCGGCGACGGTCGAGTCGGCGTAGAAGGCGACTGCCTTGCCGCCAATGACGTTGGTGGTCACGTCGGACTGGGCGCCGTAGCTGAGGATCTCGATGGCTTCCTTGCCGTCAGCGGCGCACTGCTCGTTCTTGGCAGCCAGGTCTTCCTCCTGCCAGGTGCCGGTCTGGACGCCGATGGTCTGGCCGCAGATGTCCTCGGGGTCGAAGCCGGACGGGTTGCCGGTGGCCACCGCGAAGGACGAGCCGACGGTGATGTAGGAGATCATGTTGTAGTTCGCCATCCGCTCCTCGGTGATGGTGAACGACGACAGGCCGATGTCGTACTTGGTGCCGATGCCGGGCAGCAGGCTGGCGAACTCGGCAGCGCTGACCTCGGTCTCGAGCCCGAGCACCTTGCCCAGGGCAGCGCCCAGGTCGACGTCGTAGCCGATGGCCTTGTTCAGGTCGACGGCGTCGCGGAACTCGGCGGGCGCGTAGTCGATGGCAGCACCCATGACCAGCGTGCCCTTGTCGGCGACGGCCGCCGGCAGCATCGCCGCGATCGTCTCGTCCTTGGCGATCTTCGAGACGTCGTAGGTGCGGTTGGTGGAATCCGCTGCGCCGCTCGCGGAGCTCTCGGTGGGCGTGGTGGACTGTCCGCCACAGGCGGTCAGGGTCAGCGCGGCCAACAGGCCCGCAGCAAGCATTCGGCGCATGGGTGTTCCTCTCAGGGTGCGTGTCGGGCACTGATTATAGGCGGGACCCATTGGGCGCCCTTCCCCGGCCGATTCCGCGGACGCCCACCGCGTCCGGCCCTCACCCGGGGCGGCCGCGGACGAAATGTTGGCCCACCCCCGAATCCGCGGACGATCTGCGAGTTCGCGGACGAAATTTCGTCCGCGGATCCACACTTCGTCCGCGGCTGTGAATCCTCGGTCGGCTAGGTTCGACGTGGAAGTTGAGCAGCCAGGGGGACGCCGATGAGCCAGACAGCCGACCACGGCGCAGTGGATGTCCAGGTAAAGGCGTTCATCGCCGCCTTCGAGCAGGGCAATCCCAATCTGGTGGCCGACATCAGCAGCAACATCTTCGGGCAGAACGTCCGGCGCCAGATCAAGCAGTTGCAGCAGCGTGGCGTCCGGCGTGAGGTCACGATCTTGGACGCAGAAACGGTCAACATGGCGTCGGCTGCGCCCTTCCTTGCCAGCGATCTGTCGGGCGCGGACCCGGTGTCAGCACGTACCTGATCACTGGTGAGGTCCGGCTGCGCTATCTGGACGCCGGTACCGGCCGGGAACTCGCCGAGCAACACGAACGCAACAGCACCGTGATCGTCCAGTTGGTGCAGGCCCCGCTGCGTCTCGGCGGCAAGCGGGTGCACTGCCTGGCCTGTGGTGAGTTGATGCCGCTGCTGGATCAAGGCACCTGCCCGGCGTGCGGTGGCTACTACGAATCCGGCAACTACGGCTGGTTGCTGAACCAGTTCGACCTGCGCCTGATGAACGCCGAACTCAACGCCAGCGCGATCGGCGCAGTCCTCCAGGTGGGCGTCCTGGGCATGATCGGCGGCACCGAGGCCGGCATCAAGGCCCAGCGCGCGGTCAAGCAGGCAGATCCCCACTTCAGCAAGGAGCGCACGGCCGCACTTGCACAACAGTTACTGCTTTCGGTGGCGACCCTCGAGGCAGGGTCCGAGCGCTCCCGGTTCCTGAGCGGCATGGTCCACCCGGAGCAGATCGATCGGATCGAGGAACTGGCGTCCGAATGGGAACCCGCCACGGTGGACGTCGCCTGCCGGCTCAGCAACGTCCTGGACCTGACGGAGAACGAGCAGGGGCAGTTCCTGCGCGTGGAGTTGCGCAATTCGTGGTTCACCGGCGGGTCTGGACGCGGCGTGACCGCGACGAAGTCTCCGATGTGGTGACCTTGTGGCGTCCGGCCGGCACGCTGACCCCGCCGACCCCGGATGGCCTACGGATGATCCGCTGCCAGGCCTGCGACGGCGCGGTGAACCTGCTCGAGTCGCCCCAGTGCCCCTGGTGCGGCGAACCTCTCGACGCTGAGCCCGGACGCTGGCTGCTGTGGGACATCGAGCAGATGAGCCATGGCGACATCACCCGCCTGCAGGCCGCCCGGCGCGACAAGAGCGTCTACTCCCTGGGTGCGGTTGGCAAGGCCGTTGGCCAGGCCGCCCGCGAGGTGGCAGCAGAGAACATCCGGAACTCGACCAGCACAACGGGCTCCCTGCTGCAATGGGTGCTCAGCAAGTTCCAGCGCTGACCACCGCGTCCTCGCTCGCCTAACCCTGACCTGCCCCGCCCCACATCCGCGGACGAAGTGCGAGTTCGCGGACGAAATTACGTCCGCGGATCCACAGATCGTCCGCGTCCGAGTCGTGGGCCGGGCATGTGGCTGCCGGATGGTTGAACCCTGAAGCAACTGGGTTTCCGCGGCTAGACTGGCGACATGACTTCTGCTGAAGTGCGCGTCCAGAACAACCCCGAGAAGAACCGCTACGAGGTCTTCGAGGATGGCCAACTCGCCGGCTTCGCCGAGTACATGCTGACCGACGGGCTGATCACGTTCACGCACACCGAGGTCGACCCGGCGTTCGAGGGCAAGGGTCTGGCGTCGCAGTTGGTCCAGTTCGCGATGGACGACGTGCGCGCGACCGGCGAGCGGCAGGTGCTGCCGGTCTGCCCGTACGTCACCGTCTGGCTGACGCGGCACCCCGACTACCTGGACATCGTCTACAACCGCGCCAAATAGCCTGCGGCTAGGCGTGTTGGACGCAGGTCACCGACCAGGGCCGGAACTCCAGTCGTTCGTCCCCGATCGGTCCATCGCAAACATCGCAGCGCCCGTAGCTGCCCTCGTCGATCTTCTTGCGGGCGCGTAGCACGTCCTCGAGCAGCGTCTGAAGGTTCTGTGCCGACGACGCGTCCGCCATCTGCTGGATCGCCTGGCTGGTGCCATCCCCGATGCGCTTGCCGAAGCCGATGGTGGCACCTGCTTCAACCGGACGCGTCAGCTCGTCCAGCCGTGCGCGCAGCCCGGACGCCTTCTCGTCCAGTTCGGCGATGACTTCGTCGTAATCCACCATCAACCCAGTCTGCCCGCTCAAGGACGCGCCGGGGCGAGGTAGCTCGCTCGTCCCCTACTCATCGCCAGGAAGATCCCGAGGGTGAACACCAACACCAACGCCGGGACGACCTGGAAACTCAGGTCGAAGTTGCCGGTGGCATCCTTCATCGCACCCCACAGCGGCGTCCCGATTCCGTTGCCGAGCGAGAACGCGGTGGCGCCGATCCCCCAGATCGCCGGGAAGTCGCGGTTGCCGACGGTGATCGCACCGGCCAGCGGCGGCACCACCGTGGCGTTCGCGGTACCAGCCGCCATGCCGATCATCAGAATGATCAGCAGCCAGGTGTTCAGCGCACCGGGCAGCAGCAGGCTCGCTGCGCAGTAGGCGCCGAGGGTGATGATCATGGACGCACGCAGCCCGATCGCGTCCACCAAGTAGCCGAGCAGCACCTTGGTGATCACCAATCCCACCGTCAGCGCGGTCATGAAGAGCCCGAGGTCGTCCGTCTTGCCGATCAGCCGCAGGTGCGTGGCGATGCTCTGGTAGATCGAGGTGGTCACACCGAGCAGGGTGAGCATCACGTAGAGCAACCAGAACCAGCCGCTGCGCAGCGCCTGCACATAAGTCATGCCCGCGGCGACCTTGGCGGCAGTGTGATCGACGTGGGCGACCTCTGCCTCGCCATAGGGACGCAGGCCCAGCTTCGCGGGATCGTTGCGAATCAGCAGCCAGGCGGGGCCGATGGTCGAGATCAGCATGATCGCGGCCAGCACCACGAAACCCAGCCGCCAGCGTTCGCCGTCCACACCGACCAGCCGCGGCACGGTCTGGGACATGATGATGCCGCCGATGCCGCTACCAGCCATCACCGCCCCCATCACCACGCCTCGTTTGGCGACGAACCACGTTGTCACCACCACGGGTGGCACGTAGAGGCAACCGAGGCCGACACCCAACCCGACCGCGATGCCAGCCAGGTAGAAGTGCCACAACTGGCTGGACGCACCCATGATCGTCAACCCGGCCGCAGCGATGATGCCGCCGATCACGAGGAGCTTGCGGGCACCCAGCCGGCCGATCAGGCGTCCGGCCAGCGGCATGGTGGCGACCGTGGCGAGCGAGAGCAGGCTGTAGAAGACCTGGTAGGGGCCGATCTCGAAGCCGAGTTGTTCGGTGACGAAGGGGGTCATGATGCTCAGCCCGGTCAGGTGGATCGCGCTGGCAATCATCGTCCACACGGCGCCCGCGGCCACCAACCAATGGGTGCGGGGCTGGGTGGCGGTTGGCATGCGCGTGCTCCTGGGAACGATCGAACTAGACCGATCATCGCGCACTTGTGCCCGGACCGCGATCAGGGTGCGCGGCCAGCCCCGTAAATCCGGGCGGGCCGCGCACCGGACCTGGGTCAGGCGATCGGCAGGCAGACCTCGGTCACGTATTCGGCCGGGTTCTCGGTGCGGCCGGGGCCGACCAGGTAGCGGTTGAACATCGGCCCGACCGGCTTGAGGTCGTGGGCGGCCAGGTGGTCCGCCAGTTCGTCGCTGGCTGCGCCGATCAGGTCGTATGGCCCGTGCACCGTGGCGACCCGCACCTTCTGGGCCGGCTGGACGCGATCGACCAGCGGGGCTGAGATGATCGCGTCCGTGCCGACGGGTAGCCAGACCTCGACGTCGACGTCGGCTTCCTGGTAGCTGTCGTCGTAGAAGGTGGCTCCGCAGGGGTCGGGCAGGAACGGCAGCTGCTGGCGTCCGGCTTCGGCCATCAGCTTGTCCCAGGCGATGCCCTCGGACCAGTAGTTGGGGATCTGCATCCGCCAGGCGGCAACGCGCTGTTCGGGCAGTTCGGTGATGGTGATGGTGGTCATGGTGGTCTCCTTGACGAGGTTGACGAGTTGATCCAGCTCGACGATGCGGCGCTGGGTCTGCGCGGCATCGGCCAACAGCTGATCGCGCTGCACGGCGAGTGCGCGTCCCAAGGCGTCGGGATCGGCACGAAGCGGTAGCAGGGCGGCGATGGCCGCCACCGAGAATCCGACGTCGCGCAGTTGCCGGATCAACAGGGCGTCAGGCAGTTGGGACGCCCGGTGGTACCGGTAGCCGGAGAACTAGTCGATGCTTGCCGGGCTCAGGACGCCATGGGCGTCGTAGTAGCGCAGCATGCGTACCGAGAGTCGGGCCAGGGTGGAGAACGCTCCGATGCGAAGTCGGTCGGTGTCGGTCATGTAACCACCTTGCGGGCTGACACCGTGTCAGGGTCAAGCGCTGTCACGAGATTGTTTTCGACCCTTGTGCTCGGCCTCACGCGCACCGGCGAGCACCGCCCGGAAGTAGCCCAAATGCCACCCGATATGGAACAGCGCGACCAGGGTCAACACCACGCCGGTCTCGACGTGCCAGAAGCCGATGTTGAACGGGGTGCCGACCCGGGCGCGGGTGTCGCGCAGCACCGCCAGACCCAGCCCCATCAGGCCGGTGGCAAGGAAGGCGACCAGCAGCACGATGTTCCAGACCGCCCGGTGGGTGGCCGGCCGAATGCGTCCGGTTCGGCTCAGGATGAAGCTGGTCAGGTAGACGATCACGACCACGGCCGAGATCAGCCCAACGTTGTAATGCCCGGACACCCGGCCCCTTCCCTAGTTCAAACCCTCGGACGATCAGCCGAACTTCGGGCCGGTGTCGTCGGCCCCGTTGTGGTAGCCACGCACCTCCCAGAAGCCGCGGAACTCAGTGTTGTCCGTCAGTTCGATGCGCGTGACCCATTTCGCCCACTTGTAGCCGTACTTGGTCTTGGCGATCACCTGGAAGGGGAAGCCGCGCTGGGCCGGCAGGGTGAGATCGTTCACCTTCATGCCGAGGATGATGTCGTTGTCGAGCAGGTAGCTGACATCCAGCGACGTGTAGCCCTCCTTGACGTCGTCGCTGTAGAACTTGGCCACGATGGCGTCCGGTTGGACTCCTGCCTCGGTCAGGATGGCTGCCAGCGATGGGCCGGCCCACTTGGCGGTGTAGCTCCAGCCCTCGACGCAGTTCAGGTCCATCAGCCAGGTCTGCTGTTCGCGCGCCTGCAGGTCGGCGTAGCTCAACGACATCGGGGTGTCGACCATGCCGTCGATGGTCAGGGTGTAGGTGGCCGGGTCGATCTCCCGGACGCCGGCCAGCGAGTTGCTGCGTTGCTTGCTGATCGGGGTCAGCTGGGTGCCCTGGTACTCGGTGGCTTCCACCTCGCCGGGGACGACGGGGACGTCCTCGCCCTGTGGGGCGCCGCACGCGACCAATCCGAGTCCGGTGGCGATCATCATCGTCCGCCTGGAGAGCGGAGGCAGGGGGTTTGGCAGGTTCATGGCTGCTCCTCACGCTGTTATCAACTCAGCCTAGGCCGGACGCTTCCCCGACGCGCCGCGTCCCGCTGATACTGGAGCCATGGACGCAGAACTCCAGGCACTGGGCGAGGCCCAGGCAGCATTCTTGTCCGAGGCTGACGCCGGTGGCTTCGGCCCGCCGGTCGGCGCTCATTGGGACGCGGAGCACATCGTCGCCCACCTGATCGTGAACGAGCGGCTGATCGAGCAGGTGACGGCTGCCCTGATGGCCGGGGAAGAGCCCGACTATGACAACGCCCCAGGTCAGGACGGTTTCGTGCTGGCCTCCACCATTGCAGCGGCGGATGGCCTGACCGGGTTGATCGATGTCGCGCGGACGACCTTCGAACAGGAGCGGTCAACCTTGGCCGATCTCCCGGCAGAGCTTCGCGACCGCGAGGTGCACGTCTGCATTTGGCACGAAGGTGAACGTGTGCTCGACGCCCCACGGCCCTGGTGGGCCTTCGCGGTGGGCGCCTCGACCGCGTTCCACCTGCCGGCCCACACCGAACAGCTCAGGGCACTGCGCTGACCAAGTACGGTGAACCCATGTCGGATGCCGAACTCCATCCAGCGCTCGCCCGGGCCCGCTATCGCGCGAACGGCAAGATCGACCGGTTCGTCGGGTTGTGGCTGGACACGCTGGTGCTGGTGCGCAATGGCCGCTCCCCGCGTCGGGCGGTCGAACGCTTCTACGCCGACGAGGACCTGCGCGACGCGATCGCGACCGTGGGGCAGGACCTGGTGGACGCCCAACTGCGGGACGCGGCCCGCCTCTACACCGAGACCTGCCTGACCGACCCCTCGTTTGCGAGCGGCTTGCTGGGGCTGCAGCGGCTGCGTCCGGACGAAGTGCGCCGCAAGCTCGCCCACCAGGTTGGGGCAGCTGCTGCAGCGCTGAATGATCTCGGCGGCACGGGCATCACCCTGGCCCGGTTGCTGGACGAGGGCTACCGGGCTGCGGTCGGGGATCCGAGCTGACGACAAACGCCAAGGCCCCCGACTCGGGCAGACCGGATCGGGGACCTCGTCCGTTCACAACTCAGCTGCAGCCGCTGGTCGAGCCGCAGCCCTCGCAGACGTAGCAGCTACCCGAGGGCCGCATCTTCGTGCCACAGGTCATGCACAGCGGTGCGTCCACGGCCAGACCGGTGATCGCCTCCATCAGCTCGCTGGTGGTGTGCGGCTTGGCGTCGATCAGGCTGGGCTGGATCGGCCCGGCCTCGTCGACCCGGATGTTGTCACCCGCGTCGTTCTTCAACTGCTCGTAGTCGGGCAGTTGCGCCTCTTCCTCCTCCGACAGGTAGCTGCCGGTCTCGACGTAGCGGGCCCGCTCGGACGCGGTGTAGATGCCCAACTCGCTGCGCTCGTCGAAGCTGAGGTAGTCCAGCGCCAGGCGGCGGAAGATGTAGTCCATGATCGACTGGGCGATGCGGATGTCGGGATCGTCGGTCATCCCGGCGGGCTCGAACTTCAGGTTGGTGAACTTCTGGACGAAGCTCTCCAGCGGCACGCCGTACTGCAGGCCGATCGACACAGCGATCGAGAACGCGTCCATCACACCGGACAGCGTGGAGCCCTGCTTGCCGAGCTTGAGGAAGACCTCACCCAGGCGTCCGTCGTCGTAGGAACCGGACGTCATGTAGCCCTCAGCACCGCCCACCGAGAAGCTGGTGGTGCGGCCGCTGCGCGACTTGGGCAGCCGGGCCCGGCGCGGCCGGTACTCGATGCGCACCTGCGGCTCGGCTGCGACCGTCTCGGTCTTGGCCTCGGTCTTCGCCTTGGCATCGCTCAGCGGCTGGCCGACCTTGCAGTTGTCGCGGTAGACGGCGATGGCCTTGAGGCCCAACCGCCAACCCTCCAGGTAGACGTCGGCGATCTCATCGATGGTGGCCGACTCGGGCAGGTTGACGGTCTTGCTGATCGCGCCGGACAGGAACGGCTGCACCGCGGCCATCATCCGGACGTGGCCCATCGGCTTGATCGAACGAACGCCCATCGCGGTGTCGAAGACCTCGTAGTGCTCCGGCTTGAGGCCGGGTGCGTCCACCACGTTGCCGTGCTCGCTGATGTGGGCGACGATCGCCTCGATCTGCTCCGGCTGGTAGCCCAGGTTCTTCAGCGCCTGCGGCACGGTGTTGTTGACGATCTGCATCGAGCCACCACCGACCAGCTTCTTGAACTTCACCAACGAGAAGTCAGGCTCGATACCGGTGGTGTCGCAGTCCATCATGAAACCGATGGTGCCGGTCGGGGCCAGCAGGGACGCCTGGGCGTTGCGGAAGCCATTCTGCTCACCCAGCGCGACCACCTGACGCCACTCCTCGGACGCGGCCCGGCGCACTTCGCCGTCCACCTCGTTGAGGGTGCGCAGGTCATCGTTGGCGGTCTGGTGCTTGCGCATGACCCGCTTGTGGGCGTCCGCGTTGCGGGCGTAGCCGGCGTAGGTGCCGACGACCGAGGCCAGTTCGGCGCTGCGGCGGTAGGCGGCACCGCTCATCAGCGAGGTGATGGCGGCGGCCAGTGTCCGGCCACCCTCGGAGTCGTAGCCCTTGCCCAGCGCCATCAGCAGCGCGCCGAGGTTGGCGTAACCGATACCGAGCTGGCGGTAGTCGCGGGTGGTCTTGGCGATCGGCTCGGTCGGGAAGTCGGCGAAGGTGATCGAGATGTCCATCGCGGTGATGATCAACTCGACGGCCTTGACGAACCGCTGCACGTCGAAGGTGTCGTCGTCGCGCAGGAACTTCATCAGGTTGAGGCTGGCCAGGTTGCAGGACGAGTTGTCCAGGCTCATGTACTCCGAGCAGGGGTTGGACGCGGTGATCCGGCCCGACTCGGGGTTGGTGTGCCAGTCGTTGATGGTGTCGTCGTACTGCAGGCCCGGGTCGGCGCACTCCCAGGCGGCCTTCGCGATCTTGTTGAACAGCTCGCGGGCGTCGACCTCCTCGATGACCTCGCCGGTGGTGCGGGCGCGCAGCCCGAACTTGCCACCGTCAACGACCGACTGCATGAACTCGTCGCTGACCCGAACCGAGTTGTTGGCGTTCTGGTACTGCACCGAGGTGATGTCGGCACCGCCGAGATCCATGTCGAAGCCGGCATCGCGCAGCGCACGGATCTTGTCCTCCTCACGCGCCTTGGTGAGCACGAATTCTTCGATGTCGGGGTGGTCGACGTCCAGGACGACCATCTTCGCCGCCCGACGCGTCGCGCCACCGGACTTGATGGTGCCTGCGGACGCGTCCGCGCCCCGCATGAAGCTGACCGGGCCGGACGCCGTGCCGCCGGAGCTGCGCAGCAGTTCCTTGGACGAGCGGATCCGCGACAGGTTCAGGCCGGCACCCGAGCCGCCCTTGAAGATCATGCCCTCTTCGCGATACCAGTTCAGGATCGACTCCATCGAGTCGTCGACCGACAGGATGAAGCAAGCACTGACCTGCTGCGGCGAGGTGGTGCCGACGTTGAACCACACCGGTGAGTTGAAGCTGAAGTGCTGGTTCAGCAGCAGCCAGGTCAGCTCCTCGCCGAAGATCTCGGCGTCCTTGGCGGTCGCGAAGTAGCCCTCGCGCTCACCGGTGGTCTGGTACATGCCGACCACGCGGTCGATCAGGGTGCGCAGGCTGGCCTCGCGCTGTGCGGTACCCATCGCGCCCCGGAAGTACTTGGTGGTGACGATGGTCGAGGCGTTGACGCTCCAGAACGTCGGGAACTCGACGCCGCGCTGCTCGAAGACCGTCTCGCCGGTCTTCCAGTTGGTCTGGACGACGTCGCGCAACTCCCAGGTGGCCTCGTCATACGGGTGGACACCCTCGGTGGTGAAGACGCGCTGCATCGTCAGTCCGCGTCCTGCCGGAGGCTCGATGTCGGTCTTCTGGTCATAGGTCGTGTCGGTCACCGTCTGCTCCTGGTCGTGGTGGTGTTCATGGTTGGTCATCGAAGTCGTTGTTTCGGGTGAAGTTCAGTGTGCGGTGGCGGTCTGACATTCGAGCTCGCCCGGCGGGGCGTCCAGCTCGGCGGCCACCGCCGCTTCGCGCATGTTGTCGATCTCCGCGATGAAGTCGTCAACGCTGTTGTAGTGCTTGTACACCGAGGCGAACCGCAGGTAGGCCACCGGATCCAGTTCGCTGAGCGGCCCAAGGATCGCCACACCGACCTCGTCGGTCGGCACCTCGGCCTGGCCGGACGCGCGCAACGCCTCCTCGACCCGCTGGCCGAGGCGCGCCAGCTGTGCATCGGTGACCGGACGCCCCTTGCAGGCCTTCCGGACGCCGGAGATCACCTTGTCGCGGTTGAAGGGCTCCACAACGCCGGACTTCTTCACCACGACCAGTTGGGTCTGCTCAATGGTGGTGAAGCGACGCTCACAGGCCGGGCACTGGCGCCGGCGCCGAATGCTCGCGCCGTCCTCGGAGACGCGGGAATCGAGCACGCGCGAGTCGCAGTAGCGGCAGTACGGGCAGTGCATGTCATCCCCCTTCGTGGTGCTGGCTGTGGACGCCGCTGTGGAGATCCTGTGTGTGATAACCACAAGTTGTGGACAAATCACAGCGGTGTAACTACTAGATGTAGGGAACAGTACACCGATATGCCGCGCGTGCAAGTCGTCCGGCGAGATTGAGCGCGGCGTTGCGGCGTGTCGCGCTCAAACCAGATTGCGGACCACCATGAACCCGACCGCGATCAGCCCCACGACGAGATAGATCCGGTTCTGGGTGAGTGGACGCAGTGCCGCCGGGGGACGCAGTTTCGGGCCGCCGGCCAGCTCGACAGTCCAGGCGATCGCGCACAGTACCAACACCGGCACTGCCAGCACGAGTAGCGCGTTGTAGGACCACGCAGCGGCCAGGTCGCCCTGGGCCAGTGCCCCGGCCGCCCGGGTCGAACCGCAGAACGGGCACTGGATCCCGGTCAGGGTCAGCAAGGGACACGGCAGGCCGATACCGAAGAGCAGATGCGCAGCGGCGATTCCCGCCCCCGCGCCGCCGAAAGCCATCAGGCGGCCCAGCGCACGACCGGGCGAGAAGCCATCAGCCACCCGCTCCGCATTCTCCATAGGACCATTATCCGGGTGGACAACGCGCCCAAGACCCAGCGGCCGCGTAGGATCAAGCGCAATCATGCAATGCGATTGGAGAAAGCTGTGAGCAACGACTACTGGGGTCGCCCGATCGACCCTAGCCAGAACCCTGAGGGCGACGCTTCGGCACAAGCGGACCAGGACGCCACCCGGCAGGCCAACCAGCCCCCGGCTTCGCAGGACCAGCCCACCTACGGCGAGCCCGTCTACGGCCAGGATTCAGGCCAGACTCCGCTCTCCTCCAATGAACCGACCTACGGCCAGCCGAGCGGTTACGGCCAGCCGAGCGCCGACCAGCCTGCGCAGTCCGGTTATGGCCAGCCCTCGGGCTACGGCCAAAGCTCTTACGGCCAGGCGAGCGGGTACGGTCAGCCGAGCGCCGACCAGCCCGCCCAGTCCGGCTACGGCCAGTCCTCCAGCTACGGCCAGACCGGCGGCTACGGCCAGCCGAGCGCCGACCAGCCCGCCCAGTCCGGCTACGGCCAGACGTCCAGCTACGGCCAGCCCAGCGCCGACCAGCCCGCCCAGAGCGGCTATGGCCAGTCTTCGTACGGTCAGAGCAGCGGCTACGGTCCAGCCCAGCGCCGACCAGCCCGCGCAGTCCGGCTACGGGCAGACCTCCGGCTACGGGCAGTCGTCCTACGGGCAGAGCAGTGGCTATGGTCAGCCGAGCGCCGACCAGCCCGCCCAGTCCGGCTACGGCCAGCCCAGCGCCGACCAGCCTGCCCAGCCGTACGCCCAGACCTCCGACTACGGCCAGTCCAGCGGATACGGCACGGACAACAACTACGCCGCCACCGGCTACGCACAGACCCCGGCCGTCCAGGACCAGTACGGTCAGTCCGGCTACGGCTACCAGGGCGGGTACGCGGGCAACCTCTATGGCCCCGTCCAGCCCGCTGCCGCCGGCAACTACGCGTCCTGGGGCAAGCGCGCGCTGGGCGCCCTGATCGACTACGTCGGGCCGAGCATCGTCGCGAGCATCATCGGTCAGATCCTCATTGCAGCCGCACCCGATAGTGGGATCGGCGGGATCGTCCAGAGCGTCCTGATGCTGGCCTGGCTCGGCTACAACTCGATCTACCTGGGCGGCACCACCGGTCAGTCGTGGGGTCGCAAGATCGCCAACACCCGCCTGGTCGCGGAAGCAACCGGCCAGCCGATCGGTGTCGGGATGGCCATTCTGCGCCACCTCGCCCACATCATCGACAGCATCATCTGCTACGTCGGTTGGCTCTTCCCGCTCTGGGACGCAAAGCGCCAGACCCTGGCCGACAAGATCACCAGCACCATCGTGGTGGACGAGTCGGGCCCGGCTCCGACCAGCGCCTACAACCCGACGCAGCAGCCCTACGGCTACTGATCAGTCGGTCCGAGACGACGCAGGGCGGCTCCCCATCGGGGGCCGCCCTTCGGCCTTGTTGCGTCCGGGTCGCGCGACTCAGGGCACCAGCGCCAGGTACTGCGCGATGACCACGTAGGCGCCCAGCAGCAGGGCCAGCGTGAAGCCCGCCATGATGACCGCCAACCCGCGCTCGGTCAGGTGCCACTGCCCCGTCGCCTCCTGCGATGCCTGCGTCCGGAGCCGCGTCTGGCTAGTGAGCATGGCCGACGGGTTGCCCAGGGCACTGATGGGCGTCGAGGGCTGCAAGGGTCGGCCGCCCGGGCTGCCAGGATGCCAGGCCTGCGTCCAGGGCCGGCGCCGGTCGCCCTGACGCCGAGTGGGGCGCACGCGGACGGGTGATCCCGCGTGGCGCCGATTGACCATGATCCGGTCTGCGGTGATGACGCTCATCTTTCCTCCATCTGCTCGGCCATCCGCCGAAGCGCGACAGTCATCGAACGTTTGTTCGAGTCGAACACTAGCGCCGCGCGTCCAATCGTTCAAGCGTTCGAATGGTGCGTTTCTCGGCATGTCGTCAGCCAATCAGGGGCCACTGACAGTTTTTCGATTCCGGAACCGCGTCCGAGACACGCTCGAACAGGTGTTTGATTCATTCGAGCTGGACAACTAGCGTGTAACCCATGATCACAGTGCGGCGTGTAACCCCGGGTCCGCGGCCGAAGGGGCGGGCCGGCCGGCCAACCAATGAGTCAGTCGCCCAGGCGATGGGCATGGCGTCGATCAGCGAACTGCCCGACGGGCCGAGCGACGCCAGCGGCCTCACCCCGCGTCAGCGCCGGATCCTCGAGTACATTCGGCAGACCGTCGACGAGCGCGGCTACCCGCCCAGCATCCGCGAGATGGGCGACGCAGTGGGGCTGGCCAGCCCCTCCAGCGTGTCGCACCAGTTGAAGGCGCTGGAGGCCAAGGGCTTCCTGCGCCGGGATCCCAACCGGCCCCGTGCCCTGGAGGTGATCCTTCCGGACGCTCCGGCCGCGCCAGCCCCGGCGGTCGAATCGGCAGATGCCACCAACGAGCGCGATCACCAGCCGACCGCGGTCGCGGTGCCGGTGCTCGGCCGCATCGCAGCAGGCGCACCGATTCTGGCCGAGGAGCAGGTGGAGCAGGTGCTGCCACTCCCCCGGCAGTTGGTGGGTGAGGGCACGCTGTTCTCGCTCGAGGTGCGCGGAGACTCAATGCTGGACGCGGCGATCTGCGACGGCGACTACGTGGTGGTTCGCCAGCAGCCCACCGCCGACAACGGCGACATCGTGGCGGCCCTGCTGGACGGCGAGGCGACCGTGAAGACGCTCCGCCGGACGCCGGGCCAAGTCTGGCTGATGCCGCACAACCCGGCCTACCAGCCGATCGATGGCAACAAGGCGACAATCCTCGGCAAGGTCGTGGCCGTACTGCGTCGTATCTAGTCCTGGGTGTTGAGGCGCTGGAGCGCCGCGACGGCGACCTCGGGATCTGTGGTGATCCAGAACGGGGGCAGTGAGGCGCGCAGGTAGCCGCTGTAGCGCGCCTTGACCAACCGCGGGTCGAGGATCGCCACCACTCCGCGATCGCTGTCGCGGCGGATCAGGCGCCCGACGCCCTGGGCCAGCAGCAGCGCCGCGTGGGTGGCCGCCACCGCCATGAAGCCGTTGCCACCCGCCTGTTGGACGGCCTGCTGGCGCGCCTGCATCAACGGGTCATCCGGTCGCGGGAACGGCAGTTTGTCGATCACCACGAGCCGGCAGGAGTCGCCCGGCACGTCGATGCCCTGCCACAGCGACATCGTGCCGAACAGCACCGATCGTTCATCGGAAACGAAGGTGCGGGTCAGTTCGCTGAGTTGCGCGTCGCCCTGACAGAGCACGGTCAAGGTCGGGAACTGCTGACGCAGGTGTTCGGTGGCGATCTCGGCCGATCGTTGGGACGCGAACAGCCCCAGGGTGCGCCCGTCGGCCGCCCAGACCAACTCAGCGAGTTCGGCCAGCGCGTCGGCAGCGATGCCGTCGCGTCCGGGTTGGGCGAGGCCGCTGGCCACGTAGAGGATGCCCTGTTTCGTGTAGTCGAACGGGGAGCCGACGTCCAGCCCACGCCATTTGCCCTCGTCGGTGGGCTCGGTGTCGGGGGTGATCTGGTCATCTCGGCGCAGCCCGACGCTGCCGGCCATGACCTCGAATCCACCGCCGATCGTGAGCGTCGCGGAGGTCAGCACGGTGGTGGCCTGCCCAAGCACCTTCTCGCGCATCAACCCGGCCACCGACAGCGGAGCCACGTTCATCTGCCGTCCGAAGCGCTCGCTCTCGCTGAGCCAGACCACGTCGGCCTCGTGCAGCCGGGCGATCCGCTCGGCGATGTCGAAGATCTCCTTCATCGCTGCGGACGCCTGGATGCGGTCCGGCTCGCCGGCCTGACCGCTGCCGGTGGCCAGCGCCGAGACGGCTCGTCGCGTTACCTCGCGAACCTGCTCGGCAGCCGCGATCGGTGGGGCCCCAGCATCGGTGATCCGGCCCGGTGGGGTCTGCGCCAGGGCGGCCTCGTAGTCGTCGGCCAGTTCCAGCAGTTCGACGGACAGGTCGTCGTCCAGCCAGGCGGAGGCTCGTTTCGACACGACCTCGATCTGGCGCGGCGACAACTCGACGCTGGCTGCCCCGGTGACCCGACTGGTCAGTTCGTGGGCCTCGTCGATGATGACCACCGCATGCTCGGGCAACGCTGTGCCGCCGTGCATGGCGTCGATGGCCAACAGGGCGTGATTGGTGACCACCAGGTCGGCCTGCCGGGCGCGGGCCCGCGATTCCTCGACGAAGCACTCGCCGCCGTAGGGACATTTGGCGGCACCCAGGCACTCACGAACTGGCACCGAAACCTGCAGCCAGGCCCGGGGCGAATGGCTGGGTGCGTCGTCCCGATCGGCCAGCCCGTGATCGGCAGCCTGCTGTTCGGCCCATTCCCGCAGGGCCACCACCTCGGCGCCGAGTACGGACGCCTCGTCGGCCCGGGACTTGCGCAGGCTACGGGCCACCTCCGCGCCGTCCAGCAGGCTCGCCTGGTCGCTGACCACCTGGTCGCGTACGCGCAGCAGGCACGCGTAGTTCGATCGTCCCTTGAGAATCTCGGTTCGCGGCGTGCGGCCCAGCACCTCGGTCACCGCCTGGCTGGCCACCGGGATGTCCTTGTGCGCCAACTGGGCCTGCAGCGCCAAGGTGGCGGTCGCCACCAGCACGGTCTGGTCGTTCTCCATCGCCCACACCAGCGCGGGCGCCAGGTAGCCCAGCGACTTGCCGGTGCCGGTGCCGGCCTGGACCAGCAGGTGTGCCCCGTCGTCCAGGCTGCGGGCGACCTCGCGGCACATCACCTCCTGCCCGGGACGGGAGGTTCCGCCGATGCTCGCGACCGCCGCCGCAAGCACCTTGCCGGCGAGGTCGTTGGGCTGCGTCACCCCTGCTCTTCCGACAACACGTACGGGGCAAGTTGCGCGGCCAGGTCGGCATGAACCCGTGCCCGGATCTCGGTGCCCTGGCCGACATGGTCAAGGCTGATCAAGTCGCCCTCACGGTGCGTCCGATCGACCAGGTCGCCCCGGTCCCAGGGGATCAGCGCGTTTACTTCGGTCTGCGGCGTTGGCAGCCGGGCGTCGATGACCTCGCGCAGCCGGGCAAGGCCCTCCCCCGTGCGCGCCGAGACGAAGACTGCGTCCGGGTACTGGCTGGCCAGCACCGCAAGGGTGTCTGGGTCGGCCCGGTCGATCTTGTTGACCACCAACTGCTCGGCACGATCGGCGGCGCCGATCTCGGCCAACACCTGACGGACCGCGGAGATCTGCCCCAGCGGGTCGGCGTCCGCCCCGTCGACGACGTGCACCAGCAGGTCCGCGTCCACCGTCTCCTCCAGGGTGGAGCGGAACGCCTCGACCAGGTCGGTGGGCAGGTGCCGCACGAAACCCACCGTGTCGGTCAGCGTGAAGACCCGGCCGTCCGCAGCGGTGGCGCGCCGCGTCGTCGGGTCGAGGGTGGCGAACAACGCGTCCTCGACCAGGACGCCGGCGTCGGTCAGCCGGTTGAGCAGCGATGACTTGCCGGCGTTGGTGTAGCCGACGATGGCCACCGAGGGGATGCGGTGGCGCTGCCGGTCGGCGCGCTTGATCGCGCGGGTGCCCTGCATCTCGCGCAGCTTGCCACGCAGGATGGAGATGCGGTGGTTGATGCGGCGTCGATCGGTCTCGATCTTGGTCTCACCGGGGCCGCGGCCGCCGATACCCACACCGCCGGACGCACGACCGCCGACCTGCCGGGACAGGCTGGCACCCCAACCGCGCAGGCGCTGCTTGAGGTAGTTGAGTTGGGCGAGTTCGACCTGCGCCTTGCCCTCGACGCTCTTGGCGTGCTGGGCGAAGATGTCCAGGATCAGCGCCGTGCGGTCCACCACCTTGACCCCGACGCGATCCTCCAGGGTGCGCAATTGCGCGGGGGTCAGTTCGCCGTCACAGATTACGGTGTCCGCGCCGGTGGCCTGGACGACCTCGCGTACCTCGTCGACCTTGCCGCGTCCGACGTAGGTGGCGGCATCCGGACGTTGCCGGCGCTGGATCAGCCCTTCCAACACCTCGGAGCCCGCCGTCTCAGCCAGAGCCGCGAGTTCGCGCATGGCGTTGTCCGCGTCCTCCTGGGTTCCGGTGGTCCAGACACTGACCAGGACGACGCGCTCCAGCCGCAGCTGCCGGTACTCGACCTCGGAGACGTCGTCCAACTCGGTGGACAGGCCGGCCACCCGGCGCAGCGAGTGGCGCTCGGCAAGGTCCATCTCGCCGGGCTCAAGCTCGTCGTCTTCGTCGTCGTCCCAATCGAGGTCATCGTCAAGATCCTCGAAGTCGTCGAGGTCGGCAGACTCGTCGAAGTCGTCAGGCGTCCAGGGCATCTTTGTCATCGTCCGGCAAGCCTATGCCAGTTTCGCAAGTTCACTCAGGCAGCAGGACGCTACCGTGCGCCACGATGACCGCCGGGCCGCAGAGCATCGTGCCATCCGGCGAGACCTCGACCTCCAGGTCACCGCCGGGCACATGAACCGCGACCGTGCCACTCACCTGATCGAGCCGGAACAGCTGTGCCGCAGCGCTGGCCACCACACCGGTGCCGCACGACATGGTCTCGCCCACCCCGCGCTCATGGACGCGCATCGACAGGTCGTGCTCGGCCTGCGGGACGATGAATTCGACGTTGACCCCGTGCGGATAGACCGCTGGGTCGTACTCCGGGGCGTGGGACAGATCCAATTCGGCCAGAGTGTTCGGGTCGTCCAGCACGACGACCGCGTGCGGATTGCCCACGTCGACGGTGATCGCATCGAGCCGCTGGCCCTGGACAGCGACCCAGGTTGGTTCTTCGGCGACCGTGGCCGGGCCGACGTCGATGGTGACGCGTCCGTCGTTCTGCACCCACCCGTGGCGCAAACCGGCTCGAGTGCCCACCGGCACCGGGAACTGGTCGACCAGCCCTTCGGCGACCAGGTGGCGAACGAAGACTCGCAAGCCGTTGCCGCACATCTCGGCGATCGAGCCATCCGCGTTGCGGTAGTCCATGAACCAGATGTCGGGGTCGCCCTGCCACTCGGGGATGAGTTCCGCCTTGACCGCACGCAGCAGGCCGTCGCCCCCGATGCCGGCTCGCCGATCGCACAGCCAGCGCACCGTGTCGGTATCGAGCGGGCGCAGGTCGTCGCGGTCCACCAGGATGACGAAGTCGTTCATCGTCCCGTGGCCCTTGGCGAAGTTCAGCGTCTGCACGGTGTCAGTCTCCCACTGCCGAGGGGATCAGGCCCACCCCGGCCGCGATCAGGGCGGCGTTGTTGGCGTCACCGGCTGGTAGCCACTGAATCCGCGGGTCCCGGCTGAACCAGCCCAACTGCTTGCGAGCGAACCGTCGCGTCCCGGTGATGGTGGCCTCGCGCGCCTCATCCTCGGTCAGCTCACCGGCCAGGTACGCCAGCACCTGCTGGTAACCAAGACCCCGTGAGGCCGTCAGCCCGCCTTGCAGCCCCTGCTCGGCCAGGCGTTGGACCTCGTCAACCAGACCATCGGACCACATCTGGTGCACCCGGGCCTCGATCCGGGCGTCCATCTCGGCTCGTTCGAGTTGCAGGCCGAACTGGCGGACGTCGGGCAGCGCGTAGTCCGGTTCCGGCAGGATCGGGCTGAAGTCACCTGTCAGTTCGATCACTTCGAGCGCCCGGACGATGCGCCGCCCGTTGCCGGGCAGGATGCCGGCCGCGGCCTGCGGATGCCGGGCAGCCAACACCTGGTGCAGCGCTTCGGGGCCAAGCCGATCAAGCTCGGCCTGCCACTGGCTACGGACAGCCGGGTCGGTGCCGGGGAACTCGAACTGGTCGAGGATCGCACGCACGTACAGACTCGATCCACCGACCATGATCGGGACGCTGCCGCGACCCCGGATGTCGGAGATCGCCGCGCGCGCCAAGTCCTGGAACTCGGCGACCGAAGCCGACTGCGTCACGTCCATGATGTCGACCAGGTGGTGCCGGACGCGGGACAGCTCCGCGGGACTGGGTTTGGCGGTGCCGATGTCCATGCCCCGATAGACCAGCATCGAGTCGGCATTGACGATCTCGGCACCCTGCCCGTGGGAGATCAGCAGCTCGGCCACTTCGATGGCCAGGCTCGACTTGCCGGAGGCCGTCGGCCCCACCAGCACGATCAGCGGCAGGCTGGTCATCGCGAGATCGTGGGCAGGCCCAGACCGATACCGACCGGACGCGGTTCGTTCGCCGCCTGCCAGGCATCGCCACCGCGGGTGCGTCGCAGGTTCTGGATGGGTGCGTCGGCCACCAGGTGGTGCGGTGCAGCCCTGGTGATCGTGGCATGCGCGATGTCGCCGGGACGCGGAACGGCGTCCGGGTCGTCGGGCAGCGCAACGTGCACCAGCCGGTTGTCCCGGGCGCGGCCAGTGATCCGGGCGGTGCGCTGGTCCTTGCGTCCCTCACCGCTGGCGAACAGCACCTCGACGTCCTGGCCGACCAGCGCCTTGTTCTCGTCCCAGGCGATCTGCTCGATGACTTCGACCAGCCGCTCGTAACGATCCTGCACGACGTCCGCGGGCACCTGGTCGGGCATCGTGGCCGCCGGGGTTCCGGGACGGATGGAGTATTGGAAGGTGAAGGCGGCGCTGAACCGGGCCTCGCGGACGACGTCCATGGTGGCCTGGAAGTCCTCTTCGGTCTCGCCGGGGAAGCCGACGATGATGTCGGTGGTGATGGCCGCGTGCGGGATGGCCTGCCGGACATGGTCCAGGATCTTGAGGAAGCGGTCGCTGCGGTAGCTGCGGCGCATCTC
>JAXGOU010000032.1:0-21367 GCA_040767325.1 Brooklawnia sp. | reverse complement strand
CAGCCCAGCTGTCTGATCGCGGCCAGGCGTCGCGCCCCGCAGATGAGCACACCGTCGATGGTGATCGTGATCGGCTGCAGGAGCCCGTCGCGCTCGATGGACGCCGCCAAAGCGTCGATGTCGCCCAGGTCGACGCGGTGCCGATGCCCGACGAGGATCGACTCCACCGTCCGGTCGAGCTGGATGCTCCCGATCTGCGCCTCAGACATCACTCGCCCCCACGTCCGACGGGCGCGGCGAGCGCGAGGGCGAGGATCAGGTCGTCGTCGCGCAGCAACACATCCAAGGTCTCCCCGACCAGGAGCCGCAGCAGCACCCCGCGCCCGGCACTGGTGGCCCGATAGGCAGGGTCCGGGTTCCCGAGCAGCGCCTTCAACAGCACGTTCCAGGAGCGACGTGGCAGGTCGAGCAGCGCTCGGACGTGCCGGTCGCGGCGCAACGCCTCAGCGGCAGCCTGACGGCTGCCGGACTTCATCAGCGCACCGCACACATGCTCGACCGACGCCCGCGCCACATCCGCGGGCCAACCCAGCAAACCCAGCAGCACCGTCGCATCCTCGGCCGCCGACGTGGCCGAGCGGCAGGCCTGCCCCGACCCCAGCTCCTCACTGTCGTCCGGCTCGCCGGGATCGTCGTGGGGATCGGTGGTGTGGAACGCGGGATGGTAGTCGGCCAGAGGAGTGTCTCGGTCGCAGAACCGTTCAGGATCGTGGAACGCCGAGACATGCGCACGGCGCGCCTGATGCACCGAGCACAGCAGACCTTGGGCCCGTTCCTCGTACACGCAGGTGATCCGCACGGCGTGGGTGATGATCGCCCACGGATCGTTCGCCTCCCGGGTCGAGCGGTACTGCATCGCGTCGAACGCCGCCGTGACCGCCTCCCACGTGTCCAGCTTGTGCTTCCTGGCCAGAGCCGCGTACTTGTCGGCAGCGAACTCCATCAACGCCCGCGCGACCGGGTCATGCACCCAGGCGTCCTCGCCGCTCTCGAAGAGGCGGTTCAACAAGGCGCGTAGGCCCTCGCCGGTGGTGAAGTCCTCAGCCCCGAACGCCGTCGCCTCGGCAGCCGCGGTAGCGGTGGTTGTGCTGGTGGGTGTGGTCATGATGTAGGCACCTCCTGGCAGACAGGTGCGCACCCGCTCCCACGAACGCGTTCCCTTTCCTGCCGATGCCCTGGCCATGACCTGTCACCGTCAACCCATCCCGACCCCGGACCGCACCGGAGCCGACCGCGACGAGCCGTGCCGACCGAACGCCGAGACCGGAGGCAACCTACGCACCCGCTCACCGAGGCGACGCATCCCCGCCCCGAGCGGGGCTCGGGCGCGCCGGGACAACTCGGTCTGGAAGTCGATGCCCCGTCCCGCGGCGGTCGCAGAATGCCGGACCATCAGATCGGTCGGGCGCACCCACTCCACACCCCGACCCCGAACAAGCGCATGGCGCTTGTCGTTACGGGCGACCTGGGCAGCCCGCACCGCCTCCGGCGTCGTAGCCGCCACCGACTCGGGACGCTCATCCGACGCTTCCGGGCGCTCGCCGGCTGGGTCGGTGACCGTCGGGCGCAGGTCGTGGTGGTGGGTGTCGTGTTCGTTCATAGGGCCGTTCTCCTCCCGCTCGACTGCGGCGTCATCATTGGTGTCGGGAAGGTGCGCCGCGGCGAACCATCTCCCCACAGTTGCCGGATGCACCTGCACCTCGCGGGCAATCCGCTTGTTCGACCAGCCTGCGGCCCGCAACGCCGAAGCACGAGCCCGGCGATCAGAACGACCAGCGGTTTCATACGAGGCTGGCGACAACTCCCGCTCATCGGCCAAAGGTTCAGAGGCAACGGACAACAACGACTTCGAGTGGACAACACCCTGCAGTCCGGCATACACCTCGGACAGCATCTCCGGGATCTCGGACAACACCTCAGGCTGCCCCGGCAACTCCTGTGGGAAGGTGCGGGTGAGGATCACGGTGAGATGGGTGATCGCCAGCAGCACCACCGGCGGTACCGCGGCCACCGAGGCAGCCAGCAGGCCGGGCACATCGGCGTCCGCAGCGACCACAGCGTGGATCGCATTCGCCGTCACCGACACCAGCGCCCCGCCGACCAGCAGCGACCAGGGATACCAGGCTGAGCGTTGCCCAGCCAGCGCCACCACCGCGACCGTCGCCACCACGATGATCCCATCAACGATCAACGGCCACGCCCACGCCTGTCCCCGGTCGACCCCGGAACGCGCCGCCAGATCGGCGAGCGCGGTAAAGCTCAGCCAGAACGCACCCAACGCGATGAACACCGTCCCCACCACTGCGGTGCGCCCCGCCCACTGCCTACCGGTCGTCTTCATCACAGCCTCCGCCCACCCATGCCTGGGTTCGGGGCGTTGGCTCGCTCGAACCAGGCGCCGCCACCGAGTGCCGGGGCCACCGGCTTCGGGCGCGGGGTGCGCGATCCGGCAGGCGGAGCGCACCGTGGTGGCGATCTCGCGTTCGCCCAGCCCGGCCTGGCTGGCGGCTGCGCTGAGGACATCGAGCGCATCCGAGGCAGAGACATCACTCTCGGCCAAGCGGCACGCGGCCCAGAACAGCCCCCGGTTCCGCTCACCTTCACCACGCCCAGCGACCCAGAACGCCAGCCGGTTCATATCCGCCAACCGCACCAACCCACGACCCTGCCGCACGACCGGTCCCGGACGTGGATCGAGGAAGTCCCGCAGCCGACGCGAGTCCAGCGCAGCGGCAGGCTGGTCGCCGACATTGACGACCTCGTAGCGGATCGACACCGCCGACGATGCGAACCAGGGCGACACGATGATGTACCCGCCATCACCCCGGAAGTCCACCCCGCACGAGCGGCTCGCCATGACCGCTGCTCGACCCCCGCCGTCGCAGCGAAGTAGGCGTGCAGGCCACCCGTCGGGGTCTCCACCAGCAGACCCCAGCCATCGACGAGCCCGGCCTGCTCGGCGCGGGCGAACGCTTGCCGCCCATCAACCGGGCCATGCACGTCCACATCCACCACGACCATCCCCGACACCACGCCAGTCGGGACACCCAGGTTCGCCTCCCGAGTCCGCGACCACCACGCCTCGACCCGGCCGATGTCGGTGGTGGCATCGTGGAACCCCCGCGTCGTGAGCGGACGCTTCCCACTCGGCTGGCAGGGGAACACCGGCACCCCCACCTGCGCGAGATGCCGGGCCGACGCCGCCAGCGTCGAAGCACCACTGGCACGCAACAACGCCCTGGTGAAGTCGGCACGCGCGGGCATCACAACCCCCGACCCGCCACCACCGGCACCCTCGCCGCCGGCCGATGCTCCGACGGCGGCGGCACATGCAGCGCCTTCGGCTCCGCAGTGGGAACATCACGCGCAAGACCAGGCGGCGTGCCATCGGCGACCTGGAACGTGTCCAGCTGGTCGAGGATGCCCAGCGCCGTCCTCCGCACCCGCTCACCGGTCGCCTTGACGACCTCCACAGGTTCAGCGTCCTTGACCGACGACGCCCACCCCGCCACATACGGAATCGTGTAACCACTGGTATCCAACCCGTGCGCAGCACCGACCATCAACGCCACGCTCTCGGCCTCCACCTCACGAACACCCCGATGCTGGCGAGCGTCCTCATCCTTGGGGTCGTGCATCAGCACATGCGCCAGCTCGTGCGCCAACGTGGCGATCTGATTGACCTCCGTCACATCGGTACGCACCGATACCTGCCGAGCGACGTAGTCGGTCAGGCCGTCCGCGCCGCCGATCCGCCCGGCATCCGGGACACGCAGCACCTCGAACCCCAACGCTTCGACCTGCATGGCCAGGCCATCCCACAGTCCCTGCGGGGCTTCGCCGTCCAGCAGCTTCGGTGCGAGTGGCTCAGGGATCGGATCGCCCTCGGTCTGCGTCACGTCCCACACATAGGCGGGCCGAGCGCCCACCATCTTCGTGCGCACTACCTCGTTGACCTTGTGCTTCTCGCGCGGACCCAAACGACGCCACGACGACGGATCACCAGGATTCGACGAGGCGAACCGGCCGGTCACCGGAGCGAAGATCATGTAACCCGGCTGGCCCTTCTGCACCTGCTGGCCAAGCTGCTGCCACTGCCGATACCCAGCCACATACGACGGCACCGGCCCGGGCACCCGGCCAGCCTCGAACGCAGCCTCGTGCTGAACCCAGATCAGCAGCGCGTTGTTGAACGAGCGCGATCGGAACCGGGCCGCGAACGCCAACGCGCGGGCCCAGTCCCGCCCGGAGACCAGCGTCTCCACCGCGCCAGTCAGCTTCTCGTGCAGCTCATCGAGCTTCGCGTCCCGCTTGGCTCGTACTTCCTCCGTCGCAGTCATCCTGGACCTTCCCTCCGCCGAGATCACCCGATCGTCGGTGACCGTGAGGTACGCCAGGAACATCAAGAAGCACGGCGGGCCAGGGGTGCGACCAAGACCGCCAGGCGACAACACGAACCTGACGAGTCCCTACCGGACTACATCACCGACCGGCTATGAGAGGCCCAGGGAAGACAGACGTCCCGAAATCGGGCACTGAACACGACGAGATCGGGTACATCAGTTGCGCCCACACGACCCTTGGCGTCGTCGGTAGGCACCCGGCGTCAGTCCGACGTACTGACGGAACAGTTCCGTGCCGTGACTTCGGCTGCGCCATCCGACCCGCCACATTGCCTCGGTGACAGTGAGGTCCGTCTCGCGCAGGTACCTTGCCAAGCGTTCGGCTCGCACCATCGTTAGGAACGCGAGCGGTGTCTTGCCAAAGGCGTCGACGAACACCCTGCCTAGCTGAGCAGGCGACAGGTGTACTTCCATGGCCAAAGCGGCGAGAGTCCATCGCCGCTCGGGTGATGTCCGCAACAGCTCAGCAACTCTGCGGGCCTCCTCCCTGATGGGAGCGAACCGTCGTTCCCTCGGCAAGGTTGGCCGGACATGACTCGGCCGGGCGGCTGATATCCGCACCGGGGACGCCTTGATGAACGGGGCAATGACGTGTGCTATGGAAAACCACAGGGCCTGCATCCGGAAGAAGTAGCGAGCAACGGGCCGCTCGGCGCTCAGCGCGACCATCTCGTCGAGCCAAGTTGTGAGTGCCTCGGCCTGCCTTTCACCGAGGCTGAGAACCTGCGCTGGCTCGGCGTAGATGGTCGCCGCGAAGTCCTGAGCATCAAGCCGATCCCGCACGAGCCCAGCGTGCTGCCAGTAGACCTGATCGATCACATAGTCCGTATCCGCATGGATCGTGGTCAAGGTGATGTGGCCCTCAGGCTCGCTTCCGCACAGGACGTTTGCTGCAAGGAGGACCACATCCCCCGTCTTCACAAGCCTTTGCCCCAACTCGCCAACGAGGAGTGCGCTACCACTACGGATCACGATGACTCTGACACAATCGAGAGCCGCGGGGCCGATGGGGCGAGAGCCGGCGTACGTGCATGCCCAAACCGGCCAGTAGTCGCTGCCGACCCGCAGTGGCTCAGACATGTAGGCAGTACCGCACCCGCAGCGGTCTACTCAGCGAGCGCCTGGTCGAGCATGGTGGTGAGGTCATCAAGGGTCTCAGGACTGATCAACTCTGCATTGAGGAAGAAGGTTGGCGTACCAGTCACGCCCAGGGCCACACCGTCGTTGAAGTCGTTGCGGATGAACTGGAGCGTGGCCTCAGAGTTGTACGCGGCGTCCCATTGCTCAAGGTCGAGGCCGAGTTCTTGGGCGTACTGGCGGAACAGGTCGTCTTTGGGTATCTGCTGTTCACCCCACTCGGTCTGGGTCTGGTACATCTTGGTGTACATCGCTTCAAGTTCTCCTTGCTGAGCGGCGGCTTCGACCGCTCTGGCCGCGCGTTCGCTGTTGAAGTGGCTGGGTAGCGGGAAGTACCGGATGACAAAGGACACTCGATCGCCGTAGGTCTGCCGGAGTTGCTCGATCGCCGGGAAGACCGCGGCGCAGGCCTCGCACTCGAAGTCCAGGAACTCTACGAAGGTCACAGTGGCATCTGGCACGTCGTTGAGTCGGCGGGAGTCTTCGCGTACCACGAGCGCGCCGGAGGTTTCGGTGGGGACGGGTGTGGACGGCTCGACGACGGCGGCGGGCTGGCGACTGGCTTGGATGATGCCGAAGATGACCACCGAGATCACCAGCACCGCGCAGATCAAGATGATGGTTCTTCGGCGCCACGTTCCCCTGGTTCGGGGCGTTCGTCGACGATTGGCTTCTTGGGCTTCTGATTGCTGGGCATGTAGGGCTCCTTGCCGGAAGATGTGGGTAGGACGCGTGCTGACTGGCGGCGACGCGGTGTGTGGGCAGGTCGTTTGGTTGGGGTCCTTACCCGAAGAGGGCTGGACCGTATTTGGCGAGCACCAAGGTGGTGATCGCTCCGAGCCAGAGCACGACGAGCAGGTTGTCGACTCCCAGGCGAAGCCCTTTGGTCAAGGTCTTGTGCAGGCTCGTTGGGAGGAACAGGTTGTTGTCGCGCAGGTTGACGTGGGTGAGTGATGCGAACACCAAGGTGGTGGACACAGTCACCAACAGGCACCAGGGGCACAGCGCCCCGATGACAAAAGTGGACTCAAAGAACAGCCAGTAGGCGAACACGAAGCCCAGGCCATAGACGATCTGGGCGGCGAGCATGAAGCCTCGCGGAAACCTGACGCCGGCGAGGCTGGCGACCGCGATGGTGATGACTACGGGCTCGGCCATCAGGCCGAGGAACGCGTTCGGGAATCCGAACAGTCCGGCCTGCCAGGATCTGGCGACTGCGCTGCAGTTGATGACCTCGTTGAGGTTGCATGGGAGTCCGACTTTGGGGTTGGCCGCTAGCCGGATGGCGTCGGTTGACAGGACGAAGGAGGCGTACAGGCTGAGGCAGGCCGAGAAGAGCATGGTGGAGAAGATCCACCTGTCGGTCTGTCTGAAACGGTGGATGCGCTCCAAAAGGTCGTCTGATGTGGTCAAGGTGGTTGGACCTGTCTGTCGTCGTTCGGACGCACCGCAGCGCCGCGCCGAGCACCAGGACCTCGGCGTTCACCGAAAGGGCGCTCGTCTGCGCACGGGTGCGAGTTGAGTCGATCAGCAGGACAGGGCGGGTGGGCCTCGGCGTTGAAGCGGGTGATAGGGGCGACGTCCGGGGGTGGCCACCACGAGGGCCGTGACGGCAACGTGGGTAGGCACGGTAAGGGTCGCCGGCCTGGCATCACTTAGGCGTGTCCGGAACCAGTCGCGGGCCGTCTTTGCTGCCTGGCGGGCGTAGAGTCCCACGCCGAGCCCGAGCAGCAGAACGACCAGGCCGGCGATCAAGGTGGTTGCTGAGAGCACCATGAAGGACTGTGCGAAGCGTCCGAAGTTCAGCCCTGGCAGGTAGCTGTGCTCTGGGCACAGCTCGGACTCGACCAACAGATCGAGGTGGACGCCGAACGGCGCGATCAGGGGCACCTGCGGCATACAGGCTGTATCGGCGATGTTCACCGATCTCACTCCGGTAGCAAGGTTGCTCGCACCGATGAGCATCAACGCGGCGGCGCCTGCGGCGCCACGGCGTTGTGATCTCATGCTCGCTCCTCGGGTTGTCGATGAGTCTAGCTACTGGCCGAAGCGTGCCGCTGCGCTCTGTCCGACGACGGCACTACTCGCAGCGATCGAGGGTTGACGCGAGATCACGTGCCTGATGGAGTTTGACTACCAGGCCACGAAGACGCTTGCCGGAGGCCCTTTACCGGCCGTGGCAGTCTTGTGGGCCAGACGGTCCCTGGCAGTGGTCGGGACCGCAACTGTGACTCTGAGAGGTTGGATCAGTGCAACGGTCGCACATTGGGAGCCTTCCGCACACGGTCAGGCGCCGGCTCTGGAGCGCGGCCGTTGCGATCGCGTCGGGTGTTCTGCTCGCGGGTTGCGGGTCGACACAAGCCAACACTGGAGGGTTCGTGTCGGGTGATGGCAGCCTGACGGTGCTGCCTGCCGATGAGCGTCCGCAGGCGCCCGTGATCGAGGCGTCACGCTGGATGACGAGCGGTGGAATGGCGTCGACGTCTCCGGAAGGTGATCGTCTACAACGTGGGTTCCAGTGCGCGCCATGCCGCCTCGAGGCGCCCGCGCTCGTGGCCGCCAGCCAGAAGCTTGCCGACCAGGTACCGTCGGGTTGAACACCCGAGACTTCGACAAGGCCGCGCCCCGTGCGTTCGTGTGGGCATTCGAGGTTCCCTATGTGAACCCGTTCGACCCTGAGGGTGCGCTTCTGCTGAACTTCTCCGGCGAGCGTCGCCCAACGCCATCCCGGGCACGATCGTGGTCGACCTGGAGGCCGTCGCCCGGATCATCGGCGAGACCACAGAATCGACCCTGGTGGGTCTGATCCAAGACGTGGCAGCGGGCAAGTGATCCTGCTGAGCGCGACTGGATCCGCCAGCTGTGGGCGGCTCGGTCGCATTGGGTTTTGCCGATCGCGCTTCCTCGCCGGGCTGGTGTCGTTCTTCTCACCGTGCGTGCTGCCGCTGCTTCGCTCGGCTACCCGTCGTACGCCACCGGGAGGCCGGGGCCGCGGACATCACTACCGGCCAGAGCGCGAAAAAGGGGTGGCCGGGCGGGGGCCGCGTACTCGCTCGGGACGCTGGGGTTCGTGGCGGTTTCGCGGCGGTGTTCGTCGCCACCGGAGCGCTGATGCGCCTGGTGCGCTGCTCGCGGCGGCGCCATTGATGGCTTGCCGGCGTGCTGGAGCATCGCCTGGGATATGGGGTTTGCCTGACCGATGCGCCGTGAAGTCGCATGGCGGCTGCGGTGCTCCAGCCGGCGTGGCGGCGCTGCTGCTGCTGGAACTGCTGGGCTGGGGTGGACGCCATGTATCGGCCCGGCGCTATCGGTCGTGCTCATGCTGGCCCTGAACGAGGGTACCGCGCTGCGCGGCGCCGTGCTTGCCTTCGCTTACGCGCTCGGCCTCGGGCTGCCGTTCATTGTCGCCGGACTGGCCTTCGACCGGCTGGGCGGCACGCCGGGCTGGGTGCGCCGCCACCATCGTGCCATTCAGGTCACCGGCGGGGTGACCAAGATGGCGATCATGCTGCTGATCACCGGCTGGTGGGACATCGCAATGGCCGGTGTACGGCAGTGGGCGAGCAGTTTTGCACTGCCGGTCTGACCCGACACCGATCCACGTACTCACCGCCGGGATCAGCGTGAGCCACGTTGCGGCGTCAAAAGAAACCGGGCTGCCTGGGTGACCCATCCTCACGCATAAGGTCAGCATCCGATGTATGGTCAGTGTGTGCTGACTTGCTTCCTGGTTGGACGTGATGAATCGGTTGGGCCGGGCGATGGCCGATCCGACCGTTCGCGGATTCTGCTCCAGTTGCCGAGGCGCCGGGGTACCCGGCCTGGCTGTCGGAGTCTACCGGCCTGACCCGCACCAATGTGTCGAACCATCTGGGCCCGCCTGCGCGGCTGCGGGACGGTGGTGGCACGCCTGAGGCCGCAGACGCGGTACGAGATCGCCGGACTCCGCATCTGACGGCGCTGGAGCTGCTGGTGGAGGCGGTGGTCGCCTACGCGACGACGGCGTGTCCTGTGAATGAGGACCGTGACGTGCCGTTGTGCTGCGGCCCGGGTGCTGGCAGGACGGGAGAGGCCCGGTGAGCAGGAGTGCTGCGGCGAGGACGCTCCACGTGGGGACGGCTCCTTGCCGATGAGTCTGCTGCGGGAACCTCGAACAAACCAACCCGGACCTCGCCGGACGAGAGTTGCGGCGCACACACCGCGGCGTGCTGCGAGCCGGCGCCCAATGGTCGCGGCGAGCGCGACGAGGACACTGAGGGGTGCGGGTCACCGTGGTGGCGGATCCCGCTTGTTGCCGTCGCTGGTCTCTGGGGTGTTTCTGCTTGCCGGTTATGGTCTGGCATGGGCCGGGCTCGACCTGGCCGCTGGAGGGGCTTCAGCCGTTGCCCTGGCGGCTGGGGCCTACACCTTCGTGCCGGGCGCTCTCCGGCGGCTGGCTCGCGGCCGACTTCGGCGTAGGCCTGCTGGGCGACGATCGCGGCGGTCGGGGCGGTTCTTCTGGGACATGTCGGGGAGGCGGCCGCGCTGGCCTTCTTGTTCTCGTTGGCCGAGGCTCTTGAGGACCGGGCGATGGATCGTGAAGGACGGTCTGCGGGGGCTGCTGGCGCTGATTCCGCAGACCGCTCGTATCTCGCGGCTGGGCGGAGACGTGACGGTCCCGGCCGTGATGGTGCTGGACATCCTGGTGGTCGGCGCTGGTGAGCGGGGTTGCGGACCGAGGTCGTGGTGACGGGCCGATCGAGTGATCGACATCGGCAGTGACTGGAGAGTCGATCCCGGTGGAGGTGGGTCCGGCGATGAGGTGCCGGCGGGGTCGGTGAACGGCTCGGCGACCCCAGCAGGTCGAGGCCACCGCGGATGGCCGGGATAACTCGCTGACTCAGATCGTGGCGCTGGTCGAGCAGGCCCACGCCCGCAAGGGGGAACGGGCGCGCTTGTCGATCGGATCGCTCGCCCGCTGGTACCGTGGTGCTGGTCGTGGCGGTCCTGGTGGTTGTTCGGGTTCATCGTCGGTGATCCATGGACCTGGACCGAACGAGCTCTGGTGGTGCTGGTCGCGGCGTCACCGTGCGCTTTAGCCATCGCGGTGCCGGTGACCGTGATCAGCGCGATCGGCGCGGCGTCGAAGTTCGGTGTCGTGATCAGCCGGGCGAAGCGTTCGAACACCTGGGGACCATTCGCACGATCGCGCTGGACAAGACCGGCACCCTGACCCTGAACGACCCCGCGGTGGTGGACGTACGAACCTCGCCTGGCATCTCGCGGGGGGACTTGTTGTCGCTGGCTGGGGCTGGAGGGCATCCAGCGCCCACCCGTTGGCGGCGGCGATCGCCGCGACCGTATCGGGCGCGCCCGCGAAGGTCCGGGGTGGTCGAAGAAGTCGGCTGCGGCATCACCGGTCAGGTCGGAGATGCCCGGGTCAGGGTCGGTAACGTTCGATGGATCGACCCCGCAGGGCTTTCGCCAGATGCTGATGCAATGGCGGGCGAGGGCATGACGGTCGTCGTGGTCGAAGCCGACGGTCAGATAGCCGGGCTGATCGGCATTCGTGACGAACTGTGACCTGAGTCCGCAGAAACGGTGCCGCCCTTGCTGCGCGCCCAGGGCATTGACACGATCATGCTGACCGGCGACAACGCCAGCACCGCGAACGCGCTGGCCCGGCAGGCCGGATCACCAACGTGAGGGGCCGAGCAACTTCCCGGCCGACAAGGCCTTGGCCATCAGGGAACTTACCGGTGGCAGCCCCACGGCGATGGTGGGCGACGGCATCAATGGTCGCCCCAGCGCTAGCGACAGCGACGGTGGGCATCGCCATGGGCGCCAAAGGAGCAGCCGCCGCGATCGACTCAGCGGACGTGGCGTTCACCGGTCACGACCTGCGGCTCATACCCGCCGCGCTGGCTCACGCGCGCCGGGGACGGCGGATCAAGACGGTGAACATTGGCCTCGCGCTGGCGATCATCGTGCTGTTGTTCCTGCTGGCGCTGTTCGGCATCACCGGACTGGCTGGGATTGTCCTGGTCCACGAGGTGGCCGAGGGCCGTGGTGATCCTCAACGGCATCCGCGCCGCCCAACGACCGGCCGCTTGAGCAATGCCAGGTCTGCGGGAACAAACCAGTGCCGTGCTGGCCAGCACCCACCAGCGGTCAGCATGACCATCACCACGACCAGTCCGCCTGCGGACGACATCAGCCAGCCCGGCAAGGCGCGGCCTGCGCTGCCGCTGGGGTGGGCCATTGTGACTCTCGGCTTTGGCTGGCGTGGGCTGGACGCTGGCATTCCCCGAACTCGGCTGGTGGCCGATCGCCTTCGTCAGCGTCACCCCCGGGCCCTGCTCGCGCTCGCCGGCCGGAAGTCGGGCGGAGCCTTTCTGGTCGCTCTGGTCTACGGCGGTGCCTTCTTCGTGGCGCACCTGAGTTGGGCGGGACGGTTTCTGGGTCCGCTGCCGTTGGTTTGTCTGGCCGGTTTGCAGGCACTGTTGTTCGCCGCGGGAGCAATACCGATCGCGTTGCCTACCGGTGGTCCACGGAGGCGCTGCGCGGCAAGTGGGGTCAGCTAGTGATCGTCCCGCTTTCTGTCGGAGGGTTGTGGACACTGCGCGAGTCCATCATGGGCAGCTGGCCCTACGGCGGGTTCCCTTGGGCTCGTCTGGGGATGAGCCAGGCCGGCAGCCCGTTCGCCGAAGCTGTCTCGTGGGTAGGTGTGACCGGCTTGGTCGTTCCTGATAGCAGCCGTCTGTGCAGGGATCGCGCAGTGGTGGCGGATCGGTCGCCGGCGTGACTGGCGGGGCCTGGTCATGCCTGCCGCGGTGACCGCCTTGCTGCTCGTGACACCGCAGTTCCCCACCACCCCGGCTGGTGAGGTGACCGTGGGCTGGGTGCAGGTGGGGCAACGGGCCGGCCGGCTACTTCGACGCCGCGGCCCTGGCGCGATGCTCACCGCACAGACCGCCGCGACCATGCCGCTGATCGGCCAACTGATGGATGTGCTGGTTCGGCTCCGGAAGGAGGGTCGACAGTGACCCACTCAACAACCTGGGGACCAGCAGGGCACTCGATGAGCGGTCCCACCAGGTCTCGGCGCCCTTGCTGGTGAACGCTGCAACCCGCCGCGGGGAGAACACCTACAACACCTCCCTGCTCTGGCCGCCTACCGGCGGCGAAGTCCAGCTGTTCGACAAGGCGAATCCGGTGCCGTTCGGCGAGTATGTGCCCGACCGCTGGTTCTACCAGCGCATCGCTCCGGACCCGATCGGCCTGATCGGACGCGAGTACACCCCTGGCACCAACTCCCCGTATGTCAGCCTTCCGAACGGGGCCGGGGTGGGATTGGCCATCTGCTTCGACGTCATCTTTGACGACGTCATCTGGCAGGGCGCCCAGGACGGGGCTCAGCTGTACCTGCTTCAGTCCAACAACGGCGACTTCCGCGGCACCGACGAGAACCTGCAACAGGCCGCCCTCGCCCGGATGCGCGCAATCGAGACCGGTCGCGGCGTCGTGAACGTCTCCACGACCGGCACCAGCCAGGCCTTCGCCCCCGACGGCACAATCCTCGACGAACTCCCCACCGACACCATCGGCGCTCGGGTCACCACCATCCCACTACGCACCGGACTGACCCCGGCTGTCTCCCTCGGCCCGTGGATCGCCGGTCTCCTGGCCGCGACCAGCCTGCTCGGCCTCCTGCTGCTCAGGTTCGCAGCTCGGCGCTAGGCCTGCCGCGCGTCCCCGTCCTCGATCCAGTCAACCCGGCTACCTGAGGCCGCGAAGGCTGTGCCCAACGCCTGGGACGAATCTGCCGACTCTAGCGGCGTAGTCGCGGTAGGCGTCGCCGTGAACGGCGAGTAGGTAGGGTTCCTCGACCGCCCGGACTTGTACCTGAATGGCGGCGAGCAGCACGACGGTCGCCGCCGTCGCCGCGATCGTCGGGGCCAGCAGGAACAACCCGACGCTTGACACAGCCATCCCGGAGAACACCGGGTTGCGCACCATCGCAAAGGTCCCATCGGTCACCATCTCGGTGTGCTCCTCCGGGTCGACGCCAACCCGCCAGGAAGCGCCCATCTCCCGCTGCGCCCGCAGCAACGTCTTCATCCCGAGCAGTGCAAGGACCAGCCCGATCCCTTCCACGATCGTGCCGCCGGGGATGGTCAGGCGTCCGATGCCGACGATCTGCGTCACCGGGCCTGCCAGTCCGAGCAGCAGCGCGACCGCGAACAGCAGCTTCCCCCACCATTGGGCGGAACCCGCCGCACCTGCTTTGAGTCGGAACCCCGTATCTCCGTTGCGGCGCAGGTGAACCACCGCTCGAAAGCCGAAGGCCAGACCGAGGCCGATCAGGTACAAGGCCAGCGCGATCCAGCCGTTCAGGGCCGTCACTCGACTGGCGCGTCCAACTCGGTCTGGGTGCGGCCGGCGAGTTCCTGCCGTGGAGCAGCCGATCCTGCACGTCCGGCCGGACGGTCTTCGTGGGTGATGCCGTGGTGGTCGCGGTTGTGGTCGAACCGCAGCAGTCGCAGGGCGTTGAGGACGACGAGGATGGTCGAGCCTTCGTGGATGAACACGATCGGACCCATCGCTAGCCCGAGCAGGCTGGCCGGCACGAGGAACGCGACGATGGCGAGGGCTGCGATGAGGTTCTGCCGGATGAGCCGGGAGGTTGCTCGACCGAGTCGCACCATGAACGGTACCCGTCCGAGGTCGTCGGCCATCAGAGCGATGTCGGCGGTCTCCAGGGCGACCGCCGACCCGGCAGCGCCCATCGCGATGCCCAGGCTCGCGCTGGCCATCGCGGGTGCATCGTTCACACCGTCGCCCACCATCGCCGTGGTGCGACCACCTTCGGTGAGGTTGCGGATCGCGACCACCTTGTCCTCGGGCAACAACTCACCCATGGCCCGGTCGATCCCGACCGAGCGGCCCACGGCGTCGGCGACCGCCTGGTTGTCCCCCGAGATAAGGACCAGTTCCCCGATGCCGGACTCGCGCAGGACGTCGAGCGTCTGGCGGGCTTCGGCTTTGGGCGCGTCCATCACACCGATCACGCCGAGCACGCGGGCGCCATGGGTGACCACCATGGTGGTGCGGCCCTCGGCCTGGAGTTGATCGACCGAGGCCTTGACCTCGACCGGCAGCTCGTGATCGGCCTCGGCCATCATCCGGACGCTGCCCACCAGGACGATCTCACCATCCACCGTCGCGCGGATGCCACGGCCCGTGACGGCCTCGAGGTCGGTCGCCACGCGGCGCGCGTTCGCTCCGACCAGTTCGGTGAGATCGCGGACGATGGCAGTCGCCAACGGGTGGTCGCTCAACGTCTCGGTAGCCAGGGCGATCGCATTGAGTTCATCGACGAGGACGCCTGGTGCTGGGATGGTGTCGGTTACCGTGGGGTGTCCCCAGGTGAGGGTGCCGGTCTTGTCGAAGGCCATGGCGTCGACCTTGCCGAGAGTCTCCAGCGGGGCACCGCCCTTGACCAGGACGCCGGCGCGGCCAGCACGAGCGATCCCCGCCAGCACAGCTGCTGGGGTTGCGATCGCCAAGGCGCAGGGGCTGGCCGCGACCAGGACCAGCATCGCCCGGTAGAAGCTGTCACCGAACGGCTCGGCAAACCAGATCATCCCGACCGCCAACACCACGACCACGGCCAGGATGACCGCGGGCACATAGAACCGCTGGAACCGGTTGATGAACCGCTGGGTGGGCGATTGGGCTGTGTCAGCCTCGGTGACGAGCTTCACCACCCGCGCCAATGTGGTGTCGGCGGCCGCTGCGGTCACCACCATGTCGAACGCGCCGGGGCCGTTCACCGTCCCGGCGAAGACCCGCGAGCCACTGGAGATCGCGTCGGGATTGGCCAGGGCCTTGGCGACGTCGGGCACTGCAGCCTTCTCCACCGGGATCGACTCCCCGGTCACCGCGGACTGGTCGATCGCCGTGCTGCCGACGCTGACGAAACCATCCGCAGGTACCCGCGAGTTCGGTCGCACGACCGCGACATCGCCCACCTGAAGCTCTTCCACCGGACGCTCAACAAGCTCGTCCGGGCCGACGCGGAGCGTGGCCGTGCGGGGTGCGAGCTCGCCCAGCGCCTTGATCGAGCGAGTCGCGCGGGCCATCGCGTACTCCTCCAGGGCGTGTCCGAGGCTGAACAGGAACAACAGCACGGCACCCTCGGAGAGCCTGCCGACCGCTGCTGCACCGGCGGCGGCCACGATCATCAGGAAGTCCACTTCGAACCGGCCCCGGCGGATCGAGCCCCACGCCCCCCGCACGGTGAAGAAGCCCCCACAGAAGTAGGTCGCAAGATACAGGCCCAGCACCAGCGGTTCCGGGGCACCAAAGCCGAACTCAGCGATCAACCCCGCGATGTAGGTCACGCCGGAGGCGATAGCGAAGTACAGCTCCCACCTGCCCTGTCCGTGGGAGTCGTCTTCGTGATCTTCATGCGCAGCACTCATGATCTATACATATCATGATGTAATGATGCATTGCCACAGATCGCTCGGAATCTGGTTGGATCAATCCAGGCCGCGTTCCGGAAGAGGGGTGGTGGTTCATGAGGTTGAATGCCAGCGAAGCCGAGCGCATCGCGGAGGTGATGGGCGGCCTGGCGACGCCGGCGCGCGTCCTGATCCTCGCTCGCCTGTTGGACTCCCCGGCCACCGTCAGTGAGCTCGTCACAGAACTGGCGATGTCGCAAGCCTCGGTCTCCAACCACCTGCGCATCCTGCGCCACCTAAACCTCGCCGCCGGCGACCGGCAGGGACGCAACGTCCTCTATCGCCTGCAGGACGACCACGTTCGAGCGATGGTCGAACAGATCCTGAACCATGCCAGTCACGACTAGAACCCTGAATGGAATCTGAGAAACTCTTAGGCTAGTCTTACCGCCGTCGAGAGGGGACGGGGTGGCTGCCAGCGAGGTTCGCGCGAAGCGATTGCCGGGAACGGCAAGGATTATCGCTCTGGCAGCTGCCGTCCTCATCGGCGCCAGCGGGTCGCTGGACCAGGGACACACGGCTCATGCCGCTGATGCGCCGTTGCCCCCCGCCTCGGCGGCAGCCGTCGCCGCTGAGCGGGCGCCCACCTTCGAGGACCTGCTGGAGAACCGCAGCAAACAACTCCAGGCAACCGCCGCTCAGGTCGACCAGGTGCGGTTCCAGTCTCTCCTCGCCAAACACGAGAAACGCGAGCGCAAAGTCGCCTCCGACATCGAGGCAGAACTCACCCGGTTGAAGGACCTCAGCAGGTTCACCTGGCCCACCAAGGGTGGCGTGGCCTCGGGATTCGGGATGCGCAAGCACCCCATCCTCGGCTCCATGCGCCTGCACAACGGCGCGGATATCGGAGGCGCGTGCGGGAACCCCATCTACGCCACTCAGTCCGGAACCGTGACCAGGGCCAACTTCAGCCGCAGCGCCGGCAACAACGTCCGGATCGACCACGGTCGTATCAAGGGCAAGAACGTCGAGACCTCCTACCTCCACATGAGCAAGTACGCCGTCAGCGCAGGCCAGAGTGTCACCAAGGGCGACGTGATCGGCTACGTCGGAACCACCGGGCTGTCCACCGCCTGCCACCTCCACCTAGCCCTCTACGAGAACGGCAAGGGTGCCGACCCTGTGCCCTACCTCGTGAAGGACTGAGCGGTGGCCATCTCCCAAGCTCGGACTTCTCCGACCACCAGTGCCGGCATCCAACCACCCCGCGACACCGGAACCTCACGTCGAGCACTGCTGGGCGGTGGATTCGCACCGCCGGCAGCTGGCTTCTCACCGGATGCGTACCCGCGGCGAGCGACCCTGCGATTCCCGGTGGCTCGCGGTGGCCACGTGGATCGCTCACCGATCAACCCATCGTCCAGAAGACGCTGCGGGCAGCGCCTTCGATCATCGACCTCGGCGGCACGTTGGCCGAGGCCTGGGCCTACAACGACACCCTTCCCGGGATCGACCTTCGAGCCAACCCGGGCGATCTGCTGCGCCTCAACCTGGACAACCAACTCCCCAGCCCCACCACGATCCACTGGCACGGAATGCCCATTCCGAACGACGTCGATGGCGTCCCGGGACTCACGCAGAACCCGATCCAGCCAGGGCAACAGCATCTCTACGAGTTCACCGCACCCCAGCCCGGCACTTACTTCTTCCACTCGCACGTCGGAGTCCAACTGGACCGCGGCCTCTACGGGCCACTGATCGTTGATGATCCCGTAGAGCCGGGCCGTTACGACGCCGAATGGACCGTAGTCCTGGATGACTGGCTGGTCGTCGACGGTCAAACCCCTGAGGACATGTTCCGGCGCCTGAACGCCCGCCGCCCCTCGACCACCGGCACCCAGGCCGTTCAGCTGTCCTCCCGCAACGAGCCGTTCTTCGGCGACGCTGGCGACATCCCCTATCCGCTCTACCTGATCAATGGAGCAGTACCGACAGCGCCCGTAACCCACCAGGGCCGCCCCGGCGACCGTGTCCGGCTCCGCGTGATCAACGCCGCCTCGGACACGATCTTCGCCCTCGCCCTCGGCGGACATCGCCTGACCGTCACCCACACCGACGGCCACCCGGTCAAGCCGCACACCACCTCCGCGCTCTATCTCGGCATGGGCGAACGATACGACCTCCTGGTCACCCTCGGTGACGGCGTCTTCCCTCTCGTGGCCAAGCCATGGAACAAGCCCGGCCACGGCCTCGCGCTGGTACGCACCGGGTCCGGGAGCCCACCGGAACCACCGGTCCAGCTGGCCGAGTTCACAGGCCAACTCACTCAGGGGCTCGACCTGTACCCGGAGGAGTCGTCGTTGCTCCCGACCCGGCCGATCGATGCGCGCGCGACCATCGAGCTGGGCGGGCAGGCCAACCCCTACCGGTGGGTCATCAACGGTGCGCCCTTCGGCCAGAATCAACCCCTTGAAGTGGTCGACAACGACCGCCTCCTGCTCGAGGTCGTCAACACCACCACACGCGCACACCCGGTGCACCTGCATGGCCACACCTTCGCGCTGGACAACGGACTGAGGAAAGACACCCTCCTGGTTCCCCCATCCAGCACCACCGCCGTGCACCTGGATGCCACCAACCCGGGAACATGGGCACTCCACTGCCAAAACGAGTACCACACCAAAGCCGGCATGATGCTCACCATGCGCTACAAGGGCCGCTGACCCGCTCGCCGATTGCCTCCGCCAGGCCGTGTCGCCCAACTACACTGGGCGTGTCCGGACGAGGAGCGCTGATGAGGAACCGTCACCACAGCCTCTGGAGCGCTGCGCTGATGACGGTGCTGGGCGGGATCGGCCTGGCTAGCGCGGCCGGCAGTCTGGACGTGAGCGACAAGACCTGTTCCCCGCAGCTTCCGCTGCTCGCCTCCGTGGGCGTCCACCTGGACCTGTTCGCACAGGCTCGAAGCTGCCCCGAACACAGCTATCTCCCCGGCAGCAACTTCGACACCACGGTACGGCTGTGGGTGCTGGTCTCGACCTCAACCCTGGCCGCCGGCATCGTCGGCGTGCTGCTGGCGCTGGGCGCAGGACTATGGGTACGCCGCACCCTGCGGTCGGCGCGCGACTGGCTGCACCGAAGGTTCCCGACGCCGTCATTCACCAGGCCAGTCGTGGCCAAGCCTGTACTTGCGGCCGCCACCCCGCGGCCTTTCCACTCTTTCGAGCACTATCAGCCATCGCAACGTCGCGGGCCACCAGTTTCGTTCTGCTGACTAGCCCTCTTCGTTCGCCGCGCCCAGCCGGATCGCGGCACCGCTTCCGCACGCGGTTCATGCCTCCGACGCCGTGGGCGTGACGAACGAGCTTCATCCCGATGGCGAACTCAGCGGGCAACCCAGGTTCGCACACGACGGACTCGATGGTGTCCTTCGGCCCGCTCCGCAGTTCACCGTCCGCTGCAAATCGCGGGAGCCGTCACCATCGCTACGCAGTCATCAGGAGACTGACATGAGCAAGGATCAATCGACTCACCCAAGCGCTGGTGACGCCCGAGCGGCGCCGCGAGCCCCCATCAGGCTGAGGACCAGGACGATCGTGATGCTCCTCATCGGGGTCGCATTCATCGCTCTGTGGGTCTACCTCGGACTCCAGTTGACCCGTCCGGTACCGACGCCGGCACATTCAACGATCTCGGCAGTTCACTCCAGGTGAGCGAGATCCAGGCAGTGATCCCGAGAGGGATAGCCGACTTCGTGCGAACAGTGGCGAGTGACCATGGCGGTGAAGCGGCCTCGCACACTGTCGTCTCTGAGTTGGCCCACCAGGGCCAGCGCCGACCGCAGCCCGATCGGGCGCGCGCACGGCTCTACGCCTGCGCCGGAGTTGTCGTGAAGATACACCCCTTTGGGGCCGATACAGCACTCCTACGACGCCGGCTGCAGGTCATCACCCAACCCGGAGCAAGCCGCTTCTGGGTTCAGCCACTGCACGGCATTCCGATACTCGCGCCCGACGGACAACTCACCACGATCTGGCCACGAGTAGCCGTGCTGGCTCCCGACCACCGGCCACCGTGGACGCAGTTGGGAACCCTGCTTGCTGAGCTGCATCGCACCCGTCCCGCTGGGTCGTCATTCCCGCAGGCGGGCGTGCTTGCCCGGCTTGGCCGGGCGATTGACTATCTGCGCCGCCGTCCCTACGACGACCTGATCTGGCTGGTCGAACTCGGCGAGAACCTTGCCAGCCGGCTACGCCGGCCACAACGCACCGCGATGATCCACGGCGACCTCCACCTGGGTCAACTGGGCCGCCCCTCGCCGGCGGGCGACTGGTACCTGCTCGACCCCGACGACACGGGCGTCGGCGACCCGGCCTGGGACCTTGCGCGCCCAGCCGCGTTCTGGGCGGCAGGGTTGCTCCCTGACGAGCCCTGGACGATCCTCCTCAATGCCTATCGAGCCGCTGGCGGTCCCGCCGTGCCGCCAGCCGGCGACCCCTGGACCGACCTCGACCCACCGGCTCGCGCCGCGACCCTGATCGCGGCCGCTCGCTCTCTCCGCTCCGGCGAGTCCCCAGCCACGACCCGCGCACTGCTACAGGCGTGCCGCCGGATGCAGGACAGTTGACAGCCCCAGCAGAAACCACAGGTGCCGGCGGTTCACCGTGCCACGCCGACATCCGAGTCAGCGTCAGCGACCCGCCTCACTCCGACGCCCGGGTGCATCCGCACAAGCCACAACGGCGAGCGGGCCGGACGGCCCGCGACCGAGGCTGTCCTCGTGGTTGGCGAGCACCGCCCGCGTCGCCACCAGTCGATGAACGCAGGTCCGCGAGACTAGCTGGAAAAGAACAACCCCGCCAGGCCGCCTTTGCGATACCGACGATCACCGTGCTTGCCCCAAGCGGGGCCATAGCCGGGCGGTGGCGGTGCCTGGCTGACGAACCGGCCCTCCATCTGCGTGAGGTGCTCAAGTTCACCGAAGTCGAGGAAGAGCCCTCGACAACTTCCGCACTGCTCCAGCTGGATTCCGTTGCGCTCATAAGTTCGCATCGCGCCGTGACACTTCGGGCACACAATCGCCGCCCGCGGGGGTTCCTGCCCCGGATAGGGATCGTATGGACGCGGGTGGTTCGGATAGGTCATGCCACCAATCATGACGACCCGAGCCAAATCATCGGCCAGCTCATCGAGGCCGGGACGGAATGTGGAACGCGGGGTCTGGATGAAGACGAAACCGGCGTCTGGCTTGCACAAACGCCACGGAACAAGACGGGAGAGTTGTGTGACTCCTCCAACACCAAGTTGTGCATAGACACACCAGGGAGCCGTCGGAGAGGGTGGAACTCGAAGGGGAGTAGTTCCGTCCAGGCCCTCGGT
>JAXGOU010000031.1:0-23097 GCA_040767325.1 Brooklawnia sp. | reverse complement strand
GCTCCTCGTTGCGGCTCAGCGGCAGTACGGCAGCCTTGACCGGCGCCAGGCGCGGATCGAGCTTGAGCACGACCCGGGTGTCGACGCCACCCTTGGTGTTCGGGGCCTCGTCCTCGGTGTAGGCCTCGACCATGAACGCCATCAGCGAGCGGGTCAGGCCGGCCGCCGGCTCGATCACGTACGGGGTGTAGTGCTCGCCCTTGGCCTGGTCGAAGTACTCCAGCGTGGTGCCCGAGTGCTGGGTGTGCGTGGTCAGGTCGAAGTCGGTGCGGTTGGCGATACCCTCCAGTTCGCCCCAGTCACCACCGGCGAAGCCGAACTTGTACTCGATGTCGACGGTGCGCTTCGAGTAGTGCGACAGCTTCTCCTTGGGGTGCTCGTAGAACCGCAGGTTCGCCTCATCGATGCCGAGCCCGACGTACCAGTCCTTGCGGGCATCGATCCAGTACTGGTGCCATTCCTCGTCGGTGCCGGGCTCGACGAAGAACTCCATCTCCATCTGCTCGAACTCGCGCGTCCGGAAGATGAAGTTGCCGGGCGTGATCTCGTTGCGGAAGCTCTTGCCGACCTGCGCGACACCGAACGGCGGCTTCTGCCGGGTGGCGTTGAGCACATTCTTGAAGTTGACGAAGATGCCCTGGGCAGTCTCCGGACGCAGGTAGTGCAGCCCGGACTCGTCCTCGATCGGGCCGAGATAGGTCTTGAGCATCATGTTGAACTCGCGCGGCTCGGTGTACTCGCCGCGGGTGCCGCAGTTCGGGCAGGGCACCTGCGCCAGCGTGACCGACTCCTCGTCCAGCCCCTTGCGGTGGGCGAACTCCTCGACCAACTGGTCAGCGCGGAAGCGCTTGTGGCAGCTCAGGCACTCGATCAACGGATCACTGAACACCGAGACGTGGCCGGACGCCACCCAGACCTCCCGGGGCAGGATGACCGACGAGTCGAGACCGACGACGTCGTCGCGTCCGGTGACCATGTAGCGCCACCACTGCCGCTTGATGTTCTCCTTGAGTTCGACGCCCAGCGGTCCGTAGTCCCACGCGGCACGCGTGCCGCCGTAGATCTCGCCGCACGGGAAGACAAACCCGCGTCGCTTGCACAGATTGATGACCTTGTCGAGAGTGCTCTCAGCCATGAAACAGCCCCACTTTCCGGCCCCCCGCAGAGGGCAATCCCCCGGTACCTGGCTGGCATCGGGCCGGACGCGGCGACCTGTGGACCTGCCGGCGTCCACCGCACAGGCTATCGCTTGGGGATTGAAAGGCGAATCGTGTCCGTGCGTCCGGCCGGCCGACCATCCAGCATCGGGGTCCTTTGCTGACGCCCGATCCGCCGTGACTGGTGGATTTGCCCTGTCCGGAATTGAGGACGATAATGATTCTCATGCTCTTTCGCTCCCCTGCCAAACTGACCGCTGCCGTCGTCCTATCCACCGTCCTCGTCGGCCTGGCCGCTGGCTGTTCGCCGCAACCCAGCAGCAGTGATGGCACGCTGAACGTGGTCGTCGGCGCGTACCCGTTCGAGTACGCGGCCACCCGGGTGGCGGGCGGGCATGCCACGGTGACCAACCTGCTCGCGCCGGGCGCAGATGGCCACGACCTGGAATTGTCCCCGCGTCAGATCGCGGCAGTGGCGGAGGCCGATCTGGTGGTCTACCAGTCCGGCTACCAGGCGGCCATGGACCAAGCGGTCGCCCAAGAGGCCCCGGCGCACGTGCTGGACACCGGCGACTTCCTGGCCCTGCTGGACGCGTCCGGGCACGAACACGAACACACCGACGACGGCCATGACCACGGCGGTTATGACCCGCACGTCTGGCTGAACCCGCTCAACCTGATGCAGATCGGTGAAGAGGTCGCCAAGACCTTGGGCCAGCTGGACCCGGCCAACGCCGAGGCCTACCAGACCAACGCCGCAGCGCTGGCCAAGGACCTGAACGCGCTGGACGACCAGTTCGCGTCCGGGCTGGCCAACTGCCGCACCGACACCTTCATCACCAACCATGCGGCCTTCGGCTACCTCGCCGACGCCTACCACCTGCACCAGGTGGGCATCAGCGGGCTGTCCACCGAGGAGGAGCCCAGCCCGGCCCGCATCGCCGAGGTGCAGCAGATCGCCAAGGACCACAAGTTGACCACGCTCTTCTACGAGACCGCGGTCTCCCCCAAGGTCGCCGAGTCCATCGCCGCCGACCTGGGCCTGACGACGGACGTGCTGGACCCGCTGGAGACCCTGAGTCCCGAGTCCCGAGGCGGCGACTACCTTGAGGTGATGGCGGCCAACCTGGCCGCCCTGACGAAGGCGAACGGCTGCTCATGAGCGATCTGGTGATCCACGCGTCCGGGGTGGAGACGTGGCTGGACGAGGACCACATCCTCTACGACGTCAATCTGGACGTCGCCGCCGGTGAGGTGGTCGCGCTGCTCGGCGGCAACGGCTCCGGCAAGACCACGCTGCTGCGCGTCCTGCTCGGCCTGGCACCGCACCAGGGCGGTGAGATCGAACTCTTCGGACGCCCGCTGGCCCGCTTCCACGACTGGCAGCGCATCGGATACGTGCCCCAACGGGCGCGCCTGCAGGTTCCGCAGGCGACGGTGAACGAGGTGGTCACCCTCGGGCGGCTCGCCCGGCGCAAACCTTTCCGTTGGCCGTCAGGGGCCGACCGCTCTGCGGTGGACGCAGCGCTGCATCGCGTCGGGCTGGAAGGGCTGGGCAAGCGTCCGATGGCCCACCTGTCGGGCGGGCAGCAACAGCGGGCGCTGATTGCCCGGGCGCTGGCCGGCAATGCCGACCTGCTGATCCTGGACGAACCGTTCGCGGCACTGGACCTGCGTACCCAGACCAGCCTCGCCCAACTACTCGGCCGGCTGCACTCCGAGGGCCTGACCATCCTGACCGTCCTGCACGAACTCGGCGCGATGGAACCACTGCTGCAGCGCTCAGTGGTGCTGCAACTGGGCCGGGTGATCCACGACGGACCGCTGGCGTCCGGGCCGCCGCTCGATGATTGCGCTCCCACCCCAGAGGTGACGGAGACCCCCGCCCTGCTCGTGCCCCAGCTGGCCGTCGAAACGGGCCAGTGACATGGGATTGTTCGCACTCGACTTCATGCTGCGGGCCCTGCTGGCGGGCGCGCTGACCGGCCTGATGGCCCCCGCCGTCGGCACCTACATCGTCCAGCGCCGCCTGAGCATGCTGGGCGACGGCCTGGGCCACGTGGCGATCGCCGGCGTCGGACTCGCCCTGATGACCGGGCAGGCGCCGATCCCAGTGGCCGTCGCGATCTGCGTCGCAGGCGCCGTACTGATCGAGGTGCTCCGGCAATCCGGCCGCGCGTCCGGCGACGTCATCCTGGCGATCCTGTTCTATGGCGGGCTGGCCTCCGGCGTGCTGATGGCTGGGCTGGCCGGACGCGGCGCCGGCACCCTGTCCCAGTACCTGTTCGGCTCGCTGACAACGGTGAACACCAGCGACCTGATCGCTGTGGCGGCGATGGCCGCCCTGGTGCTGGTGGCGGCGATCGGGTTGTCACCGCAGTTGTTCGCGGTCTGCGCGGACGAGGATTTCGCCCGCACCCAGGGCCTGCCGACCCGGGTGTTGAACCTGATCGTCGTCATCCTGGCCGCGATCACGGTGGCGGTCTCGATGCGGACGGTAGGGCTGATGCTGGTCAGCGCCCTGATGGTGATCCCGGTGGCCACCAGCCAGAACCTGGTGCTCGGCTTCCGCCGCGGGCTGGTCACCTCGATGGGGATTGGCTTCGTACTGGCAGTGGCTGGTGTCTTCGCGTCCTACTACCTCGACAGTGCGTCTGGCGCGACGATCGTCGTGCTGGCCGTGCTGGTCTACATCGCCACGCTGCCGATCGCGACGATCCTGACCAACCGACGCCGGGCCAACCAGCCGATCGCCGCCGATGACGAGCCGATCTTCCCGCGCGCCGAGGAGCACGCTTCGGTCGACGAGGCCCACGACCATCCGGCCGTGCTGCACGGCGACCATGTCGATTACCTGCATGACGGCCACCGTCACGCCCCGCATGGAGACCACTTCGATGAACACTGAATCGCCCGGACCGCGGCTGACCAGGCAACGCCAACTGGTGATGGACCACCTCGAGGGTGCCGACGAGTTCTACACCGCCCAGCAGGTGCACGCCGCACTACGGGCGGACGGCGACGCGATCGGCCTGGCGACCGTCTACCGGGGCCTGCAATGGCTCGCGGACGCCGGCCTGCTCGACACCCTGCGCACCCCGGACGGCGAGGTGGCCTACCGTCGTTGCTCGCCGGTGCACCACCACCACCTGATCTGCCGGCGCTGCGGCCGGACAGAGGAGGTCGCCGGCGACGCGCTGGAAGAATGGTCGCAACAGGTGGCCGCCGCCCACGGCTTCCGGGAGCCCGAACACTTCGTCGAGGTCTACGGGCTCTGCTCGTCCTGCTAGCCCGTGAAAGGAGTGGCCGTGGCAAACCCTTGGCAGTTGTACGACGACCTGGTGGACGCCCTGCCCGCCAACGTGGCCATCACTGACGTCCAGGTCTCCCGGTTCGCCATGGTGCGCAACGAGCTGGGCGGCTGCGGTCTGGCGTTGGCCGATCGCGGCGGACGCCGGGAGCCCCGCACCCCAGAACTCTGGACCGGCAAGGACCTGCGCAGTGTTGCCGCCCTGGCCAAGTCGTGGGACTTCGAACTGGCCGCCATCGGGGTGGCTGCGATGAACTCCTGGTTCAACTCGGCCGACCGGGTTAAGGGCGCCAACGCCGACCTGGTGGGCGACGAGACCGACATCTTCAGCCAGACCGCCGAACTGATCGCCGGACGCAAGGTCGCCGTGGTGGGACACTTCGCGGGCCTGCGCCACCTGGCCGGCGTGCGCGACCTGGTGGTGTTGGAGCGCGATCCGATCGACGACGACCTACCCGATCCCGCCTGCGAGTACGTGCTTCCGGACTGCGACGTGGTGTTCATCACCGGCACGACGGTGGCCAACAAGACGTTGCCGCGGCTGCTCGAGTTGTCAGCGGCCGCCCACACGGTGCTGGTCGGCCCGACAACGCCATTCGCGCCCGAGGTCTACGGCGGCCGAGTGGCCGAGATTGGCGGAGCCTGGGTCGCCGACGCCGACTTCGCCGCCGGCCTGATGAGCGTCGGCGCGTCCATGAGGACGATGAAGCAGGTCTTCACCAGGTTCACCGCCCGCTTCGCGCCGCTGGCCTGAATCCATCAGCAACCCGACAGATTCTGCACAGCCGACGCACAGAGTTGCGAGATTGCCTCGTTGGTGTCCGCCTGAAGGAGCACCAATGACCAGTCAACCGAATCCGCAACCGTTCAGCCCCACCTGGACGACCCCGCAACCCGTACCCCAGGGTTGGGCACCAACCCAGCCACCGACCGCTCCCCCGCAGTTCCCCCAGTCAACTCCGGCTCCGATACCACCCGCCAAGCCCGCAGCGTCCAACCGCAAGGACAGGTTGGCGGGCCTGCTTGCTGCTGCACTGCTGATCGGCAGCCTCGGCGGTGGGATCAGTGGCTTCGCCGCCGCCAGCTACTTGGCGCCCGGCGGAGGGACAATCACCCGCGTCGTCCAGGCGGACGCGTCGCATCCCAACTGGACGACGGTCGCCGCCGCAGCGTCCCGGGCGGCCGTCGCCATCCAGGTGACCGGGGCCGATGGCAGCGCGGCACAGGGTTCGGGCGTCGTGATCGACGCCCAAGGCCACATCGTCACCAACAACCATGTGGTTGCCGGCGCCGGTGCCCGCGGCACGATCACGGTCCTGCTGGACAACATCTCGTATCCGGCGACGGTGGTGGGCACCGACCCAACGACCGACCTGGCCGTGATCAAGCTGACCGACGCGCCGAGTGACCTGGACGTGTTGGCGTTCGCCGATTCCAGCACGCTCGCGGTCGGCGACGCGGTGATGGCGATCGGCAACCCGCTCGGGCTGGACGACACGGTGACCACCGGTATCGTCTCGGCGCTGAACCGCCCGGTGACCACCGAGGCGATCACCAACAACACTTCGCCGATGAGCCGTCAGTCGAGCAGCCAACTCGTCGTGACGGCTGCCATCCAGACAAATGCCGCGATCAATCCCGGCAACTCCGGTGGTGCGCTGATCAACGCGTCCGGACAGTTGGTCGGCATCACGTCGTCGATCGCCACGCTGTCGGCGGGCGGCGGCGAATCCGGCAACATAGGCATCGGCTTCGCCATCCCGAGCAACCAGGTCCGGTACGTGGTCGACCAACTGATCAAGACGGGCGTCGCACAGCACCCGCAGATCGGCGTCAGCGCCGCCGACGTGACCGGTACGGGCCAGCAGGGCGCCCAGGTGACCAGCGTCGTGGCCGGCTCGGCCGCGGAGCAGGCCGGGCTGCAGGTCGGCGACGTGATCATCGCCGTGGATGGCACCCCGGTGAGTTCAACCGAGTCGCTGGTGGCGCTGGTACGGTCGGGGGAAGTTGGAAAGCCGATGGAGGTAACCCTGATCCGTGGCGGCTCCAATCAGAAGGTGAAGCTGGTCCCGGCGGCCGCCGCTCGGTGACCGAACCCCGTGTCGTAACGTGGGTCTTGTTGAGGCAGGCTCAGCAAGACCCAGGAGGGTAGCGCCATGACGATTCCCGTGTCGATCGAACAACTCCCGGCCACCTTGGGCACCTTCGGCTCAGCGCAATTGCTGACCTTGGCATCGACAGGCTCAGTACGCGTGCACACGGTGGACCCCACCGTGGTCGATGGCCAGGTCCGGGTGGTCTGCGAGCACCGCTCACCGCTGGAGAACGCGGAGCGCGACCCGCGGGTGACGCTGGTCTGGGCGCCGCTGCAACGCCATGGCTGGACGCTCATCCTGGACGGGATGGCGAGCGTCGACGGCGACGCGTTGGTGGTCGAGGTGGCCAGCGCCATCCTGCACCGGCCGCACTCGCACGATGATGGGCCGGAGTGGGTCTTCCCCGAGTAATGCCTCAGGGCCGCAGGAACTCCACTGCCTGATCGACCGTGGGCTCCGCCCACAACAGGCGATGGTGGTCGTAGTCGTCGGTGACGACCAGCCGCGAGCCGGGCCACAGTTCGGCCAGCCGCTGGGCGCCGCTGAGCGGGGTCTGCGGGTCGCCGCGGTGGTGGATCATCAGGAGTCTTGGCCACTCGAGGTCCAGACCAACCAGCCGCGGGTCCATCTCCCACTCGTCGAAGTCGACGTCGAAGGTGGCAACGATCAAGTCCCTGGCCCGGCGCACGGTCGACCTGCCCCAACCCAGGCGTCCGGCGTAGTAGTCCACCTGGTGGGTGGCGCTGACCGAGGTCGAGACGAAGACGGCCCGGTCGAATCTGGTACCGGACAGCATCGCGTGCGTGGCCGCCAGCGTGGCGCCGGAGTGGGCGATGATGCCGTGCACGTGCCCCCCGCCGACAGCCTGGGCGACGGCCCTGATCGCATCGGCCACGTCGGGCATCCCGGACCGGCCCGGCCCATACTGGCCCGGTGCCGACGCTCCGTGCCCCGGGGCGTCCCAGGCCACCACCCGCAGACCGGCATCGACGAGCCGGGGGATATACACGCTGTACTGCTGCCACCACGCATTCCAGCCGTGGGCACACAGCACCACCGGGCCCTCGCCCCAGGCCATCGCGTTGATCGGATGGCCATTCACCTCGATCTGCAGCGGCTCACCCGGCGGCAGGCCACGGTCCCGCTTGCTGAGCGGCGGCGCGGGCGGCACCCGCATCCACAACTTGACCGCGTCGCGGGCGGCGCGTCCGGGGTAGATCACCTCACCGACCCGGAAGTAGCCGCGCAGACCGGTCATCGCGGCCGCCTCCACGACGCGGCCTACCCGCTTGCGCAGCGGAAGGGGTTTGGCGTTCTTCAGCATTCACGTCCTCGGGGGTGGCTCAGCGTTCGACCAATCGCAGTGAGCGTAACCCACGCTCCAGATGCCACGCAGTGAAGGCCGCCACCAGGCCACTCACCTCATCGCCCGTCCGCTCATCGACGTCCTCGGTGGCCGGCCAATCGCCGCCGATCAGGGCACCGAGCAGCGTCCAGGCCTGCGGGCTGGGCAGGGTGGTACGGGGCGGGCGGCACTCCAGGCAGACCATCCCGCCCGCCTCCGGCGCGAACCCTGCGTGCGGGCCGGCGAGGCCACAGCGGGCGCAGGAGTCCAGGGCCGGCGCGTAGCCGGCGATCGACATGGCGCGCAGCAGGTAGGAATCGAGCACCATGGTCGCCGGCCTCGGCCCGGCTGGGGTGCCCTCCCCCAGGGTGCGCAGCGCACCGACCAGCAGGCGGTACTGCTGCAGCGCTGGTTCGCCCTCCTCGGCCACCAGCCGGTCGGCGGTCTCCAGCATGACGCTGCCGGCGGTGAAGGACGCGTAGTCCACCCGCAGGGGCGCGTCGTAGGCGTGCAGGGTGACGCACTGGGTCACCACGTCCAGGCTGCGGCCGGTGGCGAACTGCACGTCCACATGGCTGAATGGTTCCAGCCGCCCACCGAACTTCGACGAGGTGCGGCGAACCCCACGAGCCACCGCCCGGATCTTGCCGTGCGTGCGGCTGAGCAGGGTGATGATGCGGTCGGCCTCCCCGAGCTTGTGGTGGCGTAGTACCACAGCTTCGTCTCGGTAGGTCGGCATGTGGTCCATTCTCCCCCGCCGGGCGAAAACCGGCCCCTGCGACACCCGCGACCAGGATTGGGGTAATCCATGTGCCGTACACCAACGCTGGATTATCCCAATATCTGGCGGGCCTCGATAGCGTTGCCCCCATGGCCAGTCCAGCCCGTCCGCCCAAACGCCAACCGGCCCCCCACCCGAGCGGGGCCCGCCCGCCGAAGTTCGCCCCGGGCGAGTTGCCGGCCCATGTGGCGATCGTGATGGACGGCAACGGGCGATGGGCCAAGCAACGTGGGCTGGCCCGGACCAAGGGTCACGAGGCCGGTGAGGCGGTGCTCTTGGAGGTGATCGAGGGCGCCATCGAGTTGGGCATCAAGTACCTATCGGTCTACGCGTTCTCCACCGAGAACTGGAAACGCTCACCCGACGAGGTCCGATTCCTGATGGGCTTCAGCCGCGACGTCATCCATCGCCGCCGCGACCAGTTGGACGCGCTCGGCGTCAAGGTGCGTTGGGCGGGCCGGCATCCGCGGCTGTGGGGGTCGGTGATCCGCGAACTCGAGGCGGCGGAAGCCCAAACCGCCGACAACTCGGTGCTGACCATGCAGTTCTGCGTCAACTACGGCGGCCGCGCCGAGATCGTGGACGCAGTGCGCGCCATCGCCCGGGAGGCCGCCGCTGGTCGGCTCGACCCCGACCGGATCAGCGAGAAGAGCTTCCGGCGCTATCTGGACGAACCCGAGATCCCCGACGTCGACCTGTTCGTGCGCAGTTCGGGCGAGCAGCGCACGTCGAACTTCCTGATCTGGCAGTCGGCCTACGCCGAACTGGTCTTCATCGACAAGCTTTGGCCGGACTGGGACCGCCGTGATCTCTGGGCGGCCGTTGAGCGCTATGCCGGACGCGACCGCCGGTTCGGCGGGGCCATTCCCAACGAGCCGGGCCAGCCGGTCCAGCAGGGCTGACCAGCCGTCAGCGATTCTCGGTCGCGGCTCGATCGCGGTAGAGGTCGATCACCCTCGAGTCATCGCGGCGCCCCCAGCCGCGCTCCTTGGCGTCCAGGTAGACCTGCGCCGCAGTGGCGGCAAGCGGGACGCTGGCGTCCGCGCCCTCGGCAGCAGCCAGCACCAGGCCACAGTCCTTGACGAAGATGTCGATGGCGCTGCGCGTCGGGGGCTCGGTATCCGCAAGCATCCGCGCGCCGCGATCAAGCAACATGAACGAGGATGCCGCCCCGCCCCCGATCGCGTCGAGCACCGTCTGCGGGTCCAGTCCGAGCGACTCGGCCAGGCCCAGCGCCTCCCCGGCCGCCGCCAGGTGCACCGAGCAGAGCAGTTGGTTGACCATCTTCACCGCCTGGCCATCGCCCACCCGGTCGCCACAGCGGGCGATCTTGCCCATCGCCGCCAGCACCGGCTCGACTGCACCCAGCGCCTCGGGCGTCCCGCCGACCAGCAGGATGAGTTCACCACTGGTCGCGCGCGCCACACCGCCGGTGACCGGGGCGTCCACCAGCAGCACACCCGCATCGGCCAACCGCCGGTCGAGGTCACGTACTGCGTCCACGCCAACGGTGCTCATCACGATGACCACCTGCCCCGGCCGCAGTCCCGACGCCACGCCCTGGTCGCCGAAGAGGGCGGAGTCCAGTTGCGCGCCGGTGGCCACCATCACGACCACGACGTCTGAAGCCCTGGCCACGGCTGCGGGCGACTCCGCGTCCGATGCCCCTTCGGCGACCAGGTCAGCCACCGGTGCCGGATTGGGGTCGTAGACGACCACCGGTCCCCGCCTGAGCACGTTGCGAGCCATCGGCAGGCCCATCGACCCCACGCCGACGAATCCGACGGTCGCTGCTGAAGCTGGCTGTTCCATGGCGCTGAACTCCTTGGGAGATGAATCGTGGCCGAGTGGTCTTTGATCAGCCTACGGTGACCGTCATGGTTCGCGACCGCGTCCCCATGATCACCCCGACGGCCCCGAGCACCGAGACCACCGACCCGAGGGCGAGCATGGCCGGGACGCCCATCAGGTCCATCAGCGTCCCGCCAACCAGTCCGGCCACCACCGTGCCGATCGTCGCGGTCAGGGTCATCCAGGCCTGACCACGGACCCGTTCCTGTGGCGCGAGATAGCGGTCGACGTAGTAGACGCTGGCGGGGATGAATAACGCGTAGGCCACGATTTGCAGCACCATCGTCGCGATGACGGTGTTCAGGTCGGGCGCCAGCCAGGTGGCGATCGCCTTGACCGCCAGCGCGACCGATGCCACCCGCAACAATGTGTCCGGACGCCACCGCGCGACGATCTTGCGGAAGAAGAACATGGTCACGGTCTCGACACCCGCAGCGATCAGCAGCGACAGGCCGAGGTCGGCCGCGTCGCCACCGTGGTGCTCGACGATCTGGAAACCGTAGGTGTTGATAAACGAATGGCCGATGAAGCCACCCGTCGCCCCGAGCAGCAGGATCAGGAACGGGCCGCGACCCACGTAATTGGTCCTGCCGGCGTCCAACCCGGCGTCGTCATGGCTGGACGCAGTAGTGGCCCGACCGGCGGCACTGCGGGTGAAGACGAAGGTGAGCGCGGCGATGACGACCAGGCCCTGCGCGACGATCGCCAACGGCGGGATCACGCGGGTGGACGATGCAGCGATCAGTGCTCCGATCGCGAGCGATGCCACCGCGTACGAGAACGATCCGGTTGCCCGCGCCGAACCGAAGTCCACCGGGACGCCAGAGCGGGCGGTCTCCATGCCCAGGGCGCTGATCAGCGGGATCACCGTTTGAAGCAACGACAGGGCAGCGGCCAGGCACAACGCGTCCCGCAGCGGTGCGGGCTCACCCAGCAGCGGGAGCACGGCGACCGCAGTCGCCGCCGAGAGGCCGGCGATCCAGCGGCGCAACCCCCGCAGCGAGGCTCCAGCCCAGCCGGCCACCAGCGGCTGCAGCACCACCGAGACGATCCCCGAGCCGGCCAATACCAGCCCGATCTGGGAGTTGGAAAGGCCACGGTCCAGCAGGAAGACGCTGGAGAACGACATCAGGAAGCAGAAACCCACCCAGTACGTGCCATTGATGGCGGCGAAACGCACGGTTGGCACGACGTCGCCTCCTCAGGAACGGTCGCCACGATGGGCGGGCCCGACGTCGGATGGGGCGCTGGGCACGTCCATTGTCCCCAGTCACTGCTGGGCGCGGCAACCTCAGACGAAGACGATCTGCGCCCCCGCGCTGATCTCGATGAAGTCGGACGCGCTGATCACCCCTTCGACCCCCGGGTGCATGTCGGCCTCGATCAGCTTCATCATGTCGAAGGTCAGTCGGCAGGCGTACATGTGCGCACCTGCAGCGGCCAGCAGGTCGAGGAACTCAGGGATCCGCGGGATCTCCAACTCGTCCAGCATCTTGTTCATGTAGCTGGTGGCGAAGGCCGTCATGCCGGGCAGCGCACCCAGGCCATGCGGCAGCGACACATGTTCCAGCCCCGGGCGGATCCGGCCGAGGTCGGGCATGTGCATCGCGGTGTTGCCGGCCATCGTGAACTGCAGCTTGGCGTTGGTCTTCTTGTTGATGATGTCCAGGCCCCAGAAGGTGAAGAAGATGTGCACCTCGACGCCCTCGCCCAGCGCAGCGTTGCCCATGATGAGCGCTGGATAGGCCATGTCGAGGTTGCCCTTGGAGCAGATGAACGCCATTTTGCGCGGGCCGGACGCCACCACCGGCGCGTCCGTCGACGCGGCGCTGTTCGCAGCCGGACGCGGGGCGGCCGCGTGGCCACCGAAGTCGGGAATGATGAAGCCGTCGGGAATCTTGGTCATGGCTCATTCCTCCTAGACGCAGCCGACTGGCTTGCCGAGCCCGGCGATCCAGGCCATCTTCTTGCCCGGCTTCACCGGGAACAGCTGATACAGCTCCTTGATGTCGAAGCCGCCAACGGCCGCCATCCGACGCATGGTGGGTGTCACACCGGTCTTGGCATGGTCATCGCGCATGAACCGGATAGGTGCCCAGTGGGCGTCGTCCAGTTCGATGTCGATCAGCGCGGCCATGTCGGTCGCCAATTCCTCGGACCATTCGTCCCGATTGGTCAGGAAGCCTTCGTCATTGACCTGGAAACTGCGTCCGTTCAGGGTGTTCGTCGGCATCTCAGCCCTCCCGCTTCTTGCCGGTCATCGACATGTGCGTGGTCACCGGCAGGTCGTGACCGCGCATCAGCACCTTCCAGTACAGGTACTCGAACGCAACCTTGCCCCAGTGGTTGATTCGCGTTGGCGCCAGCAGCCGCATCGGACCCACCACCGGGTAGGGGTAGACCCCGCTCAGCGGCTGGGTGTCGTAGTTGAAGTCCAGCAGCAGCGCCTGACCGCGTCCGGACTCGAGGAAGCAGTTGGCGTGCCCGTCGAAGGCGTGGGGCAGCGGACGTCCCTCGATGGCAGCCAGGAAGTTCGGGACGAACTGCTCGGCTGCGAAGTGCGCCACCGAACCGGCCTTTGAGGTGGGGATGTTCGACGCGTCACCCAGCACGAAGATGTTCTCGTACTCGACCGAGCGCAACGTCTGCTTGTCCACCGGGACGAAACCCGTCGCGTCCCCCAACCCGGAATCGATCAGGTACTGCGCGCCCATGTTCAGCGGCACGGTGACCAGCAGGTCGAACCGCAGCCGTCGGCCGTCGTAGGCGACCAACTCGGACGCGTGGTTGTCGATCTGTTCAACCGAGAAGTCCGTGGCCAGCCGGATCGAGCGGTCCTCGAGCAGGTTGCCCAGCTTCGCCGAGGCGATCGGCTTGGTGAACGCGCCATCCAGCGGGGTGACGAAGGTGATGTCGACCTTGTGCCGGATGCCGCGCTTGCGGAAATGGTCCTCGGCGAGCAGGACGAACTCCAGCGGGGCGATCGGGCACTTGATCGGCGTCTCGGTGACGTGCACCAACAGTTTGCCTCCGGTGAACCCGGCCAACGCCTTGCGCAGGGCGACGGCGCCGTCGAGGGTGTAGAAGTCGAAGACCTTCTTGCGCCACAGCGCGCCATCGGCCATGCCGGTCGTCTGGTCAGGACGCGGGACCGTGCCCGACGCGACGACCAGCCAGTCATAGTCCAGGACGCGGCCGTCACCCACCGTCACGCGGTTCTGGTCGGGCTCGACACTGCTGATCTCGGCCTGGATGAACTCGACACCGGACGCGAACTGCGCGCGCCGGGACTTGGTGATGCGCTTGACGGGGTACTTGCCGAAGGGGATGAACAGCAACGCCGGTTGGTAGACGTGGACGTCGTCCCGATCCACCACGGTGATCTGCCACTGCTCAGACAGTTCTCTCCTCAGCCGGTTGGCCACCATTGTGCCTGCCGTGCCGCCCCCGAGAATCAGGAGTTTCTGCATACCCCGAAGGGTATTACCGCCGGAGCAAGAGAAACAGTGATTGGGCGTAACTGTTGGGTAAGGCTCGCCTCAGTCCGTGGGGCCGCCACGCCACAAATCTGCGCCCGAGAACCAAGGAAGCGCCCAAGATCTCGGGCGCGGATCGGGATTTCGAGGGCAGATTCGTGGTCCTAGCGACCACGGTCGGCACGGGCCGGCGGCCGGTCCCCACGGATGGACGCGACCATGTCCAGCACCCGCCGGGTGGCCCGCACATCGTGTGCCCGGAAGACCGTCGCACCTTGCCACGCAGCAATGGCCGTGGCGGCCAAGGTGCCCTCCAGCCGTTCGTCAGCTGGCAGGTCGAGGGTCTCCCCGACGAAGTCCTTGCGGCTGATCGCCTGCAGCACCGGGTAGCCGAGGGCGACCACGCGTCCGGTTTCGGCGACCAGTCGCAGCGAGTTCAGCGTGGTCTTGCCGAAGTCCAGCGTCGGGTCGACCAGCACCGCGCTGGCATCCACTCCGGACGCCACCGCCCGCTCGGCCCCCGCAGCCAGGACGCGCAGCACGTCGTCCACGACGGCATCACCCGGGCCGTAGTCGATGCCCACCGGATCGGTGCGCGGCGGCAGTCCACCGGTGTGCGAGACCACATAGCCGGCGCCCTCGGCGGCCGCGACCTTCACCAGGTCTGCATCCGCGCCCGCCCAGGTGTCGTTCAGCAGGTCGAACAGGCCCGCGCAGGCTTCGGCGACCGGCGTCCGCCAGGTGTCGAGGCTGATCAGCATCTCCGGCAGCACGGTTCGCAGGGCGAGCAGGAATGGCCGCACCCGCTCGATCTCGGTGGCCTCGTCTATCCAGTCGCCCTCCTGGCCGGCGCGAACGCCGCCAACGTCGATGATGTCGACGCCCTCGGCAGCCATTTGCCGGGCGCGGGCGATCGCGTCCGCCAGGTCGACATGCCGGGCCGGGGCGTAGAACGAATCGGCGGTGCGATTGATGATGCCCATCACGGCCGGCGACGCCGCATCGAAGCGGCGGCCACGGAGCACCAAAGGCGCGGGCTGAAGGGGCTTCACCCCTCCGAGTCTGCCATGCCCGCACCGGACCCGACGCCAACCTCGACACCCGCTGGGTCATCGGCGCGCCGAGCCGGGACGGCAAGATCTGCGCGTGCGTCCACCATCTCGCAGCCGGTGACCACGCAACTCAGTCCGCGCCTGGTGAACAGCACAGACACCACCGCGGCCGACGTCCAGGCCAGCACCAGCAGCGCCATGGGCCAGGGCATCATCGTGCCCATCACGGCCAACCCCTGGACGACCACCGCCCGGGCGAGCAGTCGCCACCGCGAGTCGGCGACCGGACGCAGCCAGACCGTCCGCTGACCGGGCGAGGCGCCACTGCCGGTCAGCGCGGGCAGGATCACGATCACCAGCAAGCAGACCGCCACCACAGCGAACCACACCACCAGCGTGGCGAACTGGGGGCTGCCAGTGTCGTCGACCAGGGGCGCGCCGGTGACGAAGAACAGCGCCATGCCGGCGGCCGCATTGAGCGTCCACCAGAAGACCGCCCAATAGAGCACGTCGAGCGCCATCCCGGTCCACCTGCGCCAGATCGTCACTGGTCGGGCCTGCAGGCGCCGTTTGCGCAAGTAGGACGGGCGGGCCACGAACCTGGGAATGTGCAGTGCCACCAGGTAGCCCACCGCAGTACCCAATGTGTTGGTGATCAGGTCGTTGACGTCGGCCACCCGGTAGGGGCACGCCATCAGGCCCCAGTTGGCGGTGAACTGGGTCGCCTCGACCAGCAGCGACACGCCCAGCCCCATCGGGATGCCCCAGCGCGCCCGAATCACCGCGAAGTCACTCAGGATGATGCCCAACGGCACAAACAGCGCCACGTTGAAGACCATCTGCAACATGTCCCAACTGAGTAGCACCTCGGCCGGCGACGCCCCGGCCAGCCGCTGGGCCATCTCCCGGAAGTAGACCGTCGGGTTCAGCACGTAGACGTGCGGGTGGGTGGCGCAGTAGTCACCCGACATGTCCGGCAGCGGGAACAGCGTGTAGGTGATCAACGCCGTCACGTAGACGAACGTCACCACCGTCCACGCCGTCCGGGCAGGCTGGAACGCGCCGTAGCGCCGGTACTGCCAGATCAGCACCGGGACGAACAGCAGCGCCGAGATCCCGCCGCCGACCAGCAGCGAGGTGATGGCCTGGTCAATCATGGGCAGCCTGAACGGAGTGTGCCGGGGGTGGAGAGCACGTCAACCAGCGTGGGACAGCGTCAGCTGCGGTGCCGGTTGACCGCGCTCATCACGGCCTTCAACGACGCCGTGGTGATGTCGGGGTCGATGCCGACGCCCCACAGCACCTGGGTCTCACCGTTCTCGATCTCACACTCGAGATAGGCGGCCGCGGTGGCGTCCCCACCAGCGGTCAACGCGTGCTCGGTGTAGTCCAGGACGCGCAGCCGGACGCCAACCTGGCCCAGCGCGTCCCCGAACGCGGAGACCGGACCGTTGCCCTCACCGGTGATGACCTGCTCCTGGCCGTCCACCTCGATGCGGGCCCGGATGGTGGCGGTACCGTCCTCCTTGGACTCCAGTGAGAAGCCACGGCCGTGCAGCGGCGTGGTGCGGCTCAGGTACTCGTCGGCGAAGATCTGCCACAGCTGCTCGCTGCTGACCTCGCCGCCCTCGCTGTCGGTGTGGGCCTGGACGACGCGGCTGAACTCCATCTGCAGCCGACGCGGCAGGTCCAGCTTGTGGTCGGTCTTCATCAGGTAGGCCATGCCGCCCTTGCCGGATTGGCTGTTGACGCGGATGACCGCCTCGTAGGTGCGTCCGACATCGAACGGGTCGACCGGCAGGTAGGGGGCCTCCCAGCCCACCTCGTGGATCGTCTGGCGACGCGATTCAGCCTTGCGTCCAAGGTCCTCCAGACCCTTCTTGATGGCGTCCTGGTGCGATCCGGAGAACGCGGTGTACACCAGGTCACCCGAATACGGCTGCCGGGCTGGCACGGGCATGCCGGTGCAGTACTCGACGGTGCGGCGCACCTCGTCCAGTTGCGAGAAGTCGATCTTTGGATCGATGCCCTGGGTGTACAGGTTCATGCCCAGCACCACCAGGTCGACGTTGCCGGTCCGCTCGCCATGACCGAACAGGCAGCCCTCAACCCGGTCGGCGCCGGCCATCAGGCCCAGTTCGGTCGCTGCGATGCCGGTGCCGCGGTCGTTGTGACAGTGCAGCGACACGGCCACGTGCTCGCGGGAGTTGATGTGCCGGCAGAAGTACTCAATCTGGTCGGCATAGGTGTTCGGGGTGCTCATCTCGACGGTCGCCGGCAGGTTCAGGATGATCTCCCGGTCGGCGTCCGGCTGCCAGACGTCGATGACACCGTTGCAGACCTCAACAGCGAACTCTGTCGGAGTCTGGGTGAAGATCTCCGGCGAGTACTCATAGCCGAAGTCCACATCCGACAGGTGCTTCTCGGCGGCGTCGATCACCCAGCGGGTGCCATCCTTGGCCAACTGCTTGCACTCGGCCTCGTTCATGTGGAAGACGACGCGGCGGAACAGTTCGGCGGTCGCGTTGTACAGGTGGATGGTGCCGCGCCTGGCACCGATCAGCGACTGGGCGGTGCGGTCGATCAGGTCCGGACGCGACTGGGTCAGCACCGAGATCACCACGTCGTCGGGAATCGCGTCCTCGGTGATCAGCGAGCGGACGAAGTCGAAGTCGGTTTGCGAGGCGGCGGGGAAGCCGACCTCGATCTCCTTGTAGCCCATCTGCACCAACAGGTCGAACAGCTTGCGCTTTCGGCCGGGGGTCATCGGGTCGATCAGCGCCTGGTTGCCGTCGCGCAGATCGGTGGACAGCCAGCGCGGCGCCTTGGTGATCTTCTTGGTCGGCCAAGTGCGGTCGGGCAGGTCAATCGGTACGAACGGCGTGTAGCGCTGGTAAGGCATCGGTGTCGGTTGCTGCACCGGACGCGCCAGCGGACGGGTGCGCGGCTTGGGATTGCTGGTTTCCTGCGTGGTCATCTCTCGAAATCTCCTCGGCGACGGGGTGTGGATGGTAGGCGCCAGACACGGCAAGACTCCGCAGCGAGGAGGACTGGCCTATTCAGCAAGTCTCGCTGCGGCGACCAAGGAGCAGCGCCACAAAGGCACGCGAGGGCCGAACCACGCGTCCACCTTAACCCGCGCACCGGCAGCGTTACAACGACGGTTCACCAGTTGGAACGGCCCGATTCATGGTGGACGCGGCCCGCGGTGCCCCCGCCGCCAGCCACTATGGACCCATGAGCGATCAGCAGTGGCCCACCGTCCCGTCATCCCCCGAGGCCCCGAGCGACGCCTTCCTCAATCCGGCCGAGGCGCAGTTCTGCGTCCTGGTCGAGGAGATCGTCGGCTCCGGCGAGAGCGCACGCTGGGGGCTTGGCGAAACCCGCAGCCTGCGGACCACGCGCGCCGATGCCCGGGCCACCGCGCTCGACATGGCCCGCACGTTCTCACCGCGGCACCCGATGTTCGAGCAGGCGCGTGATGTCTACCGGGTCAACGAGGACGAGTACATCGTGCTGGTGCAGGGCGCAACCTCGACCTTCCACTTCCGGGTCTGCGTGGCCGAACTGATCTGAACCCCGCTGGTCCACCGTCCAGCGCGCCACAACCGGTGACGAGGCGGGGCGGCAGGTGGGAGGATTGGCCCCATGGCCAATCTCAATCGCTCCAATGCACCTTTCGAGCGCCGCATCGGCGCGTCCGCCCCAGATGCCACCGGCATCGTCCACCTGGGCATCGGGCAGTTCCACCGTGCGCACGCCGCGGTCAACACCGCCCTGGCGATGCAGGCAGCAGGCGGCGACTGGGGCATCGTCGGCGTCGCGAATCGCTCGCGCCGCATCATCGATCCGATGATCGACCAGGACTACCTCTACTCGATCCTGCAGTTGAGCCCGGAGGGCACCGACGTCCAGTTGGTCGACGTGCACCGGCGGCTGTTTGTCGCCGCGGAGCAGCCGGCCGACGTGCTGGCCGCGATCGCCGACCCCAACCACAAGATCGTCACCCTGACCATCACCGAGAAGGGCTACAACAAGGACGGCGTGACCGGCCGGTTGATGCTCGACTCCGACGAGATCGCCCCCGGGCTGGCCGGGCCGGACACCGCCACCGCACCGTTGGCCCAGTTGGCCTGGGGCCTGGCCAAGCGCGGGCTGGAGTCCGGCGCCCCGATCACCGTGTTGTCCTGCGACAACATGCAGTCGGCCGGCTCCACCACCGCCCAGATGGTGCTGCAGTTCCTCGAGGCGGCCAAGGTCGAGGACAAGGTGCTCGACTACGTCGCCAACCAGGTCGCGTTCCCGAACGCGATGGTCGACCGAATCGTGCCCGGCACCAATGAGGACACCAAGGCGCAGGTCGAAGCGATCCTGGGACTGCGCGATGAGTCCCCGGTGCCCGCCGAGGCCTTCACCATGTGGGTGCTGGAGGACCACTTCGCCGCCGGCCGTCCCGCCTGGGAAGCGGCCCCCGGCGTCACGTTCTCCGACGAGGTCGAGCAGTACGAGTTGGTCAAGTTGCGTCTGCTGAACGGCTCGCACTCGCTGATCAGCTACCTGGGTGGCCTGTCCAACTCGCCGACCATCCCGTCGGCCCGCGACAAGGACTTCGTGGCAGATTCGGTGCGAGCGGCGATCTACAAGGAGTACCTGCCCAGCATCGATCCGCTGCCCGCGGGCTTCGACCCGGACGCGTACATCGCGCAACTGTTCCATCGCTGGCAGAACCACGCCCTGGGCGACAAGACCGCTCGCGTGGGCTCCGACGGCTCGGCCAAGTTGCTGCAGCGCATCGTCGAGCCTGCCCTGCGGATGCTGGACATGGGCCAGATGCCGCAGCAGATGGCGCTGACTGCGGCGTCCTGGATCGCCTGTGTCGCCCCGCCGGCCGGCTTCGATCCCGGCCCCGTTGCGGCCGAGATGGAAGAGCCGCAGCGCGAGAACCTGGCCAAGGCGACCGAGGGCGCCAAGGACGTCCACGAGCACGTCGAGAAGATTATGACCGGCGGCTTCTTCCCCGAGGACCTCGGTTCGCGCTCCGAGTTCACCGAGCGGATCGCCGAACTGGTCGAGATCATCACCACCGACGGTGTGGAGGCGGCCGCCAAGGACGCGCTCGCCGGCTGAGCCAGCCATTCGGCATCAGGGCCCGTCGGATCGTCATCCGACGGGCCTTTGGCTCGTCCGGGGACGCCCCCTGAATCCGTAGGATGACGCGAAGACATCAGGAGTGTGCGATGACCGAGCGTCCATATCCCGGGTACGGCCCGATGAACCCCGGCGGCCAGCCCTGGCCACCCCAGCAGCCGGCGCAACCAGGCGGGCAGCCCTGGCCAGGTCAGCAACCTCAGCAGCCAGGCCAAGCAGGTCGCCCTTGACTACTACACCGCCCTGGCTGAAGGCCGCGCATCCGATGCCGTCGCGCTCCTGTCGTCGTCCTACACCGGCTCGGACCAATCGCTGATGACCGATGCCGTGCTGGCCGATTCACTCACCCGCGCCCCGATCACCGACATCGTGGTCGGCGAACCGACCGGCAGCAGTTCGTTCGACATCACCGTGACCTACACCATCGGTGGTCAGCCGGCCAGCGAGGACCTGCTGGTCACCATGCACGACGGTAAGGATCCGGGGATCTACGGCGGTACCACCACGCTGTCCATCGACGAGCACCTGGATGTCACCGTCCACGGTGTGACCCCGACCAGCGACAGCCCAACCATCCTGCCGGGCAGCTACCTGCTGGTTCCGACGGTGCCCTACCTGACCCTGGGCGACCAACCGCTGCTTGCGAAGGACTCGTCCGACTACCTCGGTAGCTACGACCTGGAGTTGTCGGTGACAGATGAGGGCATCGCGGTCTTCCGCGAGAAGGTGATCGCCGAGGCCGAGGCGTGCCTGGCGTCCAAGGCCCTCGACCCCGGCTGCGGCGCAGCCCTGCCGAGCACCCTGTCGGACGGCAGCGCGATTCGGGACGGTTCGGTGCAACGCAGCCAGGACGCCGAGTCACGCGCCCTGCTGCAGAACATCACTCCGGAGCCCGGCTACTCGCTGCCGACCGTCGTCTCGGTCTACGGCAGCGATCTCGGCACGATCGACATCACCGCCGAATGCCAGAACAGCGACGGCAGTTGGTCCAGTTGCGAGCTGTGGGGTTACGGCGCCGGGTTCTCGTTCGGCGACCCATCGATCAACCTGGCCGATCCGGCCCTGACGGTCGAGTGGGACTGACCTAGAAGCCCAGCCGGTTGAGGTGCTTGGGGTCGCGCTGCCACTCCTTGAGCACCTTGACCTTCAGGTCCAGGTGCACCGGGGTGCCCAACAGCGCGGTGATCTGGCGCCTGGCCTCGGTGCCGACCTGCTTGATGTGCTCGCCGCCCTTGCCGATCATGATCGGCTTCTGCGAGTCGCGCTCGACAACCAGGGACGCGAAGACGTCCAGCAAAGGCTTGTCCTCCGGGCGTCCCTCGCGCAGCCCCATCTCGTCGATCTCGACGGCGATCGAGTGCGGCAACTCATCCCGGACGCCCTCCAGTGCGGCTTCCCGGATCAGTTCGGCGACCAGGGTCTCGGCCGGCTCGTCGGTGACCTCACCGTCCGGGTAGTAGGCGGGGCCCTCATCGAGTAGCGAGACCAGCACGTCGGCGACCGTGTCGACCTGCTCCCCGCTGTGCGCCGAGCACGGCACGATGTGTTCCCAGCGCACGCCCAACTTCTCCTGCAACGCGTCGATCTCCAACAACTGCTTGGCCAGCCGTTCCGGGCTGACCAGGTCGGTCTTGGACGCGATCGCGATCAGCTTCGGCGGCCTGGTCAGCGCGGCGATCTCGCGGACCAGGTACTCATCGCCCGGGCCAACATGCTGGTTGGCCGGAAAGACCACCGCGATCACGTCCACCTCGCTCCAGGTGGTGTAGACGAGATCGTTGAGCCGCTCCTGCAGCAGCGAGCGCGGCTTGCTCAGGCCGGGCGTGTCGATGACGACGAGTTGGGCGTCCGGGCGCGAGATGATGCCGCGCACCGCGTGCCTGGTGGTCTGCGGTTTGCTGCTGGTGATGGCGACCTTGCTGCCCACCAGGGCGTTGGTCAGCGTCGACTTGCCCGCGTTGGGTCGGCCGACGAAGCAGGCGAAACCGGACCGGAAGCCGGCCTGTGACTCACTCATCGTCGTCGCCACCCTCCGGTGACTGTGCCTCGGGCTCCAACCGACGCACCAGCACGGTGTCGATCTGGTGCCTGCGCGCGGTCGCCTTCTCCGCGGTGATCTCCAAGCCGTTCCACACCACGTGGGAGCCCGGGATGGGCACCATGTTGAGTTCCTTGGCCAGCAGCCCGCCCACGGTCTCGACGTCCTCGTCGTCCAGTTCGAGACCGAACAGGTCGCCGACGTCGTCGACCGGCATCCGCGCCGAGATCCGCCACAGCCCGGCCGAGGTCTCCTCCGCCAGGTCGGGTTCGGCGTCGTACTCGTCGGTGATCTCGCCGACGATCTCCTCGACGACGTCCTCGATGGTCGCCAGCCCGGCGGTGCCGCCGAACTCGTCGATGACGATCACCATGTGGTGGCGGCTGACCTGCATCTCCCGCATCAACGCGCCGGCCGGCTTGATGTCCGGGGTGAAGTGGGCCGGACGCATCACCGTCTCGACGGTCTCGCGCTTCTCCGCGTCCGGGTTGTCGTAGATGCGCCGCATCATGTCCTTGAGGTAAACGATGCCGAGCACGTCGTCCAGGTCGTCACCGGTCACCGGGATCCGGCTGAAGCCAGACCGCAACGCCAACGACATGCCTTGTCGCAGCGTCTTGTCCCGACTCAGGTAGACCACGTCGGTGCGGGGCACCATCACCTCGCGCACCAGGGTCTCGCCCAGTTCGAAGACCGAGTTGATCATCTGACGCTGGCCATCGCTGGCCTCGGCGATCTTCTCCGCCTCCGGGCTGAACGGGCCGTCCGCATAGCCGTGGCCCGGGGTGATCAGGTTGCCGATCCAGATCAGCAGTTGCACGATCGGCCACAGGATCGTCGACA
>JAXGOU010000030.1:0-23534 GCA_040767325.1 Brooklawnia sp. | reverse complement strand
TGCAGGTAGCTGAGCTTGATCTGCTGGCTGTCCCAGCCGGGCAGTTCATCCAGCCGCATCTCGTGCTCGACCACCACGCTGCGCGACCCGATGCCGGCGCCGGCCAGGGACGCTGTGTCGCGTCCGCCCGGCCACTGCCGACCGATACCCAACGCCACGACGATGATGGACGCGACGACGCCGACCGGGTAGGCCAGCGCGTAGCCGACGGCCACCAGGGGGTCACCTTCGGCGGCCACGGACGCGGCGGCCAGCGCCGGCGTCGAGGTCAGCGCCCCGGCGAAGGCGCCCGCGACGGCCGGCAGATCGAGTTGCAGCAGCCGGCCGGCGATGCCCAGCACGGCTGCCACGATCGCCAGCACACCCACCCCGACCAGCATCAGCGGCCACTGGGTGCGCAGGTCGCGCAGGAAGGTCGAGCCGGCGGCCAATCCGACGGTGTAGACGAACAACGCCAGACCCAATCCCTGCAGGATTCCGAGCGAGGCACCGATCTGCGGATCGAGCACGCCAACCGCCAACCCGACGAATAATGCGCCCGCCGCGCCGAACCGTAATGGACCGAATCTGATCTGGCCGATGGCCGCGCCAGCGGCGAGTACCAGCATGACAGCGAGCAGTGGATTGGCGACCAGTACGTCGACCATCAGAGAAAAGCTCCTTGTGAATGGGTAAACACCCGAAATGCGAGGGGCAGGGCGCCCAACAGGCACGTTCCATCCTTAGCAACGCGCGGACACGCTCGGCAATTCCACAGCGAAGCCTCAGGAAGTTCCCATGGTTTTCGTGTGGCTTCCGGACGCCGAGCGTGGCACACTTGGCTCACGGTCGTTTCCGGAAGTCCCCCCGGCTACCGATGCGCGACCGTGTGACCGGGGTTCGCGTCTCAGGGGGTGGGTGCGCGGGCCCCGGTCTTGCACGTCACGGGTCCGAAATGGTAAACCGAAGGCGGATACCCCCGGGGGTGTCGGAATAAACCGGCCGGGGGCGTGGTTTCACCCTTTGTCAGATGTGTAGAGCGTGCTCGAGATGGGCGCGTCCCAATCAGGAGGCAGGCCAGATGGCAACCGTCACGATCACCAGCGAGAACCTGGACGAAGTTCTGCGCGACAACGACATCGTCTTTCTCGACTTCTGGGCCGATTGGTGTGGCCCGTGCCAGCGCTTCGCGCCGGTCTACGAGGCAGCCAGCGAGAAGCACACCGACATCAGCTTCGGCAAGATCGACACCGAGGACCAGCAGCAGTTGGCCGGCGCCGCGGGCATCACGTCCATCCCGACGTTGATGATCTTCCGCTCGGGCATCCCGGTCTTCTCGCAGGCAGGTGCGCTGCCAGCGTCTGCGCTGGACAGCCTTGTCGAGCAGGTTCGTGCGCTCGATATGGACGAGGTCAAGCGCAAGGTGGCCGAAATGGACGCCGCCAACGCCCCCGACCCCGACGTCGAGGACAACTGATCCACCACTGACCACGGCCGTCCCGACGCAATAGCCGTCGTGGCGGCCGTGGTTGTATCTGCGCTCGGTTTACCGAATGACCTAAGATCGCAGTGGACACCCGCTCGGGTGGGTCGGGGACTTGCGCGCCCAACCAGCCCGATAGGGTCGGGACGCAGGCCCAGGTGCCTACTTCGGAAGGAGGCAGAACGTGGGTTGGTTGCACAATGTCGAACGCGGCATCGAGAACGCGGTCAACACCCTGTTCGCACGCGCCTTCCGCGGTGAGGTCGAACCGATCGAGATCGCTACCCGGCTCAGCAAGGAACTGGACGCCCAGGCCAAGCTGCTCAGCCGTGACAAGCGCCTGGTGCCGAACAACTTCACCGTCTACCTGTCGGAGCACGACTACGACGAACTGGCCCCGATGGCCCGGGCGATCAACGACGACATCGTGCCCGAACTCCGCCGCCACGCTGGTGAGCGGCACTACGTCTTCAATGGGCCGATCCGTATCGACTACGAGTGCGACTCCGCGCTGACCGTTGGCCGATTCCGGGTGGATTCCGAGGCGGTGGCGACCGTCGCCGAGGCCGGCGGCGCAGCGTCCACGACGGCGATCAAGCGCGCCCCCCTGGTGCTGGAGGTCAACGGTGTGCGGCACCCGCTGCTGCCGCCCGGCTTCACCATCGGCCGTGGTTCGGAGGCCGACCTGCGCATCAACGATCCCGGCATCTCGCGCCAGCACGCCCGCGTCGTGGTGGATTCGGACGCCACCGGCGAGGTCGCGGTCAGCATTGAGGATCTCGGCTCGACGAACGGGGTGATCGTCAACGGGCAGCGCGTCACGAACGTCGCGCTGGGCGACGGCTCGCGCATCGAGATCGGCTCGACGCGCATGCTCGTCCACTCCCCCGCGGGGTCGTAAGAATTGAGCACCCTACTGCTTGCCGCTCTCAAGGTGGCCTTCCTGCTCCTGATGTGGATCTTCATCCTCTTCGTGGTCAATACCGTGCGCGCCGACCTGTTCGGACGCCGGGTGAGCGCGGAGGAGTTGGTCGCGTCCGCCGAGAACCCGTCCTCGATCAGGCAGGGTTTCCGTCGCCACCGCCAAGGCGGCTCGGGGCAGCAACAGGTCGGTCTCACCCCGGTCCGCATCACCATCACCACCGGACGCGGCGCAGGCGCCTGGGCCGCCCTGCCCGCGCAGGACGAAGAGATCCTGCTGGGCCGCGCTGCGGGGGCCGAGTTGGATGTCGACGATGACTACGCGTCCAGCCGGCACGCCAAGATCTGGCGGGACGCGGAGGGCTTCGTCGTCGAGGACCTCTTGTCGCTGAACGGCACCTATGTCAACGGCCAGCGGATCACCGCCCCGACGCGCATCGACATCGGTGACGTCGTTCGGGTCGGGCGCTCCCAGATGCAGTTGGAGGCCTGATGGCACTCTCACTGAAACTGGCCGCCCATTCCGAGATCGGTTTGGTGCGCAGCAACAACCAGGATTCCGCCTACCTGTCCGGCACGTTGATCGTGGTCGCGGACGGCATGGGCGGTGCGGCGGCCGGCGACCTGGCCAGTTCGGTGGCCATCCGCGAACTGCAGCAGGCCGACGCCATCAACCAACCGGACGGCGGCGAACGGCTGAGCGGCGAGGCGATGCTCGAATCGCTCAGCGGCGCCCTGACCAAGGCCAACGATTCGCTGGCCGACCTGGTGGCCTGGGACCACTCGCTGGAGGGCATGGGTACCACCGTCTGTGGCGCCATGTTCGATGGCAGCCAATACGGCATTTGCCACATCGGCGACTCGCGGGGCTACCTGGTGCGCGACGGCGAGTTCCGCCGGCTGACCCACGACCACTCCTGGGTGCAGTCGCTGGTCGATGACGGCAAGATCACCGCGGCCGAGGCCGCCGACCACCCCCACCGCTCGCTATTGCTCAAGGTGCTCAACGGCCAGCCCACGCACACCCCCGACTTCCTGCTGGTGGACGCGAAACTCGGCGACCGGCTGTTGTTCTGCTCCGACGGCCTGTGCGGGATGGTCGATGACGATGTCATCGAGCCCCTGCTGACCAGCGGTGACGACCTGGAGACGATCGTCGGGGCGCTGACCAAGGCCGCCCACGAGGGCGGCGGTCTGGACAACATCACGATCATCGTGGCCGATGTCGTCCAGCACGATCCGGCCCTGGACGCTGCCGCCCCGCTGGTGCTGGGTGCCGCCGCTGACGTGGAGATCCCCAAGATCACCGGCCTGCAGGAGATCGACCTGGGCGATGGTGAGGAGGAAACCCACCGGATCGACGCCGGCAAGCCGCCGAGCGCCCCCGCGCCACTCAGCCCGGCTGGCGGGCAAGTGCCGGACGGGGTGATCGATCCCGATGAGTTCGAGACGATCCGCTACTCCCCGCACGTACCCAGCCGGACGCGACGCCTGCTGCCGCTGCTCACCTCGATCCTGGCCATCATCGCGGTCGTGGCGGCCGGCTACTTCGGCGGGAACGCGTACCTGAGTTCGCGGTTCTTCCTCGGCCCCGACCAGGACCGGGTGGCGATCTACCAGGGTGTGCCCGACACCGTCTTCGGTCAGCAGCCGTTCGCCCGGCACATCGAGACCAGCCAGGTGCCGGTCGGGGACCTGCCGAAGTACTACGCGTCCCAGCTCACCAACGGTGAACTGCGCAACTACGAATCGCTCGACGTCGCCCGTCAGGAACTGGCCAGGCTGGATGAACTGGCCGAGCGCTGCCGCGCCGACCGGGCGGCCAGCGCCTCGCCCAAACCGACCAGCACCCCGCGCACGCCGTTCTCGACCCGATCCGCCGGGTCCGCGCAGTCCAGTGGGTCAGCGTCGGACGCCGTGGAAGGCACGTCGACTCCTGCCTCGTCGGCCAACGCCAGCGCGACGAACCGCACCCCGACGCCGACCCACGCACCGGCCACCGCCACCTCGTCACCGCGGCCCGATCAGGATCCGTGCGGATGAGTCGCACCAGGCGGCGTCCGGCAGGACAGACCGAGCCCGTGGCCGTGGTCGTCTACCGGAAGCGCCGCAACTCCGAACTGGGCCTGTGCCTGCTGGCCAGCCTGTTCGGCATCGGCGGCTGGATGATCACGCATCTCAATCGGGACGGCGCGATCCCCGCCCAGTGGTGGTGGGTCGCTGCGGTCTGGCTGGCGATCTGCCTGGCAGCGCACCTGGTCGTCCGGATCCGCGCACCGTATGCCGACCCGATCATCCTGCCCAGCGTCTTGGCGCTCAATGGGCTGGGGCTGGCGATGATCCATCGCCTGGACATCGGCTTCGTGCCCCCCACAAACGCGGCCCTGATGCAGTTGATCTGGACCGGTCTGGGCGTCGCCCTGTTCGCCGCGACGCTGATCTTCCTGCGCGACTACCGCGTCCTGCAGGGGTTCAGTTACCTGCTCTTCCTGGCCGGCATGGTGCTGCTGCTGCTCCCGCTGGTGCCCTTCCTCGCCTCACCGAACAACGCCGCGAACGGTTCGCAGATCTGGATCGAGGTGGCCGGCTACTCCTTCCAGCCGGCCGAGGTCGCCAAGATCGTGCTGACCCTGGCCTTCGCGTCCTACCTCACCGAGAACCGTGACCTGCTGCAACTGGCCGGCCGGCGGCTCTTCGGCTTCCAACTGCCCCGGCTGCGCGACCTGATCCCGGTGGGCATCATGTGGGCCACCGCCGTGGTGGTGCTGGTCTTCCAGAACGATCTGGGCACCTCGCTGCTGTTCTTCGGGCTTTTCGTGATGATGCTGTTCGTGGCCACCAGCCAGGTGCGCTGGGCGTTGATCGGGGCAGCTGCCTTCGCCGGGGCTGCCGTCGTGATCGGCCAGATCGCCCCACACGTGGCCACCCGGGTCTCCAGCTGGCTCGACCCGTTCAGCGACTACGAGCGCAACTACCAGATCATCACCGCACAGTTCGGCATCGCCTGGGGTGGCCTGTTCGGACGCGGTTGGGGCCAGGGGCGTCCGGGCCTGACGCCGGTGGCCAGCTCCGACTTCATCTCGGCGGCCATCGCCGAGGAACTGGGGCTGGTCGGCCTGATCGCGGTGCTGCTGATCTACCTGCTGATCGTGGCCCGCGGCCTGCGCTCGGCGCTCACCTCGACGGTGATCTTCGGCAAACTGCTGGCCAGCGGTTTCAGCTTCGTCTTCGCGCTGCAGATCTTCGCCATCATCGGCGGCGTCACCCGCCTGCTGCCGCTGACCGGTCTGACCACCCCGTTCATGAGTCAGGGCGGTAGCTCACTGATCGCGAACTGGATCATCGTGGCCATCCTGCTGGTGATCAGCCACCAGGCCCGCAGACCGGCCATCCAGGCCCCCGCCGCCCCGCCGGTGGCCAACCTGGCCGAGGACAAGACCGCGGTCATCGACGTGAAGCAGGTGGAGCAGCCATGAACCGCTCCATCCGCGGGGTGGCCGCCCTGGTCGGCCTGATGTTCCTGGCATTGCTGATCAACGCGACACTCGGCTATGCGCTGCGCCAGGACTCGCTGGTCAACGACCCGCGCAACAACCGCGTCCGGGACGCCGAGTTCGGCGGTCCACGGGGAGCCATCATGGCCGCCAACACCCCGATCGTCAGCAACGTCGAGACCGGCACCCGGCCCTACCCGTACCAGCGCCAGTACCTCGACGGCCCGCTGTACGCGCCGCTCACCGGCTTCTACTCCTACTCGTTCGGACGCAGCGGGCTGGAGCAGCAGTTCAACGCCGAGTTGACCGGCCAGGCCGACTCGCAAGTCACCCAGCGCATCCTGGACATGCTCGCCGGACGCGTCGCACAGGGCGGCCTGCTGCAGACCACGATCCAGCCCCGAGCCCAGCAGGCGGCCTGGGACGCACTGGGCGGACGCGAGGGCGCGGTGGTGGCCATCGACTACAGCACCGGGGCGATCCTGACCTGGGTCAGCACGCCCAGCTACGACCCGGCGGTGCTGTCCAGCCTCGACATCCAGGCCACCCAGGACGCCTGGGACGCGCTCAGCGCGGATCCTTCGCGTCCGATGAACGACCGGGCCACCAAGGAGATCATGGCGCCGGGCTCCACCTTCAAACTGGTGGTGGCGGCTGCGGCACTGGCCAACGGCTACACCCCGCAAACCATGATCGACACGCCCGCCTCGCTGCCGCTACCCAACTCGACCGCGAACCTGACCAATCTGGCCCCGTGCGGCGACACCGAGAAGTCCCTCGAGGACGCGCTGACCATGTCGTGCAACACGACGTTCGCCAACATCGCGCTGGACCTCGGCGACGAGGTGATCCGGGAGCAGGCCAAGGCCTTCGGTTTCGACTCATCCTTCGAGCAGGTGGAGTCAGCGACCAGCGTCTTCCCGGCCGAACTCGACCGGGCGCAACTGGCGATGAGCGCGATCGGGCAGTACGAGGTGGCGGCGTCCCCGCTGCAGATGGCGGTGCTGGCCGGTGCGATCGCCAACGATGGGCTGGTGATGGAGCCATACGTCGTGCAGGAGGTGCGCAACCCGAACCAGGTCGTGGTGAGCGCGCACTCCCCCACCCGGCGCGGCGAGGCGATGACCGCGCAGAACGCGGCGACACTGCAGCAGATGATGGTCAATGTGGTGCAGGAAGGCACCGGCAGCCAGGCCCAGATCGCCGGCCTGACGGTCGGTGGCAAGACCGGTACCGCCGAGACCACACCCGGCCAACCCTCGCATTCCTGGTTCGCCGGCTACGCGGCCGAGAAGCGGGTGGCGGTGGCCGTTTATCTGGCCTCGGAGGACGCCGGAACGGCAACTCCGGTCGCACGAGCGGTCCTGGAGGCAATCTCGTGACCGTCGTGACGCAACTTCTAACGGATTCTCAGGCTTCCCTCATCTTGGGCGGACAGAATAGTGCGGTGTTGTATGCAGCCGGATCTGGGCGCCGACGCTCGATGAGTCCGGTGTGGAAAGGAATGAGTAGATGACCGACGAGCCCCTGGTGCTTGGCGGCCGCTACCAGCTCGACGAGATCATCGGGCGGGGCGGCATGGCCGAGGTCTGGCGCGCGCGCGACCGTCGGCTCGACCGGATGGTCGCGGTCAAACGCCTACGCGTCGACCTGGCCACCGACAGCACCTTCCAGGCCCGGTTCGCCCGCGAGGCCCAATCGGCCGCCGGCCTCAACCACCCGAACATCGTCAGCGTCTACGACACCGGTGAGAAGGTCGACCCTGCCACCGGCATCTCGGTGCCCTACATCGTGATGGAACTGGTCGAGGGCCACACCCTGCGCGACATCCTGCGCCAGGGCCGCAGCATCCAGCCCGAGAAGGCGCTGGAGTACTCGATGGGTGTGCTGGACGCGCTCAGCTACTCGCACAAGCACGACATCGTGCACCGCGACATCAAGCCGGCCAACGTGATGATCACCCCGTCCGGCCAGGTCAAGGTGATGGACTTCGGCATCGCGCGCGCCGTCAGCGACACCTCGGCGACCATGACCCAGACCGCCGCCGTGATCGGCACCGCCCAGTACCTGTCACCGGAGCAGGCACGCGGCGAGCAGGTGGACGCCCGGTCCGACATCTACTCGGCCGGCTGTCTGCTCTATGAACTGCTGACCGGACGACCGCCCTTCCTGGGTGATTCGCCGGTATCGGTGGCCTACCAGCACGTCCGCGAGATGCCGATCCCGCCCAGCCAACTGGACGCCGAGATCACCCCCGAGATGGACGCCATCACGATGAAGGCGTTGGCGAAGTCCACCGAGGATCGCTACCAGTCGGCCAAGGCGATGCGCGACGACTGCTGGCGGCTGCTCAACGGCCAGTCGGTGACCGCGAAGATCCCGGCCGTGGCTGCCGTCGCCGACCCCGGCCCGGTCGCCGGGCCGACGCGCGCGTTGCCGGTGGACGACTACGTCGACGAGGAATACGACGAAGAGGAATCCGACGACTTCTACGAGGAGGTCGAGCCGCGCGAACGCCGCCGGGTCTCGCCCGCCACCGTGGTACTGGTCGGCCTGCTGGTGATCCTGCTGGCTGTGCTCGCCGGCTTCGTCTGGCGTCTGATGGCCCCGGATCCCGCACCCAACGACGTGCAGGTGCCCGAGGTGATCGGCTTCCAGGAAGAAGCCGCGGTGGAAACCCTGACGCTGGCGCAACTCAACCCGCGCGTTGAACGCGTCCCAGGCCCGGCTGCCGGCAAGGGCACCGTGATCGAACAGGACCCGCCCGGCGGCAGCACCACCCTGGTCGGCAGCACGGTGACGATCACCATCAACGATGGGCCGCCGGTGTCGACCATCCCGACCGGGCTGGTCGGTAAACAGCAGGACGAGGCGATAGCGCTGCTCAAGGAGGCCGGCTTCACCAAGGTGGAACCACTGCCAGCGCCGGCCGACCTCGACGCACTGGACGCGAAGGCTGGCCAGGTGGTTCGGGTGGTGCCCGATGAGGGCTCAGAACTCGGCACCGACCAGCAGGTCACGCTCTATGTGGCGACCGGCCGATCGACGATGCCCGACGTCCGCGGCATGACGCGCGACGACGCGCGGCGACTGCTCACCGAGGCCGGCCTCACCCAGATCACCGAGGAAGCCCTGCCGCTCGACCAGGAGCCACCGGACGCCGTGACCAACCAGGTGGTACGCACCTGGCCGGAGCCGAGCGCCCCGATCAGCAAGAACGACAAGATCACGCTCTACTACGCCACCGGCAAGGCCATGGTGCCCGACACCGTCGGGATGACCGAGGCGGACGCCCGGGCGCTGCTGGTCGCGCACGGCTTCGTCGCCGACGCGGTAATCGTCACCGCAGAGGTGACCGATCCGGCCCAGGCCGGGTTGGTCCAGGTGCAGTTCCCAACCGCGGGCAGCACGGCGAACAAGGACCAGGGCGTGCAACTGACCATCGGCGCCTACACCGAACCGCCGCCTCCGCCATCGACCACGGCTGCGCCGCCGCCCACCACGGCCTCGACGAATCCCAGCCCACCGGCGACCACCACGGCGGCCGGCTGACAGTCGCGGGCTCAGCCGCGGCTCGCGGCGCCGGGTACCACCAGCGGCGACAGGCCCGCTGCGCGCGACGGCGCGTCCGGGTCGCCACAGGCTGCCAACCAGTTGGCGAGCAACTGGTAGCCACCCTCGGTGAGCACGGACTCGGGATGGAACTGGACGGCCTCGATGGCCAGGTCGCGATGCCGGGCCGCCATGATCACGCCGGATTCGGTGCGTGCACTGACCTCGACCTCGTCCGGCAGGGTGCTGGGGTCGATCGCCAGGGAGTGGTACCGGGTCGCGGTGAACGGGTTGGGTAGGCCGGCGAAGACCCCTCGGCCGTCGTGGTGCACCGGCGAGGTCTTACCGTGCAGCAGTTCGGGTGCGCGTCCCACGGTCGCACCGAAGGCCACGCCGATCGCCTGCAGGCCCAGGCAGATGCCGAAGATCGGCCGCTTGCCGCCGACCTCGCGAACCACGTCGATGCAGACCCCAGCCTCTTCGGGTGTGCCGGGGCCGGGCGACAGCAGGATGCCGTCGAAGTCCTGCCACCAATCAGGGGTGGCGAAACGTTGGTCGTCATTGCGCCAGACGGTCACGTCGGCACCGATCTGCGCCAGGTAGTGCACGACGTTGTAGACGAAGGAGTCGTAGTTGTCGACGACCAGGACGCGAACCATGCGTCCCATTCTCGCCGATCCGATCGACTGGGCCCGCTGGCGCCTGCGGAGCGAACGCGCCCCCGGCTCAGGGGGTCTCGTCGGCGCTGGCCCGCTGCGGTAGCGGACCGGCGTAGGCGGGCATCGTGACGTCGTCGATCCGCTGCTGCTGGTAGCCGAGTTGGTACGCCTGGCGTACTGCCGGTAGATCTGGACGCCCTCGTCCTCGGCCAGACCCTGCTCCAGGCGCTGGATGTCGCCGATCGCGGTGATCACGTAGGGCGGTGCGTAGGGCACGCCATGCAGCACCACGGTGTTTCCGACGCACTTCACCGCGGTGGTCGAGATGACCCGCTGGCCCTGGATGGTCATCGCCTCGGCACCAGCCGCCCACAGCGCGTTGACCACCTGCTGGATGTCCTGCTCGTGGACCACCAATAGGTCACCGTTGACCCCGGGCGGAGCGAAGTCCACCGGGGCGTCGGTGAGGGTCACCCGGACGGCGGGGCCATGCACAGCCGCCAGTCCCGCAGCCTGGGCCTCGGCGGCCTGGTCGGGTACCGCGCTGGTGGTCGACCCGCCCTGGGCGGCGACCAGCGCGTCGTTCTCGGCCCGCAGTTCGGCTGCCTGGTCGGCCAGTTCCTGGTTGCGTGCCTCGGCCTGGGCGACCAGTTCGGCCAGGTCGCTGGTCCGATCGGGACGCAGGTCATCGCCCGCTGCCGTGATGGCGGTCGCCCCGATCAGCACCCCCGCCAGCAGGCCGACCAGCAGCGTGCTGATCCGGCCACGGCGTGGGGTTTCGGCGGTTTCGGTGGAGTGCCCGGCAACGGAGCCGGCGGGCAGGTCGCCATCGTCCGCCGCGCGAGCCGCCCGGGCGGCCGCCGCGGGGCGCTCGACCTCGTCCGGGGCTGCCATGGTGCCCAGCGTACCCGCCCGTCAGCCGGGTCGAATTGGGGCCAGCCGCCCTGACCAGCCATACTTGACAGGTGGCCACCGGCCGCAGGTGAAGGATTCGTGCCCCGCACGACTACCAAGGGAGCAGACGCAGTGCCCGAGTCGAAGGTCCGCAAGGAGGCCGCCGAGAAGAAGGTGGCCAAGCGCAAGGTGCAGGCGTCCGACAAGAAGACGCAGTCCCAGGCGAAGCTGCTGGTGGGCACCCGCGACTGGGTGCCGTGGGTTTTCGTCCCGGTTGGCCTGCTCGGCGGCATCTGGCTGCTGGTCTTCTACGTGGCCGGCAACAGCGTCCCGCTGATGCGCGACCTGCAGAACTGGAACTACCTGATCGGCATCGGCCTGATCGCTGCGGCGTTCGGTATCGCCACCCTCTGGAAGTAGCCCGCCTCAGCCTGATCGTCCGGGGTCCCGCTGCTCCGTCGACCCCGGTGCATCGTCGGTGGGCTCGGCGAGCCGGCGCACTGCCCGATCAAGATCCTCGGCATACTCGTCAACCGCGATGACCTTGGTGTTCGTCTGCTTCAGCCGGTAGACGGCGCGCCCCAGCATGTGCGCCGAGATCGGTGCCACCACCAACTGCATGGCCACCACCAAGACCAGTGTGGCGGCCACCCGCGGCCGCTGCACAAGGAACGCCAACCCGAGACACATCAGCACCAGCCCCAGCACCTGGGGCTTGGTCGCGGCGTGCATTCGGGCGAACAGGCTGTCCAGCCGCAGCATGCCGACGCCGGTGATCAGCGTCAGCAGCGCACCTGCCGCGATCAGGATCAGGCCGATCCATTGCAGGAACTCGATCACGGGCGATCACCTGCCTCGGCATCGCCGCCCGGTGGGATGACCAGCGCCTCGTCGATGATCTCGTCGAAGTCGGGGTGGAGCGGCGCGTCGGAGTCGTCGAACTCGGGTTCGGGTTCGCTGGCCGCCTCTTCGGGGGTGAGGATACGGCGTTCGCTGATCGACTCGATCTGCGAGAAGCGGGCGATCACGGTGGCGCCGATGAAACCGACCGAAGTCAGCACGACCAGCAGCGGCAGCAGGTCGATGCGTCCGGTCAGCGCCATCACGACCACCAGGATGCCCACGCAGGCCGACGTGATGACGTCCAGCGCCACCGCCCGGTCCAGGTTCGTCGGCCCCCGCTGCAGGCGGATCAGTACCAGCCCCATCGCGACGACCAGGCAGGCCAGACAGGCATACAGAATCCAGATCATGTCGGCTTCACCGCCTGCTGGCGTTCTCGGACGCGGGCTTCGTGCTCGGCGATCTCGGCCTCGGTCAGCCGGCCCGCCTTCATCGACCCGCCCGGACGGTAGCCGGCGTCGGCCAACTCGTCGTCGCTGGCCAGGGCGCGCAGGATGCGTTCCTCCTGTTCCAGGACGCGCCGGTGGGCCTCCTCCAGTGCCTCCTCGCCCTCCCCGACATCGAAGACATGGACGTAGAGCGTGCCGGTCAGCCGGTGCGCATCGATCACGATCGACCCGGGCACCAGTGCGGTGAACCCGGCGGTGGCGGTGAGGAAGCCGTCCGAATGGGCTCGGGTTTGCACGCGGATGATTGCCTCACACGGCACCTTGCCACGCAGGATCACCCACACGATGTGGCTGGCGGCGAGCACGACATCCCAGGCGAAGAGCAGCATCAACCGGGCCAGCGGCCATGGCCGGACGGTCAACCGCCGCTTCGGGCCACGCGGTACCGGCAACAGCCAAGTGACCGCCACGCCGAGCGCGAGGCCGGCGACGACATTGCCCCAGCTCAGGTCACCCCACAGCAGCACCCACATGCTGGCCAGCAGCACGGTGCCCAGTGGCGATACCGAGCGGCGCCACAGCGAGGTCGCTGACCGGGCACCCATCAGCCACCACCTCGTCCGGGCGTCGGAATCGGTGCCGACGGCGCGGGCGTGGCCGGCAGCGGTTCCTCGTCCTCGTTGTGCGACTCACCGGTGCCGCGCTGCGCGTCTGGCAGCACCGCCAGGACGTACGGCACCTGGGCGCGCAATTCGGTCGCCCCGCCGCGCGCGTACTGGTAGATCGGACCGGCCAGCACGGTCAGCATCAGCGAGGTCACCACCAGGGCGCTGGTGGCCAGCGTCATGGTGATCGGGACGCCATCGGCCTTCGGTTCCTCCTCCTCGCTGGCCTGCCAGAAGGCCATGCTCCAGCCGCGCAGCAGCGCGTACAGGGTGAGCAGCGAGGTGACGATGCCGCCGGCGATCAGCGTCCAGTCGAGCGGCCGGCCGCTGGCGGCAGAGGCGGTGATCAGTCCCAACTTGCCGAGGAAGCCCGACATCGGCGGCACGCCGGCCAGGTTCAGCGCCGGCAGCAGGTAGAGGGCACCGAGCAAGGGCCAGGCCTTCAACAGCGAGCCCAGTTTGACCAGCGAGGTGGAGCCGCCCACCCGCTCCATCAGGCCCGAGACCAGGAAGAGCGCGGTCTGCACGATGATGTGGTGCGCGGTGTAGAAGATCGCTGCGGTCAGCCCGTCGGCGCTGCCGTTGCCGACACCCCAGAGCATGAAGCCGATGTGGCTGACCAGGGTGAACGAGAGCAGACGCTTGATGTCGTCCTGCGCGACTGCGCCGAGGATGCCGACCACCATGGTGGCCAGCCCCACCACCTGCAGCGCACCGTTGAGTTCGGAATCGGAGAACAGGGTCGCCTGGGTGCGGATGATGGCGTAGATGCCAACCTTGGTCAGCAGGCCGGCGAAGACGGCGGTGACCGGGGCGGGAGCAGTCGGGTAGGAGTCGGGCAGCCAGGCCGACAGCGGGAAGACGGCGGCCTTGACGCCGAAGGCGACCAGCAGCATGGTCTGGATGAGTTGGGCGGTGCCGTGGTCGATCTCCGGCATCCGCAGCGCGATCTGCGCCATGTTCACTGTGCCGACCGCTGCGTAGACCATGGCCAACGCGACCAGGAAGATCGCCGAACTGACCACCGAGACCACCACGTAGACCGCGCCCGAGCGCATCCGGTCGCGGGTGCCACCCAGGGTGATCAGGACGAAACTGGAGACCAGCAGGATCTCGAAGCCGACGTACAGGTTGAACAGGTCGCCGGTCAGGAAGGCGTTGGAGACCCCCGCCGACAGGATCAGGAAGGTCGGCTGGAAGACGGCGATCGGCAGGCGTTGACTCTCGGACAGGTCCTGGGTGAACGAGTAGATCAGGACGCAGAGCGTCACGAAGACCGAGACCATCAGCATCACGGCGCTCAGCCGGTCGGCGACCAGGGTGATGCCGACCGGTGCCGACCAGCCGCCGACGTCCAGGGTGAGCGGGCCGGACAGGCTGAGGTAGCCGATGAAGATGGCGGTCAGTTGCACCACGCCGAGCGCGACCAACGAGACGATCCGCTGGGCGAGGTGGTGCCGGGCGATGACCAGGGTGACCGCTGCGCCGGCGAACGGCAGCAGCACCGGGATGCCGAGCACCCAGGACCAGTCGTCGGGGTTCATCGGGCACCCCCCGGCGTTGTGGCGTCCGGGCCCACGGCCTCGGGCTCGTCCTCGGTCTCGTCGAAGACGCTGGCTGCCTGCTCGTCGAGGGTGGCCCCGGAGTCGTCGGTGACGCGGGCGGCCACTGCGTCCCGAGCGGCAGCCAGGGCGATACGGCGGTCCTCGCGGTCGTCCTGCACCTCGTCGTTGCCATTCAACTGCCAGGTGCGGTACGACATCGCCAGCATGAAGGCGGTCAACGCCAGGCCGATGACGATGGCGGTCAGCACCATCGCCTGCGGCAGCGGGTCGCTCATCTCACTGACCTCGGACAGCCCGAGGATCGGCGGGCCGCCGGCGCGTCCACCGGCCATCAGCACCAGCACGTTGACGCCGTAGGTGATCAGGCTGGAGCCGATGACGATCCGGCTCAGCGAACGCTCGAGGATCAGAACCACGCCGGCACCGACGAGGAACGCCACCAGCACCAGCAGTGCGAGGGAGGGCGCCACTTCGATCATCGCGCCACCTCCTCGACCGGTTCCTGACGCAAGTCCTCGCCGACCTGGACGTCATCGGCGGTGGCCCGCGAGTCGTCCGGGGCGATTTCGGGAGCGGTATCACCCTCGGCCTCGGACTGCCGATCGACCTCGGCGCCGAGGCTGGTCAGGATGTCGAGCACCAGGCCGACCACGATCAGGTAGACGCCGATATCGAAGAAGAGCGCGGTGGCCAGGTGCACCTCGTTGAAGATCGGCAGCACCAGGTCGAAGACGGTGGTTTGCAGGATGGTGCCGCCCAGGAAGACCGGGATGATGGCAGCCGTGGTGGCGGTGAACATGCCCAGCCCCAGCAGGGTACCGGGCCGCACCCGGGTGGCCAGCGCGAGCTCATAGCGTCCACCGGCCAGGTAGCGGATCACCAGCGAGATGCCCGCCAGCATGCCGCCGGCGAAACCGCCGCCCGGATTGTTGTGGCCGGAGAAGAGCAGGAAGATCGAGAAGATGATCAGCGGGTGGAAGACCAGCCGGGCACCGATCTCGAAGACCAGTGAGCGACGCACCGGCGACAGCGTGGCCACCCCGGGCAGCCAGGTGATGCCGCGTCGCTCGGGACGCAGCGGCGACTGCTCCGGCTTCAGGTTGCCTCTGGCCACGAAGGCCTCGGCGGCCAGTCGCGGCTCCAGGCGCATGGCCCACACCGGCTTGTTGGCCAGTGCGGACGCGATGGCGCCCTTGAGGTCGCCCATGTATGCCCGGTCGCGGATGAAGACCAGGGACGCGACGCCGGTCGCGGCCGCCAGCAGCACGGAGATCTCGCCCAGGGTGTCCCAGGCTCGGGTGTCCACCAGGGTGACGTTGACGATATTGCGGCCGTAACCGAAGTTGAGCACCTCTTCGGGGTAATCGATGGTCACTGGCGGATGGATCCGGGCCGAGGCTGCGATCCAGCCGAGCACGGCCACGACGGTGCCGACCACTGCGCCGATCACCACCCGGCGCACCCGCGACGACATATACGGCCGGTTGGAGAAGTACGGTGGCAGCCGGCGCAGCACCAGGACGAAGCCCACCAGCGTCACCGTCTCGACCAGGGCCTGGGTGAGCGCCAGATCGGGAGCGCCTTGCAGGGCGAAGAGCACTGCGGTGGCGTAGCCGACGAAGGCCATCAAGAGCACGGCCTTCATCCGCCGGCGCGAGCGCACCACCAGAACCGTGGCGACACAGGCCAGCACCACGATCGCCGCCTGCAGCGGTGTGTCCCACCACCGCAGGTCGCCCAGTTGTGGCGTGGCTCCGAAGACGACGACCAGCACGAGCGCCCCGACCATCGTCAGCAGCATCACGCTGAGGTAGGCAGGCAACGAACCGGTCTGGACGAAGGCGGTCAGGTCCGCCGAGAAGGTGTTGACGATCCGGATGATGCGCCGGTAGGCACCGTCCGCGCTGGGCGCCTGGAAGCGGGCCTGGAGGCGGGCCACCGGTACCCGCCAGACGAACAGCAGCACGCCGGCGCTGATGATCAACGCGGTGGCGGCGATCGGGATCCCGAAGCCGCCCCACAAGGTGAGGTGGCCGGCCTCACCCGGGTAGGAGTCGGCGTGCGGGGCCAGCAGGCGCTCCATGAAGCCCGGCAGCAGACCACCAACCAGCCCGCCGAGCGCGAGCACCGCGATCGGGCCGATCAGGCGCAGGTCGAGCCGGTGCTCGCTGCTGACCGGCTCCACCCCACGCTTGGTTGCGAACGCGCCCCACCAGAACCGCAGTGTGTAGGCCATGGTGAGGGCCGAGCCGAGGATCACTGCGACCAGCCCCAGCCAGTCCTCGGTGACCACCAGGGCGTGCAGCGCGGCTTCCTTGCCCACGTAGCCGAGCAGCGGCGGCAGGCCGGCCATGGACGCGCCGGCCAGCGTGGCCGCCACCGTCATGCCGGGCAGGGCGCGTCCGACGCCGGACAGTTCGCGCAGATCGCGCGTCCCCAGTTCGTGGTCGATCGCACCGACTGTCAGGAAGAGGGAGGCCTTGAACATGGCGTGCGCGGTGAGCATCGCCAGGCCGGCCAGCGCCACCGCCCGGTCTCCGTGGCCGACCAGCACCAGGATGAAGCCGAGTTGGGAGACGGTGCCAAACGCCAGCAGCAGCTTGAGGTCGAACTGGCGCATCGCCCGGTAGCCGCCGAGGATCATGGTGGCCAGGCCGATGGTCACGACGGTGGGCTGCCACAGCGCGACGTGCTCGAAGCCGGGTGCCATCCGGGCCACCAGGTAGACCCCGGCCTTCACCATCGCTGCCGCGTGTAGGTAGCCGGAGACCGGGGTTGGCGCGGCCATCGCCGCCGGTAACCAGAAGTGGAACGGGATCTGCGCGGACTTGGTGAGCGCCCCGAGCAGCACCAGCGCCACCGCGGTCGGGATTAGGGCCGGATGCGCGTCCACACCCAGCGTCCCGGCGGCTGCCGCCTGGATCAGTTCGGACAGCCGGAAGGAACCGCCGGGGGCCACCCCGAGGATCACGATGCCGACCAGCATGGCCAGGCCGCCGAAGGTGGTCACCACGATCGCCTGCATTGCGGCCATCCGGGATGGCTGGCGTTCGTGGTAGTGGCCGATCAGCAGGAAGCTGAAGACGGTGGTCAGTTCCCAGAAGAGGTAGATCAGCACCGTGTTGTCTGCGGTGACCAGGCCGAACATGGCGCCGGCGAAGGCGATGAAGACCCCGCCGAAGCGGCCGAGGTTGCTGGCCTGGCGTCCGAAGTAGCCCCAGCAGTAGACCAGGATCAGCGCGCCGACGCCGCCAACGATCAGCACCATCAGCCAGCTCAGCACGTCGAGGCGGAACGCCAGGTTCAGGCCCAGTTCGGGCACCCAGGAGACCCGCTGCTCGGGGAACCACCCGGCATGTACGGCCCGCGAATTGGCGATTGCCCACACCGCCGCTGCGGCCGGCACCAGGGCGAGCAGGCCGAACGCCCTGCGTCCGAGCCAGCGGAAAAGCAAGGGGGCCAGCACAGCTGCCGCTGCGTGGACGCAGAGCAGCTGGATCAAAAGGGTCTCCCTCACGACTAATGGGTTGCCCCGAGTCTATCGGAGCGGCGCAGGCGCCGACGAGATGCATCACGCAGGCAACTCGGCCCTTTCAGGGCAAAATGCGGCTCCCGGAAGGCGGGATGCCGAGTTCGGCTGCGGTTGACCCGGCTCAGCTATGTGGACGCAGCAAGGGGAAGAGGATGGTCTCGCGGATACCGGCGTCGGTGAACAGCATAATCAGCCGGTCGACGCCCATGCCCATGCCGCCCATCGGCGGTGCGCCCTGCTCGAGGGCGGCCAAGAAGTCCTCGTCCAACTGCATCGCCTCGGGGTCGCCAGCGGCAGCGGCCAACGACTGCTGGGTGAGGATCTCGCGCTGCACGATCGGGTCGATCATCTCGTTGAAGCCGGTCGCCCGCTCGACGCCGCCGATGATCAGGTCCCACGCCTCGATCAGGCCGGGCTTGCTGCGATGCCGCCGAGCCAACGGTTGGGCCACCTCGGGGAAGTCGCAGACGAAGGTGGGGTTGATCAGGTCCGGCTCGACCAGGTGCTCGTAGAGCTCCATGACCATCTTGCCGTTGCCCCACTTCGGGTCGTAGTCGACCTCGCGGGCGTCCGCGTAACCGCGCAGCGTCTCGACCGGCGTGTCGACGTCCACCTGCTCGCCGAGCGCCTCGCTCACCGCGGGGTAGATGCTGAGCCAGGTCCATTCGGCGTCCAGGTCGATCACCCGGCCGTCGGCGCGCTCGATCTGGTGGATGCCCACCACATCGGCGGCGTCCATGATCATCTTTCGGGTGAGTTCGGCGATCGTCTTGTGGTCGCCCCAGGACTGGTAGGCCTCCAGCATGGTGAACTCGGCCGAATGCGTGGAGTCGATGCCCTCGTTGCGGAAGATGCGTCCGATCTCGTAGACGCTGTCCGCGCCGCCAACCATGGCCCGCTTCAGGAACAACTCCAGCGCGATTCGCAGCGTCATGTCGATGTCGAAGGCGTTCAGGTGGGTGTTGAACGGACGCGCCGCCGCGCCGCCGTGGATCAACTGCAGGGTGGGCGTCTCGACCTCGACGAAGCCGGCGTTGTCCAGGGTGGTGCGCAGCGACTTGGTGATCGCCGAGCGCAGCCGCACCATCTCGCGGGCCTCGGGCCGCACGATCAGGTCGGCGTAGCGCTGCCGGACGCGCGCCTCCTCGGAGAGTTGCTTGTGCAGGGTGGGCAGCGGGCGCAGCGCCTTGCTGGCGATCTGCCAGTCGGTGGCGAGCACGGAAAGCTCACCGCGCTTGGAGCAGATGACGCGTCCGCGCACCCAGATGAAGTCGCCCAGGTCGACGTCGGCCTTCCAGTCGGTGAGCGACCGCTCGCCCACCTCGGCCAGCGAGACCATCACCTGCAGTCGTTCGCCGTTCGATGCCTGGTCGAAGCCGTCCTGCAGGGTCGCGAAGCAGAGCTTGCCGGTGTTGCGCAGCAGGACGACGCGTCCGCCGATCTCGACGACATCGTCGGTCTCCTGGCCGGCTTCCAGATCGGGCCAACCTGCCCGGACCTGCGCCAGCGTATGGGTGCGCGCCATGTCGACCGGGTACGGCTCGCGTCCACTGCCCACCATGCGGGCCCGCTTCTCGCGGCGGATCTGCTGCTGTTCAGAGATCTCGGCCTCGAGGGCCGCGGCGGTCGGTTCGGTCTGCTGGTCGCTCACGCCGTACAGACTAGCCGTCGCGCGCGGGGGCGGCATCTCGCGTCAGCGCCCTGAATCGGGCGCACTGACACGCCGAAGCAACCGCTTTCCGTGCCTCCGGACGCGTGTCACTGCCACGAAATCAGGGCGCACCAGCCGTCTGGACGCGGTGGTTACCCGTCCGGACGCCGAACTACTCGCTGCGATGGCTGTCCTGGATGCCACCGATCTCGGGCACCCACCCGGTCAGCCGGTCACCCGCGAAGTGCGCCGTCCCGGATTGACCACGGACGATCACCCGCGCCTGGCTGGCGGTGGCGAGGAACTCGCGCTCGTGCCCGTCGGTGAACCGCAGACCGACCCAGTGCTGGGTGCGGTCACCGACGGTGATCTCCCGGACGCCGACCACGCTCACCAGCGCCGACTGCACGGCATCCGGCGCCGTGGAACTGCGGGACCTGCCCACCGCGAACGCCACGGCCAGCACCACGCCGACGATGATGAAGGCGATCGCGACGAAGACCAGCAGCACCAGGCCCGACATCGGCTACCCCCGGGCTCCGAGGATCAGGGCGGCGTTCTCGTCCAGGCCGGCCAACTTCTCCTCGGCGGTCTGGTCCTTGGGACGCAGGGCGATCTTGAGCCCGAAGCTGACGTCGCCGGCGGCCTCGATGGCGGCGGCCACCTCGTCGGCGCCGAGCAGCGAACCCTCAGGCGCCACGCTGGTGCCCGCCAGCGGCAGGTGCTGGTCGGCCCAGGCGCCGCCCCACGGGGATTCCAGGTCGCCGGCGCTGGAGAAGCCAACATGACGCAACCAGCCGGACGCGGCGGCCTGCTTGATGTGCTCCAACGCGGTGTCCGCCGAGCGGCCCTCGATTGCGCTGCGCGCCCAGTTGATCACCAGGCCCCAGGCCACGTCCGGGACAGCGGCCGCCACCCGGTTCAGCACCGCGATCTCCTGGTCGAGGGTGAGGTAGCCCTTCTCCGGCTTCTGGCCCTCGACGTGCGCGTCACAGTGCTCGACCCACAACTCGACGCCGCCCCAGTCCCAGGTCGCCGCTTCGAGCAGCGACTCGGCGAAGATGTTCGCGTCCGACTTGCCGGTGGGCGCGGAATGGATCTGGACCGCACGGATCGGGTGGCCGTCAGCGACCAGCCGGGCAACCGTGGCGGCCTCGCCGCGCAGCCATTCCATGGCGCGCTGACGGCCGGCCTCGTCCGGGGAGCCGAGCCCGAAGTCGGGGTCCTTCGCGTTGTGGCCCGTGGTGCCGGGAACACCGGTGACGATCGCGGACAGGTCGTCCGGCGTCGCTACCGGCCACTCCAGCGAATCCGCATAGCCGAGTTCGAGTCCGCCCAGCCAATCGCGCTGCATCAGCCCGGTCATGAAGGCCTCACGGCCCTGATCATCGGCAGGCCAGACGTTGTACGCGGACGAATAGAGTTTCATGATCCAGCTCCCTAGATGGTCGGTCCATCAAAGTCTGGCACGGCTTGCGCCGCGCGGCAGCCGGTCAGGACTGGGTGGTGCGATAACCGTCCGGGTTGTTCGACTGCCAGCGGTAGGTGTCGCGGCAGGCGTCCTCGACCGAGCGTTCCGCCGTCCAGCCGAGTTCGGACGCAGCCTTGCTCGGGTCGGCGTACGAACTGGCCACATCACCGGGACGCCGGGGAGCCATCCGGTACGGGATCGGGACGCCGGAGGCCTGCTCGAACGCCTTGATCACCTGCAGCACCGAGACCGGACGCCCGGTGCCCAGGTTCCAGACGTGCCAGCCGGGGGCGTCCGAGATGGCCCGCAGGGCAGCGAGGTGGCCGCCCGCCAGGTCGACCACGTGGATGTAGTCCCGCATCCCGGTGCCGTCGACGGTGTCGTAGTCGTCGCCGAAGACGTTCACCAGTTCACGGCGACCGGCTGCCACCTGGGCGACGAACGGCAGCAGGTTGTTCGGGATGCCCTTCGGATCCTCGCCGATCCGCCCGGACGGGTGCGCCCCGATCGGGTTGAAGTAGCGCAACACGGCGACCGCCAACTCGGGATCGGCAGCGCAGGCATCGGCCAGGATCTGCTCGATCATCAGCTTGGTCCAGCCGTAGGGGTTGGTCGCGCCGGTGGGCATGTCCTCGGTGAACGGCGGAGTGCCCTCGCCGTAGACGGTCGCCGACGACGAGAAGACGAACCGCTTGCAGCCGTGGGCGGCCATCGCCTCCAGCAGCGTGATCGTCGAGCCGAGGTTCTCCCGGTAATAGGTGAGCGGGATCTCGGTCGACTCCCCCACCGCCTTCCAACCGGCGAAGTGGATCACCGCGTCCGGCTGGAATGTCTCGAAGGCCTTGTTGAGTGCGACTTCATCGCGCACATTCGCCTGGAGGAAGCCGGGTTCGCGTCCCGTCAACTCAGCCACGCGGTGCAGCGCCTCGGCCGACGAGTTCGACAGGTCATCGATGACCAGGACGTCTTCGCCCTGGTTCTGCAGTTCGACGACGGTGTGCGAACCGATGTAGCCGGCTCCGCCGGTGACCAGAACCCTCATCTGACCTCGCCTCCCAGTTGCGGCCCTGCGCCTCACGATACCGTCCTGATCCCCGGGAGGTCGCCGCCTCCAAGCTGACTTGTGAGTGAGCACTCACTCAGGTACGCTCGCCGATCGTGCGCAGAGCCAGCCCCATGCCGCCGGACGAACGGCGACAGACCATCATCGCTGCGGCGCGTCCGCTGTTGATCGCGAATGGCGCCCAGTTCACCACCAAGCAGGTGGCCGATGCAGCTGGCATCGCCGAGGGCACCATCTTCCGGGTCTTCGCCACCAAGCAGGACCTGTTGGTCGCGGTCATCGAGGACGCCCTCGACCCGGCGGCGCCGTGCGCCGCGATCCATGCGCTACCGGCCCAGCCCGACCTGGTCATCCACTTGACCGGCCTGTTCGAACTGCTGCGCGGCCAAATCGACAACACCTCCGCCGTGCTGGCGGCCGTCCATGGGATGCCGTCCTCGGAAGCCGCAGACAACCAACCGCCGCGCGTCGGCCATGGTTCGGTGGCCCACCAGGATCGCATCACCAAGTTGCGCGGCGCCATCGCCGACTCACTCACCCCATGGGCCGACGACCTGCGGCTGCCGCTCGAGCAGGTCGCGTCCCTGGTTCGATCGCTCGCCTTCTCGGCGAACCACCCCTACCTGTCCGACCACCAGTTCACCGATCCCCGCGAACTGGCCGAGGTCGTCGTCCACGGAATCATCAAGGACTGACATGCTCGTCAAGCTCATCAATCGCTACATCAGGCCCTACTACGGGCTGCTGGCCGGCGTCCTGGTCTGCCAGTTGATCGCCACTGCGGCCTCGCTGACGCTGCCCACGCTGAACGCCCAGATCATCGACAATGGCGTGGCCAAGGGCGACACCGACTACATCTGGCGCCATGGCGCGATCATGCTGGCGGTGGCGCTGGTGCAGGCCATCGGCCAGGTGATCGCGGTCTACTTCGGCGCGAAGGCCGCCATGAGTTTCGGACGCGACGTGCGCTCGGCAGTCTTCACCAGGACGCTGTCGTTCAGCACGCGCGAGGTCAACCGGTTCGGGGCGCCCAGCCTCATCACCCGAACCACCAACGACGTCCAGCAAGTGCAGATGTTGGTGCTGATGACCTGCATCATGATGGTTTCGGCGCCGATCACCATGGTCGGCGGCGTCATCATGGCGCTGCGCGAGGACCGGATGCTGAGCTGGCTGATCCTGGTCGCGGTCGTGCTGCTGGGTGGCGTCATCGGCGTCCTGGTCTGGCGGATGACCCCGCTCTTCCAGGCCAACCAGCGCAAGATCGACACGCTCAACCAGGTGGTCCGCGAGCAGATCACCGGTATCCGGGT
>JAXGOU010000003.1:0-133117 GCA_040767325.1 Brooklawnia sp. | reverse complement strand
ACACGCGATCACCGTCGGCATCGGTGATGCCGCCCAGCACCGCGTCGAACAGCGGCTCGGCGACCACCAGTTGCTCGCTGCCACTGGTCGCTCGCACGTAGTTGACTTCGGGGTTCACCGCAACGGCGGTATTGCTGACCAGCGTCCACGGGGTCGTCGTCCAGACCAGCAGCGAGGCACCGGCCCACGGTCCGCTGGTGAGCGGGAACCGGACGTAGACCGACGGGTCGACGACGTCCTGGTAACCCTGTGAAACCTCGTGGTCGCTGAGCGCGGTTTCGTCGCGCGGACAGTACGGCGCCACCCGGTAGTCCTCGACCAGCAGGCCGGCGTCGAAGATCTTCTTCAGTGCCCACCACTCCGACTCGACGTAGGCGGGATCCATCGTCCAGTAGGCCTCGTCCAGGTTGACCCAGTAGCCCATCCGGTTGGTCAGTTCGGCGAACTCGCCGACGTAGCGCGACACGGAGGTGCGGCACATCTGATTGAAGGCTGCGATGCCGAAGGTCTCGATCTCGGCCTTGTTGTCGATGCCCAGCTCGGCCTCGACGGCCAGTTCCACCGGCAGGCCGTGGCAGTCCCAGCCCGCCTTGCGGTCCACGCGACGGCCCTGCATCGTCTTGAACCTGGGGAAGATGTCCTTGAAGACCCGGGCCTCGATGTGGTGGGTGCCGGGATGCCCATTGGCAGTCGGCGGTCCCTCGAAGAAGGTCCACGGCTCGCCATCGGCTGAGGCAGCCCAACTGCGGTGGAAGGTGTCGTCGGCCTCCCAGCGGGCCAGCACGTCGTGATCCATCGCGGCCAGGTCGAGTTGCACGGGCACGGCTCGGTAGCCGGCGGCGCCCTGCTGCGAGGTATCGGTCATCGGTGGTTCCCTTGTCTCGTCGTCGATCCCAAGGGACGATCACCCTCGCCGGGCAACCGCGGTACCACCCCTGTTGGGACGCCATGCGTCCCCACTTCGTTGCGCCCTGCGGTCGGGTCTAGTGGGTCGACCCGTCCTGACGAGGCAGGACGCAGGCGACTGTTCTTCCGACGGCTCCGGGGTGATGGCCCCATCACGGCCTTGCAGCAGCGGCTACCAGTGTAGGCGGCGGGCCGTTCGGAAAGAAAATCAAAGAAGTTTGGAAACGGATGTAACGAACCCCCCCCGCCCACGGCGTCGGTCAAGTAGGGCAGACGACCACGAGTTCCACCGCTGGGGGGTGGGTGGATTCGAAGTGTCGCAGAGCCTCGGCCGAGATGGCACTCACTGGATGGGTGGTGTCGAGGTCGGCTGCTGGCGGATGGCGGGGGTCATCCGTCAGCACCTTGCGGTGATTGGTCCCGTGCCCTTTCCGGGGGGTGGGGCACGGGACTTAGCCGCAGGGACGAGGCAAAGCAGAGTCTGCACCTAGTCGTGGTGACTCAGTAGGATTGGGGGAGGACATGTCCACTACGTGCCTTACAGCCATCAATGTGGACAGTCCTGCCGCAATCCGGCTGGGAGAAGGAGGCGCATGGCGGCGCCGGACGGTTTCACCGCGCTCGTCGAATCCCAGACGCCCGCGCTATTCCGTCGTGCCCTGTTGCTCAGCCACGATTGGCACCTCGCAGAAGACCTGGTCCAGGAGACCGTCGTGACCGCCCTGACGAAGTGGCGTCAGGTCAAGGCCGCGGAGAATCCGGCGGCCTACCTGCAGACGGTGCTCACCAACCACTTCCTCAGCCGCACCCGCAAGCGCTCCTTCCATGAGGCTCCCTCGGAGATCGAGGTGCCCAGCACCGTCGACCCGTGGCCGAGCATCGACATGGAGATCCAGGTCGCCCAAGGCCTCGCCGTGTTGAACCCACTGGAACGCGCCGTGGTCATTGGCCGCTACATCGATGACCTGCCGGCCGCCGAGGTCGCTCAGCAGTTGGCCCGCCAGGAATCCTGGGTCCGGTTGACCGCGCATCGGGCCCTGGCCAAGATGCGGGTCGAACTCGAACCCGAAGTCGGCACCACGGCCGCCCGTCCCCGGATGGGTGACCAGGGCACCGCAACGCACCGCGTCCCGCAAGCCGCGTCCCCACGTCGTCTGGCTGTGGAGGACTGAGCCATGGACTTCAAAGACCTCCAGAACCTGCGGGATACCCCGCCGCAGCCCAGCGCGTTCACCGCAGGGCTGGCCGCCGGTGCCATCCAGGGCGCCCAGGCACACGTCGCCAAGGTCCGGAACCTGACCATCGCCGCGGCGACCGTCGTGGTCGCGGCAGCGGTCACCGCCTTCGCCATTGCGGTCAACAACGACCGCGACATGTCGGAACCGCCCACGCCGGGCATCAGCGCGTCGGTCTCCGCACCCGACACGAACAATCCGACGAGTGCGCCGTCCCAAGCGTCGCCCTCGTCTTCCAGCACAGTGCCGTCGAGCCCCAGCGATGTCTCCCCATCGACCTCCGGCCCCGACACTGGCACGGCGCCGACGTCAGCGCCGTCAGCGGAGTGGACGCAGGCGCCTGCGTCCACTCCACCTATTACCCGCCGCAGCCTCGGTGACCTCGCGCAGCGCCGGTTCCTCCGGTCACGTCCGCCCCGGTGCCCTCGCCGGATCCGACCATGTCGCAGGGCGGGCCGACGGTGGCCCCTCCGCCGAGTTCAGCAGTACCGACCCGGCCAACCGGGACGCCGGCACCATCGGACAGCCCGTCCGGTTCGCCGTCGCCGTCGACGCCCAGCACATCGCCTTCGTCGCCGAGCACTTCACCGTCGTCGCCCAGCACGTCGCCGTCGGCACCCACCAACCCGCCAGTGGTGACCGCCTGCGAGCCGGGCCAGTTGGTGCAGCAGGGTTGGTCGGTGGCCCGCAGCGACAAGTCGGTCACCGCCGTGTTGACGCTGCTGAACACGAGCCAGGTCGCCTGCTCGGTGTCGACCACAGCCACCGCGACGATCGATTCCGGATTCGCGACGCGCGAACTGACCAGCGGTCAGATCGAGCGCGAGGTGGCCGCTAACGGGACGATGACGATCACGACCACCTATTCGGTGGCCAGTGGCTGTGATCTGCAGCCGGCCACTCTGACCGTCCTGGTGGACGGGCTCGGCAGCTTCCGCAGCACCGAGGCCTTCTGGCCGACCTGCCAGGCCGTCTGACAAGGGCCCCGGGCGACCACTCAGCCAAAATGAAAGGTGGCTCGCCGCTCCACGGGGGACAGAGGGCGAGCCACCGGCTCATGGTCGAACATCCGACAAAGGCACTCTAGCGGTCTCGCAGGATCAACTCAATCGGTGAAGACCCCGATTCAGCTAAGAAACTTGCCGCCTAGAGTTGAGGTATGCCCAGTACCCCCGATGAATGGCAGAACCAACCCCGACTGCGTGCCGCGGACGTTGATCGTCAGCAGGCCGTCGAATCGCTCACCCGCGCGTGGCGCGAGGGCAGAATCACACGCGACGAGTTCCAGGAACGCAGCCAGATCAGCCTGGCCGCCACCTTCACCGACGAACTCGACGACGTGCTGTCAGACCTGGGCGGCCTTTCCTACTACGCGGAGCCGATGGCGACGCCGAATGCCACCTCGGGACAACTGGAGGTGCGAGACAGCTGGAAGTCGGAGCACGACGACGCGCTGCCGGTGCAGTGGGCTCCGGAAGGGGCGACCGGTTCCGGCCTGACTGTGGGGTTCATGAGCGGCATGGATCGGGTCGGGCGATGGGTCGTCCCGGCCAACCACGTCGCAGTCGGTTTCTGGGGTGGCGCAGTGATCGACCTGCGCGACGCGGTCTTCACCAGCCCCGAGACCACCATCACCTGCATCGGCATCATGGGCGGCGTGGACGTGATCGTGCCACCCGAGATGGATGTGCACGTCACGGGTGTGGGTTTCATGGGTGGCTTCGGCTGGGACAAGTTGCGCTATGCCACCCCGACCCGGACGCCATCGCCCGACAATCCGCGGGTCACCATCAACGGGCTGGGGTTCTGGGGCGGCGTGGGAGTGACCCGCAAGGAACGCGGCGAGCCGATCGACTGACTCATCGCCTCCCGTCAGTGGCTCGAGACGCAGCGTCGTCAGTCGACGTAGCGGCGGCCGCTGAAGGCCCGGCCGAGCGTCACCTCGTCGGCGTATTCCAGATCGCCGCCCACCGGCAGACCGGACGCCAACCGGCTGATCTGGATGCCCGGGGTCTGCCCGAGCAACCGGCTCAGGTAGGTGGCGGTGGCCTCCCCCTCCAGGTTGGGATTGGTCGCCAGGATCACTTCCGTGATCGCGTCGTCCGACAACCGACGGACCAGTTCGGCAATCCGCAAGTCGCCGGGGCCCCGGCCCGCGATCGGGCTGATCGCGCCACCCAGGACGTGGTAGCGCCCGCGAAACTCCCGCGTCCGCTCGATCGCCATCACGTCCTTGCTTTCCTCCACCACACAGATCGTGGACGGATCGCGGCGCGAGTCTCGGCAGATCCGGCACACCTCCTGATCGGTCACGTTGAAGCAGACCTCGCAGAAGTGCACCTTCTGCTTGACCTGGATCAGCGCGTTCGCGAGCCGCTCGACGTCCTCGACGGGCTGCTCGAGCAGCCAGAAGGCGATGCGCTGGGCGCTCTTGGGACCTACTCCGGGCAACCGCCCGAGTTCATCGATCAGGTCCTGGATGGGGCCTTCGTACAACGCGACCTCACATCCCCAATCCGCCGAGGTCGGGCATCATCGCCTGGGCCTGGACGGCGGCCTTGCTGCCGGCGTCCCGCACTGCGGCAATGATCAGGTCGGCCAGCGATTCCAGGTCGTCCACGTCAACGGCGGCCGGCTGGATCACCAGGCCGATCAACTCCCCCGCCCCGGTGATGGTCGCCTCGACCAGGTCGCCCCCGGCAGTGCCGACGAACGTGGAGTTGGCCAAGTCTTCCTGGGCCTGCTGCAACTGCTCCTGCATCGCCTGCGCCTGGGCAAGCAGGGCGTTCATGTCCATACCTTCGGGAAACATCCGGGGCGGTCCTTTCGTCACGGGATCGGTTCAGTGGTCCTGTTCGTCAATCACCTGGGCACCCAACTGGGCGGCCAGCAGTTCTGCGGTGTCGATGCCCGAGTCGTCCAGCACCGGATCGTCCTCGCCGACGATATCGTCCGGCTCGGGTTCGCTCGGGGAGGCAGGCGCAGCCGGGGTGCGATCCACCGGACGCGGGTCGGATGGCCCGGCATCGGCCGGACGCTGGCCGGGCGGGCCCGCCTTGGCTGCACCGTCCGCCGAAGCCCGGATCAGCAGGTCGGCACCCATCACCTCGACCAGGCTGTCCCGTAGCACATCGGCGCTACCGCCACTCTGGAAGCGTTCCAGCGTGCCCTGACTGTTGAACCCGAGCACCAATTCCTTGCCGCGCACCTCGACGACGTGCGCATTCTGGCTGATCAACGCGTGGGTGAAGCGCTTGCGGCGCTTGACCTCCTCGAGCACCTGCGGCCACAACCGACGAACGTCGGCCGTGGCCGGACCGGCCGGTGCGGCCTGCCCAGCCGGCCCGGCCGGCGCCGAGGTCTGGGCTGCCGGTGTGGGTGCGGCCTCCGGACGCCGAGCGGGTGGCTGCTCGGGTTCTGGACGCGCGGTGGCGGGCCGCTGGCTGGCCGCCGGGCGCTGTTCGGCGGGCTCGGCGGACCGGTCGTCGGCCCGGACCTGACTGGGTTCGGGTCGGGACGCTGGGCGCTGCACCGCTGGGGCTTCGGGCACATCGTCCCAACCGGCTGGCGTACCGGACTGAGCCGGCGCGGCGGCATGCCCGTGGCCGGGCAGCACACCCGGCATGTCGAGGCGGCGTTCCAACCGATCGAGGCGGGCGTGCAGCCCACGTCCGTCAGCGTCCGCATTCGGCAGCAGCACCCGGGCACAGATCAACTCCAGGTGCAGCCTCGGCGCCGTCGTACCACGCATCTGCACCAGACCTGTGCCGATCACCTCGGCGGCTCGGGTCAACTCCCCGGCACCCAACGCAGCGGCCTGCCCACGCAGCCGCTCGGCCTGGTCGGCGGAGACCTCGATCAGACCGGATCTTCGATCGCCTCCGGCACCTGGGCCACGATGACCAGATCGCGCACCCGCTCCAGCAGGTCCTCGGCGAAGCGCCGCGGGTCCTGGCCGACCTCGATCACCTTGTCGATGGTGGCGAAGACGCCGCGCCCATCACCGGCAGCGAAGGCGTCCACGATCTCGTCCAGCAGCGCGTCCGGGGTGTAGCCGAGCAGCCCGGCGGCCTGCGCATACGCCACTCGTCCGTGGTCGGCGGCGCCGAGCAACTGGTCGAGCACCGACAACGAGTCCCGAACCGAGCCGGCCCCGGCCCGCACCACCAGCGGCAGGACGCCACGCTCGACGTCGACGCCCTCCTCGTGGCAGATGCGTTCGAGGTAGTCGATCAGGGTTCGCGGCGGCACCAGCCGGAACGGATAGTGGTGGGTGCGGGAGCGGATCGTCCCGATCACCTTGTCCGGTTCGGTGGTGGCGAAGATGAACTTGACGTGTTCCGGCGGCTCTTCGACGACCTTCAGCAGGGCGTTGAAGCCCTCCTTGGTCACCATGTGCGCCTCGTCGATGATGTAGATCTTGTAGCGGCTGGACACCGGCGCGAAGTAGACGCCCTCCCGCAGTTCGCGGGCGTCGTCTACCCGGCCGTGGGACGCGGCGTCGACTTCGATCACGTCGATGCTGCCGGGGCCACCGGTGGCCAGGGCCACGCAGGAGTCGCAGACCCTGCACGGGTGGGGGGTCGGGCCTCGGCGCAGTTCAGGCAGCGGGGCCGATCCGGGGCGCTGGTGGTCTCGCCGCAGCCGCGCGGGCCACTGGAACAGGTACGCGTGATTGACCTTGCTGTTCTCGATGGCGCGGCTGAGCGGTTCGGTGACATGCTCCTCACCGATCACTTCGGCGAAGGTGTCCGGTCGGTACCGCCGGTAGAGCGCCAACGCGGCGACCGGACGCGTCATCGCCGTGCGGATCACCGACCCGATGGGCGCCTCAGGCCGGACCAGCCGGCTCGGCGACCGGGGCGGGGCTGGCCTCGCGTGGTGCCAGCAGTGCGTCGTCGGCCTGGGCGTCCGGAACGTCATCCACCTCACCGGCCTGCGCCTTGATATCGCAGGCAGGCTCTCGGGATCAGCAGCGGGTCATCGAAGAGGCCTGGACCGTCCTGCTCGTAATCGAGCTCGTCAGCATCGATCCCCGACGAATCCGGGCTCGTCCAGTCCAAGATCGTCGTCCACCCGGCAAGCCTATGCTGCAACGACGACAGTTTTCAGGCCCGCCCACCAGCCAGTGGCACCGATGCCGCAAGGTGAATGATCCCGGACGCAAAGGGGCCCCCCGCGCACCCGGTAGAGCTCACTTACCCTTGCTGCCTTCCGGCCCTGGGGGGGTTGGGCGAGGTTCCGCCGCGCGGGGGACCTTCCGTCGATTGCATGGCCAGGGCGGGCCTGGCACCAACCGGGCTCAGCCGCGGGTGACGATCACCGGTGCGTGCGACTCTGCAAGACGTGCTTGCTGGTGGAGCCCAGCAGCAGCCCAGCCGGCTTACCGCGTCCTCGAGCCGACCACGACCAGCCCGGCAATCCCCGCGACAAGCGTCGACCAGTGCGACGTCGGGACGACCGCGGATCACCCGGACGTCAACTGGCACCTCCGGGTACTTCTCGTGTCCCTCGGCCAGCCAGGACTGCACCTCGGCAGCCATCGACTCGTTGATCTCGTCCATCGACTGGTCCCAGATCTCGGCGTTGTAGGCGCTCGGGGCCTGGAAGTCCGCGGCGTGGATGGCAACGCCGTACCTTGCGGGTGGTTGCCAAGTCGAAGGCCAACTTGATGGCCGACTGGCCGTTGCTGAATCGTCGACGCCGACCACCACCGGGCCGTCGGGGTTCTCGTGGGCCTCGTCGCTGATGACGGCGATCGGGCCGAGCGCGTGCGCGGTGACTGCGTCGGTCACCCCACCCAGCAGTTTCACCGACAGCGGCGCACTGTGGCCGCGGGCACCCATCACGACCAACTCGGCGTCGGCCGACAGTTCGGCCAGCAGGGCGGGCGCGTGGGCCTGGACGACCTGTCCGCTCACCTCGAGTCCCGGGTACTGCTCCCGGACCTGCTCGACGGCGTGGTCCACCTTGCGCTGCGCGCTGGCCAGGAAATCGGTCACGTAGTCGCTGCCGTGGCTGATGGCAGCAGCGGCGGCCGTCCGGCTCGGCACCGGCCATTCAGGAGCGACGTAGAGAATCAGCAGAGGAAGGCTGCGAGCCCGGGCGCGATCTGCAGCCCACTCCACGGCCTTCATGGCACGTTCGGAGCCGTCGGTCCCCACCACGACCCGGCCCTTGACGTCGACTTCGGTACCCATGGTGACCTCCTCGATGTTGTCCCCGATGAATCGTGAACGGTTGTTCTATCGAGTCTAGTCCTGCTCCATCCCGAGATGGGGGCGTCGGTCGCAGCCAATCATTGAGGGCATGATCTGCTGTCAATAGACTGTCGAGGACGATCCGTGAACAAGGACACACACGCATGAGCGAAGCTCCAATATCCCGCAGGCGCGCCGAGACCCAGGCACGACTGCTGGACGCAGCAATCGGCATTTTTGCCGAGCGTGGCGTCCTGGCAGCAACCGTGGAAGAGATCAGCGATCGGGCCGGCTTCACCCGCGGCGCGTTCTACTCGAACTTCAACTCCAAGGACGACCTGGTGCTGGCCCTGTTGCAGCGCGACCGCGAGGCCAACACTGTCGCGATCGCCGGTCTGGCGTCCGACGAGGTGCGCAGCCAACTCACCGGCGAGCTGGCCGAGATCATGTCCAACGCGACGGCCTGGTACATCACCACGCAGGACACCCGACGCGAGTGGATCATGGTCACCTCGGAGGTTGGGCTGTACGCCGCCCGGGTGCCGGAGATCCGCGAGCAGTACCTCGCGTGGCGCACGGGATTCCACGGGGAAGTGGCCGAGGCCATGCAGTTGGTGGTGGAGACCTACCAGCTCACCACCTCGATGTCGGTGCTGGACTTCATCGCACTGCTGGACCCGGTTTACGACTCGTGCATGATGAGCGCCCTGATGATCGACACCGGGCAGCCGATCGACGACGTGAAGCAGTTGCCGCAGGAGCAGTTGATCGAGGTGCTGCGTCCACTGACCAACCTGGTCAGCAGCTGGATCCTCACGGTGGGCGTGCTGGAGGAGCCCGCTTCGGCCTAGCCCTGCGCAAGCCAAAGCAGCGGGCCCCGACCACGATGGTCGAGGCCCGCTGTTCGTGTTTGGGTCAGGGTCAGCCGAGACCGGTGTAGCTCGACCGGTCGGCTCCGCCGCGTCCGGCCTGGTCCTTCCAGCCGGCCCAGTCACGGGTGACGACGACCGGGCAGAACGACTCGCGCAGCACGTGACGGCTGGTCGAGCCGAGCAGCAGCGAGGCGAAGCCACCGCGTCCCTTGGAACCGACCACCAGTAGTCCAGCCTCCTTCGAGGCTTCGATCAGGGCTGCCTCCGGGCGGCCGCGGGCGGCCTGGACGGTGACCGGGACATCGGGGAACTCCGCCCGCTTGTCGGCGATCAGCGCCTCGGCCTCCTCGACCATCATTGCGTTCATCTCGTCGATGCTGTGTGCCCACAGTTCCGCGTTGAAGGCGTCGTAGGGGCCGTAGTCCCAGGCGGTGATCGCGATCAGCGGGACGCCGCGCAGCGACGCAGCCTGGAAGGCACGCGCGATCGCCAGCCTGCCCTGCGGGGAATCGTCCAGGCCCACCACCACGGGGGCCCCCGGCCGGTCCTCGGCCTGGTCGGGGATTACCGCGACCGAGCCCTGGGCGTGCGCGACGACGTAATCGGAAACCCCGCCGAGCATCTTCACCAGGGCGGGCGCACCAGCGCCGCGGGCGCCGACCACGATCTGGTCAGCGTCCTTGCCTGCCTTCGCCAGCAGGTCGGCCGGATGGCCCTCGACGACGGCGGTCTCGACGGTCAGCCGGGGATACTTCTCCCGGATGCGTTCGGCGAGGTCGTGGACGATGGTCGAGGCCTTCTGCTCGATCATGTCCTTGTAGTCGTAGCCCTCCGACAGCGCGGTGGCGGCCGCATTCCGGGTGGGGATGGGCGTGGACGGAATCGCGTGGATGATCAGCAGCGGGACGGGCTCGTTGCGCTCCGACAGGTGGGTGGCCGCCCACTCGACGGCCTTCTCAGCCCGGGGGGAGCCATCGGTTCCCACTACCCAGCGACCTTCGGTCACATACGGATCTGACATGGTGCAACCTCCTGACGTGCCTCAACCCAGCCACTCATGGACGTACCCACGGTGGAACCCAGCCTATCGCTGCGGACGCCCGCAGTGCTGGGTCAGCACAGATCCATTCTCGGTCCCGCTGAGCGAATCTGCCCGTCAGAGCGCAGTCATCGGACGCGCGCGATCGGCGTGCGCGTTCGCGGCCGGCCCGGCTTGGGCTGGTTGGCGTGCTGGAAGGCTGGCGGCTAGGATGCCCCACGGAGGATTCGCCTAGTGGCCTATGGCGCTCGCTTGGAAAGCGGGTTGGGCTTTGCGCCCTCGCGGGTTCAAATCCCGCATCCTCCGCTCTGCGGTCCAGCGGACCGCCGAAACGCCCGCCTGACCTGCACAAACACGGGTCAGGCGGCATTTCGCGTTGTGGCGGTAGGTTGAGTTCGCATGGTGAAGCGCGCGAACGGCGACGGGTCGGTCTTCGAGGTCCGCCGAGGAGGCCAAGTCGTCTCATGTAGAGCCACCCTCACAGTCGGCTTCGACGAGCAGGGCAAGCAGGTCAGAGTCACGGGCGAGGGGAAGACTCTCGGACGCCTTCGACGGCCCCGATATCGTCCAGTTCCTGGACGACCGTGATCGGTTGATCCACGGCCGCTGGGCGCGGCAGGAGTCGCTGGACCATCTGGCCGAGTTGGCCGATGACGACGACCCGCCGATCTTCGCCGCCCTGGTGCACGCCGGGCCGGTCACCCATCTCGGCGAGCCGATGGGCGCCCTGTTCGTCGAGTCCTTCGAGCAGGGGTTGGCGCACGGCAACCTGACCTACCGGTCCTTCCGGATCAGCCCCGAGATGATCGACGTGGTGGATGGCCCGGTCTTCCTGCAGACGATCCCCAACCTGCTAGGGCGCTGAGCTCGGCGCGCGCCCCGTCCCAAATCAAGCGTCCGCGCTCGAAGGTCTGCACGCAGGTGGTGCCTGTGCAGTCGCCTGATGGATACCAGCCAGTGATCCTGACGGTCGCGTCAGCTACTTGCGTCCGAAACCACCGCTGATCGCCACCGCGATGACCGCACTCGCTGCCGTCACCAGCCCCACCATTCGGGACGCACGACGAACGGCTACCGCGTCCGGGCCGGGGGCGTTCTCATCGCCGAGGGCCGGGCGTTCTTCGACGCGTCCGTGGTAGTTGGATGCACCGCCCAGCCGGACGCCCAGCGCTCCGGCCCATGCAGCCTCACACCAACCCCCGTTGGGGCTGGGGTGGGCGGACGCGTCCCGCAGCATCACCCGGGCGGCGTCCTGCGCTGAGCCTCCGACCAGTGGCGCGACGACGCAACTCATCGCGCCGGCAAGTCGCGCTGGGGTGAACGCGACGACATCGTCCAGACGGGCACTGGCCTTGCCGAACCGTTCGTAGCGGTCGTTGCGGTAGCCGACCATCGCGTCCAGGGTGTTGATGCCGCGATGCAGCAACAGGCCCGGCACCCCGGCGACCGCGCCCCAGAACAGCGAGCAGACCACCGCATCCGAGGTGTTCTCGGCCAGCGATTCGACCGTGCCCCGGGCCAGTTCGGCGGTGTCCAGTCGGGACGGGTCGCGCGAGCAGAGGTGGGTGAGCCGATCGCGGGCGGCGGCAAGGTCTTCGGCGTCCAGTTCGTCGGCCATCGCCCGCCCCTCGGACGCCAGCGATTTCGCACCCAGGACCGCCCAGGTGGCGACTGCGGTCAGCCCGATCCGCAGGGCTGGATGCCGGCGTCCGGCAGCCTCGGCTGCCAAACCCAGTGCCGCGACCGGAGCCAGCGCGATCACCGTGTGCAGCACGCCCGCCTCAACCGAATCGCGGTAATTGCGCTGCTCAAGCCGCTGCGCCCAGGTGCCAAACCAGGCCACTGGGTGGTGTCGTACTGGGTCGCCGAGGACGGCATCGGCGACGACGCCGAGTGCCAAGCCGGCGGCCCGACCCACTCTCCACCAGCGGCGAGGGCTCACTTCGCTGCAGCAGCCCGGGCTGCCGTCGGTAGCGCCGCCGCGATGACATCCAATTCGGCCTGAGTAATAGCGTCCGAGACGAACCAGGCCTCGAAGGCGCTGGGCGCCAGCCAGACGCCGGCATCGAGCATGGCGTGGAAGAAGCGCGCGAAGGCGGCTGAATCCTGGGTCTTGGCAGAGTCGTAGTCGGTGACCTCGGCGTCGGTGAAGAAGACGCTGAACAGGTTGCCCCAGTGGTTGATCCGGTGCGGCACTCCGGCCGCGGCCAGCGCTTCGGTCACCATTGAGCGCAACTCAGTACTGGTCGCGTCGAGTCGCTGGTAGAGCCCGTCATCGAGCAGCTTCAGCGTCGCCAACCCGGCGGCGGCTGCGGCAGGGTTGCCGCTGAGCGTCCCCGCCTGGTAGACCGGGCCGGCCGGCGCCAGCTGGTCCATCAACTCGGCGCGGCCAGCGACTGCCGACATCGGCAGTCCGCCTCCGACGATCTTGCCGAAGGTGACCAGATCCGGCGTCCAGCCCTCAGCCGCCCCCTCCAGGCCCCAGTAACCGATTCGCGACAAGCGGAAACCGGTCAGCACCTCGTCCAGGATGAAGATCGCACCGTGCTCACGACACAGCTGCGAGAGCCGTTGGTTAAAGCCGGCCGGCGGGGCGATCACGCCCATATTCGCCGGCACCGGTTCGGTCACGACGGCGGCGATGCGTCCGGGGTGGGCTTCGAAGGCCGCGGCCACCAGATCGAGCCGACCATAGGGCAGCACCAGCGTGGCGGCCGCGGTGCCCGCCGTCACCCCGGGCGAATCCGGCAGCCCGAGGGTGGCCACCCCAGACCCGGCAGCCGCCAGTAGCGCGTCCGAATGCCCGTGGTAGCAGCCGGCGAATTTGATGATCAACTCACGGCCGGTCACGCCGCGGGCCAGCCGCACCGCAGTCATCACGGCCTCGGTGCCGCTGGAGGTGAATCGCACCCGCTCGACCGGTTCGACCATCTCGACGATCTTCTCGGCCAGCAGCAATTCCGGCACGCACGGCGCCCCATAGGACGATGAGCTGGCCGCCACCTGCTGGATCGCGGCGACCACATCAGGATGCGCGTGCCCCAGGATCATCGGACCCCAACTGCCGACCAGGTCGACATAGCGTCGTCCCTCGACATCGGTGATCCAGGCACCTTGGGCGGACGCGACGAACCGCGGCGTGCCGCCAACCGCTCCGAACGCGCGCACTGGGGACGACACTCCTCCGGGCATCGCCGCCCGGGCGCGCTCGAACAACTCGGCATTGGTCACCATCAGGACTCCTTCAGCCAGCGGGCGACCTCGACCGCCCAGTAGGTACAGATCACGGTGGCGCCGGCGCGGCGCACGCTGGTCAGCACTTCGAGAATCGTGGCGTCGCGGTTGATCCAGCCGTTGGCAGCCGCTGCCTCGATCATCGCGAACTCCCCGGAGACCACATAGGCGGCCGTCGGCACCTCGACGCTGCGCGTGACCTCGGCGAGCACATCCAGATAGCCGAGCGCGGGCTTGACCATGATGATGTCAGCGCCCTCGGCCTCATCCAGATGAACTTCGCGCAGCGCCTCGATCGCATTGGCCGGGTCCTGCTGGTAGCTGCGCCGGTCACCGACCAACGACGAATCAACAGCCTCCCGGAAGGGCCCGTAGAAGGCGGACGCGTACTTGGCGCCGTAGGCCAGAATTGCCGTGTTGACATGCCCGGACGCGTCCAGCGCGGCCCGCACGGCAGCCACCTGGCCGTCCATCGCGCCAGAGGTGCCGACCATGGTCGCACCGGCATCGGCGAGCACCCGGGCCATCGTCGCGTAGTGGGTCAAGGTGGCGTCATTGTCGACCCGGCCAGCCTCGTCCAGCACACCGCAATGGCCGTGATCGGTGAACTCGTCCAAGCACAGATCGGCGATGATCGGCAGGTCGGGGGCTGCCTCGGCGAGCACCCGCACGCCCTTGGCGAGAATGCCCTCGGGGTTGGTTCCTTCCGAGCCGATGGCGTCCTTGTGCAACGGGATCCCGAAGAGCATCAGGCCACCGATGCCTGCCGCCGAGGCCTCACGGGCTGCGTCCGCCAGGCTGTCGAGATTGTGTTGCATGACGCCGGGCATGGACGCGATCGGTCGCGGAGCGTCCAGCCCTTCGACCACGAACAGCGGCAGGACCAGATTCGCCGGGTGCAGGCGGGTTTCGGCCACCAACCGGCGCACTCCGGGCGATTGGCGCAACCGGCGGGGGCGGTGGACCAGGCTCATGCGGGCTCCTTCGGACGCGAACTCGCCCCCAGCATAGGGGTGGGCCGACACCGCCAGGCCGGGGCCCGTGCGCGCGACGCGTTCGCCCGTGATGGGGCTACGGCAACTGATCCGCAACCTGCGCAGCGACCCAGACCGGGTCGGTGCGGGCGATCTCGATGACCTGCCAGCCATGGCTGCGACAGCGCGCCGCGCTGATCGGCCCGACCGCGAAGACCGGGACGGGAAGGTCTCGCACAAAGCCGGCCAGTGCATCGGCAGCACTCGGCGATCTGACCAGGACACCAGCCAGCGTCCCGTCATGCAGCCGAGCCAATTCCGCGGGTGCCTCCGGTACCGAGCGGGAGTCGTAGACCGCCGCCTGGTGCACCTGCCAGCCGGCTCGCCGCAGCCCGTCGGCGAGCAGCGGCCGGGCCTTCGCGGACGCCGGGAGGATCGCGGTGCCACCGTAGGTGTCGAGCAGCATGGCCAGCAAGCCTTCGGCGCTGATGCCCTGCGAGGTGGTGGTCTCGCGTTGGGCGAACCACGGTAGGGACGCGGTGGTCGCCGCACCAACGGTCGCGATCCGGGTGCCCCGTTGCAGCGCGGCCAGCAGTTGGGCCTCGACCTTGACGGCCAGTCGTCGCCAGTTCTGCCAGGTGCGCGGTGAGGTGACGATCAGCCAGCCCCCGGGGCCGGCCTCCTCCAGCCGGCGGGCCAGATCGCGGGCCGGCGCCGGGTCCGTCATCGGGACGATCTGCAGCAGTGGTGCGATGACTGAAGCCACTCCGAGCTCGGCCAGGGCTTCGGCGTCCGCCTCGTTCGAGTCGGGTCGGATCAACAGCACCGCAGCCGCTATTGAGTTCACCTCAACCATCCAGCAGGGCGGCGGCAACCTCGAGTCCCAGCCGTTCGGCGTCATCGATGGAGACCACGGTCGCCGATCTGGCAAGACGCACATGATCCACGCCCCGGTGATCGCTGAGCTCAGCCATCAGTTCGAGCCGATCATCATCGAGCCAGGCCGCCTGCGCCCCGACTGCGGTGGTGCAGGCCGCCTCCACACCGCCCAGCACGGCCCGTTCGGCCGTGACCTGCAAGCGGGTACGGGCGTCGTCCAGGGCACTGAGCTGCTGCGCCAGTTCCCCCACCCGACATTCGACCGCCAACGCACCTTGGGCGGGCGCCGGCAGCAATAGTTCGACATCGAGATACTCGGTGATCTCTGCGGCCCGCCCGACACGCACCAAGCCGGCCGCGGCGAGCACGACGGCGTCCACCTCGCCGTCGACAACCTTGCGCAGTCGGGTGTCGACATTGCCCCTGATCGCCACGATCCGCAGGTCGGGTCGGACGCGCAGCAGCCCCGCAGCTCGACGGGGGCTGGACGTGCCGACTCGAGCTCCCTCAGGCAGCCCGGCCAGTCCCAGGCCATCGCGAGCGACCAGCGCGTCGCGGGCATCCTCGCGTCCGGGGATGGCGGCCACCACCAGTCCGGGGACGGGGGCGCTGGGCAGGTCCTTGAACGAGTGCACGGCCAGATCGACCTCGCCCGCGAGCAGTGCATCTCGCAGCGTGGCGACGAACGCGCCCGGACGAGGCGCGGCGTCCAACCGAATCGTGACGTCATCCCCCTCGGCGCGGATCGTGACCAGCTCGACGGCGCGTCCGGTGGCGGCAGTGATCGCGTCGGCGACCCATTGCGATTGGGTACGTGCCAGCAGCGAGCGCCGGGTGCCGAGCCGCAGCGCCGTCATCGCGGCACCTCGATTCCGAAGATGGTTTGCAGGGCGATCGCGTATTCATCCAACTCGCCGTTGGTGGCCGATGCGGCAGCCCGCACCGAGGGGGTGTGCAGCAGCGCATTGGCCACCCGATGCAGCGATCGGGTGAGTGCGTCAACGACTTCCGGCGACTGCGTGGCCGCCACTGAGTCCAACTCAGTACGGAAGATCTCGTAGACGTGGGCGCGGATCGCCGTGACGGCCGGATCGGCCAACCGCCGCCGTTCGGCACTCATATGGTCGGCGACCGCCCGATCGATGGTGGCCTGGGCAGCGATCACCGCATCGGCGTGGGCGTGCGGGGCGTGCCGGGCGATGACATCCAGGTCGATCAGTTCCACGCCCTCGGTCTGGGCCAGCTCAGGTGCGATGTCGCGTCCCAATGCCAGATCGACGATCGGCAGCGTCCCGAAGACCCCGGAGCGAGCCTGCCGGACGGCCTCCGCGGTGAGCACTCGCTCCCCCGTACCGCTGCAGGCAACCAGGACGCCGGCCCGGGCGATCGCGTCCGGCAGTTCTTCGTCCGTGAGTGCGGTCACAGGGTGGGTCTGCGCGAAAGCGGTCGCGCGTCCGGACGCCGAGTGCACCGACACCTGGGCGCCGCGCCGGATCAGATCGGCGCAGACCACACCCGCGTAGGCACCCGTACCGAGCACGACGGCTTGCCGGCCGGCCAAGTGGCGGTGCCGCTGCTCCACCAGATCGAGGGCGACCGAGGCGACGCTGCGGCCCAAACCACCCAGATCAGTGGTGCTGGCAACCTGCTTCGCTGTGCTCAGTGCCTGCTGGAAACAGCGCCGCAACGCCGAACTCACTCCGACGGCGTCGTCGGCGATGGCCGCCCGCACCTGACCGATGATCTCGGTCTCGCCGACCACCATCGAGTCAAGGCCGCAAGCCACCCGGAAGAGGTGCTCGATGGCATTCTCGGCGGCGCGGGCACCGATCTGCTCGGCCAACTCCCCCGCCCCAGCCTCGACGAGCAGTTCGCGAACGGCCCGCACCGTGGTGTGGAAGCGGTCGGCGTCCAGATAGAGCTCGCAACGGTTGCAGGTGGCCAAGAGCACCAGGCCGTGCACCCCGGGCAAGGCGCGCACGTCATCGACGACCCGCTGGACGCAGGACGTGAACGTGGTGAGGGTCTCGGCGTTCACTTGGTGGTGGCTCAGACCCATCGCGATAACTGGCACGGGCCACAGCGTAGCCCGTGCCCGGCGACAGCCGGCTGCTGGCCGGGGCTATGCTGGGCGAGCCGACCATGACCGGTCGGTCGCGAGGTGCCATGCGAAGTCGGTGAGATCCCGACGCTGTCCCGCAACGGTGGTTCTCCGGGTCGAGGCTGTGTTGACCACGGGGACGAGCCCGGTCGACCGGCCCCTCGCATCCTGCGAACGGACCCTCGGCTGAAGGGTCGCAAGGAGGCCCAATGAGCCGGAACGTCCCGGATACCCCAACCACCCATCGCCTTTTCGGCATCGGCGTGGGCCCCGGAGACCCGGAACTGGTCACCATCAAGGCCGTCCGGGCCCTGCGCGATTGCGATGCGATCCTGGTGCCCGCGACCGAAGCCAGCGCTGACGGCCCGGGACGCGCAGAAGCGATCGTGCTCGCCGCCTGCCCCGAGGTCGCCGAGCGAATCGTGCGGGTGCCGTTCTCGATGGCCGACCGCACCGGAGTGACCCAGCGCCGCGCCGAGGCCTGGCGGGCTTCTGCGGACGCAGCCGTGCAGGCTTTCGCCGACGGCGCCGGCCAGGTCGGCTTCGCCACCATCGGGGATCCGTCGGTCTATTCGACATTCAGCTATCTGGCCGCCGGCGTGCGCGAGCAGGTGCCCGATCTCGAAGTGGTCGTGGTGCCCGGCATCACCGCCATGCAGGCGCTGGCCGCTGCCAGCCGCACCCCGCTGGTCGAAGGGGACGAGATCCTGGCGCTGGTGCCACTCAAACACGGCCTCGACCCGCTGCTGCGGGTCGCCGAAGTGGCCGATACCTGCGTGATTTACAAGGCCGGACGCCACATCGCCGCCCTGCGCGACCACCTTGCCGAAGTCGGCGACCAGGCGGTGGCCGGCATCGACGTCGGCCTTCCCAACGAGCAACTCATCCCGGTGGCCGACCTCGACGAAGCCCCCTATTTCACCAGCGTGCTGTGGCCTGCGCGGCGCAGCGGAACCGGAGAACGACTGTGACGACGGCTGCCGAAAACAATGGGGTAAATCAGGAGTCGTCTACCAACGCTGATTTACCCCAATCCTCCGAGGGGCTGGTGGTTTTCGTCGGCGCCGGGCCCGGGGCCCCCGATCTGATCACGCTGCGCGGGGCGCGGGTGATCGCCGAGGCCGACATCATCATCTGGGCATCATCGCTTGTCAGTCCACAAATCGTGGCCGCCCACAAGCCGGACGCACTGCTGGTCGACTCGGCGAGCGCCTCCCTGGAGGGCATCACCCCGCTCTACGAGCGGGCTCGCGATGAGGGGCTGCTGGTGGCCCGGGTGCACACGGGCGACCCAGCGATCTACGGCGCGACTGCCGAGCAGCGCGAACTGTGCCGCAGGATCGGGTTGGCCTATGAGTCGATCCCGGGGGTGTCGGCATTCTCGGCCGCAGCTGCCCGCGCCGACGTTGAACTCACCCTGCCCGAGGTGGCCCAATCGCTGATCCTCACCCGCCTCGAGGGCGGCCGCACCCCGATGCCGGAGCGTGAAACCGTCCGCGGCTTCGCCCAACACGGCACCACGATGGCGCTCTACCTGTCGGCCGCCCGCAACCGCGTCCTGCAGGAAGAATTGCTGGCAGGCGGCTACCCGCCAGACACACCGGTGATCATCGGCCACCAGGTGAGTTGGCCCGATGAGGTGATGCTGCGCTGCCGCCTTGATGAGTTGTCGGCCACCATGAAGGACCACAAGTTCTGGAAGCACACGGTGATCCTGGTGGGCCCGGCATTGGCCGAGGCCCCGATGGTCAAGCGCTCACACCTGTACCACCCGGGTTTTCGCCACGAATACCGCAGCGCCGACCCGGACGCCGCCCGCGAGCTCGCCGAGAAGGGGGCCCAGGCATGATCATGGTTCACGGCTATGCCGGCGAACCGTCTGCGGCATTGGTTCGGGATGCCGCCTGCGCCGACCTGGTGGTCGGCGGCCAGCGCCATCTCGACCGCCTCGGCGTACCGGCCCATCGACGCATCCGGCTCGGGGCGATCGCACCGGCGATCGACGCGATGCTGGCCGCCCCGGCCGACTCGTCGATCGTGGTGGTGGCCTCGGGTGATCCACTGTTCTACGGCGTCGTGCGGCGCATCCGGGCAGCCGGTTTGAGCTGCCAGGTGATCCCCACGGTCAGCTCACTGCAACTGGCCTTCGCCGCAGTCGCGCTGCCGTGGGACGATGCGCTGCTGGTCTCGACCCACGGCAACGATCCGGCGCCCGCGCTGGCGGCCTGCCGCGTCCATCCCAAGGTCGGCGTGCTGACCGATCATCGCAACGGGCTGCCGCAGATCGTGGCCGCCTGCGACGGGCTCGAACGCTGGTTCGTGCTGGCCGAACGCCTCGGCGAAACCGACGAGCAGGTGCGCGTCCTGTCGGCAGAGCAGGCGCGCGGGCTGGATGCGACGAGTATCGCCCAACCCAATGTCGTGCTGGTGCTGGCCCATCATCCCGATGACCCGGCAGCGCTCGGCGAGCAATATCCGATCGCCGGCGGTGTCCGGCCCACCCCAGGAGACCAGGCATGACCAACCCCGTGATCGGGCAGGTGGCGACCACCGCGTCCGCGCAGCAGCGCGCTGACCAGATCGATGGCATCGTCGGGGCCACCCGCCGCTACTCCACGTCGTCGGCCGAGGGGCTGCGCCAGGCGTGGGACGAATGCGACCTGATCGTCAGTCATCTGGCGCTCGGCGCCACCACCCGGTTGATCGCCCCGCTGCTGGCTGACAAGAAGACCGACCCCGGAGTGGTGGTGGTCGATGAGGCCGGCCGTTTCGTCGTCCCGCTGGTCGGGGGGCATGTCGGGGGCGCGAACGAGTTGGCCAGCCGGATCGCCGACGGGCTGCAGGCCACCGCCGTGGTGACCACCGCCACCGACGCGATGGGGCTGCCGGGTCTGGACACCTTGGGCTGGGCGACCAGCGGTGATCTGGCGAAGGTGACCCGGCTGATGCTGGACGGGGCACCCATCGCGCTGGTGCGCGAGCACCCCTGGCCGCTGCCGGCGCTGCCGTCCACTACCTACGAACCGGGCGTTCCGCGCGTCGAGCGCCGCGGCACACATGTCACCGAGATTCCAGAACCCGAGCAGGCGGCCGGACGCATCCTGGTCAGCGATCGCGTCCAAGTGCCGGACGACCTGCCGACCGTGGTGCTGCACCCCAAGTCGCTGGTGGTCGGGATGGGTTGCAACCGCGGCACCCCGGTCGAGGCGCTGCGGAGCCTGCTCGAGGAGACGTTGGCCGCCCACGGCCTGCACCGAGCATCGATCAGCACGTTGACCAGCGTGGATGCCAAGGCCGACGAGCAGGGGCTGATCGAATTGGCCGCTGAACTGGGGGTCGAGTTCGCGACGCATGCGGCCGACGAGTTGGCCGCGATCGAGGTGCCCAATCCCAGTCAGGCACCCGCCGATGCGGTCGGGACGCCGAGCGTCGCCGAGGCGTCCGTGCTGGCGTCGGGCGCGGAATTGGTTGTGACCAAACAGAAGGCGCCGGACGCGACGATCGCGATCGGCCGGCTGATGCCACGGGGTCGGCTGGCGGTGGTGGGGCTGGGCCCGGGCGCCGATGACCTGCTCACCCCGCGCGCCCGCAGGGTCCTGCGCGAGGCCAGCGTGGTGATCGGCTACCGCCCCTATGTCGCGCAGATCAAGCCGCTGCTGCGGCCGGGGGTCGAAATCGTCGCCACCGGCATGGGCACCGAGGACATGCGCACCTCACTGGGCATCGAGAAGGCCGGCGAGGGGCGCGCCGTGGCGATCGTCTGCTCGGGCGACCCGGCGATCTACGCAATGGCCTCCCCCACCCTGGAGCAGGGCACCGAGGGCATCGACGTGCAGATCGTGCCCGGGGTGACCGCCGAACTGGCTGCGTCCGCGATTCTCGGTGCGCCGCTGGGTCACGATCACGCGACCATTTCGCTGTCCGACCTGCACACCAGTTGGCAGGTCATCGAGAAGCGGCTGCAGGCTGCAGCCGAGGGCGACATGGTGGTCGCGCTCTACAACCCGCGTAGCCGCAAGCGGGTGATGCACCTGCCCCGGGCGCTGGAGATCCTCGGCGCGCACCGGCCGGCGACCACGCCGGTGGCGGTGGTGCAGGACGCGACGCGTCCGGGTGAGAACTACCGGGTGGCGCCGCTGGCGGAGTTCGACCCCGAGTGGGTCGACATGCATTCGATCGTGATCGTCGGCTCGAGTTCGACGGCCATGGTGCCGACCGGGATCGGCGCCGAACTGATGGTGACCCCGCGTGACTACAAGTGGATGGAGACCGAGAAATGACCGGGCTGGTGATTGCTGCCCACGGCACCCGTCTTCCCGAGGGCCAGCAGGCCTGCCGAGCGCTGGTCGACCGCGTCCGGGCGATGCTGCCCGACGTGGTGGTGCGAGACGCCTATGTCGAGTTGGACCTGCCGACGATCGAGGACGCGGTGGCCGACGCGCTGGCCGCCGATGCCGACCGACATATCGTGGTGGTGCCACTGATGATCGGCACGGGCGGGCATGTCCGCGACGACATTCCCGAGGGTATTGACGCCGGACGCGCCCGTGTTGAGCATGGCTCAGTAACGTATGCGGCGCACTTGGGCCCCGACCCGCGGCTACGCGCTGCGGTGCGTGAGCGCATCACAGCGGCACTCGGCGAGTGGACCGCAGACGAGACCGCAGTCGTCTTCCTGGGTCGTGGCACCAGCGTTTCCGAGGCCAATGCCGACCATGACCGGCTCGGGCGGCTGCTGCTCGAGGAGGGTGGTTACGCCGATCTGGTGACCGGGTTCATCCAGGCGGCCCGACCCGATCTGGGCACCGCGCTCGACCGGGCCTACGCGCTAGGGGCGCGACAGATCGTGGTCATGCCGCACTATCTCTTCCCGGGGCGGCTGCAACGCTGGGCGCAGCAACAGACCGCCGCCTGGCTCGAGAACCACCCGGACGCGCACGTTCGCGTTGCGGAGATCATCGGTGACTGTGACGAGTTGGCCGAAGTGGTCGTCGAGCGCTACCGCGACGCGATGGCTGGACGTCTGGGTGGTGGCGACGGTCACGACGCGCCGCAGGTCTACCTGAGCGGGCTGGTCCTGGCCGGACGCCGGGTCGTGGTGGCCGGGGGCGGCCGGGTGGCGTCCCGACGCGTCGGCAAACTGCTGGACGCCGGCGCCGAGGTCGAAGTGGTGGCGCCGGAGGCGTCCGAGAAGATCGCCTCATTGGCCGAGGCCGGCGAGCTGGTGTGGACCCACCGCGAGATCGTCGAGACTGACCTGGACGCGGCCTGGTATGTGCTGGCGCTGACTGACTCCCCGCAGGTGAATGCCCTGGTCGCAGGGAGGTCGCTGGCTCGCGGGGTCTTCTGCGTGCGGGGTGATGACGCGTCCGGTGGCACCGCCTATACGCCGGCCACCGGGGTGGCCAGCGGCCTGGCCATCGGTGTCGTGGGTGACCGTGATCCGCATCGTTCCGCGCGGGCGCGCACGGTGGCGGTGGCTGCGATCCGGGAGCTCGGTTCATGAGTCGCGAACTCGTCCTGATCGGTGTCGGTGCCGGTGATCCGAACTGGGTCACTCTGGAAGCCGTCGATGCGATCAGGCAGGTCGACGTGCTCTTCGTCGTGCTCAAGCAGAATGAACTGGACGATCTGGTCGAGGCCCGAAGGGTCATCATCGATCGGCATCGCGACACCCCGCTGCGCGCCGTCGAGTTGCGTGACCCGCCGCGTCCCTGGCGCACCGCCGAGGACTACCCAGCCGCGGTCGCGTTGTGGCGGGCGCAGCGCCTCGAACTGTGGAGCGCCGCGGTCGCCGAGCAGCTGGCGGACGGCCAGCGGGGCGGCTTCCTGATCTGGGGCGACCCGAGCCTGTACGAAAGCACGCTGGCGATCGTCCGCGAGCTCGCTGACGCGTCCACCAGGCAGGGAACACCAATTGCACTACGGGTGATACCCGGAATCAGCTGCGTGCTGGCGTTGGCCGCCCGGTTCGGCATCCCGCTGAACCGGCAGGGACGCGCCGTGCAGATCGCACCGGCCAGGCTCCTGGCCGACGGCATGCCGGCCGAGGTGGACGACATCGTGGTGATGCTGGACGGCAAGCAGACCTACGCGAGCATTGACGCGTCCGGGCTGGACATCTACTGGGGTGCCTATCTGGGGACTGCGGACGAAATCCTGATCAGCGGACCGCTGGACCAGGTGCGCGACCAGATCAGTGCGGTGCGCGCCGAGGCCGCCGGACGCAAGGGCTGGGTCTTCGACACCTACTTGCTGCGTCGCCGCTGACGCGCGCGAAGCCATCCTCCCGACCCTTCGAGGCTGCCTGCGGCAGCACCTCAGGGATCGTCCCTTCGCGCCCAACGGACCAGAGCCAACTCACCCGAGGATGTTCCCGTCAGCGGCAGCACCTCGGGGATCGTCCCGTTGCAGCTGGCTGTCAGGCCTTGGCCTGATTGGTGCGCTCATCGGTGGACGCGATCGCATTGACCGCGGCCACGGTGATCGCCGAGCCGCCACGGCGGCCCTTGACCACCAGGTACTCCAATCCGAAGGGGTTGTCGACCAACGCCTGCTTCGATTCGGCGGCCCCCACGAAACCGACCGGGATGCCGACCACGCCGGCCGGCTTCACACCGGTATCGCGCACCACTTCGAGCAATCGGAACAGCGCGGTCGGCGCGTTGCCGATCGCCACCACGGCCCCCTCGAGCCGCGGCGCCCACAGGTCCACCGCGGCCGCGGTCTTGGTCGTCCCCAACTCGGCGGCCATCTCCACCAACCGCGGATCGCCCAGATGGCAGATCACCTCGTTGTCGGCTGGCAGCCGCGAGCGGATGATGCCGGTGGCCACCATCGTCGAGTCGCAGAAGATCGGGGCACCGGCCCACAAGGCTTCCCGGCAGGCAGAAACAACGCCCGGGGTGAATGCCACATCGGACGGCAGATCGGTCTGCGCGGCGGCGTGGATCATCCGCACCACGACCTTGGAAATGTCGTCCGGGAACGCCGAAAGATCGGCTTCGCGGCGGATCGTCGCGAACGATTCGGCGTAGATCTCGGCTGCGTCGGTCAGGTAGTCGTAGCGGACGGTCATGGGCCCCTTCTCCGGCTCGGCGTGCGTGGGTCTAGAGTGGCATAAGCGCCGAGCAGTGAGGAAGCCGGGATGATCCGGCACGGTCGCGCCACTGTGAGCGTCCGACGGCAAGAACAGTCGTCAGGGCGAAGTCAGGAACTCACCTCGGAGCTTTTCATGATTGGGACGCGTCATCTCATGAGGAGAGATCATGCACATCGCCGAAGGCTTCCTGCCAGCCACGCATTGCGTGGCCTGGTACGCAGCAGCCACACCATTCGTCATCCATGGTGGCCGAGCGGTGATCCGTGAGGCCAAGGTGTCCACCGAGAACAAGATGCTGCTGGCCGCTGCCGGTGCCTTCACCTTCGTGCTCTCGGCGCTCAAGCTGCCCTCGATCACCGGCAGCTCGTCGCACCCCACCGGCACCGGCGTCGGGGCTGTGCTCTTCAAACCGCCGGTGATGGCCTTCATCGGCACCATCGTGCTGATCTTCCAGGCGTTGTTGCTCGCCCACGGCGGCATCACCACCCTGGGCGCCAACGTCTTCTCGATGGCGGTGGTCGGGCCGTGGGCCGCCTACGGCATCTACAAACTCTTGCGTCCGGCCGGCACCTCGGTGACGATCTTCGCCGCGATGTTCACCGCCGATATCGCGACCTACTGCTGCACCTCGCTGCAACTGGCGATCGCGCATCCGGACGCGGCCACCGGCTTCGGCGGAGCGCTGGCCAAGTTCCTGGGCATCTTCGCGGTCACCCAGATCCCGTTGGCGGTCGCCGAGGGCTTCATCGGCGTGCTGCTCTTCCGCTTCCTGGCCACGGTGGTCGGGCCCGAGTTGCGGCGCCGCGGCATCATCGGCGCCGCAACGAAGACCGAGGAGCCGGCCCATGCGTAATCGTGGTCTGTGGGTGAATCTGGCGTTGCTGGGCGCCGTTGCGTTGATCCTGATCGGATCGTTCCTGCTGGCCCCGCGTCCCGGTGGCGACGAGGAAGCCTTCGCCGGTACCGATTCGGTGGTCACTGAGACGCTCGAGAGTGACGGCGTCGAGCCGTGGTTCAGCCCGGTCTTCGAGCTGGGTTCCGGCGAATTGGAGTCCGGGCTGTTTGCGCTGCAGGCCGGCATCGGCGCCGGAGTGCTGGGCTATGTGCTGGGCAATCTGCGTGGCCGCGCCAAGGCTCGTAAAGAGTTCGTCGGCCAGCAGCAACCGCCGGCCGGCGACGACTCGGCGTCCCGGACGCCGAGTGCCGAGACGACCACGGGAAGTGTCTGACCGCCGATGATCGCACTTGATGATGCTGCCTGGTCGGCCCCGTGGCGATCGGTCCGGGTGGGCGAGAAGCTGGTGCTGGGCGGCGGTCTGCTGCTCACCGCGCTGCTCGCTCCCCCATGGCCGGCGGCCCCGCTGGTCGGCCTGGCAGCCATCATCGCCACCTTGGGGCCGGCCCGGATTCCGCCTCGAATCCTGGCCATCGGTTTCGCCGCCCCACTCGCCTTCATCACCATCGGGGCGATCTCGGTGGCGTTGCAGGTCGGCAACCCGGACGCGGCCGTCTGGTTCCGCCTCGGTCCGCTGTCGATGGACGCCACCACTGCCGCCAACGGTGCCCAGATCTTCGGCCGCTCGGCCGCCGGCACCCTGGCCATCTTGATGATGGCCACCACGACACCGATGGTCGACATGCTCGGCTGGGCGCGCCGCCGCGGCGTCCCCGGCCCGCTGGTCGAGATCGCCTCGCTCACCTACCGGCTGCTCTTCGTCCTGCTGGACGTGCTCACCGGGACGCGGGCCGCCCAGATCGCGCGGCTGGCGGACGCGCCAGGTGGCGGCCTGCCCGGCCTGCGGCGGCGCTGGAATGCGATCAGCCTGGCGATGGGTTCGCTGCTGGTGCGTTCCTGGGACCGATCGGCGCGGCTGGCCGATGGGCTGGCCGCTCGCGGTATCGACGGCGACCTGGTGCTGCTGCAGGCCAGGCACCCGGCGCGTCCGGGTTTCGTGATGACCTCGGTGGGCCTGATCGCAGCGATCTGGGCGTTGGTCGGCGTCTGGCTGGTGATCGGATGATCCTGGTCGCAGACGATCTGACGGCGAACTATCCTGGCGCGGCCCCGGTGCTGCGCGGCGCCCAGTTGCGGCTGGCGCGGGGTTGTCGGCTGGCGTTGCTGGGGGCGAATGGCTCCGGGAAGACCACCCTGTTGCGTTGCCTGTCTGGGGCGCATCGCCCGGCCTCGGGCGAGATTGTGCTGGACGGGCAGGCATTGGTGCACTCGCGAACGGCGCTGCGCGATCATCGCCGCCGCGTCCAGTTGGTGCTGCAGGATCCGGACGACCAACTCTTCTCGGCAGACGTCACCCAGGACGTCGCGTTCGGCCCACTCAATCTGGGCCTGGACGACGATGAGGCTCGGGCCCGCGTTGCCGAAGCGCTGCAGCTGCTCGGCATCGAACGGCTCGCTGACCGCGCCACCCACCAACTGTCCTACGGCGAGCGCAAACGGGTCACGATCGCCGGGGCGATCGCCATGCGTCCCGACGTCCTGCTGCTCGATGAGCCGACCGCGGGGCTCGACCCCGTGGGGGTGACCGAAACTCGGGCAGCTCTGGAGCGGCTCACCGACCAGGGCACCACCATCGCGCTGGCCACCCACGATGTGGATTTCGCCCTGGGTTGGGCCGACGAGGTGGCCGTGGTTCACGAAGGAAGAATCACCCAGGGGCCGAGCGAGGTCGTCCTCGGCGATGCCGGATTATTGAGGAGCGCTCAATTGCGGCAGCCGTGGCCGCTCGAACTCGTCGGCCGGCTCGGCCTGGACGCGCGTCCGCGCACCATGGGCGAAGCGGTGGCCGTTGTGCAGCGAGCGCTCAACTCTTCAGACAGGCCCACTGCGTGACCGGGCGAGCCGGAACCCAGCCGAGGAATCGACCCAACGGCTCGGCGGTCTCAATCATCAGCCTGGTCAGCGACCCACCGTGCGCCCGGTACCACTCGGCCAGCACCGCCTCGGTCTCCAACGTCACACCGTGCGCGACGATCCGCCCACCAGGACGCAGCGCAGCCCAGCAGCCGTCCAGCACGGCGTCGGTCATCCCGCCACCGATGAAGATCGCGTCCGGGGCGGGCAGGCCGGTCAGTGTTTCGGCGGCCTCGCCGTCGATGATCTGGACCCGTCCGGGCACCAGCCGCTCGATATTGCGCCGGGCACGCTCGGCCCGCTCGGGCTTGCGCTCCAGACCGATGGCCTGGGCCCCCTCGGCGGCTCGGCACCACTCGATCGCCATCGCCCCCGAACCCGCACCGACATCCCACAGCAGCTCACCGGCACTCGGACGCAGGAACGCGAAGGCGCTGGCACGCTGGTGGCGCTTGGTGATCAGCCCGTCGTGCTCGAAGGCGTCGTCCGGCAAACCGGGGGTCGTGCCCCACGCGTCGACGGTGGCGGGGCTGGGCAGGTCGGCCGAATCGGTCATGTGGGCGAGGTTATCCAAGTCAGTTCAGGCAGGAGCATCATGAGCCAGATCGAACCCGGCAGCGTCGTCCTGGTCGGTGGTGGCCCCGGCGACCCCGAGCTGATCACCGTCGGCGGGCTGCGGGCCATCCAGCAGGCCGAGGTGATTCTCTACGACAACCTCGCGCCGCAAGCGGTGCTCACCGAGGCGGCGCCGGACGCCGAGTTGATCAATGTCGGCAAACTTCCGCGCGGCGAACAGACCTCGCAGGGGGAGATCAACGCCCTACTGATTCGGCACGCCCAGGCCGGACGCCGAGTGGTGCGGCTCAAGGGCGGCGATTCGTACCTCTTCGGGCGCGGCGGCGAGGAGGCCATCGCCTGCGCCGAGGCCGGCATCGCGGTGCGCGTCATCCCGGGCGTCAGTTCAGCGATGGCAGGCCCAGCCTTGGCCGGCATCCCGGTGACGCATCGGGGGTTGTCGCAAGGGGTCACGATCGTCAGCGGTCATGTGCCGCCGGGTGATGAGCGAAGCCAACTCGATTGGCGAGCGCTGGCCGCGGGCGGCACGACGCTGGTGATCCTGATGGGCGTCAAGTACCTGCCACAGATCATCGCTGAACTGTCGGCGGCCGGGCTGGACTCGGCCACCCCGGCGGCGATCGTGGAGCGGGCCGCCTCTGCGCAGATGCGGGTGGTGCGCGCCCCGATGGGTCGGCTGACCGCGATCGCCGAGCAGGTCGGTATCGAGCCGCCGGCGATCACCATCATCGGCGCGGTCGCGGAGCTGGATCTGTGAACCGTTCAGGCAGCGCCGAGCCAGGCCAGCACCGCGTCCGAGGTGGCGACCCGCAGCACGCCACGCGGCGCCTCTGGCCGCTGCACCATGATCACCGGGACGCCAAGACTGTGCGCGGCGTCCAACTTGGCGGCTGTCTGCTCACCGCCGGAATCCTTGCTGACCAGGCCGATCACCTGCTCAGTGCGCAGCAACGCGATCTCATCGGCCAGCTCGAACGGCCCACGATCCTCCAGGATCCGCCAACCCGTCGGGACCGGATCGCCCTGCCATTCGGCCACCCGGGCGACGACATCGGGCAGGCCGGCGTAGGCGTCCAGGGATTGGCGTCCCACGGTCAGCAGCACCCGGCCCGGCCCCAGGCAACCGACCGCCTGGGCGGCGGCTTCATGGTCGGGGACCCACGTCCAACTGGCCTGCCAGGGGTGGGCGGTCCAGCCCGGACGCTCCAGTCGGATCAGTCGGACGCCGACGCTGCGGCACGCCGCGGCAGCATTGCCCGAGATGGTGGCAGCGAAGGGATGCGTGGCGTCCACGACTGCGTCCACCTTGCCGATCTGCAGATAGTTGGCCAGGCCGGCGACCCCGCCGAATCCCCCGACCCGCGCCTGTTCGGACGCCCGAGCCTCGGCGGTGCGTCCCGCCAGCGACTCGATCACCTCGAGGTCGGCGGCGCGCAGCACCTCGGCCAGATCCCGGGCATCGGATGTGCCGCCCAGCAGCAGAACTCGCATGCCCACCATCCTCGCCAACGCACGGCCAGCATGCTCAATCGGCCGGGAATCTGTTGCCACCGCCCCCACCTGCGCCGAACTGACCGATCGGTCACTTGCGCCACGATTTCGGGACGATTTCGCGTCCTGACTGACCGATTGGTCACTTCCGCACGCCACCAGGTGGCCGCTGCAGCACGCCCGAGTGGAGGTCGGCCATGACCGGGATCCTGATCGCCGGTACGTCATCGGACGCCGGCAAGTCGCTGGTGGTCACGGGCATCTGCCGGGCGCTGGCCCGCCGCGGCATCAAGGTGGCCCCGTTCAAGGCGCAGAACATGTCGAACAACTCGATGGTCTGCGCCGATGGCTCCGAGATCGGGCGTGCGCAGTATCTGCAGGCGCTCGCGGCCGGCGTCGAGCCGAGCAATCTGCTGAACCCGGTGCTGCTGAAGCCGGGCACCGATCGCCGCTCCTTCGTGGTCTTGAATGGACGCCCGGCTGGCACGCTGGAGGCTGGCCAGTACGCGACCGGACGCCGCCAGCTCGCCGAAGCCGCCTATGGCTCGTACCGGCAGCTCGCCGAGAGCCACGACTTGATCGTGGTCGAGGGCGCGGGTTCCCCGGCCGAGATCAACCTGCGTTCCGGCGATTACGTAAATATGGGCCTGGCCAGGCAATTCAACCTGCCGGTGGTGATCGTCGGTGACATCGATCGGGGCGGGGTGCTGGCCAGTCTCTACGGCACCTGGGGGCTGGTGGACGACGCGGACCGCACGCTGCTGGCCGGGTACATCATCAACAAGTTCCGCGGTGACCAGTCGATCCTGACCCCGGGTCTGGATGAGATCAGCGCCCGCACCGGCCTGGAGTGCTTCGGTGTCCTGCCCTGGCTGCCCGGCGTCTGGCTCGACGGCGAGGACGCCCTGCAGGTCGACCGCTGGCGGGCGGAACTGCCGGCGTCCAGCGGCCCGGTACTGCGGGTGGCGGTCATCCGGTTCCCCCGCATCTCGAACGCCACCGATGTCGAGGCGCTCGCCCACACCCCCGGCGTCGATGTGCAGGTCACCGATGACCCGGCCATCGCCCGGGCGGCCGATCTGCTGGTGCTGCCCGGCTCGCGGGCCACGATCGACGACCTGGCCTGGCTGCGCGAGAAGGGTTTGGACGCGGTCGTCACCGAGCGGCACGCCAGCGGGCGGCCCGTCCTGGGCATCTGCGGTGGCTACCAGATGCTCGCCCAGACCATTGAGGACGAGATCGAATCGAGCGCCGAACGCGTCCAGGGCCTGGGGGTATTGCCCGTCGAGGTGCGGTTCAGCACCGAGAAGACCACCCGACTGGCGACCCACCACTGGCGCGGGGCCGGGGTCGATGGCTACGAAATCCACCACGGCGACTGCATCCCGACCAGCACGATCGAGGAGTTCCTGGACGGCGTCCGGGCTGCCAACACCTTCGGCACCATGCTGCACGGCAGCCTCGAGAACGATGCCTTCCGTATCGCCTTCCTGCAGGAGGTGGCCGAGCTTAACGACAGCCCTTGGCGCCCCGACCCGGACGCTATCGGCTACGCCGCCGCCCGCGAACAGATGATCACCACCCTGGCCGACGCCGTCGAAGAACACCTGGATCTCGACCGGCTGATCCAACTGGCGGGCGCGTCCGCCGGCACGCAGCGCACCCACGCCAACAGCGGGACGCGACCAAGCGCAGACCCCAACCACCCACTCAGCGAGGGGCGCGGCGCCGGCGAGCCCAGCCACCCCACCAGCGAAAGCCGAGCGCAGGCAGCGACCGAAGGGGTGGTCGTCGGGGTAACGCTGCAGGGCTTGGCTTCGGGCATGTCGGAGGATCATCGGGGAGACCCGATGATCCGGAGACGGAGCGGGCAGCGTTACCCCGATGACCAGCCCGACCCCCAGCCCCCGACCACAGCGATAGCCGCACCATCAACGCCGGCGACAACGCCCCGCGCGCACCCCCTGCTGATCGTCCATACTGGCGACGGCAAGGGCAAATCCACTGCCGCTTTCGGAATGGGGCTGCGCGCCTGGTCGCAGGGCTGGTCCGTCGGCGTCTTCCAGTTCATCAAGGGATCCACTTGGCCGATCGGTGAGCGGCTCGCTTTCCAGACGCTGGCCGGCGTCCACGCCCGCACCGGGCAGGGCGGGCCGATTGAATGGCACAGCCTGGGTGCCGGGCGCACCGATACCCGCGCCGCTCGCAAGCACGACCACGCCGAGCTGGCCCGCGAGGGCTGGGAGTTGGTCGAGCAGCGGCTGGCGTCCGAGGCCCACCAGTTGGTCATCCTCGACGAGTTCTGCCATGTGCTGAACAAGGGCTGGGTTGACCTCGACGACGTGCTGACCACCCTTACCGATCGTCCCGGCCACCAGCACGTCGTGATCACCGGACGAGGCGCCCCACTGGAGCTGACCACGGTCGCCGACCTGGTCACCGACATGCACAAGCTCGCTCACCCCTTCGACCGGGGCATCAAGGGCCAACCCGGAATCGAGTGGTGATGGTCAACCGCATCGTGATCGCCGCACCGAACTCATCGTCCGGCAAGACCACCATCAGCGTCGGCCTGATGGCCGCGCTGGCCGCGACTGGGCAGCGGGTGGCCGGCTTCAAGGTCGGCCCCGACTACATCGACCCCGGCTACCACGCCTTGGCCACTGGTCGTCCCGGCCGCAATCTGGACGCCTGGTTGGTCGGCACCGAGCGCATCGCACCCCTGCTCGCCCACGGCGCCCAGGACGCCGAGATCGCCGTCATTGAAGGTGTGATGGGTCTGTATGACGGGCGACTGGGCACCACCGAGGGACGCCGCGGCTTCGGCTCCACCGCGCACATCGCCGAGCTGATCAGCGCCCCGGTGATCCTGATCGCCGACACCCGCGGGGTCTCCCGGACGCTGGCCGCCAGTATCCATGGCCTGGCCACCCACCCGGACGCGCCCCGGGTCGGTGGGGTGATCCTGAACCGCACCGGCTCGGGCATGGCCACCGACGAACTACTGGACGCCTTCACCGAAGTCGGCCTGCCGGTGCTCGGCGCAGTGCCCCGCAACGCCGAGTTGGCGGTGCCATCGCGTCATCTCGGGCTGATTCCCGCGGCCGAGCGCGATGAAGCCCAGGCCTTCGTGCAGCAGGCCGCCGCTCTGGTCGCCGACCATGTCGACCTGGACGCGATCCGGGCGCTCGCCGCGTCCGCGCCCCCGCTGACCGCCGACCCTTGGCGGCCTGACCTGCGCCCCGTCACAGCTGCCGCGCCCCCGCGCATCGCGGTCGCCGCCGGGCGGGCGTTCACCTTCCGCTACGCCGAGACCACTGAACTGCTGACCGCTGCCGGCTGCGAGGTGGTCGAGTTCGACCCGCTCAACGATCCGACGCTGCCGCCGGGCACCAGCGGGCTCTATCTGGGCGGCGGATTCCCCGAGGTGCACGCTGAGGAACTCGCCGCGAACCGGCCGCTGCTCACCGAGATCCGGGCGGCGATCGACGCCGGGCTACCCACCTACGCCGAATGCGCGGGCCTGCTCTATCTCTGCCGCGATCTGGACGGCCTCGACATGGCCGACGCGCTCCCGCTGACCGCCCAGATGACCCCGCGCCTGGCGCTGGGCTATCGCGAACTCACCGCGACCATCGCCTCTGCGTTCACCGAGCCGGGCGAACGGTTCCGCTCCCACGAGTTCCACCGGACGGCCACCACTGCCATCCCGAACCAGCCGCCCCTGGACGCCGCGTGGCTGGTGAACGGCGAACGCAGCGAAGGCGTTGGCACTGCGAACCTGCTCGCCTCGTATCAGCACCTGCACTGGGCCGGGCATCCAGAGCTCGCCCAGCGGTTCGCGGACGCTGCCGCCGCCTTCGCCACCGGCGGCAACCGCTGGAGCGTCCCTCATCGGGTCACCCGGCGCCCCGGCCCCGACCTTCGCCACCACGGGGACGCACAGCTGCGTCCCGGCCTGATCGATCTGGCAGTCAACGTCAGATCAGCCCCCGAATGGCTGCTCACCGCACTGACGGCCGACCCGCAGCGCTGGGCGGCCTACCCGGACGCCCAGCCAGCCCGCCAGGCGCTCGCCGCACGACACGGCCTGCCGACCGACCAGGTGCTGCCCACCGCGGGCGCCGCCGACGCGTTCACCCTGATCGCCCGCACCTTCCCGGGCCGACGGGTGGCGATCGTGCACCCCCAGTTCACCGAACCCGAGGTCGCCTGGCGCGCCGCCGACCACCAGGTTCGGCGCATCATCCTGCGCCCAGAAGACGGTTTCCGGCTGGACGCCGACCTCGTCCCCGCCGACACCGACCTGGTGGTCATCGGCAATCCGACCAATCCAACCGGCGCCCTGCACGCCGCCACCGAGATCCGCCGGCTGGCGCGACCCGGCCGCATCGTGGTGGTCGACGAAGCGTTCATGGACTTCGTGCCCGGCGAAACCGAATCGCTGCTCACCGGCGATCTGGCCGGAATCCTGGTCACCCGATCGCTGACGAAGATCTGGGGCATCGCCGGGCTGCGCGCCGGCTTCATCGGCGGGGACGCCTCGTTGGTCGCCGAGTTGGCCTGTCAGCAGGAGCCCTGGGCGGTCAGCACTCCCGCGCTTGACGCCATGGTCGCCACCGCATCCGAGCAGGCCCGCCGCCACGTCGCCGAGACTGTCGACGAGGTCGCCCAGCACCGCCGCTTCTTGGTCGAGGCGCTGCGCGACGCGGGCTTCCCGGCGGTCGGCGAACCCCAGACACCATTCGTGCTCGTCAACACCGCATCGCTCAGCGACGAATCCGTGCATGCCGCACTGGCCGAGGCCGGCTTCGCCGTGCGGCGCTGTGACAGCTTCCCCGGGCTCGGCCCCACGTGGCTGCGCCTGGCGGTGCGCGAACCCGAGATCAGTCGGGCCATGGTGGCTGCGCTGGGGGCACTGGGCCGCCAGCTGCCGGGGCAGCCGGAATCATTGGGGTAAACCGCCGTTGGTCCACCAACGCTGGATTACCCCAACAATCTGCAGCCGGCCGTTTCAGCCCTGATCCGGGTCGGTGACGCCCTCAAAAAGCCCCAGCTGATTGCCGTCGGGGTCGGTGAACGCCGCGAACCAGCTGGTCGGGGTGATCTCGGTCTTGGGCATCACGACCTCGCCACCCAGCTCGGCGACCTGCGCCAGCACGTCGTCGATCGAATCGACCTCGACGTAGGCGCGCGGCACGGTCAGTCCCTCATCACGCGGGGCCAGGCCACCACCACTGATCTGGTTCGGGGCAATCCACATCGGGTAGCCCTCGAAGCCGGGTTCCTCGCGGATCTGCCAACCGAAGAGCGTCGAATAGAAACCTTTCGCCGCGGCCAGGTCGCTGACCGGGATGTCGATGTGGGTGATGTCGCCGTGTGCCATGGTCGTCCCTCTCGTCGGGGTGAAAACTGTGGACGAGGCCAGTATCGGCGAGCACGTCGGCGCTCCACCGCGATTCATCAAGCAACGCCCGGTCAGCCGATCCCGCGCCGGGCGCGGGCCCGTCGGGTCGTCCCGCGACGGGATCAGTAGACGATGACCCGGTCGCCGACCTTCATCTGCTCGTAGAGCCACTTGGCAACCTGATAGTCCGCCAGTTGGCTGCAGCCGTGCGATCCGGATTCGTAGCCGGTATCGGCGAAACTGTCCGAGAAGTGGATCGCCACGTCGCCGGTGTAGAAGATCGCGTACGGCATCGGGGTGCGCTCGCCGAAGATCACCGAGACGGTTTCGTTGTTCATGTACCAGACCCGGAAGTCGCCTACCGGACTCTCCCAACCCGGACGCGCGAACCGCGCCGGGCGGGTGAACATGATCTTGCCGTCCACCACGTAGGACATCTTCAACTGGCCCTTGGAGATGCACATCACCTTGCCGGTCAGGCACCGCGGATCCAGGTCCTGGGTGTCGGTGCTGATCGGCGGGGCGGAGAAGATCTCGGAGTAGCTGGGGTTGCGCGTCTTGGCACGAAGCTTGACCCAGGTCCGCTCGTCCAGCACCTCGCTGACCGGCAAACCGACGGACGCGCGGTAGGCGCCGATGGCGTCCTTGGTGGCCTGGTCGAGCGTGCCATGGATCGGCCCCGCGTACAGACCGATCTGTTGCAGCCGGTGTTGGGCCTCCATGATGAAGCCGGGATGACTCGGCCCGGTGAACCACGGGCCGACGTCGGTGTTGTTGAGTTCTTCCGGGGTGGGCTCGTGCGACTTGGGCAACAGCGCGTCCCAGGTCATCTGCCCGACGATGCCGGTGGTCGGCAGCCCGTTGTCGCGCTGGAAGTTGACCACGGCGGCGCGGGTCTGCTCGCCGAACTTGCTGGTGGCGTCGTAGAGCGCCAGGTAGCGGGCATGCCGCAGCCGGATCTGCAGTTCGCGGACCAAGGGCGACTCCATGCCGTACTGCAACTGCTGCGGGATCGGCTCCGGCTGGCTGAACGGGCGCGGATCGGCCGGCGTCGCGACCACGTGGGTGGCGGTTGGCGTCAACTCCGCGCTCGGCTCGGGGGTACTGGGCGCGGGAGCGGCGGTGGTCTGCGGGGCCGGCGCAGCCGAGGTGGGAGCGCTGGAACTGACTGCCGGCTGACTTGGTACGCCAGAGCCGCCGGCCGGCTGATCACCAGCCGAACAGGCAGACAGCGTCAGCCCGAGGACGGCGATGCCGGCCAGCAGACAGGTGCGAACTCGTGTGGGGGACACGTCGTCGATTCTAAGGGGCCCCAACCACGACACCGAAACAGCGCGCCCGGCGACGCGGCCCTGATAAGTCCCGATGTCCCCTGTCAGCCGATGGCCGGACGCCTGGCCGCCGGAACCGCTTCCGGCGGCCCCCTAGAGTGGGCATGTGCCTGCTGACTTCGTCGATCCCACCGCCACCTCGCTGCCCGACTACGCCTCCGAACACGATCGTGCCGTGGCCGGCCGCTATGAGGCCCGGGAGGCCGACTGGCGCAACGGCCACCTGGCGTATCAGGTGATCGTCGACCGCTTCGTGCCCGCTGCCGACCTCGACGCGAAACGGCACCTCTACCCCGCACCCAAGCGGCTGCGCGGTTGGGACGAGGACCCGACCCAGGGCGTCTACCTGCCCGATGAGGAGGTCTGGTCGCACGAGATCGACTTCTGGGGTGGCGACCTGACCAGCCTGCGCAGTCGGCTCGACTACGTCCAGCAACTCGGTGCCGACGTGCTCTACCTTTGCCCGATCCACCTGGCCTGGACCAACCACGGCTACGACGCGCTCGACTACCAGCAAGTGCGTCCGGAGTACGGCACCCGCGACGACGTCAACGCGTTGGCTGACGACCTGCACGCCCGGGGCATGCGGCTCGTGCTGGACGGCGTATTCAACCACATGGGACGCCAAAGCGCACTTTTCCAGGAGGCCCTGGCCGACCCGGACTCGCCGCACCGCGATTGGTTCGACTTCGATGATGCCTACCCGGGCGGGGCACGGGCCTGGGCGAACGCGGTCAACCTGCCCGAACTGGTGATCGAGAACCCCGCGGTACAGCGCCACATCTGGGGCGATGACGACTCGGTGGTCCGCGGCTACCTGAACGACGGCGTGGACGGCTGGCGGCTGGACGTCGCTTTCGAACTGGGCATGCTCTACCTCGACCAGATCACCAGGGCCGCCCACGAAACCAAGCCCGGCTCACTGGTGCTCGGCGAGATCTGCCTCTACCCGACCGAGTGGTTCCCCGCCGTGGACGCCCTACTCAGCTTCTCGCTGCGGCACTGGTTGCTGCTACTGGCCAACCAACGGATCACTGCCCCGCATGCCCAGCGCATGCTGGAGCGCTACTTCGCCGACTCCGACTTCGAGCACCTGCTCAAGAGTTGGGTCTACCTCGATAACCACGACGTTGAGCGCATCACCAACTCGATCCCGGACCCGGCGGCACGCTGGCTGGCCACCGTCCTGCAGTTCACCCTGCCGGGCAGCGTCAACCTCTACTACGGCTCCGAACTCGGCCAGCCGGGCGGCGACGATCCGGAGAACCGGGCCCCGATGCGCTGGGACTGGGTGAATGAGCACAACCGAACGCTGGCCGGGATCCGGCGGCTGATCGAACTACGCAAGACCCACCGCGCGCTGCGCGTCGGGGATATCCGCTGGCTGGTCACCGATCGGCTGCTCGGCTTCCAACGCCACACCGACCGGATCGGGGACGCCGTCTTCGTCATCGCCAACCCCTCGGCCGAGACCGTGCAGGAGACCGTGATGCTGCCGGAGTCCAAGCTGATGGACCGGGCCGGGTTGACCGACGTACTGAGCGGCCAGCGGCACTTCTCGTACCGCTCCACCGTCACCGTCGAGTTGGCCCCCCACCAGGTGCTCGTGCTGACCCCAGACCTGGCGCCGGTGCACGGCTACACCCCGTACAAGCGCGTCCAGTAGCCAACGCTGGCTGAGGCGCGAACGCCAGTGAGCCTCGAAGCCCTCAGCCAGCGAGCACCTTCGAGCACCACTCGACCAGCGGACGCGTCGTCCGCCACAGCTGGGCTACCCGTTCAGCCACCTGTTCGACCCCGACCAGCGACGGATCAACCTCGTTGGCCACGTACAGCGACTTGTGCCGCAGCAACTCGATGCGTGGATGGTCCCTGGCGTAGCCGCGCGGCGCGGTGGCCACCTGTTCGCCGCCGACCTGCCAACCGGACGGGATCAACTCGTCCATGATCTTCTGGAACGCGACGCCGGAGCGCCGGTCGTCCACGGCAGCGCGGTACCTGGCCAGCGCGGGCGCCTCAGCGTGGTAGAAGCCACCACCAGCCGCGATCTCGTCGGCATTCAACTCCAAGTACCACCCGCAGGCTGGCGCAGTCATCACTGAGCCGCCCTGGTGGGTCTTGTAGGGCGACTTGTCGGCGCTGAACCGCACGTCCCGGTTCGGCCGGTAGAGCTTCGCCGGCCCGAACTCGTCGCTGAGCAGCCCCACCAATTCGCTCATCGGCGCCTTCACGGACGCGTCGTAGCGCGGCTTGTTCGCCTGCCAGAACTCTCGGGAGTTGTCGGCCGTCAGGTCGACGTAGAAGGCCATCGCGTCCAGCGGGAATCCCATCAGCACTCCAAGGTCAGAGGACGACCAGCGCACCGGCGGCGACGATCGAGGTCAGCAGGGTTAGGATGTCGAAGGCCCGCTGTTGCACGCGCTTGATCACCACCACGCCCAAGGCGGTGCCGACCAGCACCACCGGCACCAGCACCGCAGCCGTGGTCAGCACGCGGGGGGTGAACAGGCCGAGCATCGCGCTCAACGGGGTCTTCGAGACGTTCACGATCAGGTAGAACCAGGCCGAGGTGCCCAGGAAGCGCAGCTTCTCCACCCGCGACAACTGCAGGTAGAGCGCCATCACCGGGCCCGCGGCGTTGGCAGCCATCGTGGTGAAGCCGGCAGCCACACCCGCGGCAACCGTCACGCTGCGCGGCGGCAACGCGTTCGGATCAGCCAAGGACCGATGCCGGCGCAGGGTGGCCAGCAGTTGCAGGGTCACCGAGGCCAGCAACAGGACACCGATCGACCGGCGCAGCAGCAGGTCGTCCACCGCCCAGATGAAGACCGCCCCGAGCAGCAGCCCGGGAACCACTGAGGGCAGCAGGCCCTTCAGGAGCTTCCAGTCGGCGTTGCCGCGATACCGCAGCACCGCGACGATGTCGCCGGTGATCAGCAGCAACAGCACAGCGGCCGTCGACTCCTTGGTGGGCATCACGAAGGCCAGCATCGCCACCGAGACCGCCCCGAGCCCGCCGAAACTGGTCTTGGCGACGCCGATGATCAGGGCGGCCAGCCCCATCAGCAGCCACGTCGCGTCCACTGCGCCTCCTGGGTTGGACGCTACTTGATCGGTTCGCCGGCAGCGGGCTCGTCCGGCATGTCGTCGCTCGAGACATGGGCATCGGCCACCGGCGTCGGCTTGGCCAACTGTTCGTTGACGGTGCTGCTGCGGTAGGTGGCCGACAGCGTCCGGTAGGGCCGGGACGCGAAGGCCAGCCCGGTGAGCGTCAGGCCGAAGATGCTGGCCAGCAGGAAGACCAGGGCGATGCCGCGGGTGCTGCCTTCACCGAGCAGCCAGCCGAAGCCCTGGCGTCCGGCGTCGGTATTCATGTAGGGGATCAACCAGAACTCGGCGATCGGGCCGACCAGGAAGGTGCTGACCGGCGCGGCGCCAAGTTCGAAGGCGAGCGCGAAGCCGAAGACCCGACCCTGCTGCCGGAACGGCACCACCTTCTGCAGCACCGTCTGCTCGGCCGCCTCGGCAAACGTCACCATGCCCATGTAGATGAAGATGCCCACGCAGAGCAGGACGATCGACTCCCGGATCGTCATGGTGGCGCCCAGCGCCCACATCACCACGTTGGCCAGCAACAGCGTTCTCAGCGGATTGGCGCCCAGCCCGGTCCGCGAGATGATCGCGCCGCCCAGGATGAAGCCCATGCTGAGCACACCCCACAGGATTCCCCAGACCTGCACGGACACCAGTTCCAGGCCGTAGGGATCGAGCAGCCCGGTGTAGACGCCGGCCAGCAGGTTGTTGAAGGTGGAGAAGATGATCAGGCCGAGCAAGCCCGGGACGGCCTGGGCCATCCGGAAGGCGGCCACGAAGTCGACCTTGGTGGGCACTCCCTCGGCGTGCACGATCTCGGGTTCGTCCAGTTCGATGGTGGCCAGGTGCGCCCAGCTGGCTGCGATCAGCACGACAGCGGCGATCATCAGCACACCCATGCCGAGGTAGCCGACCGCCAGCCCGGAGACCACCGAGTTGAAGGCGAATCCGATGCCCTGCACCATGCCCACCAGGCCGTTGGCCCGTGCCCGATCGTCGGCGGGCACCAGCATGGTGACGCAGGTGGCGAGCGCCAGGCCCCGGATGGACTCCACCACCGCCCCGGCCAGGATCGTCAGCATGAAGACCCAGAAGACCGGCCCGCGCAGGTCGAGCAGCGTCTCGACCGGGAACATGAAGTAGATGCCGGTGGCCAGCGCGAAGGTGACAGTGGTGGCCGCCGTGGCGATGGTCATCGCCTTCTTCTTGCGGATCCGGTCGATCAGTGTGCCGAACGGGACGCTCATCACCGCGATCAGCAGCATGTAGGAGCCGCCGAGGATCGAGGTGACCAAGACCGAGCGGGTCTCGAGATAGGCCCAGAAGGTCAGGCCGAACCACACCATCGACGTGGTCACGTTGGCGAGCAGGGTGTTCGCCAGCACCTTGTGGAAGGTTCGCACCGGGCTCCTCGATGGGGTGACAGGAGCGTGCCCGGACGACACGCACCGGACAAGCGTGCGGCATGAACGGGCCGCAATCAAGTGCGGACGACCCGTGATGCCGGGAGTTGACCCCCCAAGGGTCATGAGGGCCGGCTGACTGGTCGGCAGCATGGAGATGCCCGGGTGGATCACGGGCTCGCTGCTTGGAGGGGGAAACCATGTCCGGTCCGAAGTCCATCCTCACAACGGCCGCCGTCCTGGTGGCGATGCTGCCCGGCCTGTTGGTCGGCTGTTCCGGGGGGCAACAGGGTGCGGCTCCGACCGAGCCGACCGCGGGGTCCGACCCGGCCAAGCCGGCTGAGTCGGCCGAGCCGACTGCGGAGCCCGAACCCGCCAAGCCGGTACTGCCCATGACGGTGACGGTGGAGATCGAGGACGGCACGTCCGAGGTGACGCTGCAGAGTGTCAACTGGGACGCCACGTCGGAGGACGAGCCGGCAGAAGGCAACAAGCTGGTAACCGCCCTGTACAGCTTCTCGAACATCGACGCGGAGGAGTTCGAGCCCTACCGGGCCTTCGAGTTCCTGTACCGGGCACCCGATGGTGAGACATACGAGACCAGCGACGCCATGGTCGAGAAGGACCTGTTCGGCACGGGGTCGATCCTCCAGGGCGAGAGCATCGAGGGCAATGTGGTCTTCGAGATCCCGGCGAGTTCCGCGGACGACGTCGGAACCTTCCTGCTCGACGTCGACGGTGCCGTCTACGGGCTGCCGCTGGACGGATCGGGCCCGGTCATGCCGACCGAAGAGGCGCCCAGCCCGGAGCCCACCACCGAGACGCCGAGTGCCACCCCGACCGAGGAGGGGCCGGGTGAGACCGTCGTCCTGACCGCGGACAGCGAGGGTGACGGCCCTGCGGTGCTGGACAGCCCGTTCGCGACGCTGAACGTCCCTGGTGGTGGGACGAAATACGAAGTCTCAACGTTGAACTTCAACGAGGAGAACGGTCGCGGCGTCCTCGTCCTGTACATCCGGACTGCCGAGAGCGCCGTGCTCGACTTTGAGGTCAGCACCACGCGAATGGTGTCATCGTTGGATGACGCCGTCGTTGAGTGCGAGCGGGTGAACTCGTTCAACGGCGTGCGGACGCCCACCCGCGGTTCGGACGTGGTGTTCAATGGCGTGACCTACGCCACGGTGCTGTTCACGGATGGCGACAAGGAATTCGGCTACTACGTGACCTACTACGAGAAGGACGGCATCAACCACTACGTCGAGATGGAGGTTCCCGTGAAGGGCTTCAGGAGCGTGTCCATGGATGACCCCCGGGTCGTCGGCATCATGGAGAACATCGTGTACAAGAAGTAGCAGCCCTGCGAGGTGCATGGGCCCCACCGGCGTCTGGGCCAGTGGGGCCCTAACCCGATGAGAACGCATTTCAGGGCGGCGTCCGGTGCGTCCGGTGTGGGCGTTAGGCTGAAAAGCACAAGCCCACCGACGTGCGAGATTTCGTCAATAGCTCCGGAGGATTCAATGAAGAACCTTGTCAAAGCCAAGATCGCTGCTGGCCAGCGGCCGCTCGGCACCTTCTACCACACTGGCTCGGAGATCACCGTGGAACTGCTGGCGATGGCTGGGATGGACTACATCATCCTGGATACCGAGCACGGGCCGTTCGACGTGGAGAGCGGGCTGGGCATCATCCGAGCGGCCAAGTACGCCGGCACCACCCCCTTCGTCCGGGTGAAGGATTCCACCCGGCCCTCGGTCCTCAAGATGCTGGACGCCGGCGCGATGGGCATCATCATTCCGAACGTGCACAGCGCCGCGGAGGCCCGCGACATCGTCAAGTACGGCAAGTACTTCCCGGTCGGCGAGCGTGGCATCGCGATGAGCCCGGGCACCGGCTACTGGCAGCAGGACTGGGCGCGGGCCGGCCTGGACAACTACATGTCGGTCAGCAACTCCGAGACCATGCTGCTGCCGCAGTGCGAGACCCTCGGCTGCCTGAACGAGATCGAGGAGATCGTCGCGATCGACGGCATCGACGGCATCTTCGTCGGCCCGTTCGACCTGTCGGGTGCGATGGGCAAGCCCGGCGACTTCAGCAACCCCGACCACATCGAGGCGCTTGAGCGGGTCGTCCGGGTCTGCAAGGAGGCCGGCAAGGCGGCGTTCATCTTCTCCGGCACCGTCGAGGACGCGCTGAAGCGCTACGACCAGGGCTACGACTCGGTCACCTACTCGGTGGATTCGTTGATGCTGATGGAGGCCGCCCGGCAGGCGGTCGCGCAGCTCACCCCGGAATCCCAGGTCACCCCGCCCACGGTCTGACCGGGGTCAGCCCTCGAGGTTGAGTTCCTCAGCCGGCTCGGGCTCCTGCTCGAGTTCGGCCGGGGGCAGGATGTCCTCGCTGGCGGGCAGCGGCACGATCGGACGGGGATTGTTGCGCGTCAGCCAACGCCACAGGTGCCCGCCGTTGCTCTCCCGGCCAGTCAGCACGTAGGTCAGCGCGTTGTCGTTGTGCAGCACGACCTCCAGCCTCCGCTTGGCCCGCGGTGAGCCGGCCAGCAGGATCCGGTCGTCCGGGGCCAGGACGAAGTCGTCGGGCGGCAGTTGGATGTTCTTGTTGCCCCGCCGCACCAGCAGCACCATCAGCGAGAGCCGGCGTCCGCGGTCGAAGGGATCGGCGCGCAGGTGACCCACGGTGAACCGGCCGCCGGTCTGCACCAACTGCCACAGCGCCGCGGCGCGTGACGAGGTGATCGCCAGGTCCCAGACCTCGGGGTGGCGACCCGGGTCCAGGGAGGCCATCTGGTCGTAGATCTCGGCGCACTGGGCCTCGTTGTGCTGCGGGATCAGCCGCAGGAAGCGGTTCATCAGCGGGGTGGTGATCCGGGCGATGAACTCCTCTGCGACGATCCGGCTGGGCACCATCAGCAGGTCCTGGTGGAAGGCCTTGAACAGGTCGGTGTTGCCGAGTTGGTTCTGCCGGTTGACGATGTAGAGGCGGTGGTTCAGGGCTCGCGCCGTGACCGCGATGGCCAGGTTCTTGGTGTCGGAGTCGTTGGCGGTGACCAGGCCCACGGCCCGCTCGATGCCGGCCGCCTTGAGGTCCTCGGAGTTGGTGCCGGTGCCCCTGACATCGACCCCGCCCTCGTCGTAGTGGGCCATGTCGATGACGCTGACACTCATACCGGCCTCGCGCATCGCCTCGGTCACCATGGTGCCGAAGCGGCCGTACCCGCAGACGATCCAGTGCCCGCTGGGCGGTTGGGTGATGGTGGCCAGCGGTTCGCCCGGCAGGCCGGTGAAGATCTCGCGGAGCCGGTAGCGGTTGGGGAAGGCGACGGCGCTGCTCTGGTACTCGGAGAAGCGTTCGACCGGGTTGATCACCACGTCGCCGCCGAAGACGCCGATGTGGGTCTCGGTCTCGACGTTGCGGATGCGCGCCAGCACCGGGACGCGTGGTTGCAGCAGCCGGGTACTGACCGCGATCGCCTGGTTGGTGGCGTCGTCGTCGGTGAGTGCGACCACACCCTTGCACTGCGGGTTGCGCAGCCCGCTGGTCTCCAGGATCCGGGGTTCGCTGGCGTCCGCCTGGGCGATCGGCGGGTCGACCGCGAAGTCGTCCAACCGCATCTGCTGCACCCGGTCGGCGTCCAACTCGATGGCCACGAAGCGCAGCCCCAGGTGGTCCAGACCGTGGCAGACCAGGCGTCCGGTCTCGCCCAGGCCACAGACGATGTAGAACTGCTCGCGGATCTGGCTGACCCGGCGATTGAAGCGCGAGATGCGCACGGCGCTCTGGAAGCCCTGGTCCTGCAACAGGGCGATCACGTTGAACAGCGAGTAGGTCCACGCGGCGACCGATACGTAGATGGTGAAGGTCATCCACATCCGCTGGGCGGCGTTGTAGGGGTGCGGCACCTCCCCGAAACCGATCGTCGTCGAGGTGTAGCTGACCACGTAGAACGCCTCGAACACCGTCAGCGGCGCGGTCGGGTTGCCGTTCGCGTCCGTGCCCGGGATCATCGCCAGTCCGGCCGTGCAGATGGTGTATACCCCGATGACGAGCAGCAACGGGAACCTCATCCGGCGAAGGATGAGGAAGAAGACGTCGCTCATCATCGCGGAGCGACGCTGCGTCGTGCGGGACGGCATCTCAGGCTCGGATCAACGGCGGACCTGGACGATCTCGCTCACCATCAGCACCACCGACACCATGTTCGCGAGCAGTGCGCCGCCGGACATCGACACGCCGACGGACATGTGGACTGGAGTCATGCCCTCGGCGGTCATCTGGGTGGCCCAGATCCAGACGATGGCAGCCACCACCAGTTGCAGGTCGGCCACCAGGCTGGTGGCCAGGTGGACGGCGCCCAACTGCGTCCGGTCGCCGAACTTGAGCACGGTGGCGATCACGCTGGCCACCAGGGCGGCGGCCAGTTCAGCGCCGTTGTGCACGTACACGTTGTCGAGGACCGGTCCAGAACCCGAAGTTGAGGGCCGCGGCAAGGGTGATGAAGAAGCCGAAGACGACTTTCTCCAGATTCATCTGTCCTCCCGGGACACGTCATGATGGAACGCACACAGCCTAGGCCCCAATCGCCCGGTTGTCGCCAGTCGACCGCAGCGCTTCGCGTCCGATGCGAAACCCTGATGATCGATCGGACGCTATGCGCCCTCACCTGTGCGTCCGGGCCATAAGCGTTCCAGGTGGTGAGTTATGGGCGGTTTCCGGCTTGAAATCGAGGCATAACCATCCAATCGGCTACTTGTGCAGGACCACCGCATCCTGCGTCCGGGGCATACGGTTGTGGCATGACCGTCACCCTGGCCCAGTCCGAGCGTCGCGAGTTGTGCGACCTGATGACCACCCTCGGTCCGGACGCGCCGACGCTGTGCGCCGGCTGGACTGCCCATCACCTGGCCGCGCACCTGCGGCTGCGGGAAACCGACCCGATCGCCGCGGCCGGCATCCTGATCAGCCCGCTGGCGCACATCACCGAGCGCCGGATGGCCCAGTTGATGGCCGAGGTCGATTTCGACGATCTGGTGGCGTTGGTGGCTCGTGGGCCGGGTGGGGTGAACCCGATGCGGCTGCCCGCGGTCGACGAGCGGGCCAACACGTTGGAGTTCTTCGTGCACCACGAGGACCTGCGCCGCGGTGGCGGGCTGCCGGTGCCGCCGCGTCCGATGGGTACCGCGGCTGACGACCAACTCTGGGACGCAGCCATCGCGCTGGCGACCGCCAGGCTGCGTCGGCTGCGCACCGGCGTCGTGCTGCAGCGCGTGGTCGCTGGGCGCCCGAGCGACGAGCAGGCGGTGGTGGCCACCGGACGCCAGCCGGTCACCGTGGTCGCGGAACCGGGCGAGTTGGTGCTGTGGCTGTATGGACGCGAAGGTGCCGCCCAAGTGCAGATGATTGGGCCGGCAGCATCGCTGGCCCGGTTGCGCGCCCAGTCGTTCTCGGTCTGAACCGGACGCAGAAGGCCCCCGCGACGTGGACGTCAGCGGGGGCCTCCGGTGTGGGCGTTCACCCGCACGGGGTGCGCCAGGGATCAGATGCGGTCGCCAGCCACCGGCACGTGCGGATCGTGCGCGGCCAATTCGCGGGCAGCCTCGCGGTAGCGCGCGCCCAGCAACTTGATCAGTCCGTACATGATTCCTCCTTTGTGTGTCCTGGCCCGTTCACAGGGCTCGGCGGGGTCCGGACGCTGCGTCCGGCCGGAAATGGGGAAGTCTGGTCAACGGGGCGCTCAGTAGTACCACTGGCGTCCCTCATAGTCGGGCAATTCTTCGTCCAGGTAGCGGTCCATCAGTTCCTGGAAGATCTTGATCACGGCGTTCACCTCCTTGCCGGTAGCGGGTCGTTCGGACGCTTACGACGTTGAGCAGGTCGTTGGGAAACCCCGACGAAACTGGCAATCCGGTTGCAGTGATTGGTGGCAACTTGTTGCGGTTGGGGTTCGGGTGGTTGGCTTCGAGGCTCGCTGACGCTCGCCTCAGCCAGCGTTTGGGCTCGCGCTCGCACCCCGCCAACGCGGTACATCTTCTCCACAGCCGGTTGTGGACGCCGCTGTGCACAAAGCGGCCCGGATGTGTACAGCCCCGCAGCGGATGTGGACGACCATGTGGGCGGGTGAATTACGCCCTTGTAATTGTCGGTGTCGAGTTGTCGGAACACCGCTCAAGCCCTAAGAATTGGTCCCACGGCGCTGCGGCGTCGATGAACATTACGCGGAGCCAAGCGGCGGGGGGCCGACCTCGCCACGTCGGTAGGGTGACGGGCTGGCGGGGCTCGGCGGCAGTGTTCAGGAGACCGGAATCGTCACACCATCTTCGGTCCCGACGGGCCCCGGCTGTCCAAGTGCGACGCCGGGGTCCGACCAATTCTACAGGCGTGCGTCGCCGACCACGTCCGCTGAACCGTGTCAGAATCCGGGGTGACCACCAATAGCCAAACCCTGCGCGTCCGGCACCGGGCGCCTGGTTGGTGATGGCGGTGGCGGTGGGTGCCTACGTGATCACCATCATGCAGCGCACCACCTTCGGCGTGGTCGGGCTCAGGGCGACCACCCGTTTCGCGGCCGGCGCCGGGGTGATCAGCAGCTTCGTGGTGATCCAGATGCTGGTCTACGCGCTGGCCCAGGTGCCGGCCGGCTACCTGGCGGACCGGCTGGGCCCACGAGCTGTGATCGGCGGTGGTGCGCTGCTGATGGCCCTGGGGCAGGTCTGCCTGGCCACAACGGACAGCATCGCCGTGGCGATCCTCGGACGCGTCCTGGTCGCCATCGGTGACGCCTGCACCTGGACCCCGATGTCCAGGCTGATCCCCAACTGGTTCCCGAGCCGGATGGTGCCCCTGGTCACCCAGTCCGCCGCAATCATCGGCGCCACCGGCCAGGTGCTCAGCGCCGTCCCGTTCGCCGCCCTGGTCCGGGCCACCGGCTGGACGCCCGCCTTCCTGTCCGTTGCCGGCATCGGTGCCTTCTCGGCCTGCCTGGTGATCTTGCTGGTGCGCAACCATCCGTCCGGTGATCCCCGCGACGGGCGGCGCAAGGTCGAGGCGCCGTGGAGCCAGGTGCGTACCGTGCTGCGCGAGCCCGGCACCCAGTTGGGTTTCTGGGGCCACTGGCTGAGTGCCGCGCCGAGCCTGACCTTCATCATGATGTGGGGCTCGCCCTATCTGGAGAAGGCCCAGGGCCTCGGCCTGGCCACCATCGGTCTGCTGTTCAGCGTCCGCTGGGCGGCGAGCACTGCGTCCGGGCTGATGCTGGGCTACATGACCGGACGCCACCCGCTGCGGCGCAGCACGATGATCCTGATGGCGTCCAGCCTGGCGATGATCGCCTGGGCGATCGTGCTGCTGCAGCCCGGGCCGGCCCCGCTGTGGCTACTCATCCTGCTGCTGGCCGGCATCGGCGCCGCCGATCCAGGGGCGGCGGTCGGCTTCGACATCGTGCGGACCACCAACCACCCGAGCCACACCGGCACCGCGATCGGCATCGTGGTGATGGGCGGGTTCATCGCCACGCTGATCGTCACCGGACTGACCGGGCTGGCCCTCGACCTGCTGGGCGGCGACCTGTCGTTCAACGACTTCCGGATCGCGATGGGGACGATCTTCATCACCCATGTGATCGGGCTGGTCTTCTTCCTACACGCGCGGCGCCGGGCCCGCGCGCTGGAGACGCTGCGCTTCGGCACCGTCTACCCGACGTGGCGCCAGGTCATCGAGCGGGAGCGTCGTCGTCGCGCCGACGGCCGGGGCTGACTGGCAACAACCGCCAACTTGGGCCCTCCCCTCCCCTAGTCGAGACCGATCTGGGAAACTTGGGACATGGGCACCGAAAACTTGAACGCCGCAATCAACCTGCGACTGGCTCTGCTCGAACTCCCCCGCTCTGAGTCAGGTGACGGCGAGATCGGACTCGTCGAACCCCTGCTCGCCCGGCAGCGTGAGCTGTCCCGCCGGTTGTCCGACCGGCTCTGCCCCGCCGACCAGCGCATCCAGGACTTCCTGGACGACTACCTGGCCGACGCCTCGGTGCAGCCGCAGCTGCCCCGCACCACCCTGATCCTCGACCAGGCCGGTCTGGCGCGCGGGCTGAGCCTGCCTGCCGACGGCGACGAGTTCCACTCCCCCCTGCTGTCCAGCTACCGGCTGGCCAACGGCGTCCTGCACAACCCCGCCAACGACCGCCGCACCACGGCCGGTGTCTTCCACGTCACCGAGGATGGCCTGCCCATCCCGGACGACAAGATCGCCGTCCGCAAGGACGTCTTCGCCCGCCTGCTGGAATTGGCGTTCCGGCCGCCGCACGAGGACATGGTGTTGCCCTACACCGCCAACCAGCCGACCCCGGCGGCCTGCTTCGTGTCGCTGCTGATGCGTCCGCTGGTGGTGCCCGCCGTGCCCGGACGCGGCCCTGCCAAGCGGATGGAAACCCGCTTCATCGTGCCCGGTGGCCTGGTCTGCAACCTCGACTTTGTGGAGGGCATCTTCGGCAACGGCGGCGACCCGCAACTGCCCGAGAACGACGCCGCCCTCGACCCGAATGGCTGGTCGGGCCACACCGGCTGCGTCATCCTGGCCCCGCACCTGACCAAGGTGACCAAGAAGTCCCTCGGCATGCCGCACTACGACGACGCGTCCGAGCGCGAGCGCCGGGACGGCCAGTGCTGGCAGACCGAGGACGAGTTGTACAACAGCGGCCAGGCATTCAAGTGCTGCGCCCGCGACGAGCGCGGCGTCATGGTCACGGTGATCGCCGACAACTACTTCGGCTACTGCAAGAAGGAAGTCAAGACGCAGTTGTCGTACGCCGCCAACCTGCTCGGCTGCGCCGAGGAGGAGCACGCCGGTGGAGCGCTGGTCTTCCCCGCCTACAACATCGGCCAGGAGTTCCACGACGAATACACCCCGGAGGACTACCGGATCGAGGACGTGCTGGCCCGGGATCCGGACCGGTTCGCCCTGCAGCCGGAGGGCTACGCGCTGGACCGCGAGCAGGAGCACATCGTGCTGGTGCCTGGCGGCGCCACCTACTCGATGCGTGACCAGTCGATCACCTGGCCGGCAGCCGACGGCACCCTGACCTCGATCAAGCTGCTGACCGGCAAGGTCTACATCACCCCCAACGGCTACCGGGTCTACGCCAAGCACCGCGAGTCGGACGCCACCCAGTGGCACCTGATCGGGGTCTCCCCCATTTCGACCGAATGCCACAAGCCGGCCACCGTGTCGGGCGGCGGCAAGTCCGAGATCAGCAAGTCGATCGCCGACGCCTTCGTCTTCGGCAACGCCTATGCCGCCGACTTCGACGACGACATCCGCCACGTGCAGCGACTGCTCGACTCCGACTACTCGGACCGGTTCGCCGACTCCAGCCGCAACGGCAAGGACCGGCGTCCGATCCTGTCCGACCGACGCAGCCTCGGCTCGGTGATCAAGCTACTCACCCCGCGCAGCGAGTACAACGACGACTACAACCACTTCCTGCGGGCGATCCCCTCGCACGTCAAGGAACTGCTGTTCACCGTCAAGCGGTTCTACAAGCCCGAATGGGGCGACAACTGGCGCAGCCACTTCTCCGTCGGCATCATGAACGGCCGTCCCGGCAACGCCGTGCGGCTGGAGGGCGACAAGATCATCGCCAACCAGTTGCGTGTCGGCTTCCAGGAGGACGGCTCCTGGCGGTTGTTCAGCCTGCGTCCCGACTTCAGTCCGGCGATCAAGGTGCAGACCGAGGACGACATCACCGCGTCCACCGTCTGCCAGCCGTTCGAGAAGGCACCGGCCGGCTTTGGCAACCAGGGCGGCATGCCGCGCAAGTACGTGATGAACTGCGAGCAGCTGCTCTTCCAGCGTCCGGACGACGCCATCCACCGCGGCTACGACAAGCAGACCGAGATCGACCTGTCGCAGCCCGGCACCTTCATCTCCAACTTCGAGCCGCTGACCCACGAGGACGCCCGGGAGCTGATGAGCAACGCCCAGGCCTTCAGTGAGTACACACAGCCGATGAAGGCGCTGATCCGCAAGGTCGCCGCGATGGCCGACGACGAGTCGCCGCAGTTCTGGGTCGCCTCCGACCAGCCGCGCCTGGTCGGCGAGCAACGCTCCAGAACCCGCGCTACCTGCAGGTGCGTCCCGACGTCGCCAACCCGAAGGCGACCGCGGCGGCCGAGCTCGCGTCCAAGTTGGTGCGCAAGCTGCCCACCTCGCAGTTCGCGCCGTTGTCGGTGGACGTGGTGGCCGCCGGCCGTCGCAACAACCCCAAGGAAGAGGGTGTGCCGCCGCTGTGCGCGTACGGCCCGCTGCACTACATGGAGTTGCCTGAGCTGTTCATGGAGTTCATCCAGCTCGATGACCGGCAAGTCGCCGTCTACGAACGCCGGCTCCGGGCGCACTGACCAGGGACGTTCAACGCCACGGCGCCCATCATCGACCTGAACAACAGCTACGGCTACTACCTGACCGGTACGAGCAGCTGGCTGGGCTCGGCCAGCTACATCGGCCCGAAGGTGCGGGTGGACCACGACATCTCGATGCTGGTGCCCGAGCTGTTCAGCCGGATGTCGCCGGACGAGCAGCGAAGGCGTCAACATGATCGCCGACGGCTACACCGCGGAGAAGCTGGAGGACTTCGAGTTCGAGGACGCCCGGTGCTGGCCTCGCGGCTCGGCTACCGCATGAACGATCGCTTCGCGATCACCTACTTCGGACGCATCTTCCTGCGCGACGTGGTCTTCACCGGGGATGCTGCGGCCGGGCAGCAGGATCCCGCGATCTTCGCCGAGAGCATGGACGTCATCATCACCACGCACCAGCGCGTCGCGCAGGCCTACTTCGACGACGGTGGCATCGAGTTGGCGGTGCCGCCGCTGCGCGGAGCTGCTGGAGATCATGGCGAACGGCGAAACCCGCGAAGGCTGGAAGCTGGACACCCCGGAGTTCCGCGAGCTGTTCACCCGCGAGTCCGTGCTGGCCAGCGACTGGTACGCCGCCCGGCTGGACGCCAAGCAGGCGACCGACATCGCCCACCAGGAGGCGGGCATCGCCCGACTCAAGGAGTTCGCCGGCGTCGCGCAGAACTCCCGGGTCTCCGACCGGCTGAACCTGGGCGCCCGGACCGCGGACGCGCAGGCCGAACTGGAACGGATGCAGGACGCGTCCTACGCGAGCAGTTGGTTGGCACGATCGGCCGGCAGGAGAAGTTCCGCTGACGGAGGTCGTCAGGACGCGGTGGCCGGTCGCACGGTGGCCGGCAGCGTTCTCCAGGCCGCCATGGCGTTGCCTTTCGAATACTTGACAAGTGGTGGTGTACTTTCCCTCATGAATCCGCGTGGTCCCCGCGTTGGCATCAAGGACGTCGCCCGGGCGGCCGGCGTCTCGGTGGGCACTGTTTCGCCATGTGCTGAAGACCGGCCAGAGCTCGTCTCGAAGAGCGCCGCCTGCTGGTGACCACCGCGATCCGCGAGCTCGGTTATGTGCCGAACCGCGCTGCCCGTCAACTCAAGGTCGGCACCTCCCGGGTGATCGGCTATCTCTACCCCACGCCCGTTGAACCCGTTCTTCGGGAACTGGCGAGCCTGATGCACGAGGCCGATCAGGCTCGACCTCCACCAGGTGCTCAGCGCGATCACCTTCGGGATGCCAGGCGGCGCAAGAGCTGCACGGCGCTGTTCGAGCAACAGCGCGTCCAGGGCGTGATCGCCTCGCCTCGAACCGGTGACGCAGACCGAGGTCGGTGAGTCAGCGCGGCACCCCCGTGGTGCTGGTCGCCGCGCACGATCCCGGACGCCTGTGCTCCGCGTCTCGGCCGACGACGAGGTCGGCGGGGCGCTGGCCGTGGGCACCTGATCGAACAGGGCCACCGACGATCTGGTCGCTGCCACCGATCGCGTGGACGCAGCCACCGCGCTGGCTCGGTGCCGAACGCGTCTCGGCAGACCACCGAGGAGTCGCGCTGGAACGCGCCAGTAGGCCGGCGTTTCCATGGGAGACGGCCACCGGCTGGCCGAGGAGATCCTGGCCCGCCCGGCTGCCGAGCGGCCGGACGCCGTCTTCGCAACCAGCGACCTGGTGGCGATCGGCCTGATCCGGGAACTGCGCGTCGATGGCCGGCTGCGCATCCGCAAGACATCGCGGTCGGTGGGCTTCGACGACTTCCAGGTTCTCGCGGCACATGATCATCCCGCTGACCACCGTGCGCCAGCATGAGCAACAGATGGGTGAAACCGCCGTGCAGATGCTGGAGGCCGAGCGCAGCGATCCGGTGCACGTCCACCATCACGTGGCGCTGGAGCCGGTGTTGCTCGTCCGGGCTTCTTCGCGAGTGAGTTGCGGGCCGGACCGCCTCGCTCAGGCGCCGGCCGACAGTTGCGCGGGGGCGATCGGGCCGCGCAACACCACGCTCATCAGCCGGCCCGTCTCGGCGCGGTCGATCGAACCGGTATGCATCTGGTCGATGGCCGAGTAGTCGTAGACGGCGCGCAGCACCCCAGCACGATCGCGTCCTCGATGGGCGCATTGAGCCAGGCATCGTGGGCAGCCAGCCCGCGCTGGACGAGCCCGATGAATACCGGGGTGGAGGATTGCTCCATGTGGGCGAAGGCGGTCTGCAGTTCCGGCTCGCGCAGCGCCCAAAGCCGCATCTCCGCGGTTGCCAGCACCATGCCCGGGCCACTGTCCACCGTGCCCAGGAAGAGTTGGACCGCACCTCGACCAGTCCGGACAGGTCTGCGCCCGGGCATCGTCCGGCAGGTCGATGGCCTGCTGAGCAGCGGCGGCGGCCTGCTCGGCCTGCATCTCCAGGATGGTGGCGCACAGCGCGGCCTTGGATTCGAAGTTCGAGTAGAACGCGCCACGGGTGAAGCCGGCCCGCTCGGCGATCTCCTCAACCGAGGCGGCGGGCACCCCGCGCTCGCTGAAGACCTCCAGCGCGGCTGCGATGACCCGATCACGGGTCGCCGCCCGACGCGGTGACACGGTCATGGCTTCGTCCTCCTGCATTCCGGCCGCCACCCGATCCGGCCGCCAAGACCAAGCTACCGCCCAGTGCGCCGTCGAGGGCGGCGCCACCGCCCACGATCTCGGGTTGGTGGGGCGGCGCAGGCCAGGGCCATAGACTGGGACGAGTTCGCAGGAGGGGGCCGGCCATGAGTCCAGATCAGCTGTCACCAGCTGGTGCGCCGGACCATGACCTGCCCAGTTCCCAGCCCACGCCCAGGCGACCTGACGAGCCACGGCCGGCGCGCCGCGCCGCCGATGGCGTGGACCAGAATAATCGGTCGAGGATGGCGAGGCCCGCCGCGCTGTGCCGGCTGAACTGGCCACCGCTTGGCAGTTGGCCGCCACCGTCCGGCGCGCTGCTGTCGTCCACCACGCCGCCACCTACCCCGCCGGCCCAATGGGCACCGCCGAGCCCGGCCGACCTGGTTGGCCGGCGAGGCAGGCCCGCCTACCCGCCACCCGGCCCACCCGCATCGCCGGCCGTCGGCTGGCAGCCGCCACCGGGCTCGATCTGGATGTCGACGCCATCGGTGTGGAACGGACCGCGACCGTCCATGACCCCGGGTGGCTCGTACGCAGCCGCGCCGCCGCGCAACCGGCTCGTCGGTCGCATCATGGCTGCGATCGCCATCGTCGTCGGCATCGCCATGGTCGCGGTGGTCGCCACTGCCCTGCTGACCAACGCCCCGCCGCGGCGCGCCCCGGCCATTCCGCGGGTCCCGATCAGCCAGGACGGCGGGCCGATCCCCACCTACTCGACCCAGGTCACCGATGCGATGAAGGTCGGCGTGGTGCTGATCTCCGGCGTCCTGGACGGCGGCCGCGCGTCCGGCACCGGGGTGATCAGCGCGGACGGACTGGTGCTGACCAACTACCGCGTGGTGTCCGACACCGCAGTCACTCAGCGTCCAGATCGCGTCCACCGGGGATGTCTACGACGCAACCCTGCTGGGCCGCAACGTCTGGGAGGACGTGGCGCTGCTGCCGGCTGGAGGCGCGTCGGGCTACGGCCCGGCGACCCTGGATACCGACAGCCTCAAGGTCGGCGATCGAGGTGGTCGCGGTGGAGCAGCGCCAACGGCGGTGGGGTCTGGTCGCCAGCGACGGCGAGGTCACCATGCTGGACGCGGCAGTCGTGCTGCCGACCGCCTTCGGCAACACCGGCAGCGATCGGCTGGACGGCCTGATCGAGTCGACTGCCGGGGCGGTGCCGAGGCTATTCGGGCGGGCCCACGTTTGATTACCAGACCGAGGTGGTCGGGTTGACCAGCGCCGGACGCGAAGAGCCGTCCCCTGACATGACCACCTATACGATCCCGATCGACACGGCGACCGCGATCGCCGACGACATCCTGGCCGGCCGTCAGTCCGAGCGCACCCGGGTCGGCCCGGGGGCCTACCTCGGCATCTCGCTGGGCGAGGGCAACAACACCGTCGTCACCTCCGTGGTGCCGGCCGGGCCGGCCGCGGCGGCGGGGCTGACCCCCGGCTCGACCATCACCGGCTTCCAGCGCCAACGTCACCTCGGCCAACATCCTGCTCAAGCTGCTGGAATCCAGCGACCCCGACGAGCGCGTCGAGTTGGTTTGGGTCGACGACAACGGGCAGAACCGCGAGGGGTTCGTCACCCTGGGCACCAGCCCAACCAACTGATCACAGTCGGCCCGCCAGGCCCAGCCCGGACGCTCAGTCGTCGAAACCCCTGGCCACCAACGCTTCGCCGATGGCGTCGGCATCTCGCAGCGCCCGCACCAGCAGCGGCACCGCGAAGGCCCGATAGCTTCGGGATGCGCCCCGGGCGATCTGCGCCTCGTGCACCTCCTTCGCCGAGGCCGGCAACCACCGGGACGCACCGGATGCCCAGCAGCAGCGTCAACCCGACGCGTTCTGGATCGACCCCGAAACGGCGCAGTGGCCGGGCCAACCGGACCACCACATCGATCAGTGCCGTGGTCGGCGTGGTGAGGTGACCAGCGCTGCCGCGGCGACCGGGGCTGGCGATCATCGCGACCACCGACACCGCCTGCTGCCACCCGGCGACCACCACGTTCATCGCCGGGTGAACAGCAGGATCAACATCGGCTTCAACTGCCGGGCCATCAACCACGGCCGAATCCGGCAGCAGGTAACCACCGAGCACGACCGCGAGTGCCGCAACACCCCAGCCACCAACGTTGCTGCAACCAGACCGAGGCGATGCCGAGCAGCAGCAGGCCGAGCAACTTGCTGCCGGCCGGTACCCGGTGCAGCGGCGAACCGCCGGGCCGGTACAGGCCGAGGGTGTTGATGCCGATGGACATGGTCAGCCCATCAGGTTCCGGTAGTGGGCGACGGCTTCGGCGGGAACACCGTCGACCACCGGGCGGCCGGCATCGAAGACCAGCACTCGATCGAAGTCGTCCAGCAGGTCGAGGTGGTGGGTGGCCAGCACCACGGTCTGGGGCAATTCGGCGATGACCCGCCCGATCATTCGGGCATTGCGCAGGTCGAGCAGGGTGGTCGGCTCGTCCATGATCACCAGGGTCAGGTTCGGTGATCAGCACGGACGCAAGTGCCAGCAGTTGCTTCTGGCCGCCCGACAGCAGGTGCGCCAGGTGGGTCGCGGTGCTCGGCGAGTCCGTAGTGGGCGAGGATGACGTCCACCTTGGTGACGATCTCGGCCTTGGTCAGGCCGGACTTGCGCAGGCCGGGCACGTCCTCGGCGACCGTCGGCATGATGATCGGTTGTCGGGATCGGTGAACAGGAAGCCGGCCATCCGGCGGACACGGGCGGCGTCCCGAGCGGTGTCAAGGCCGTCGACGCGGACGATGCCCCGGGTCGGCAGCAGCAGGGCGTTGAGCATCCGGACGAAGGTCGACTTGCCGGAGCCGTTGTGCCCCACCACGCCGATGCGCCGCTCAGTGAGGCTCGCGCTGACGTCGTCCAGCACCTGACGGCTCGCCGGCCCCTGGCCGTACCAGTGGCTGACCTGGTCGATCTCGATCCGGACCATCGGTTGACGTGGGTTCAGGAGATGGCGTCTGCGGTGTGCTGGTCGGCTGTCCGCTCCGAGCGGGTCGGCGTGCCGGCCCCGCGATAGGGCAGCAGGCCCGGGTAGGCGGCATGCACGGCCTTGGCGACGAACGCGGCGAGCACGCACTTCACCAGGTCGCCGGGCAGGTAGGGCAGGTTCGCGGCGACGGCGGCCGGGAAGGTGAGCTTGCCGGTGGCGACCATGCCGGGAATGCCGAAGGCGTACAGCGCCCCCATGCCGAGCACGACGTTGATCAGCACGCCCTTCCAGATCGAGTAGGGGGCGCCCGCCCGGTAGGTGAGCCAACCGATCAGCCCGGCGACCACGGCGTATCCGAGCAGGAAGCCCCACGTGACGCCGAAGAAGACACCGATGCCGCCGCGTCCGCCGGCCAACAGCGGCAGGCCGAGGGCGACCAGCGCCAGGAAGAGCGCCTGGCTGGCGAAGCCGCGCCGCCCGCCGAGAATTGCTCCGGCCAGCACGACGCCCAGCGACTGCGCGGTCAGCGGGGTCGGCGACAGCGGCGTGTAGATCGGGGGAATCAGTCCGAGGGCGGCGGTGACGCCGGCGAAGACGGCGATCAGGGCCAGGTCGCGGGCTGGGTGCCGGACGCCGGCCTGGCCAGTGGGGCTCATCATTGGTGTGGGTACCTTTCGTGCGGACGCCCCACTCTAACACTGTTCAAGTCGGCTGATTGACGCCGCTTCCACTCCTCCGGGCGGCCTGATCCAGAAAACGACAAAACTCCTCACCCGGACGTGAAAGAAAGAATTCAATTTCTCGATATCAAGACAGGACGCTCAATTTGAGCCGCCGTTCACAAGCTGGTTAACTGGTCAATCAAGAATTCCGCCGCGCGCATTGAAGCGCGCAATCCGGCGACTCTCGAACCCAGAGCGTTGCTTATACCACACGGTTCTGGAGCCTCATCCCCCGGGGGGTATGCTTATTTGGATTCCGAGGGGTGATTGGGTGTAGCGTTCGGCCCATGGACGCACAAGTACTCGCGCGTTGGCAGTTTGGTATTACCACTGTCTACCACTTCTTCTTCGTGCCCATCACGATCGGCACCGGCTGGATGGTCGCCGTGATGGAGACAATGTGGTTGCGTACGAAGAACGATCAGTGGCTGCGCATGACCAAATTCTTCTCGAAGTTGTTCCTCATCAACTTCGCGGCTGGCGTGGTCACCGGCATCGTGCAGGAGTTCCAGTTCGGCATGAACTGGTCGGAGTACTCCCGCTTCGTCGGTGACATCTTCGGCGCCCCGCTCGCCCTGGAGGCGCTGGTCGCCTTCTTCCTGGAGTCGACCTTCATCGGCCTGTGGATCTTCGGTTGGGACAAGCTCAGCCGCGGCACGCACAACCTGATGATGTACCTGACCGCGGCCGGCGCGACGATCTCGGCGATCTTCATCCTCGCCGCGAACTCGTTCATGCAGAACCCGGTCGGCGCCACCTACAACAACGGCCGCGCAGAGCTCGAGAACTTCGGCGCCCTGTTCACCAACCCGTTCTTCATCGCCGCCTTCACCCACCAGATCTCGGCCTGCTTCATGGTCTCTGGTGCCCTGCTGGCCGGCATCAGCGCCTGGAAGCTCGCGCTGACCGCCAAGGAGACCACCGAGGCCACCCCGCATCCGGACGCCGACATCTGGCGCAAGGTTTCCAAGCTCGGCGCGATCGTGCTGCTGGTCGCGTCCCTCGGCGTGATGGGCACCGGTCACTACCAGGCCCAGGTCGAGGCCAAGTTCCAGCCGATGAAGCTCGCTGCGTCCGAGGGTCTGCTCGACACCACGACCGCAGCCGGCTTCTCGATCGTGGGTATCTACACCCAGGAACGCGGCGAGGACGGCATTACCCGGGTGACCGAGGTCTTCAGCTGGGAGGTGCCGTATGTGCTCAGCTTCCTGGCCTTCAACGACCCGAACGCCGAGGTCAAGGGCATCAACGACCTGACCGAGGAGTACCTGAGCGACGGCGTGATGGCAGTCGACGGGACGCGCAACCAGCTGCAGCAGGAGTTCCACTCCGAGCTCGCCCAGCTGGGTGTCGACCCGGTGCCCAACGTCATGGTCTCGTTCTACAGCTTCCGGCTGATGATCGGGCTCGGCATGCTGTCCATGGGCCTGGCGCTGCTGATCCTATGGTTCACCCGCAAGGGCGGCGTCCCGCCGGCCAACGCGCTGTGGAAGTACGCCATGGGCGCGATGCCGTTCATGCCCCTGCTGGCCAACTCGTTCGGCTGGATCCTGACCGAGATGGGCCGCCAGCCGTGGATCGTCTACGGGGTGTTGCCCACCTGGACCGCGGTCTCGCCGGGCGTCAGCTTCGGTGAGGTGCTGTTCAGCATGATCGCCTACACCGCCGTCTACGGCATCATCGCGGTCATCGTGCTGAAGCTCTTCTTCACCTACATCGGCAAGGGTCTGCCGGACGTCACCCCGCCCAAGGTGGGCAAGACGGCCGACGAGCCCCTGTCCTTCGCCTACTGAGTGGGAGACAAGTAGATGTCACACGAAACTTTGATCGTCATCTGGTTCCTGCTCGTCGGGGTGCTGTGGGTTGGCTTCTTCTTCCTTGAGGGCTTCGACTTCGGCGTGGCCATGCTGTACCCGGTCATCGGCAAGAACCCACGGGAGCGTCGCGTCATGATCAACGCGATCGGCCCGACCTGGGACGCGAACGAGGTCTGGCTGATCACCGCGGGCGGTGCGATGTTCGCCGCCTTCCCCGGTTGGTACGCCACCTTGTTCAGCGGGCTCTACCTGCCGCTGCTGCTGGTGCTGCTCGGCCTGATCATCCGTGGTGTCTCGTTCGAGTACCGCGCACTGATGCCGGACGACAACTGGCGCGACACCTTCGACTGGACCTCGACGATCGGCTCGCTCATCGTCTCGCTGGTCTTCGGTGTTGGCTTCGCCAACATGTGGAAGGGCATGCCGGTCGGCGGCGAGCCGCCGCTGATGACCCAGAGCTTCTGGAGCCTGTTCAGCCCGTTCGCCCTGCTGGGTGGCGTGCTGGCCGTGGTGCTGTTCATGGTGCACGGCGCGGTCTTCCTCTGCCTGAAGACCAGCGACGTGGTGCACGAGAACGCCAACCGCGTGGTGAAGGTGCTCGGCCCGGTCGCCCTGGCCCTGCTCGCCGCCTACATCGTGGTCGGCAACATCGCCTACCCGGCCAGCGACAACCCGCATGTGGGTGCCGGCGCCGGAATCGCGATGTGGGTCGTCGGCCTGATCTCGGTCGCCGCGCTCGGCTTCGGCATCATGATGCACAAAGAGCACGGCGTGCAGGCCCGCGAGAACCTGGCCTTCATCGGTACCGGCCTGGCCATCGCAACCCTGTTCATCACCCACTTCATCAAGATGTTCGGCTCGCTCGGCTTCGTCCCGGAGCAGGGCACGAACTTCGACATGTCGATCGCGGCCAGTTCGCCCGCCACGCTCAGCCTGATGAGCATCGCGGCGCTGATTGGTGTGCCGGTCGTCCTCGCCTACACCATTTGGAGCTACTCGGTCTTCCGTCGTCGCATCAGCGTCAAGAACATGCCGCCGGAACCGAGCGAGCTGGCAGCAGCCGCCGAGTCGTCAGCGAAGGCGTGACCTTTGGGGGGACCGCTCGACAAGCGACTGCTGCAACGCGCAACGGCGACCAGGGGATTCCTGGTCGCCGTTGCGATCACTGGCATCGTGAATGCCGCCTGCATCATCGTGCAGGCCTGGCTGATCTCGCGCGCGGTCGCGGGCGTCTTCGACACCCGATCCACCAGCTTTGACGGGCCGCTGCCCAGTCTCGGCGCCTACGCACTAGCGGTGATCGGGGTCTTCGCGGTCCGTGGTGGGCTCAGCTGGCTCAACTCCTGGCTGGCGCACCGGGCGTCCGCAGCAGTGAAGTCGCAACTGCGCGTCGACCTGATGAAGGCGCGCCTGTCGCGTCCGGACGACGCGTCCACCACCTCCAGCTCGCTGATCCACCTGGTCACCCAGGGGCTGGACGCGCTGGACGGCTATTTCTCGAAGTACCTGCCGCAGTTGGTGATGGCGGCGTTCATCCCGCTGCTGATGCTGGCGGTGATCGTGGCGCAGGACTGGCTCTCCGCGCTGATCATCCTGGTCACGCTGCCGCTGATCCCCATCTTCATGATCCTGATCGGCATCACCACCCGCGAGCAGGTCGCCCGCCGGCTGCGGCTGCAGACCCGGCTGGCCAACCACTTCGCCGACCTGATCATGGGCCTGCCGACGCTGCAGGTCTTCGGTCGTGGCCCCGCCCCCTTGCGCGGGCTGCGCGAGACCGAGGACGCGTCCCGCACTGAAACCCTGAAGACGCTGCGCATCGCCTTCCTGTCCGGGGGCGTGCTGGAACTGCTGGCCACCCTGTCGGTGGCGCTGGTCGCGGTCAGCGTCGGTTTCCGGGTGGTCGACTGGCAACTCGACCTGACCACTGCCCTGTTCATCCTGATCCTCGCGCCGGAGGCCTACCTGCCGGTGCGCCAGGTGGGCGTCCACTTCCATGATTCCGCGGACGGGACCGCTGCCGCCGAGGCTGCCTTCGCCCTGATCGAGGCCGGCGAACGCGTACCCGGTGGCACGCTGCCCGCCCCCGACCTGGCGACCGCGACCATCGAGTTCGACGACGTCGGGATCCACTACCCGGGTGCCGACCGGCCATCGCTGAGCGGACTGACCTGCCAGGTGCGACCCGGCGAGGTCGTCGCCCTGGTCGGACGATCGGGCGGCGGCAAATCGACCGCGCTGGCCGCGCTGATGGGCTTCGCGGCACCCACCTCGGGCACTGTGCGGGTCGACGGTGTTGACCTGCAGCAGATCGACATGGAGGCCTGGCGACGTCAGATCGCCTGGGTGGGCCAAGAGCCCGGCATGGTGCGCGGCACCATCGCGTCCAATATTCGGATGGGGTTCAGCGAGGCCAGCGACGAGCAGGTGCGCGATGCGCTGGATCGCGCCGGTGGCCAGGGGTTGGCGATCACCCGCCCGATCGCCGATGACGGCGAGGGGTTGTCGGCTGGCGAGCGGCGCCGGGTGGCGCTGGCCCGCGCGCTGCTGCGCATCGAACTGGGTGGGGCCAAGTTGCTGGTGCTGGACGAGCCGACCGCCGGCCTGGACCAGCAGACCGAGGCGCAGGCGGTGGCCGCTGTCCGGGCCGCCGGGGTGGGCGCCGTGGTGGTCACCCATCGTCCGGCCCTGCTGCAACTGGCCGACGAGATGATCGTGGTCGGTTCGCCGGCCGATGCCAAGGAGGCGACGCGATGACCCCGATGCGTGCGGTCGCCGCCCTGGTGCGCGAATTGCTGGGACAGGTCCCCAATGGCATTCGCCGGCTACTGGTCTCGCTGGCGCTGGCCGTCTTCGCGACCGGGTGCGCGGTTGCGTTGATGGGCGTGTCCGGTTGGCTGCTCAGTCGCGCCGCGGAACACCCGCCGGTGATGTACCTGACGGCGGCGGCGGTCGGCGTCCGGTTCTTCGGCATCGGACGCGGCGTCGGGCGCTACTTCGAACGCCTGGTCGGGCACGACCTGGCACTGCGGATGCAGAGCGCGCTGCGGCTGGCCACCTACGACTCGATGAGCCGCACCACCCTGCTCGGCCGGCGGCACGGCGACCTGCTGGTGCGAATCACCGCAGACGTCGAAGCGATCGTGGACGTCGTCGTGCGCGTGGTGCTGCCCTTCTTCTCGGCCACCGTCGTGATCGGCGGCGCGAGCATGATCCTGTCGATCTTCAGCCCGCTGTTCGCCCTGGTGCTGCTCGGCACCTCGGTCTTCGCCGGCATCGTGGTGCCATGGCTGGCCCAGCGTTGGTCGCGCGCGGCCGACCTGCGAGCGGTTCCGGCGCGCGGTGAACTGGGTGACCGGGTTCGCGAGTTGGCCCGCTCGGCCCCCGACCTGGTCGCCTATGGACGCGCCGACGCCGCGATCGCCGAACTCGCCGCGGTGGACGCCGAGTTGCGGGCCACCGAGGCGCGCGGGGCCTGGACGCGCGGCATCGCGTCCGGTGTGCAGTTGCTGGCCACCGGGCTGGCTGTTGCCGCAGCCTTACTGATCGGCGGGCCGGCCGTCGCGTCCGGTCAGCTGTGGCGGCCCAACCTGGCGATCCTGGCCCTGGTGCCGTTGGCCATGCACGAGGTCTTCGCCGACTTCAGCAAGGCAGCCCAGACGCTGACCCGTGCCCGGGCGGCGTTGGGTCGCGTGCTGGACGTGCTCAATGCCGACCCGGTGGGTGCCGGTGACCGGGTGCAGACCGATGAGGGGCTGGACGATGGCCTGACGGTGCGCGATGCCGTGATCGGCTGGCCGGACGCCTCGCCGATCCTGTCCGGGGTCGACCTGCAGGTTGATCGCGGCGAGGCGGTCGCGGTGATCGGGCCGTCCGGGCTGGGTAAGACCACGCTGGCCGCCACGATCATGGGCCTGATCCCGGCCGTGGACGGTGCGCTGGAGGTGCCCGGCCGGGTCGGGTACCTGGCCCAGGACGCCCACATCTTCGCCACGACGCTGCTGGAGAACGTCAAGATCGGCAACAAGGACGCGACCGACGAGCAGGTGACCCAGGCGATGGCCCGGGCCGGACTGCACCTGGATCCGGCGCGGATCGTCGGCGAGGAGGGGGCCACGCTGTCGGGCGGCGAAGCGCAGCGCGTCGCGTTGGCCCGGGTGCTGGTGGCTGGCGAGCGACCTGGTCTGGTGATCCTGGACGAGCCGACCGAGCATCTGGACCGGGAGACCGCCGAGGCCCTGCTAGACGACCTGTTCGCGTCCCTGGGCGACACCGCGCTGCTGGTGATCACCCACGACGAGGACCTGATGGCCCGCTGCGACCGCGTGGTCGACCTGGCCCAATGGGCGGTTGCGGGCGCCCGCTGAGCCTGCCCGCTGACATTGTGAAGGTTTGGACAGCGACTACGCTGCGCGATCCATCACAATCGCACGACCCGCTCAGCCGGGCAGCCGGGGATGCCGCCACTCCCGCCAGGCACCCACCGCCTCGTAGACGGCGAGTGGGGTCTTGAGCCACCAGCGCTCGCCGAAGCGGTAGTCGTCCGCGGCCACCAGACGATTGGCCAGGCCCGGGTGTTGACGGCGCAGGAAGCGCCGGGCCCGCCAGGCGTGCAGCGAGTTCGAGGCGATCTTGACCACGTCCGCGTCCGAGATCAACGGGAGGCAGAACTCGATGTTCTGCCAGGTGCTGGTCGCCTGCTCCTCGAGGAGGATCTTCGAGTCGGGCACGCCGCGTTCGGCCAACAGACCGGCCAACACGGACGCCTCCGACCGGCCGGTGTGGTCCGGCGCCCCGGTGCAGATCAGCACGGTGGACCCTGCCTCGGGACTGATCGACCTGGCAGCGATGGTGGCTCGCCAGCGCTGCAGCGGGTGCGGCCGCCCATCGGGCGCGCTCGGGTAGCCGAGCACGATGATGGCCTCGCGATCGCCGGCCTTCGGCCGGGTCCGGCCCAGGCTGAGCCGGCTCGCGACGGCATGGCTCAGTTCGCCCGCGGCCAGCGCGCCGGCAACCAGCACGACGGCGCCGGTCCCGAGCCACCTCCACGCTGCGCGTTGCACACTCCAAACCTGCCACCAACTCAGCCCTTCGGTACGCCCACGCATGGCTCGGCGTCCAACCCCTTGGGCCTGCTCACCGCTCCCGGCCGCGCCGGAAGCGCCGCTTCAGGGTGAGGTTCGGCAGCGGCGGGGCCTTGAGCCTGGCGGTGGTGCCCCGGTAACCGGCGACCTTGCCGAAGCGGTCCTCCGGCGCCTCGTTCCACTCCTCGCGCAACCGGGCGATGTCTTCGTGACTGCGTCCGATGAAGTTCCACCACATCACGATGCCCTCGTCGAACGGTTCCCCGCCGAGCAACATGATGCGGGCCGGTTCGTCGGTCGGGTTGTGCAGCCGCAGGTGGCCGAGCCCGGCGTCCCGGACGCCCAGCACGCTGTTGTCCAGCCGGACGTCATCGAAGTCGACGTACCCGGTATCGACCAGCACCCCGTGCTCGAAGCCCGGATTGACGGCGGTCTCCCAGGTGACCCCGGGATCGATGATCACCTCGGCGCCGAGCAGCGGCGTCTCGGTGTGGATCGGTGAGGACGCCTCGCCCAGCTGACCGATCAGCATCCGCGCCCGCACCCCGGGGTGCTCGTCGTACAACTCGGGTTCGTAGTGCTGGAACTCGCGGGTGAGGTCCTTGCTGTGCTCGGGCAGCACTACCCACAGTTGGACGCCGTGCAACGCTGCCCGCGACTGGGTGGAGACCTCGGAGTGGGCGATGCCGTAGCCCGACGTCATGAGGTTCACCTCGCCCGGACGCACCATCGAGTGCACCCCGCCGGAATCCCGGTGCTCGATCTCGCCGGAGAACAACCAACTCACCGTCTGCAGGCTCGTGTGCGGGTGCGGCGGCACGTCCATGCACTTGCCCTGCTCAGGGCCGTAGTGGTCGACGAAGCACCACGCCCCGACGAAGGAGCGTCGCATATTGGGCAGGGTGCGCCGGACGCGCAGTGCGTCCTCGGCACCCAACGCCACGTCCTTGGGCGGGTAGGTGTCGACCTGCTCCGGATGGTGGGTCTGGTTGGCCTCGCAGAGCCGGATTTCGGCGTCCGTCTCGGTGTTGCTCATCGCGCTCCCTTCGCCGAATCCACCCTAGGGCGATGCCGCTGGCTGTGGGTCAGCGAGTCAGCAATTCCCGCACTCGTGGCACCACCTGGCTGCCGTACAACTCGATGGACGTCATCAGGTGCTCGTGGGCCAGTGTGCCGGTGCTGATCTTCAGCGAGGCGCGGCTGGCGTCCAGCACCGTGATGGCCCCGGCCAGCTTCTGGGCGACGGTCTCGGGCGAGCCGACCAGCATGGCGCCGTGGTCGATCTCGTGCTCGAACTGCTCCCGATCCGGACGCGGCCAGCCGCGCTCGGCTCCGATGCGTCCATTCATCTCCAGCCAGGGCTGGTAGATCTGCTCGCGGGCCAACTCGTCGGTCTCGGCGATGTGGCCATAGGAGTGGAAGCCGACGGGCAACTCGGGCTGCTCGAACTTCGCCAGCGCCCGGCGGAAGAGGTCGACGAACGGTGCGAATCGGGCATGCTGGCCGCCGATGATGGCCAGCGTCAGCGGCAGCCCATGCCGGGCTGCGCGGATCACCGACTCCGGACTGCCGCCCACAGCCACCCAGGTCGGCAGCGGACCGGCCTCCAACGGCGGGTACAGCGTGACGGCGTCCAGGTTCTGGGTGAGTTCGCCGCGCCAGGTGACCGGCTGGTTGGTGCGCAGTTCGGCGAACAACGCCAGCTTCTCCTCGAAGAGCTTCTCGTAGTCGGCCAGGTCGTAGCCGAACAGCGGGAACGACTCGATGAACGAGCCGCGGCCCAGGGTCACCTCCGCGCGACCGGACGACAGCGCGTCCAGCGTGGCGAACCGCTCATAGACCCGCACCGGATCGTCGGAACTGAGCACGGTCACCGCGGTGTTCAGCTTGAGACGTTCGGTGCGGGACGCGATCGCCGCCAGCACCATGTCGGGTGCCGAGATCGCGAAGTCATCGCGGTGGTGCTCCCCCAGCCCGATGTAGTCCAGGCCCACCTGCTCGGCCAGCACCGCCTGGTCCACTACGTTGCGGATCGTCTGGGCGTGGCTGATCGGATGGCCGGCCAGGTCGTTGGTGCGATCGCCGAAGGTGTCAATGCCGAACTCGATGGGCTGTTGGGTCATGCCAGCTACAACATGGATGATCTTTCAATCATTCCGGAAGGCTGGTAAGTGGCGTAGCCTTGGCCTTGACATGAACAAGGTTCTCGGAGTCGTCGGCGCGGGCAAGCTCGGCACCACATTGGGCCGGGCCGCTGCGGACGCGGGCTGGGACGTACTGTTCACCGATGCGGCGCCCGCCGAGATCACCTCGCTGATCGTCGAGAGCATCGTGCCCGAGGCGCGGCTGGTCAGCCTGCCGGAGTTGGCCCGCGCGGCCGACCTGGTGCTGCTGGCGGTGCCGTTCGGGCATTCCGAGGCCATCGACTACTCGCAACTGGACGGCAAGGTCGTGCTGGACGCGATGAACTACTGGCCGGCAGTCGATGCCGAGGTCGCCGCCCTGCGCGGCTGGACCGGTTCGACGTCGGCCCTGGTCGCCAGCCGTAATCCACGAATGCGGCTGGTCCGCTCGCTGAACCACCTTGGCTACCACGAATACACCTCGGACGCCCGCTCCCCGGAGGTGCCCAACCGGCGCGCCGTCGCGGTGGCCGGCGACGACACCGAGGCCCAACGGCTGGTCGCCGGCTTCGTCAACGACATCGGCTTCGAGCCGGTGCTGGTGCCCTTCGACCGGGCGAAGCAGTTGGACCCGAACGGCCCGGCCTTCGGCGTCTGGCTGGACGCCGCGAGCATGCGCGAGTTGCTCGGCGTCTGACCCGGCGTGACGAGCAGCTCAGCCGAGCTTGGCGAGCGCCTCGTCCAGCACCGTGCGATTGGTGGGACGCACCACGCGGGCGACCTCAACCCCGTCCGACATGAAGACGAGCGTCGGCCACAGCTTGACGCGGAACGACCTGCCGAGCGGTCGGCCCTTGCCGTCCTCGACCTTGATGCGCTGCACTTCGGGGTGGTCGGCCAGCGCGGGCTCGGTGTAGCGGCTGGCGGCCCGGCAGTATCCGCACCAATTGGTGCCGAACTCCACCACCACTGGCCCGGTCAGCGCGTCAATCTCGGCGCGCTCCGGCTGTTCTTCCAGGTATCCCAGCTCATCCATTCGTCCAGCCTAGTCAGCCGTACCCAACCCGGATCCGCCGATCCGTAGCTCCACCTGATAGGCGGGCGCCGAATCGACTGCAGTCGAATGGCAGGTGAGCGCCACCGGCGCCGCCGACCCGACCCGGACGTGCGCGGTCACCGCCTGGCCCCGGACGCGCAGCGAGACCAGGAAGAACCGGTCGGCACGCACCGCCGTCAGCACCTCGACGTCGTCGAACCGCGCCACCCCGAACCGGCGGCGCGCTTCCGACTCGGCGGCCTGCACCGCCCAACGCTGTGTGCTGCGTCCCCGATGGTGGTCGAGGTCCAGTTCACCGGCCAGGTAGGCATCGACCACAGCAGGTGCAGTTTCGGGTTCGAGCCGGCCGAAGTAGTCGCCACGCGGCAGGGCGAGCAGGTTGCCCGCGAACCGGTCACCACCGATGTGCGAGACCTCCCAGACCAGATCCGGATATCGCTCGGCCAGCGCCGCGGCCAGCGGCCGCCCGCGCACCGCGCAACACGGGTCATGGCGGCCATGGGTGCAGACCAAGAGCAGCGGGTCGGCGTGTGGCGTCCAACCCAGGCCCTGCTCACCCGTCAGGCCGGTGAAGTCCAGGTCGGCCACCTCGTCAAGTGAGTCGACCTCAATGGTCTGCGCCCAGCCGTGCCGGGCATTGACCGCGAACAAGGTGCGGGGCCCAGCATCGGTCCGGCCGGGACGCCGGATCAGCAGCGGACGCACTCTCGCGTCCCGCTGCAGCCCGGCCAGTTGCTCCCGGACCGCAACGGGCAGCCGCGACCCGGTCAGGATCGCCGGGCCCCAGGGTCCGGGATCGGACACCAGCAGGTAGGCATCGACCACCGAGGCGGTGGCTGCCAGCGGCTCGCCGCGCACCCGACTGGCGTCCGAGCAGCGGATCAACGAACGACCTCCAGCAGGCCCTCGCGGACCAGTCGGCGGCACAGCACCGCCGCGCTCTCGGCGTCCATCGCGGGCAGATCGGTCGGGGTGAACTCCCCGGCAGCCAGGATCGCCTCGAGCGGGCCCCGGACGCGTCCGGGCAGCGTCAGGCGCCGGTCGCCGAGCAGCAGTTCCAGTTGGTCACCGCGCTCGTGCATGGTGCATTGGCTACCGGTCCGGCGGCGCAGCCTGGTGGTCGCCGACAGGTCGCGGACATCGAGCACGTCGAGCAGCGCGCCGGATAGCACCGGCTGGCGTCCGGTCGCGAAGACCCGTTCCATCCGGTCGACCTCGGCCCGGGCGTCGACCTGGCCCAGGGCGGACGCCAGACCGGCGAGTCGTTCGGCGAGGGCGGACGCCAACGCGTCCGGGTCGGAGTACAAACCGGCCGGCAGCGGTTGGCCGCCGTCGGGGTCGGCGGCGACGGTGCGCAGGGCGATCTCGCGCAGCACGTCGGACCAGACGACCTGGTGGATGCCGACGGTGACGTGGAGTGAGCCGGTGTCGGCGCCGGTGCGGGCCATGTGGGGGGTGCCGGCCGGCAGGTACATGGTGGTGCCCGGACGCATCAGCACCTGGCGGGGCTGGCCGTCCTCGTGGATCTCCCAGTCCTTGGTACCGTAGGTCTGGAAGGTGAAAACGTCATGGGGGTCCGAGTGCAGCGCGAAGCCCTGCGAACCGGATGGGGTCAGGTAGGCGTTGGCCTGGCAGGGGTGGCCGAGTTGCTGCTCGAGATCGCGCACCAATTGGCGTAGCGGCTCCCAGTAGCGGTGCAGGCCCTGGAAGACGATGGTGGCACCGTCATCGAAGAGATCGAGCATCTTGCGGACGTCGACCAGCCCGGTCATCGACTGGCCGGCGATGGACGCCTGGCGGGTGTAGGTGGTCTGGTCGAGCACCTTGCCCTGCTTGGCCATCCGGATCTGCGGTGTGCGCAGCGCACTGGTGGTCAACAACTCGTCGGCGTGGTCGATCCCGAAGATCGCCGTCAGCCGCTCGGGTGCCACCTCGTGGACGAGGGGTCGGTGCCCCCAGACCTCGTTGATGAAGGTCTGGGGGTCACCGGCCAGTAGTTCGAGATGGTTCATGCCTCGGAACCGTCGGTCCCGTCAGCGTCGCCACCATCGGTGCCATCGGCGTCGCCGCCATCGCGACCGTCAGCATCACCACCGTCACGACCATCGGCATCGCCGCCGTCACGACCGTCAGCATCGCCACCGTCGCGACCATCAGCATCGCCGCCATCGCGACCGTCAGCGTCACCACCATCGCGACCATCGGCGTCACCACCGTCACGACCATCAGCGTCACCAACGCGGGCACCCACGGCGCTCTGGCCGTCGGTGATGATCTCGTCGTCGGTCAGCTTGATCTCTTCACCTATTCCGGGGTTATCGGTTGACATGGTTGCTCCTCTATCTCGGGGGGACCGTACCCTCGACCCTACGACCCCGACTCGCCGCTCGCCGGAGTTCGGCAAAGCCACCGGCCCGGACGCTACGCCTTCGGCGAACTCAGGCCCCCGCCGCGGTCAGGACATCCCGGCCGGCTGGCAGGCCGGGCACCAATAGAGGTTGCGTCCGGCGAAGGAGGCCACCCGCACCTCCGACCCGCAGACCAGGCAGGGCTGCCCCATCCGGCGGTAGACGTAGACCTCGCCGCCGTGTGCGTCTACCCGTGGTGGGCGGCCCATCGCGTCCGGGGTGTGGCCCTCATCGACGGTGTCGATCTGGCCGATCTCGACCGCGGCCCGCATCAGCACCACCAGATCGGCCCAGATGGCATCGAACAGCTCGCGGGGCAGCGACTTGGCCGGCAGCATCGGGTCGATCCGGTGCCGGAAGAGCACCTCGGCCCGAAAGATGTTGCCCACCCCGGCGAATGCCGACTGGTCCATCAGCAGCGCGGCGATCGGCCGGCTGGACGCATGTAACTTCCGCCAGGCACGTTCCGGGTCGGCGTCCGGGCGCAACGGATCCGGCCCGATCGAGGCCACCGTCAACTCGCGCTCGCCGGCGTCGATCAAGCGGCACCACTGCGGCCCGCGCAGGTCTGCGGCGTGCACACCGGACGCGATGCGCAGCCGCAAGGTCGCTGGGTTTGGTGGCACCGGGTCCGCAGGCACGAACCAGAACTTCCCGATCAGGCCCAGGTGGATCCAGATGGTGCGATCGGCCTCGAAGTCGATGAACAACTGCTTGCCGTAGGCCTCGGCCCCGACCAACAGCGTGCCGTCGAGCAGATCGGCTGCGGCGGCGAAGCGGCCCTGGGGGCTCGTGACGCGCACCGCACGGCCGGCGAAGCGTTGATCGACGCCGGCCGCCAACCGGTGGATGACATGACCTTCGGGCACCGATCCACCCTAGCGCGGGCGCCCCTCCAGCGACCGAGCAGCGGCAGCGCCGACACCCGTCGCCGCTAGCCTGCTGGCATGCGCCGCACCCTCGCCACCCTGGCCGCCGTCGTCCTGCTGGCCGGCTGGGGTTGGTACACCGGTGACGGCTGGCCGCTGGTCGGCTTCGGGTACCTGTTCTCCGACGACCAGACCGGGCACGATATGGCCGCCTCCAAGGTGGTCGGCCTGGATCCGGCGACCGGCGCCACGCTGTGGGAGGTGGCCGGTGCCCAGATGTGCGCCACCGAGGCGCCCTCCGATCTGGTCGTGATCTGCGTCCTGACATCGGGACGCATCACCTATGCGACCGAGGAGGGCGCGCTGCCGGTCTACACCGACGTCGCGGCAACCCTGCAGGGCCTGGACCCGATGACCGGCCAGCCCGCCTGGACCGTGCCGCTGGACGCCTCGAACTGGGGCGCCACCTACGGCGAGCCGTTCGTCGACCCGGCGGACGCGGTGATCCGCTACGTCGACGGGCTTCGGCGCTTCCCGTCCGGCGAAACGCTCGCCTTGCACGGGAAGCAAACCGCCCCAAGGGCAGCGCCGCGTCCGGGGCCGCTGACGCCACAGGCGACCTGACCTAGGCTGGGGGCATGCTCGTAGCCTTCTCGGTCAGCCCATCCACCACTGGCACCGACGGTTCGGTTCACGATGCCGTCGCCGCCGCCGTCAAGGTCGTCCGCGACTCCGGCCTGCCCAACCGCACCGACTCGATGTTCACCACGATCGAGGGCAGTTGGGACGAATGCCTGGCCGTGGTGAAGCAGGCCTGTGAGGTCGTCGGCCAGTACGGTCCCCGGGTATCGCTCGTCCTCAAGGCCGATATCCGACCCGGACGCAGCGGCGAGCTGACCGGCAAACTGGAGCGGCTCGAGGCAGCCATCGAAGCCCTGCCGGAGAACTGACCCACGCGGCTCGATAGCCGGTCCGCGACCACGACCCGAGGGCGCAGCCAGCGTCCGACGTGGGTAGAGTGATCAACGCAGCAAGTCGCCCTGCTCGTCAGGGCGGAAACGGTCACACCGAGGTTGCCGACAGGATCATCCGGACAATGGCGTCCTGCCAGGTAGCCACTGAGGGAAAAGGCTTACCAATGAGTGTTGAGCGGTCGGATATCACCCAATTGCCGGATCTGGCGACAGGCGCGGGACGGGTTGGTCCGGTCCGCACCAGGATGCCGGTCTACGTCGACCTGCTGCCCCCCTGTAACAACGCCTGCCCGGCCGGCGAGAACATCCAGGAGTGGCTGCGCCTGATCAAGGAGAACCAGACCGAGGCTGCCTGGCGCCAGTTGGTGCGCGACAACCCGTTCCCCGCGATCCACGGCCGGGTGTGCTACCACCCGTGCGAGACCGCCTGCAACCGCAAGGACCTCGATTCGGCGGTGTCGATCCACTCGGTCGAGCGTTACCTGGGCGACCAGGCCATCGAGAACGGCTGGACCTTCAACCCGCCGCGCAACAACACCGGCTACCGCGTGCTGGTGGTCGGCGCGGGCCCCTCGGGCCTGTCGGCCGCCTACCACCTGGCACGCGTTGGCCACGAGGTCGAGATCCACGACGCCGGCGAACTGCCCGGCGGCATGATGCGCTACGGCATCCCCGAGTACCGCCTGCCGCGCGACGTCGTGGACGCCGAGATCAAGCGCATCGAGGACCTGGGCGTCAAGATCGTGCTCAACCACCCCGTCCAGGACCTGCTCGAGGAGCAGCGCAACGGCCACTTTGATGCGGTCTTCGTGGCCATCGGCGCGCACTTGTCGCGCCGGGTCGAGATTCCCAGCATGGACGCCGGCAAGATGGTGGACGCGGTCGACTTCCTGCGCGACGTCGCGTCCGGTGAGAAGCCGAAGATCGGTCGCCGGGTTGCCGTCTACGGTGGCGGCAACACCGCCATGGACGCCGCCCGCTCGGCGATCCGGATGGGCGCCGAAGAGGCCGTCATCATCTACCGCCGCACCCAGGAGCAGATGCCCGCGCACGCCGAGGAACTGGCCGACGCCGAGCAAGAGGGCGTGAAGGTGCACTGGCTGCGCACCATTCAGGAGGTGGCCGAGGACATCGAGGTCGAGATCATGGAACTCGACGAGTGGGGCAAGCCACGCGGCACCGGCAAGTTCGAGAAGCTGCCCGCCGACACCGTGATCATGGCGGTCGGCCAGATCGCCGACACCGGCTTCCTGCGCAACATCCCCGGCCTGCAGTTCACCGATGACGTGGTCCGGGTCGACCCGGCCACCCTGATGACCGACGTGCCCGGCATCTTCGCCGGTGGCGACGCGGTGCCGTCCGACCGCACTGTGACCATCGGCGTCGGCCACGGCAAGAAGGCCGCCCGGATGATCGACGCCTGGCTGAACCGGCGTCAGGATGCCCCGAAGATCAAGCACCCGATCGTCGAGTTCGACGACCTGCACCTGTGGTACTTCGGTGACCACCCGCGCTCGATCCAGCAGGAGTTGGCCGCCCAGGAGCGCACCGCCGACTTCGGTGAGGTCGTCAAGGGCCTGACCAATGACGAGGCCGAGTTCGAGGCCCGGCGCTGCCTGAGCTGTGGCAACTGCTTCGAGTGCGACGGCTGTCTGGGCGCCTGCCCCGAGGACGCCATCATCAAGCTCGGCAAGGGCCACCGCTACCGCTTTGACTATGAGAAATGCACTGGATGTGCAACCTGTTACGACCAGTGCCCGGCGCACGCCATCGAGATGATTGCGGAGAACTGATGACCACCACCGTTGAAGCCAACAAGATCCCTGCTCCGCGTCCCAACATGTTGGGCGCCGAAGACCCGGTGGCCAACCTCGACCGCGACCAGCCCGAGGCCACCCCGGACGCCGCCCGCGAGATCATCGACGGCAACACCGCCGCCGCCGACGTCGCGTTCCGCGTCAACGAACTCTGCTCGATCTACCCGATCACGCCAAGCTCGCCGATGGCCGAACTGGCCGACGAGTGGGCGGCGGTCGACCGGCCGAACATCTGGGGCCAGATCCCCAGCGTGATCGAGATGCAGTCCGAAGGTGGCGCGGCCGGTGCGATGCACGGTGCGCTGCAGGCCGGCGCCCTGTCGACGACGTTCACCGCGTCCCAGGGCCTGCTGCTGATGATCCCGAACATGTTCAAGATCGCCGGCGAGTTGACCAGCACCGTCATGCACGTGGCCGCCCGCTCGCTGGCTGCCCAGGGCCTGTCGATCTTCGGTGACCACCAGGACGTGATGGCCGCCCGGCAGACCGGCTGGGCCATGCTGGCGTCCACCTCGGTGCAGGAATGCCACGACAATGCGCTAATCGCGCAGGCCGCGACGCTGCACTCCCGCGTCCCGTTCATGCACTTCTTCGACGGCTTCCGCACCAGCCATGAGCTGAACACCTGCCTGATGCTGACCGACGACCAACTGCGGGCGATGATTCCCGACGAGTTGGTCCGCGAGCACCGCGCCCGCGCGCTCAGCCCCGCGCATCCGTTCATCCGCGGCACCGCGCAGAACCCGGACGTCTACTTCCAGGGCCGCGAATCGGCGAACCCGTTCTACTTGGCCACGCCGGGCATCGTGCAGCAGGCGATGGACGACTTTGCAGCGCTGACCGGACGCCAGTACCACCTGGTCGACTACTACGGCGATCCCAACGCCGATCGGGTGGCGATCGTGATGGGTTCGGGTGCCGAGGTCGTCCAGCAGGCCGTCGAGTACCTGAACGCGCAGGGCGAGCAGGTCGGCGTGGTCATCGTCCGGCTCTACCGGCCGCTGCCGACCGCCGAACTGTTGGCCGCGATCCCCGCGTCCGCCCGCAAGATCGCGGTGCTGGACCGCACCAAGGAGCCGGGTTCGGGCGGCGAGCCGCTCTTCCTGGACGTCACGGCCGCCATGGCCGAGGCGGTCAGCCTGGGCCAGCGCGAGTTCCTGCCCCGCATCATCGGCGGACGCTACGGCCTGAGCAGCAAGGACTTCACCCCGGCGATGGCGGCTGCCGTCTACGCCGAACTGGCCAAGGACGCCCCGCGACCCCGGTTCACCGTCGGCATCAACGACGACGTGACGCTGCTCTCGCTCGACTTCGACCCGACGATCGACCTGGAGGACCCGGCCACCAAGCGCGCGGTCTTCTACGGCCTGGGTTCGGACGGCACTGTCGGCGCCAACAAGAACACCATCAAGATCCTCGGCTCCGAGGAGGGCACCTACGCCCAGGGCTACTTCGTCTACGACTCGAAGAAGTCGGGTTCGCGGACCACCAGCCACCTGCGGTTCGGTCCCGATCCGATCAAGGCGCCCTACCTGGTGAACAAGGCCGGCTTCATCGGCTGCCACCACTGGTCGATCCTGGAGCGCATCGACGTGCTCGAGTTCGCGCGTCCGGCCGTCTACAACGAGGCCGGCGAGCGGGTCGGCGGCACCACCCTGCTGCTCAACGCACCGTTCCCGGTCGAGGAGATCTGGGACCGGCTGCCGGCACCGATGCAGCAGCGGATCATCGACCGCGACATCGAGGTCTATGCGATCAACGCCAACGAGGTGGCCCGGTTGGCCGGTCTGGGCGGACGCACCAACACCGTCCTGCAGACCTGCTACTTCGCGATCTCGGGCGTCCTGCCCCGCGAAGTGGCGATCGAGGCGATCAAGAAGGCGATCACCAAGACCTACTCGCGCAAGTCTGAGGAGATCGTGCGCAAGAACCACGTCGCGGTGGACTCCGCGATCGCGGCGCTGCACAAGATCGAGGTGCCCGAGTCCGTGACCAGCGAGCACGGCTTCCTGGCGGCGGTGCCCGAGGACGCGCCCGACTTCGTGCGCGACGTGACGGCGACCATGTTGATCGACAAGGGCGACAGCCTGCCGGTCAGCAAGATGCCGGTGGACGGCTCCTACCCGAGCGGCACCACCAAGTACGAGAAGCGCAATATCTCCGACATCATCGCGGTCTGGGACCCGCAGACCTGCATCCAGTGCGGCAACTGCTCGTTCGTCTGCCCGCACGCCGTGCTGCGCGCCAAGTATTACGAGCCGGAGAACCTGGAGGGGGCACCGGAAGGCTTCGAGTCCGCGCCACTGGACGCAGCAGGCCTGCCCCACGCGCGCTACACCCTGCAGGTGTACGCCGAGGACTGCACCGGCTGTGGGCTGTGCGTCGAGGCCTGCCCGGTCTCGCCGATCGGCCCGCCGCAGCGCAAGGCGATCAACCTGGCCCCGGTGCTGGAGCGTTCGCAGCAGCGGGAGAACGTCAAGTTCTTCGAGTCCATCCGCTGGCCCAAGCGCAGCCGGCTGAACTTCGGCACCGTGCGCGGCGTCCAGTTCATGAACCCGCTGTTCGAGTTCTCCGGCGCCTGCTCGGGCTGTGGCGAGACGCCGTACCTGAAGCTGCTGACCCAGCTCTTCGGTGACCGGCTGCAGATCGCCAACGCCACCGGCTGCTCGTCCATCTACGGCGGCAACCTGCCGACCACGCCGTGGGCGAAGAACCATGAGGGACGCGGCCCGGCCTGGTCGAACTCGCTGTTCGAGGACAACGCCGAGTTCGGTCTGGGCATGCGGCTGGCAGCCGACCTGCACAACGAGTTGGCCCGCAAGCGGCTGGAGGAACTGCGCGAGCAGATCGACAACGACGAGTTGGTCGATGGCCTGCTCAACGGTCCGCAGGCCGAGATGCACCAGTTGCGCATCCAGTACCGCCGGATGAAGGAACTGGAGGAGAAGCTGGCCACCCTGGAGGGCCCGCTGGTCGAGGACCTCCGGTCGGTGGCCGACCACCTGCTGCGTCGCTCGGTGTGGATCATCGGCGGCGACGGCTGGGCCTACGACATTGGCTCGGCCGGCCTGGACCACGTGCTGGCGTCCGGACGCAACGTGAACATCCTGGTGATGGACACCGAGGTCTACTCCAACACCGGCGGCCAAGCGTCCAAGTCGACCCCGCTCGGCGCGGTCGCCAAGTTCGCCACCGCGGGCAAGACGACCAACAAGAAGGACTTGGCAATGCAGGCGGTCGCCTACGGCCACGTCTATGTGGCCAGGGTGGCGATGGGCGCCGATCCGCAGCAGACGCTGAAGGCGTTCCGTGAGGCGGAGGCCTATGACGGCCCGAGCCTGATCCTCGCCTACAGCCACTGCATCAGCCACGGCATCGACATGCGCAAGGGCCTGGAGCAGCAGTACAAGGCGGTCGCGTCCGGCCACTGGCCACTGATGCGGTTCAACCCGGTGCTGCGCAATGCCGGACGCAACCCGTTCCTGCTCGACTCGCCACGGCCGCGCACCACGCTGAAGGACTACCGGGGTGGGGAGTTGCGCTACAAGATGCTCACCAGTTCGGATCCGGAAGAGGCCGCGCGCCTGTTGGAGATCGGCCAGGAGCATGTGCTGCGCCGCTACCAGGAGTACGAGATGATGGCCGCCCGGCCAGCCGAGATGTTCAGCGCGGACGCCCGGAAGGAGTCCTGAGATGGTGGAGTTCGATTCCGAGGCCCTGCGGGCAGCCGCCGAGTCAGCCCGGCAGAAGTCGGCACTGGGCAGTAGCGCCACCGACCAGTTGGCCGCCGGCAGCTACGTCGTGGCCGACGACGGCCGGCGCGAGCGTCCGGCCGACCTGCGGACCCGCTACATGGGGTTGTGGCTGCGCAATCCGGTGGTCGCCTCCGCCGGGCCGCTCAGCCAGAAGGTGGACGGCATCAAGGCGTTGGCCGAGGCCGGCGTCGGCGCCATTGTGATGTTCTCGCTCTTCGAGGAGCAGATCCGCTACGAGGAGCAGCGGCAGGCCGAGTTGGTCGAGCGGGCCGAGGAGAGCTTCGCCGAGGCGCTGAGCTACTTCCCGACTGCCCCGAGCAACGACTCCGGCCTGACCGCCAACTACCTGGAGTTGATCGAGAAGGCTGCCCCGGCGATCGACATCCCGTTGATCGCCAGCCTGAACGGTTCGGCCCGCGGTGACTGGACGAAGACGGCTCGCCGGATGCAGGACGCCGGCGCGTCCGGCATCGAGCTGAACGTCTACTACGTACCCGGCGAGATGTCGACCTCTGCCCGCGATGTCGAGCAGCGGCACGTGGAGATCCTGGCCGACGTGAAGTCGGCGGTCAGCGTCCCGGTGGCGATGAAGCTGAGCCCGTACTTCTCCAGCTTCGGCGCGGTCGCGCACAGCCTGGACGAGGCCGGTGCGGACGCGTTGGTGCTGTTCAACCGCTACCTGCAGCCCGACATCGACCTGGAGCAGATGGCCGTGGTGCCCGGCTTCGGCCTGAGCCACCCGGACGAGGCGAAGCTGGCCCGCAGCTGGATCTCCGCGCTGCGCGGTCGGGTGAATGCGTCGCTGGCGGCCACCACCGGTGTGGAGAACGCCGAGGACGTGCTCAAGTACCTGCTGGCCGGTGCCGACGCGGTGATGACCACGGCCGCGCTGGTGCGCCATGGTGCGGGCTACGCCGGCCAGTTGGTGGACGGCGTCGTGAGTTGGCTCAACCGCAAGCAGTTGACGCTGGACCAGTGCGCGCGGCATGCTCGCCGTCCCGGCCGATGCGGACGCCGACGCCTACGCCCGTTCTGGTTACGTCTCGGGTCTGGAGCGTGCGAAGAAGGTCTACGGCCGCTGATCCTCGGCGAATCCGCAGCCGGGCGACGCGTCGCGTCGTAGCTTTGGTCGGGTGACCAGCAACTACCTGCGCTATCCCGACGTCCGCGGCGACGAGATCGTCTTCGTGGCCGATGACGACATCTGGGCTGCCCGCTCACCGGCGGGCGCGCACTGGCGGCTGACCAGCGACCATGCGCCCGTAACCCGGCCGAAGTTGTCACCGGACGCGAGTCGGCTGGCCTGGTCCTCGGCCGTCGACGGTCTGGGCGATGTCTACGTCCTCGAACGGGCGAGCGGACGCGTCCAGCGCCTCACGCACTGGAACGCCGGGTTGGTCTTCACCCGGGTGCTGGGCTGGACCGACGACGAGCACCTGATCGTGGTCTGCCCGACCATGGGGGCCTATCGGGGCGAGACCTACCTCTACCTGATCGGCACTGGACGGGACTTCGCAGCGCCTGCCCTACGGTCTGGCGATGGGACTGGCTACCCACCCGAGTGGCGTGGTGGTGACCAACACCCCGAACGGTCGCGACTCCGCGATGTGGAAGCGCTACCGCGGCGGTACCGCGTCCCGGCTGTGGCTGCGTCCCAGCGAGGGCGAGGGGTGGCGACGACTGCTGCCCGAGGTGGCCGCCGGCTGCTACGCGCCGTCGTTCTTCGGTGACCGGCTGATCTTCAGCTCCGACCTCGGCGGCGACCTGCCGCAGCTGGAGCAGGCCCAACTCTGGTCGCTCGACCTGAACGGCGACGACCTGCGCCAGCACACGAACCATGACGTGGACGCCGGCTACGTCCGCGATCCGGCGACCGACGGCAGCACGATCGTCTACCACGCCCGCGGCCGGCTGTACTCGATGGCCGGTCTGGACGCGAAGCCGCAGCCGATCGAGATCGACCTGGCGGTGCAGCGCCGCTCGCGTCCGGCCGAGCTGTCTCGCAGATCGGTGCGCTGCAGCCCGACCGGGGTGCCGACGGCTCGGCCTTCGAATGGCGGGGCGCTGCCTACTACCTGACCCATCGGGCGGGTCCGGCCCGGGCGCTCTGCGCAGTGCCGGGGGTGCGGGTCCGCGAGGTGATGCTGCTGGGCGATACCGGCCAGGTGGTCTACGTCCGCGACGATGACGACATCGACCGGCTGGAGATCGCCCGCATCGACGGGACCGGCGAGCCACGCCAACTTGCGGTCGACCAACTCGGCTATATCCTGCATCTGGCAGCGACCCGCACCGGTGACCGGATCGCCGCGGTCAGCCATGACGGGCGGGTCTCGCTGGTCGATGTCGAGTCCAGCACGGTGACCACCGTCCAGCAGCAGAGCAACGGTGAACCGACCGGGCTTGCCTTCAGCCCGGATGGCCGCTACCTCGCTTGGCGCGATCCGAGGTTGGGCGAGGGCGAGCATGGTGCGATCCGGGTCTGCGACACCAGCGACGAGCAGCACCGGGTCTTCGATGTCACCAGCGGCCTGTTCAACGACGGATCGCCGGTCTTCACCCCGGACGGCAAGTACTTGGCCTTCCTGTCGGATCGGGTCTTCGATCCGGTCTACAACAGCCACGACTTCGATCTCAGCTTCGGCGACTCCACCCGGCCCTACCTGCTGCCGTTGCGCGCCGACGAGCCGGTGCCCTTCGGGCCATCGGTGGATGGCTGGCCGATCGGTGAGGTGATCAAGGCCTCCGCTGAGCAGGGCAGCGACCAGCCGCCGGCCGGCGAGGCGCCCGAACCTGCCGAGGCGAAGGTGACCTGCCAGATCGACGAGCAGGGCATCTGGGCCAGGGCCGTGGCGTTGCCGGTGCCGGTTGGACGGCACAGCCGGCTGAGGGCCGCCGCAGACGGGCTGCTCTGGCTGGACGAACCGCCGACTGCGGGCGAGCTTGGCCAGGCCCGCTCCGGCGTCGAGGGCGATGCCCCGAAGCCACGGCTGGAGCGCTTCTCGCTCACCGCCCGCAAGGCGGAGACCATCGTCGAGGCGTTGGACGACTACGAGGTGTCCGGCGACGGAGCACGCATCGTCTACCGACACGACGAGAACCTCTTCGTGGCTCCGGCCGACCGAAAGGTCGAGGAGAAGGACCCGATGCTGGTGGCGATCGACTCATCCCGGTTGCGCCGGCAAATCGACCCGGCCGCCGAATGGGACCAGATGGTGCGCGAAACACACCGCCTGATGCGCGACAACTACTGGCGGGCAGACCTGGACGGCATCGACTGGCCGGGCACCCGCGAGCGCTATCGCGAGGTGGCCCGCCGCGCCGCCAGCAAGGACGACGTGGTCGACGTCCTCTGGGAGATGATCGGCGAACTGAACACCGGGCACTGCTACGTCACGGTGCAGCCGCCGCACGACCTGCCCCGGGCGGCCGGCCTGCTCGGGGCCGACCTGCAGCGGCAACCCGATGGCAGCCAGCGCATCGAACGGATCCTGCCCGCCGAGACCTCGGACCCGCGGGCCGCCTCCCGCTGCTGGCCCCCGGCGTGGCCGCCCAGGCCGGCGACCTGATCGTGGCGGTCAACGGGCAACGCCTGACCCCGGACCTCGGGCTGGGCGAGTTGCTCGCGGGTTCTCCGGGCAAGGTGACCGAACTTGTGCTGGCCCGCGACGGGGATGAACGCCGAGTGGCAGTGGTGCCGCTGGCGTCCGAGGCGAAGCTGCGCTACCACGACTGGGTGGCCAGCCGGCGAGCCTACGTGGACGAGCACTCGGGCGGCCGGCTCGGCTACGTGCACATCCCGGACATGATGGCCGAGGGCTGGGCGCAGTTCTACCGCGACATCCACGAGGCCACCCGGCGTGAGGGGATCGTGGTGGACGTCCGCTACAACGCTGGTGGGCACACGTCCGAGTTGATCGTCGAGAAGCTGGCCCGCCGGGTGCTGGCCTGGGGCCGGGCGCGCTGGTACACCGAGCCGTACACCTACCCGTCGGATGCGATCCGTGGCTCGATGGTGGTGGTGACCAACCAGTTCGCCGGCTCGGACGGCGACATCGTGAACGCGGCGGTCAAATCGCTCGGTCTGGCACCGGTGATCGGCGAGCGGACTGGGGTGGGGTGATCGGCATCGATGGCCGCTACGGCCTCGTCGACGGCACCTCGGTCACCCAGCCGCGCTATGGGCTCATCTTCGCCGGCGGCGACTGGTACGACATCGAGAACCATGGCGTCGACCCTGACATCGAGGTGGTGCGCACCCCGGCCGACTGGGATTCACCGGACGTGGACGTGCAGTTGGACGCGGCCATCGCCGAATCGTTCCGGCAGTTGGAGCAGCGTCCGGCCGGGATCATGCCTGAGTTCCCGCCACCGCGGATCGGCTGACGCGGACGCTCAGCCGGCCTTCTGCAGCAGGGGCCGGTTGAGTCCCGATTCACCCGGTAGACGGTCAGCGGAGTCGGCGGCCCACCGAAGAGCGAGGCGTAGGTTGCGACGAACTCGTCGCTGGTCTTGAAGACGTAGACGTAGTCGTAGTCCTGCTCGGTGATCTCTGCGGCCCACTGCTCCGGCGATCGCAGGTAGGGCGAGTGCGGCGGGTTCACTTCGGCGCTCGGCCGTAGGTTCCAGGTGTACGGCGGGTTGAATCGGTGGGCACCCAGTTCGTGGCGCAGCACCCAGTACTCGAAGCCGCCGGACAGTTCCACCACCAGCCAGATCTTGGCGTCCGGTGGCAACCCCTCCAGTGGCGCCAGCGCAGGTGCGTAGCTCGCCCGCATCGCCTGCGAGTCGGACGCGGTGGTGCCGTTGACCAGCCTTCCCACCGGCGCCCATGAGATCAGCGCGGTGCCCATCGCCAGCGCGAGGAAGGTAGCGACTGATCGGACCAGCAGCCGGCTGCCCTCGCCAGCCAGGCACCAGACCACCAACGCCGCGAATCCCAGCCAGGCCACCCCCGCGAAGTATGTGCCCATGTACCGGCCATAGGACGCCAGCGTCACCGCTTCGGCCGGCTGGAAGACGTAGAGGTAGCTGAGCAGCAGGAAGCCTGTGAAGCCCAGCAGGCCGCCGAGCAGCAACCACGCCGTCGGACGCACGGAGCGTCCGGTACCGCGGATCAGCCGGCTGGCCAGCCACAGCCCCAGCACGATCAGCGCCGTGAACTCCCACCAGGTGAGTGGGAACTTGAGGTTGTTGCCCATCACCTCCGCGCCCATCGCGTAGCGAAAGTTCATCAGCACGGTCCACCGGTAGCCGTCCGGCGCGTCCTGCACCACCGAGGTGAATGGGCTGCTGGCCCCGGTCAGCGCCACGGCCAACCGCCAGACCAGTGCCGGGACGAGCCCTGTTGCGACGATGCCCAGCGGACGTCGCCAGCCCACGTCTGGCTCTATCCCCCGCACCTCGCGCAGCCGCAACCAGAAGGCAGCGATGACGATGACGGCGAGCAGCGCCCCCATGTCCTTGGCCAACGCGGTGCCTGCGACACCCAGCGCCACCTGCAGCCAGGTCGTCCAGCGGCGCGGATCAGCGAAGGTGGCCACAGCGAGCGCATAGCCGAACAGCGCGGCCAGTGGCGGGTCGGAGATGGTCGAGTGGATGTGCAGGCCGAAGAACGCCAGCGGGATCATCATCACCGCCGCGAATCCGATCAGAGCGAGCCAGCCGCGACGCCAATCAACCCGGGCGATCATGGCAGCGGCCAATGCGGCGATCAGCAGTTGCATCGACCAGATCGCGTCCGGCTCGACGAACGAGCCGCGGAAACTGACGGCCAGGTACTCGATCAGCGTGAGCCCGGGCGGATAGGCGCGATAGACCAGGTCGACCGGGTTGTAGATCGACAGCGCCTGGTGCTCGAAGGTGGCGCGCAACGCGGTGCCCCAGTGCGAGAACTCGTCCCAGCCGTGGAAGAGCAACCCCCGCATCAGGTAGCGCATCACCAGGCTGAAGCCCACGAAGAAGACCACGGCCGGCTCAGTCACCAATCCGAACAGATCGCCCAGACGGCGCTGCCGCACCATGCGTCGGGCGGCGACCACCATCAACGCCAGACCGGCAAGCAGCACGACCCAGAACCCCAGCCACAACAGGTTGACCAGACCCAGCAGGAAGCAGATCAGCATGCTGCCCAGCAGGGCGGGCGCGATCCAGTCGCCGGTGCGGCCGCCGAAACACCAGGCGGCGGCCACCGCGACCAGGCAGAGGAAGCCGATGAAGAGCGCCGCCGAGGCCAACGTCGCCATCTCAGCGGTGGGCTTCCCGGACGGTACAGACGCCATCGCACGTAGCCGATCGCAGCATCTCCGCCCTCCTAGTGCTTCTGGCGGTCAGACTAGCAGCGGGCCCACCGCCCGCTCCGCGCCCGCGTCCGGGGAAAAGAAAAAGCCCACCGTCACGTGGGTGACGATGGGCCCTTTCGCGTGGATCAGTGGCCGATTCCGTTCCGGACGTTCTTGGCCAGGTCCGACACGAAGTGGGCCAGGGTCAGCTCGGGCGTCATGTCCGGCTCGGTGGTGTAGAGATCGGCGATCCGGGTCAGGATCTTGATCATCTTGGTTGTGCTCCTTGCGTTGGTTGTGTGTCCTTGCATCTGGACAACACCAACCTAGGACGGACGATTCCGAACGCCGGTCCGTGGTGGCAACTTGTTGCAGTGCGCGTTGGCAAGAAGTTGCCACCACTGTTTGGTCCGGCTCCCGAGCGTCGGCACCGGACGCGTCAGCGCCGCGGATGCCAGCCCCGCAGCCGCAGGCTGTTCGTCACCACGAAGACCGAACTGAAGGCCATCGCCGCGCCGGCGAACATCGGGTTGAGGTAGCCAAGGGCCGCCACCGGGATCGCCAGCACGTTGTAGATGAACGCCCAGAACAGGTTGCCGCGAATGGTGCCCAGCGTCTTGCGGGACAGTTGGATGGCGTCGGCGGCCAGCATCAAGTCGTGGCGCATCAAGGTGAGGTCGGACGCTGCGATCGCCGCGTCCGTGCCGGTGCCCATGGCGATGCCCAGGTCGGCCTGGCTGAGTGCCGCGGCGTCATTCACGCCATCCCCGATCATCGCGACGTGGTGCGTTCCGCCGGCCTGCAGGTCGCTGACCACATCGAACTTGTCGGACGGCAGGACCTCGGCGCGCACTTCGTCGATGCCCACCTGGGCGGCGATGTACTCGGCGGCTCCCCGGTGGTCGCCGGTCACCATGACCGTGCGCAGGCCCATCTCCTTCAGGCGGGCGACGGCGGAGGACGCCCCGGGCGCCACTTCGTCGGCGACGGTGACCAGCCCGATCACGCGATCGCCGTGACTGACCAGCACCACGCTGGCGCCCTGCGCGGCCGCTTCGTCGGCGGCATCGGTCAGGGTTTGGGGAACGTCCAGGCCAAGATCGGTCATCAGGGCGGCATTGCCGACTGCTGCCGGACGCCCGTCGATGCTGCCGCGGATACCGCGTCCGGGCACATTGCTGAAGCCGGCCACGGAGGCCACATCCCCATCATGGGCGGCCACGATCGCCTGGGCGATCGGGTGTTCGGACGCCGATTCCAGCGCCGCCGCCAACCCCAGCACCCGGTCAGCGGCCACGCCGTCGGCCGACACCACCGAGGTCAGGCTCATCGCCCCCGCGGTGATGGTGCCGGTCTTGTCCATGGCGACGGTGTCGATCCGGTGCGCCTCTTCCAACGCTTCCGGACCACGGATCAGGATGCCCAATTGCGACCCGCGCAGCGACCCGGCGAGCAGCGCCGTCGGGGTGGCCAGGCCGAGCGCACAAGGGCAACTGATGATCAGCACGGCGACCGCGGCCGTCACGGCGAAGGTGGCGGATTCGCCCAGCAGCAGCCAGACGACCAGGGTCAGCACGGCCAGCGAGATCACGACCGGCACGAAGACGCCCGAGATCCGATCGGCCAGCGCCTGCGACCGCGACTTGCCGGTCTGCGCCAGTTCGACCAAGCGGGCGATCTGGGCGAGTTGGGTATCGGCGCCGACCGCGGTGGCGCGCACCACCAGGCGTCCGGTGGTGTTGACCGATGCCCCGACGACAGCCGAACCCGGATGGACCTCGACCGGCAACGACTCCCCGGTGATCACCGAGTTGTCGACCGCAGAATCACCGGAGACGACCACACCGTCGGTGGCGACCTTCTCACCCGGCCGGACGACGAATTCGTCGTCCACGCCGAGTTTCTCGATCGGGACGGTGACCTCCACGCCGTCGCGCAGCACGCTCACCGACTTGGCACCAACCTCCGCCAGTGCCCGCAGCGCCGAACTGGCGTCCTGCCGCGAGCGGGCCTCGATGTAGCGGCCCAAGAGGATGAATGTGATGATGCCGACCGCAGCCTCGAAGTAGACCGAGCTCATCCCACGGTCGTGGGTGAGGCTGAGCGACCACTCATGGGTCATGCCGATGTGGCCGGCCTCGCCGAAGACCAGCGCGACCAGTGACCACAGGTAGGCGGCCGTGGTGCCCAGTGAGATCAGCGTGTCCATCGTGGACGCGCCGTGGCGCAGGTTGACCAGCGCCGAGCGGTGGAACGGCCATGCCGCCCAGGCCCAGACCGGCGTGGCCGAGGCCGAGCTGACCCATTGCCAGCCGGGGAACTGCAGCGGCGGGATCATCGCCAGCGCGATCACTGGAATCGCGAGAGCGGCGCTGACCACAAGCCGGCGCTTGATCTCGGCAGCCCGGTCGCGTGGCGGCGCTTCGGGGACGGGCAGTGCGGCGTCGTAGCCCGCACCACGGACGACGGCGATCAGGTCGTCGGCGCTGACGCCATCCGGGGCGACCACATGGGCCTTCTCGGTGGCGTAGTTGACGCTCGCCTGCACACCGTCGAGCTTGTTCAGCTTCTTCTCGATGCGCGCAGCACACGATGCACAGGTCATGCCCTGCACATCGAGTTCGACGATCTGATTGGTCACCGGCGTCTTGAGGGCGGCGCCGACCTGCCCACCGCTACTCATCAGGCAGACACGACCTCGTAATCGCCGGCCTCCTTGACCGCAGCCTTGATGGCGCTGAAGTCGACGGGTTCGTCGCTGAGGACGATCATCGGGCCGGCCACCTCGACCTTGACCTCGGTCACGCCGGGGATGGCCGAGACCTCTTCGGTGACAGCCTTGACGCAGTGGCCGCAGGTCATGCCGGAAACGGTGTAGTTGCTGATCATTGGTGTGGGGTCCTTTCGGGATATCAGGAACGGACCAGCCGGGCGATTGCCTTGCTGGCCTCGTCGATCTTGGCCTGCGCCTCGTCGCCACCCTGCCGGGCAGCATCCACGACGCAGGAGTTCAGGTGCTCGGTCAGCAGGGCCAGCGCCACCGATTGCAGCGCACTGGTTGCGGCCGAGACACGGGTGAGGATGTCGATGCGAGTACTTCTCCTCGTCAACCATCCGGGCGATGCCGCGCACGGCCCTCGATCCGGGCCAGCCGGGTGAGGTAGGCGTCCTTGGTCTCCAGGTAGCCGTGGTGATGCCCCGGCACATGGCGGCCGTGGGCGTGATCAGCGTCCGTCATGGACGCAATGGCGCCCTGGGGGTATGGATCACAACTGGCGAGGTGACCGGTCGGCAGGGCTTCGAGCCCGCTGCGCGGGCACCTCGGCCAACACTCTGGGAAGACAGCGCAGCCGGGCGGCCCCCACCGCCCGGCTGCTGGAAATGCGGATCTGGTCCGCGTGGCTGTGTCGTCAGGCCGCCGAGGTCTGCCGAGGGTCACCTCGGCCGAAGGCCGCAGCATCGCAGAGTTCAACCACTCCTCCGGAACACCGAGACCCTCGACCAGTTCCAGGCCACGGTCCCGCAACTCGCGACACAGTTCGTCCACCCGGGAGCGGATCGCCTTGCTGCGCGTCGGGTCGATGCGGTTGACCTCGAGATACCAGGCTCGGTTCTCCTCGATGGTGGCCAGCGCATACAGGTCGCAGAGCTTGTTCAGCAGCGCGCGAATGTAGTCGTCCTTGGTGTCCTCGATGCCGGCGATGAACGCCTCCAGCACGATCCGGTCGGTGTGCGCCCGGGCGGCGGCCAGCATGTGCTCCTGGCAGGCATTGACGGCCTCGAAGACCTCGTCGGCGGGCGCCTTGCCGGCAGCCCGCATCCGGCGGCGAGGCTGGTCACCGAGGCTCTGCTCGCGGTACTCGAACATCTCGACGTGCCATCCGCGCGAGGCGAGTTGCTCGATTCTGGACGCAGCCGGGACGCCGCAACCAGCCGGTCGATCGCCGCGCGGGCCGCGGTGCGCTCCATGAAGCGCCCGCCGAGCAGCTTGGCGGTGGCCTGGGCGGTGCCACGCAGGTCCAGGTCACCCCAGGCCTTCTTGCAGTCGAGCAGCAACGCCTTGGCCACCAACTGCAGCAGCACGGTGTTGTCGCCCTCGAAGGTGGCGAAGACATCGGCGTCCTGACGCGGCAGGGTGAGGCCGTTCTCGGTCATGTAGCCGGCGCCACCGCAGGCCTCGCGGCAGACCTGCAGGGTGTCGTTGCCCCAGCGGGTCATGATCGCCTTCAAGCCGGCGGCGCGGGTTTCCAGTTCGCGCGCAGCCTCGGGATCGGCGCCGTGCGCGTCGTAGACACGCTGCAGTTGCAGCGCGACCTCGTTGACCGCGAAGCCGTAGGCGTAGGCCTTGGCGACGTTGGGCATCAACTTGCGCTGGTGGGTCTGGTAGTCCAGCAGCAGCACTTCCTGGCCGAGGCCGGGCTGGCGGAACTGGGTGCGCTGCAGGCCGTAGCGCACCGCGATCGACAGCGACTTGCGGGTGGCCGAGCCGGACCCGCTACCCACGCAGATGCGGCCGCGAACCAGGGTGCCGAGCATGGTGAAGAAGCGCGCGGCCTTGGACTCGATCGGGGAATGGTAGACGCCGTCGTCGCCGACGCCGCCGAAGCGGTTCAGCAGCATCTCCCGCTTCACCCGGACGTGGTCGAAGAAGAGCGTGCCGTTGTCGACGCCCAGCAGGCCACCCTTGTGGCCCTGGTCGCCGGTGGTGACGCCGGGCAGGTCATTCAGTTCCTCGTCGCGCACCGGCACCAGGATGCAGTGCACGCCCTGCTGTTCTCCCGCCACCTGCAGTTGACCGAAGACCGCCGCCATCTTGCCGTGGGCGGCCGCGTTGCCCAGGTAGGCCTTGCGGGACGTCGGAGTGGGCGAGTTGATCTCGTACTCGTCGGTCTCCGGCAGGTAGGTGATGGTGGTCTCGATCGATTGGACGTCGGAGCCGTGCCCGAGTTCGGTCATCGCGAAGATGCCGGTCAGCTTGCAGCTGATCACGTCGTCCAGGAAGGCCTCGTGGTGCCAACTGTTGCCCAGGTTCGTGATCGCGCCACCGAACAGGCCGTGCTGGACGCCGGACTTGATGTTCAGCGAGAGGTCGCCCATCGCGAGCATCTCGAAGTGGGCGACCGACTCGGCCATGGTGCCCTCGCGGCCGGGGAAGCCGGCGACCGCGTAGCCACGGTTGGCCAGCGCGACCAGGTGCTCCAGCGTCCACGCCCTGGCCTCTTCCAGGCCCAGGGTGGGGTCACGGATGATGTCTTCGGCGGAGATGGTGTCACGCCAGTGCTGCTTGATCTTGTGGAACGGCCCGTCGAGGGCGTCGCGGAGGCCTTGTCCGGTGGGCGTGATGGTCATGAATCGCTCCTCGTGGCGGATCGTGCGGTGGTTTGCATGGCAAAGGCAGGTTCGAAAAGTCGGGCGGTGAACTCGACGATGTCGGCGCGCGGACGCTGGTGTCCGGTGGTGATCCACTTGTCGGCGATGGCCCAGATGAAGCCGACCACGCCGTGGCCCCAGGTGTTGGCCGGACGCGGATCGAGCCCTTCGGCGCGCAGCCAGACCCGGAACGCGTCGGCCATCTCGTTGCCGATGCGTCCGGTGATGCTGGTGACCGGATCGTCGACAGGGTCGCCGCCCAGCGGGCGGGTGATCACGAACTGGTAGATCTCGGGGTCACGCTCGACCACCTGCAGGTAGGCGTCGGTCAGTTCGCGAACCAACTCCCCCGGTGCCAGCCGGTCGGCGTTGGCCAACGGGACGCTGAGTTGGCTGCCGATGTACTCGTGCACCGACTCGACGACGGCCGCATACAGGCCGGCCCGGCCGCCGAAATGCCGGTAGAGCACCGTCTTGGAGGTGCCGGCGACCGCCGCCACCTCGTCCATTCCGACCCCGGGGCCGTGCGCACGGATCGCCCGCAGGGTGGCGGCCACCAACTCACGGCGCCGCTGGGCGTTGTGTTCCTCCCAGCGGGTGGCGCGGCCATCGACCAACGAGTTCATGTAACTCACAGTATCGCAAACTCCGAGTACCTGCTACTGTTGGTGACAGATAATTTTCCTCAGCCCTGGAGGTTCGATGACCAACCGCACTGCCGTTGTGGTCGGCGGCAATCGCATCCCGTTCGCGAAGGCCAACGGTCCGTACGCGTCCGCGTCCAATCTCGACATGCTCATCGCCGCGTTGGACGGCCTGATCGCCCGCTTCGGCCTGTCCGGTCAGCAGGTGGGCGAGGTCGCCGCCGGCGCGGTGCTCAAGCACACTCGGGACTTCAACCTGACCCGCGAGGCCGTGCTGGGTTCGGCGCTCGACCCGCACACCCCGGCCGTCGACCTGCAACAGGCCTGCGGCACCGGTCTGGAGACCGTGGTCTACATCGCGAACAAGATCCGCCTCGGGCAACTCGAGAACGGCATCGCCGGTGGCGTCGACTCCGCGTCCGACGCACCGATCGTGGTCAGCGAAGGCCTGCGCCATGCGCTGCTCGCCGCCAACCGCGCCCGGACTCCGCTCGCCAAGCTGCAGGCGCTGGCCGGCATCCGCCCCGGCGACCTGGCCCCGGTGCCGCCGGGTGTCATCGAGCCCCGGACCGGCCTGTCGATGGGCGAATCCCAGGCCCTGACCACCGCGAAGTGGGGCATCACCCGACAGGCCCAGGACGAACTCGCGCTGGCCAGCCACCAGAACCTGGCGAAGGCCTGGGACGCCGGCTTCTTCGACGACCTGGTGACCAGCTACCTGAAGGTCGGACGCGACACCCTGCTGCGTCCGGACACCTCGTTGGAGGCGCTTGGCAAGCTCAAGACCGTCTTCGGCAAGGGCGATGACGCCACGATGACCGCGGGCAACTCGACCGCCCTGACCGACGGTGCCGCCGTCGTCCTGCTGGCCGACGAGCAGTGGGCGCGCGACAACCACTGGCCGGTACTGGCCAAGGTGGTGGACGCCCAGGTCGCTGCTGTCGACCACGTCACCGGTGAGGACCTGCTGCTGGCCCCGACCAAGGCCATCCCCGTCCTGCTGGAACGCAATGGCCTGCAACTGGCCGACTTCGACCGCTACGAGTTCCACGAGGCCTTCGCCGGCACGGTGCTGGCCACCTTCGCGTCCCTGGAACAGCAGGGGCTGGGCAGCGTCGATCGCAGCAAGCTGAATGTGAACGGCAGTTCACTGGCCGCCGGGCACCCGTTCGCGGCCACCGGCTCGCGAATCGTCGCCTCGCTGGCCAAGATGCTGCACGAGATCGGCCCCGGCTCACGCGGCCTGATCTCGATCTGCGCCGCCGGCGGGCAGGGCGTCACCGCGATTCTGGAGGGTTGCTGAGATGGCACGTAAGTCGATCCTGGAGCAGATCTACCGCTCGCCGGTCGGCAAGGCCGTCGCCCGCCAGGCCGGCCTGACCGACCCCCCGAAACTGCGCCGTGGCCGGGAGCTGCCATCCGGCCCGATCGTCCTTGCTGAGCTCGGCTCAGTAGGCGGAGTCGTCGGCCAAACCCTCAAGTCACTGGGCATCAGCACCATCGATCCGGTGCTGGACGTGCCGGAGGCCCGCACGCCGGACGAGAAGGGCCGCCCGCAACCGCCGCAGTACCCGACCCGCCCCGGCGCGATCGTGGTGGACGCCACCGGTGTGCGCGAGATCGCCCAGCTCGAAGGCCTCCGGCAGGTACTGCGTCCGGCGATGAAGGGGCTGGAACGCTCCGGCCGGATCATCATCGTCGCCACCGACGCAGCCGACGTCGAGAGCCTGGAGGCCAAGGCGGTCGCCCAGGGCATTGATGGCGTCAACCGCACTGTCGGCAAGGAACTGCGTGGTGGTTCGACCAGCAATCTGGTCTTCGTCCGGGGCGACGTCGAACCCGGCGACCTGCGCTCGACACTCGGCTTCCTGCTGCACGGTCGCTCCGCGTTCGTGCACGGCCAGACCTGGCGGGTTGCCCGGCGCAAGGCCGGCGACCAGGTCGGCGAGGGGCATGACTGGCAGCGGCCCTTCGCCGGTCGCATCGTCGTGGTGACCGGTGCGGCCCGGGGCATTGGCGAGGCCATCTCGCGCACCTTCGCCCGGGACGGCGCCACCATCGTGGCCATCGACATGCCGCAGGCCGGGGACGCCTTGGCCAAGGTCGCCAACGACCTACGCGGGTCGGCCCTGCAACTCGACATCACTTCGCCGGAGGCGGGCGCGCGCATCGCCGCCCATGTCAGCCAGGTGTACGGCCCGGACGCGAAGATCTTCGCCATCGTGCACAACGCTGGCATCACCCGCGACAAGTTACTCGCCAACCTGGACGAGCAGAAGTGGGCCTCGGTGCTCGAGGTCAACCTGGCCGCCGAGATGCGGATCAACCCGGTGCTGCTCGACCCCGGCCTGCCCGGCGGCCTGGCCGAGAACTCCCGGATCGTGGGCATCGCGTCCACCTCGGGCTGGGCGGGTAACAAGGGCCAGGCCAACTATGCGGCATCCAAGGCCGGCGTGATGGGCCTGGTTCGCGCCGAGGCCGAGGAGTTGGCCGACCGCCCGATCACCGCGAACGCGGTCGCGCCCGGCTTCATCGTGACCGACATGACCGCTGCCATCCCGTTCGTGCAGCGCGAGGTCTTCCAACGCAGCAACTCCCTGCAGCAGGGTGGCAAGCCCGTGGACGTCGCCGAGACCATCGGCTACCTCTGCGATCCCGAGTCGGGCGGCGTGAACGGACAGGTCATCCGGGTGTGCGGCCAGAACATCGTGGGTGCCTGATGAACGAACCGAAGACTATCGAGGTCGCCTCATTACCCGAGGTGGGCAAGCTGATCGCCCGCGCGCTGGCCTCCAGTGCGCTGCCCGGACGCCAGCGCCCCAGCGAACTGCCGGACACGCGGTTCCTGATCCGGGGCCTGGAACAGGACGTCACTCGGTTGGCCGACTACGACCGGGTCTGCGGCTTCCCGGTGGCCAACGAGGTGCCGGCCACCTGGATACACGTGCTGACCTTCCCGCTGCAGACCGCGCTGATGGGCGAGCCCGACTTCCCCTTCGGCCTGGCCGGGCTGGTGCACCTGTCGAACACCATGACCCTGCATCGTCCGGTCCAGGTGGCCGAACGCCTGCAACTCGAGGTGGCTGCGGAGAACCTGACCGCACACCGCAAGGGCAAGGCCTTCGAACTGGTCGGGCGGGCCCGGGTCGGCGATGAACTGGTCTGGGAGGGCTGGTCCAGCTACCTGGCCCGCGGGCCGCAACCTGCGTCCGAGCCCACACCGGGGGCCGAGCCGCGGCCCGAACGTACCGATGCCCCGCTGCCGGCCACCAGCCAGCGCTGGCGCTTGCCGGGCGATCTCGGGCGGCAGTACGCCCGGGTTTCCGGCGACGTCAACCCGATCCACCTGTCGGCGCTGACCGCCCGGTTGTTCGGCTTCAAGCGACCGATCGTCCATGGCATGTGGACGCACGCCCGCGCACTGGCCGGCCTCGGCGGCCGGCTACCGGAGGCCTACTCCGTCCAGGTCAAGTTCACCAAGCCGATCCTGCTCCCGGGCAAGGTTGACTACGGCGTGACCGAGACCGAGTCGGGCTGGCAGTTCGCGGTGGTCAACCGGGACGCCAAGCCCTACCTGCTGGGTGACGTCACCCGAATCTGAGTTCGAAGCCCGCTGCGACTGGGCGCGGGAGCCGGCGTTTGCGCCACCCCGCGTCCAGCCGTTTGTTCCGTCCGGGTAACCGCTTGCCAAGCGTAAAGCTGAGAGCCTTCTTGGGATATGTCCACACCCTTTGTGGAAAGTCGGTGGACGCGGACTCCCGAGGCGATTGGGTTGACGTCAAGATAGATGCCACGGTTGCCGCGCAAGTGTTGCCGAAGTCCTGCATTTCACAGCCCCGAATACACCGTTGTACCTTGTCAGACGATAACCGTGACACACTGTCAGTGTTCCGCGGCATGCTGGCACACAGCGTCATCCACGACGTCGACGGCGAGTTCCACAGCGGGCGGACGGTTTCCACACCCCCTGTGGATAACTCGAGGTGACGGCGGTTCGGACGCCTGCTAGTCTGCCGAAACCTGTCCGTGAGGGAGAGTCCGATGTACGACGAAGCGCCGCCACCCAGTACCGGTGTTGATCGCACTCCGCCCCAGGATTTCGCTGCGGAACAGGGCGTGCTGGGCGCCATGCTGATGAGCAAGGACGCCATCGCCGAGGTGCTCGAAGTGGTGAAGGCGAAGGACTTCTACCGCCCTGCCCACGAACTGATCTACGACGCGATCCTCGAGTTGTACAGCCATGGCGAACCGGCCGACCCGGTGACCGTCGCGGCCGAACTCGAGCGACGCGGCGAACTGGCCCGGGTCGGTGGCCACATCTACCTGGCCGACCTGCTGTCGTCCATCTCGGTGGCCGCCAACGCGAGCTACTACGCCGAGATCGTCCGCGACAAGGCGGTGCTGCGCCGGCTGGTCGACGCGTCCATCAAGATCGCGCAGTTGGGCTACGCCGGCCAGGGTGAGGTGGCCGACATCGTCGACGTCGCCCAACAGACCATCTACGAGGTCTCCGAGGGCAAGCGCGCCGAGGACTACAAGCCGCTGCGCGAACTGCTGGAGCCGACCTACGACGAGATCGAGGCGATCGGCGCCCGGGGCGGCGGGCTGAGCGGGGTGCCGACCGGTTTCGCGAAGTTGGATGAGATCACCAACGGCCTGCACGGTGGCCAGATGGTCATCATCGCGGCGCGTCCGGCGGTCGGTAAGTCGACGCTGGCACTCGACTTCGCCCGCTCGGCGGCGGTCAAGCACCGGCTGACCACCGCGTTCTTCAGCCTTGAGATGAGCCAGGTCGAGATCGTCATGCGGTTGCTGTCGGCGGAAGCCGAGGTCGATCTCAACCACATCCGCAACGGCTCGCTGAGCGACGACGAATGGACGCGGATCTCCGACCGGACGGCCGGCTTCGAGGAGACGCCGCTGTTCATCGATGACTCGCCGAACCTGACGATGATGGAAATCCGGGCGAAGGCGCGGCGCCTCAAGCAGCGACACGACCTGAAGTTCGTGGTCATCGACTACATCCAGCTGATGAGTTCGGGCAAGAAGGTGGAGAGCCGCCAGTTGGAGGTCAGCGAGTTCAGTCGCCAGATCAAGTTGCTGGCCAAGGAACTGGACATCCCGGTGGTGGCGCTGAGCCAGCTGAACCGCGGCCCCGAACAGCGCACGGACAAGAAGCCGATGATGAGCGACCTGCGTGAGTCCGGCTCGCTGGAACAGGACGCCGACATCGTCATCCTGCTGCACCGCGACGCCCTCTACAACCCGGAGGAGCGCCCGGGCGAGGGCGACCTGATCATCGCCAAACACCGCAACGGACGCACCGGCACGATCGCGGTCTCCTTCCGCGGCCACCTCAGCAAGTTCACCGACATGGCCAGCGAGCAAACCTGGTCGGACGGCTGATTGCTGGGACGACAAGCAGCGTCGCACGTGGCTGCCCGATGGGCCACATCTCGCAGCCTTTTCCGGTCCTGCCGCATCCGCCCACCGCTCCGGTTACGTCTCGTACAGTGGCGCCATGAACGAAAGGCCGGACCCGACCCTCGGCGGACGGACGAACCAGAAGCGCCGCACCCGCGACGCGCTGCTCGAAGCGCTGCGGGAGTTGCTGGCCGAGGGCAAGGAGCCATCGGTGGCGGAGGTCGCTGCGATCGCGGGTATCGCCCGCACCACGGCCTATCGCTACTTCCCCGACCAGCGCAGCCTGCTGGCTGCCAGCCTGCCCGACTCCGATCCAGCCCCCCAGATGGACGAACGGGTCGGCGATGATCCGGTGCGCCGGTTGGACCAGGCCATCTCGTACTACTTCCAGTTGATGGAACGCAACGAGGCCCAACTGTGGGCGGGCCTGCGCGCCACCCTGCCCCCCGGGACGAAGGCCGGCCGGTCCAGCCGAGCCATCGGGTGGTACGCCGATGCCCTGCAGCCACTGCTGCGCACCCATCCGCGGATCGACATCGTCGCCCTGGCCACCAGGATTCGGGCGGCGGTCGGCATTGAGCCGTTGATCTGGCTGATCGGCGCGGCCGGGCTGACGCGCGCGCAATCCTACGAGTTGATGCGCGCCAACGCCCAGGCGATCCTGCGGGACGCGATGCTCCGCAGTTCGGTGCGTCAGACCTCGACCACCTCGGACTCGGCCGGCACGTAGGGGCCACCCGCTGGGCGCCGGAAGGCGATCGGCAGCCCCTCTGCGGTTCGGTAGTCAACGGAGTCCGTTGCCTGCAGGTGCAGGTGTGGCTCGGTGCTGTTGCCGGAATTGCCGCACAACCCGACCTGATCACCACGGGCCACCCGCTGCCCCGGAACCACCAGCACCGAACCGGCCTTGAGGTGGACCAAAGCGACGAAGGGGCCTTCGGGCCCGGCGGCGATCACCACGTGGTTGCCCGCCAACCTGGCCCACTCGCCTGCGCGGGCGTGCCGGGCCTGGGCGCGGATCATCCCCAGCTGCGGGATCAACGTGCGGCGGGCCCCGTGGTCGGGTTCCGCGTCGTGCACCAGCACCACGTCACCGTCCAGCGGGGCCAGGATCGGGGCGCCGAAGCCGAAGAAGTTGCCCGGCGGTTCCGCCGACAGCAGGGTACGCAGCGTGATCGGCGCCGAAGCACCATGCCGGTCCACGGGCACGAAGTCGATCGAGAACTTGGTGCCGAACATCTCGGTGCCATGACTTGGTACGCGGCGGGCGGGACTGTTCTTGGCCAGCCAGCGGCCGCGGAAAGGGAAGTCCAGGATGACCCGAGTGGTCATGGCTCCACGATACGCGTCCCGGCTGCCCACCCGGCGGGGTCGGTGACCCCCGGTCGCCAAACGGGACTCCCCGCCGACCGATCGGTGCCTAGCATGGGTGGCATGACCAAGACGATCATCGTCACCGGCGCCAGCGACGGCATTGGTGCGGCAGCGGCCTCGCAGCTGGCCGCCCAGGGCCACCGGGTGGTTGCGGTCGGCCGCTCGCCCGAGAAGACCGCCGCCGTCGCCCAGCGGCTGGGCATCGAGTCCCAGGTGGCCGACTTCGCAGAACTCGACCAGGTCGAGCGCCTGGCCGACCGACTGTTGGCGTCCTGCGACCGCATCGATGTGCTGGCCAACAACGCCGGCGGCAGCTTCGGCGCCGACCGCATCGAGACCGTCGATGGTCACGAGCTGACCTGGCAGGTGAACTACCTGGCGCCGTGGTACCTGACCTGGCTGCTGCTGCCCCGCCTGATCGCCAGCGGCGGACTGGTCATCAACACCTCCAGCGCGGCGCACCGGGCGGGACGGTTACGTCCGGACGGCACGGTGCCCGATGACCGGCACACGGCGATGCGGGCCTACGCCAACAGCAAGCTGGCCCAAGTGCTGCACGTCGTCGAGTTGCAGCGCCGGTTCGGCCCGCAGGGCCTGGCTGCGGTGGCACTGCACCCCGGCGCGGTCGGTAGCTCCTTCGGCAGCGGATACGACGACGTGGTGGGACGCTTCTACGCTGCGGCCGGCCGGTTCATGGCCAGTCCCGAGCGGGGGGCCGACACCTTGGTCTGGCTGGCCCAGGGGCGCCCGGGCATCAACTACCCAGCGGGCCGCTTCTTCGCCAACCGCTCTGTGTCCGGAACCCATCGGCTGGCCGGCGATCCGGTCGCGGCCAGCCTGCTGTGGCATGACACCGAGGTATCGCTGGCCGAGCGGATCCGGACCGCGACCGCCGCCCGGTCCAACGACTGACCCGTTCCTGCCCCCGCCCCCCAGGAGCCCCCATGGAGCAGCCAACCCGTCCCGCCGCCATCGCCAACTGGGTCGACGCCGATCGGGCACTCGACCTGGCCCGGATGCGCGCCCAACTGGCACCCGGCGTCCGGCTGATCTCGCCGCTGACTGACGCCTTCGACTTCTGCGGCCCGGACGAGGTGATGGCGGTCTTCGAGTCAGCCTTCGCCCTGCTGCGCGACATCGAGATCGTCGACCTGACCGGGGCGGATCGGGATTGGGTGCTGCACGGCAGCAACACGTTGGCCGGCCGGAACTTCGAGGAAGTCCAGTGGCTGCGACTGGACGACGACGGGCTGACCGACCGGATCACCCTGTTCATCCGCCCGGCTCCGGCGGCCATCGCGTTGCTGGCCCGGATCGGCATTGGGCTGTACAAGCGTGGGGTGATGGGACGCAGCGGTGCCCTGGCGTCCCGGCTGGCCAGACCGCTGGCAGCCGCGCTCGGCCTGGCGGATAGATTGCTGATGCCCCGGCTGAAGTGAACTGTGCCACCTCTGCGCGCCGGTCAACGCACGAACTGTCGGATGCATTGAGTACTGTGAACCTACTGACTGAGCGCGGGAGGCCGGATGAGTGAGGAAGCCAACGCCGATTATCGGCCTGCCCGACGCGCGTCAGCACCCCAAACGGCAGAGGAAGCGCCCATCAAGAAGCGCCATCCGGTCCGTCGGGCGATCGTCACGATCCTGGTGATCCTGCTCGCCATCGTCCTCGGCTACGGCGGCTACTACTGGTTCCGCGTCAACTCGGCGATGGAAACCGTCCAACGCGAAGAGACCATGATGCCGACGGTCGCGCCGGAGTCGCGGGCGCCAGCACCCACCCGCGCGCCGGAGGCGAAGCACGACCCGAAGACCTACGTCCTGATGGGCTCGGATACCCGCGGTGATGACCAAGGACGCAGCGACACCCTGATGGTCGCCTACCTGAGCGGCGACCGGAATCACGTCTACCTGATCAGCTTCCCGCGTGACATGTGGGTGCCGATCCCCGGCTACGGGGACGCGAAGATCAACGCCGCGCATGCCTTCGGCGGCCCCGCGTTGACCATCCAGACGCTGGAGGAGATGCTCGATACCCGGATGGACCACGCCGTGGGCATCGATTTCGAGGGGTTCATCGAACTCACCACCGCGCTCGGCGGGGTCACGCTGATCAACAAGTACGAGTCCTCGGTCGGCGAGTACTACTTCCCGAAGGGCGAGATCACCATCTCCGGCGACGAGGCGCTGGCCTACGTCCGGCAGCGTGAGGGCCTGCCCAACGGAGACCTGGACCGGGCCGAACGCCAGCGCGACGTGCTCGGGGCAATCATCGACAAGCTGACCGCTCCCGAGGTGCTGGCCAACCCCGCGCGGATGGGCGCCGTGCTCGACCAGGTGGCGAACACCGTCACCGTCGACCAGGGGCTGAGCAACTCCGAGATCTACTCCACCGCCGGCCAGCTCGGGTTCTCCGGCCTGTCGGGCGTCCGCTCGCTGCAGGCGCCGATCGTCGGCTTCGGCACCAGTGCTGACGGCCAGGCGATCGATGTCGTCGACTGGCAGAAGATGGACGAACTCGCCAAGGCGATGCAGACGGATTCGATGGCCGACTACTACGCTCGCAACGTCGGTTGACCGCCGGCCGGACCCCGGGTCGCCGGGTGTTCGGTGGGTGTGTCGGTGGTGAGGTTATAGTATCGGAGGGTTAGTGCGGACCCACGATGACCGGGACTCGGCCCTTTTTATCGGATTCTTGTGTGCAAATGATGGGAGTCAGCGCGTGATCGAGGAGCGCCGCACTGTCGTGATGAGGCGCCTGATGTTGGTACTCATCGACGCCCTGTGCTGGCTGATCGCCTGGGTGGTGCTGCTGGGCGCTCGCTACGACTTCACCCTCGACTCCTACCAGCTGGGTTCCTCGCTGTTCTACGTGATCGCGGCCATCATCCTCGAGGTGGTCTTCGGCTACGTACTGGCGCTCTACCGCGGGCGCTACCGAATCGGTAGCTTCGACGGCGCCCTGCTGCTCACCATGGTGGTGGCGGCCACGGCGATCGGCGCCGGCCTGGTGGGGCTGGTGATCCCGAGCTTTAGCCTGATCACCCCGAACTTCCCCCGCGGCCTGATCATCTCGGTGCCGCCCACTGCGTTGTGCCTGATGATGGCCGGACGCTGGGTGTTGCGCGTGATGCAGGAACGCTCCAACCTGGCTGTCGACCTGCCCACCTCTCGCGCGCTGGTCTACGGCGCCGGGGACGCGGGCTTGCAGGTCTACCGGCTGGCACGGTTGGCCAACCCGGCCCCGTTCAGCGTGGTGGGCTTCATCGACGACGACCCGATGAAGCGGCTGCAGCATTACGGCTCGGCGCGCGTGCTCGGCAACGGGACGCAGTTGGAGAGCCTGGTCGAGGAGCACGACATCGACACCATCGTGCTGGCGATCACCGGGGTGGACGGCGACTTCATCCGCGACCTGAACCAGCGCGCTGACGCCGCCGGACTGCGCCTGCTGATGCTGCCGCCACTGACCGGCATGCTGCGCGGCCGGATGAGCGACCTCAAGCAACTCCACGAGGTGGACGTCACAGACCTGCTCGGGCGTCCCCCGATCCACACCGACCTGCGCGCGATCACCGATCTGCTGCGCGACAAGGTGGTCCTGGTCACCGGCGCCGGCGGCTCGATCGGTTCGGAGATCGCCCGCCAGGTGCACAAGTTCCGGCCCAAGGAGCTGGTGCTGCTCGACCGCGACGAGTCCGCCCTGCACGCGGTGCAACTGTCGCTGTACGGGGTCGGGTTGCTCGACACCCGCGACATGGTGCTGTGCGACATCCGCGACCACGCGGCACTGTCGAAGATCTTCCAGGAACACAAGCCGGACGTGGTCTTCCACGCGGCGGCCCTGAAGCACTTCCCAATGCTGGAGATGTACCCCGACGAGGCCTGGAAGACCAACATGCTGGGCAGCCTGAACGTGCTGCGCTGCGCGGTCGAGGTGGGCGCCGAGCGCTTCGTCAACATCTCGACCGACAAGGCCGCCGACCCCTCCACCGTGCTCGGCATCACCAAGCGGACGGCCGAACAGCTGACCAGTTGGTTCGCCAGCCAAGGGCACGGCAGCTTCGTCTCGGTGCGCTTCGGCAACGTGCTCGGCTCGCGCGGCTCGGTGATCCACACCTTCCGCCGCCAGATCAACGCCGGCATGCCCGTCACCGTGACCGACCCGGACGTCGAGCGGTTCTTCATGACCATTCCGGAAGCCTGCGAGCTGACCCTGCAGGCCGCCGCCCTCGGTGAACCCGGCGACGTGCTGGTGCTCGACATGGGCACCCCGGTCCGGATCCTCGACGTGGCCCGGCAGCTCATCGAGAGCTCCGGCAAGGAAGCCGAGATCGTCTTCACCGGGCTGCGTCCCGGTGAGAAGCTCACCGAGGTGCTGTTCGCCGAGAACGAGGAGGCCACGCCGACCTCGCACGAGTTGATCAAGCACGTGCACGTGCCCGAACTGTCACCGGCCGAGGCGTTCGAGAAGTGGCAGTCGGCCACCGGTGCGGCGGTTGAGCCCGAGCCGCCCGTCGAGGTAGCCGAGGATGCCGAACCGAGTTGGCTCGAACTGGTCGAGCCTGCCGCCGCAGAGGTGGAGTCGTGACCAAGCGGCGACGCGTCCCGGTCTACTTCGGAGTGAAACGCGCCGCTGATTTCCTGGCGTCCGGTTCGATGCTGCTGGTTGGTTCGCCGGTCTTGCTGGGCATCGCCGCCGCCATCAAGCTGACCAGCCCGGGCCCGGTGCTGTTTCGGCAACGCCGGATCGGTCAGTACGGCGAGATCTTCGAGATCGTCAAGTTCCGCACCATGTACGTGGACGCGCCGGCTGACACCCCCACCCACATGTTGACCGGCGCCAAGTCGCACATCACCCCGGTGGGCGCCATCCTGCGGCGCACCAGCCTGGACGAACTGCCGCAGCTGATCAACATCTTCCGCGGCCAGATGTCGTTCGTCGGGCCGCGTCCGGCGTTGTGGAACCAATACGACCTGTACGAGGAGCGCGAGAAGTACGGCGCCAACGACGTGCCCCAGGGGCTCACCGGTTGGGCGCAGATCAACGGCCGTGACGAGTTGGAGATCGCCGAGAAGGCCCGGCTGGACGGCGAGTACGCCCGCCGGATCTCACCGGTCTTCGACCTGCGGTGTCTGGCCGGGACGGTCTCGTCAGCGCTCGGCGCGAAGGGTGTTCGCGAAGGAAGGCACTAGGCGAGGAGGAGCGATGACCGACACGGAGCTATGCGTGGTAATGATCACCACTCCAGACGAGGCGCTCGCCGAGCGCATCTCCGACCGGTTGATCGAGCAGAACCTGGCCGCCTGCGTCCAGACCACCGGCGTGCACTCGAGGTACCGCTGGTCGAGCGAGGTGCATGACCACGACGAGGTACTGATGCTGGTCAAGACCCGGACCGCGCTGCTCGAGCAGTTGATCGAGGAGGTGCGCGAGGTGCACGTCTATGACGCGCCCGAGATCGTCGCCCTGCCGATCATCGGCGGGTCCGCCGACTACCTCAACTGGGTCGACAAGCAGACCCGGCCCAGCTACCGCTGAGCCCGTCGGCTACTCGTAGAGCACGTAGTCGGGGGTCGGGCTGATCGCCAGCACTTCGGCGGGGGTCATCAGGACGCCAGAGGTCTGCACGTCCTCTTCATAGAACAGCTTGAAACCCATGTGGACATGCGGCGGCACCGTGGCCTTCACCATGTCGTAGGTGTGGATCTTGCTACCTGGCGGGCCGATGCCGTCGACGCTCTTGATCAACACCACGCCCGGGTGGGGCTGCAGGGCTGCCTCGTTGCTGATGATCTGCGGATGCAGGATGTGGTACAACATCACCTTCTCCGGCAGGTTGTGCGTCGCCACCAGGTCCGACAGGTAGCGCGCCACGTCGTCCAGTTCCTCGCCGGACGTGGAGCCGAAGTGCACCATCGGGATCTCGCCGGGATCCATCGCCCACTCGGGATCCAGCGCGACGCCGACGTCCGGCAGCGTCAGGTAGTACTCGTAGGCGCGCATCTCGTCGATGAAGCTGGACTGGCCCGGCTGGATGTTCAGCAGCAGCATCGCCTGGTTCTCGCGGGCAATGGTGAGCCACTCGTCGATGATCGCCGGATCGATCCGCTTGCGCCACATGCCGTCCGGCCCGGGGGCCGGTTGCACGGTGACGGTGATCAACTCCATCACCGGCATGATCTTCCGGTCGCCCGCATACGGCGCGCAGGCGGCATGCAGTTCAACCATCCGTTCCCGGATGTCCCCGATGCCCAGTCGGCCCTGGCCGGGCGCACCGGGCGAGCCGACGTAGCCGCACAGCCGGTAGTCGGGCAGCACGGTCAGGCCGCCACCTGGTAGTTCGATCCGGGGTTTGGGGGTCGGGCTCGGCGATGGCGTCGGGCTGGGCGAGGTGGCGCTCGCGGACGCGCTGGCCGGGCTCGACGCACTGGCCGCGCTGGACGCCGAAACCTCGGCTGTGGGCGCGGTGGTACCGGTGGGCTCGGCGCCGCTCGGTGCCGGTGCGGACGCGGACTGGCTGGTCCCGGCCTGGTCGGCGTCCGGGGTCGAAGTGGTGTCGGGCGGGGCACTGCAGCCGGCGAGCAGCAGGCCCGCTACCAGTGCGGCGGAGATTCGTCGCATACCCCATTGCATCACAGCGGGCCCACAGCCTCGCCCACCCCCTGCGCGAGTTGGCTGGATCGTGCGCTCACGGGACGCGGCTTCGACGTGGCACCATCGATGCCATGGACCCCGACGAGTTGGCCGAGCAGGTGCGGTTGGCCGTGTGCGCCATCCCGCCGGGCTCCGTGGCCACCTACGGCGATGTCGCCGAACTCGTGGGCACGGGCCCGCGCCAGGTGGGCCGGATCATGGCCACCGACGCGTCCGATACGCCCTGGTGGCGGGTGGTCAACGCGTCCGGACGCCTGCCCGCGCCGTTGGTCGCCGAAGCTCGTCCGCACTGGCTGGCAGAAGGGATCGTCACCGACCCGGACGCAGACCGCGTCCGGCTGATCATCAGGCGTGCCGATCCAGGTCAGTGGTTGGCGAGACTGGACGACTCCCGGGGAGTTGCCGAGCGGGACTGATCAGGGCCCCGCCCATAGAAGTAGGTCAGCGAACGGCGCGCAGTTCACAGACGAAGATCAGCGCCTCGTTGGGGCCGATCACGCCGGGGACACCGCGGGAACCGTATGCCAGGTTGGCCGGGATGATCAGCTTGCGCCGACCGCCGACCTTCATGCCCTGCACGCCGTCGTCCCAGCCCTTGATGACCTGTCCGACACCGAGTCGGAAGGCCAGCGGGGTGCCGCGGTTGTAGGACGCGTCGAACTCCTCACCGGAGTCGTAGCCGACACCCAAGTAGTCGACGTAGACCGTCGACCCAGAGGTGGCCTCGGCGCCGTCACCGACGACCTCGTCGATGATCTGCAGTTCGGTGGGAGCCGGGCCTTCCGGCGGCTCGATGAAGGGCTTTTCGCTCATTGCTCGAGGCTACCGGACCGCGCCGGGCTTCAGCGGGACGCGATACGCAGCGGGACGCGACGTCCGCGTCCGTCCCCCACCCGCTTGTCGAAGCGGCCGGCGATCGTGGTGCCGCAGACCGCGCAGCCACCGCCATCGTCCAGTTGGTAGCCCTCGATCCGGTAGCGATCACGCACGATGACCGGGGTGGCGCAGGTCGGGCAGTGGGTGGTGCCGCCGTCCAGGTCGCTGACGTTGCCGGTGTAGACGTAGCGCAGGCCCGACTCCATGGCGATCAGCCGCGCCCGAGTGAGCGTGCGCAACGGTGTAGGCGGCAGGTCACGCATCCGGTGGTCGGGGTGGAAGGCGGTGAAGTGCAGCGGCACGTCCGGGCCGAGTTCGTTGATGATCCAGTTGCACATCGCGCGCAGGTCGCTGGTGGCGTCGTTGTGGCCCGGGATCAGCAGGTTGGTCAGTTCGACCCAGACGTTGGTCTCGTGCACCAGGTAGCTGATGGTCTCGAGCACCGGCGCCAGTTTCGCTCCGGTTACCTGCTGGTAGAAGTAGTCGGAGAACCCCTTGAGGTCGACGTTGGCTGCGTCCATCACCGAGAAGAAGTCGCGTCTGGCTTCGGGATTCACATAGCCGGCCGTGACCGCGATGTTGGCCAGGCCGCGTTGGCGGCAGGCCTGCGCGATGTCCATGGCGTACTCGGTGAAGATGACCGGGTCGTTGTAGGTGTAGGCCACGCCGGAGCAGCCCTGACGCACCGCGACGGCTGCGATGTGCTCCGGGCTGGCCTGGTCGGCCAATCGCTCCATCTCGCGCGAGGTGCTGATCTCCCAGTTCTGGCAGAACTTGCAGCCGAGGTTGCAGCCGGCGGTACCGAAGCTGAGCACCGAAGTGCCGGGCAGGAAGTGGTTCAGCGGCTTCTTCTCCACCGGATCGACGCAGAAGCCGGACGATTGACCGTAGGTGGTGAGCACGAGTTCGCCGTCGACGTTGGCCCGAACGAAGCAGAATCCCCGTTGCCCTGAACGCAGGCGGCACTCGCGCGGGCAGAGATCGCACTGCACGCGGCCGTCTGGCAGTAGATGCCAGTACCTCGCCGTCACATCCACCCTCGATCGGCTCCCCTCATCGTTCTTCCCCAGTGCCCTCGTGCTCGGCGCCCTCGTGCCAGGCCCGGACGCGGTATCGCTCCAACTCGGTCCGCGCGTCCCAGTGGTCGGCAGGTAGTCCAGCCTTGCGCATCAGGGCTGACAGGAATGCATCGGGGTCGGGCAACTGCTCCCAGACCTGCGGCAGGAAGGTTGCCCGGTGCCCGCCACTGCTGAGCAGGATACCGTCGACGCCCGGTTGGAGTTGGGCGAGCGCGTCGGCCCGGCTGGTGAGGCGCATCGGTTCCGGTTCGGTCAGCACCGAGACCTCGATCTGCACCCGGTCGTATTCGTCGGCGGTCAGCGGCGAGAACCTCGGATCGGAGAAGGCGGCGTTTCGTGCGTTAGCCTGGACGTCCTCGGCGAGCGGCCGGTGGGCCAAAATCGTGCCGATACAGCCGCGCAGGCGGCCGGCCAGGGTCAGCGTGACGAAGGCGGCACCCGGCGCGGCGAGCCAGTCGGCGCTGGTGTCGACCGTCGCGGGCGGGCGTCCCAGCCGGCTGGCAATCGCGGAGCGGGGCAGCGGCAGCAGCACCCGGCCGGCATCGTCGGGGACCCGAGCGCCGGTGGTCACGGTCGCTCCTCGTGCCAGGCGATGGACGCGTAACCGACCACTCGCGCACGGTCGCCGGCGGTGTCGCCGGAATTGCACATGCCCAGCAACGTTGGCCGCAGGTGGTGCCGTGGCGCTGCGGTCAGCAGTCCGTTGAGGGGCCGGACGCCGCAGGCGGCATCGTCGGCGATTGGCGGTTCGACGCGCAGGATCTGGTCGACGGTGGCGCGGTCCAGGCGCTGGGCGGTGTCGTAGTCGTGGTAGTGCGACAGGTCGGAACTGATCACGATCAGGGTCTCTGGGCCGCCCCAGACCGCGTCCAGCACTTCGGCGACCTGGTCCGGCGGCACCGATCCGACGGCCAGCGGCACCAGCGTGAAGTCATCCAGCAGGCGCTGCAGGAAGGGCAGTTGCACCTCCAGGGCGTGTTCCTCGGCGTGCACGTCGGGTCGGGTGACCACCTGCGGGAACTGCAAGAGCGCTGCCATCGCGTCCGGGTCAACCGGGACGTCGCCGAGCGGTGTCGCCAGTGCGTCCGCACCCAGCAGCGCGATGCCGCGCACCCCGACGCGGTGGGTTGGGCAGGCGACGACCACCCTGCTGATCGGGTGCCGTTCGGGGTGCAGCGCGGCGAAGCCGAGCGCAGCGGTGGACCCGGAGAAGACATAACCCGCGTGTGGGCTGACCAGCGCCTTCACCGGGGCGGGTGGGAGTGCAGGACGCGCGTCTGCGAGCAGCTGGTCCACGAGGGACGCGAGTGCCGCAGCCCTGGCCGGGTAGAACGAACCGGCCACTGCGGGTGGTCTGGTCGTCATTGGGACACCCCCTTGGAGGTCCCATTCTACTGACCGAATCCACCGTTGTGCAGTGGCCCACTTCTCACTTCAGGTTCGCGGCCACCCATCGCTTGAGTTGGGCCGCCGGCAGTGCGCCGATCTGGCGTCCCACCTGCTTGCCGTCGCGCAACAGCACCATCGTGGGAATGGAGCGGGCATCGAATCGGGCGGAGGTGGCCGGCGAGTTGTCGACGTTCACCTTGACCAGCTTGACCTGGCCCGCATTGTCGTTGGCGATGCCCTCGAGCACCGGGGTGACCTGGCGGCAGGGTCCACACCAGGGTGCCCAAAGGTCGACCAGCACCGTGATCCGGCTGCTGTCGGCGACCTGGTCGAAGTTCTCGTCATCGGCCGCGGCGATCCAGGCCAGCGGCTGCTTGCACTGCTGGCAGACCGGGTGCCCGGACGCGACCGCCGGCACGCGGTTCTTGGTCTGGCAATTGCGGCAGGTGATCACTGTGCTGGCCATTGCTGCTCCTTCGGCTGTCGTGCACTTCCACTCTAGGAGCCCGGCCCCCTGACTTGCGTGCGCTCATGCGTCCAGTCGGGCCGAGAAAGCACTCCCCGGGCTGATGAACGTGCCGAAATCAGGGCGAGTTGTCCACAGGGAGTCGGCGCTTTGGCGGATCTGGACGCCCACCAACCACCATCTGGGCGTGCATCAACGACTGGACGAGGAGTTGCGCCTTGGCGGCGGCGTGATAGCTCGCGGACTGCTGCCCGGGCTGACAGGTCAAATCGACTGGGCGCTCAGGAAGGGCGAACTCACGTCGTTGCTCGCGGGCGTGTATGCCCGACCATCGGACGCGACGAACCCCGCTGTGGGTGCCAGGGCCATCGGTCTGGCCGATCCCCACGCCGTCATCTGCGGAACCGCAGCAGCGTGGCTGCACGGTTGGGTTCCCGACCCCGGCGCGGGATTCGACGTGGCATCGCTCGCCCTGAAGTCCACTGGTTGGCTGCGCGTCCACCGGCGCGACATTCCCCCGGAACTGATCCGGCGAGTGGGCGGGATCAAGTGCACATCACGCGCCCTCACTGCCATTGACCTGGTTCCCGAACTAGGACCCGGCATCCTCGATGAGGCGCTGCGCCGCCGCGTCCGACTCGATGAACTGCGCGCTGCGCTGACCGCCACGCCGCATCGCCGAGGCAACGCTGAGCGCGCCCTGGCGCTTGCTGACTCGCGTGACGAGCCTTGGTCCGAAGCAGAACGGACAGGGCACCGAGCATTGCGCGCCAAGCGGATCAAGGGCTGGGTTGCCAACTTCCCGGTCATCGCAGACCCCGAAGAACCGCCGATTGCGTGCCTGGACATCGCCCTCAAAGACCTGAAACTCGCATTTGAGATCGACGGCGCCCAATACCACGCAAATGCAGACGCCTTCCACCGCGACCGCCTGCGCGATGAACGGCTGGCCCTTCTGGGCTGGCAGATCGTCCGGGTCAGCGCGCGGCGCGTCCTGGACGATCCGGCAGGGTTCGCGTCCATGGTGGCGGACATGGTTCGCGTCCGGCGTCGTCAGATTCCCTGAATCGAGCACGCTCATTCACCGGAGTTGGCCCGGAAAGCCCCTCTCGGACGTGCGAGCGCCCCAGATTCAGGGCTCCTCTGCCCCCGGACTCAGTCGTCGCCGTGGGTCAGGACCAGGTCGACGGCTTGTGGGAAGGAGTCGGCCATCAGGGTCGGACGCGTCACGCCCGCCGGGTAGCTGCGGCCGCGCCGAAGCCAAACCGAATCCAGGCCCGCTGCAGCGGCGCCCTCGACGTCCGATTCGGCGGAGTCACCGATCATCCAGGCTCCCGCCAGCGTCTGGCCCGCCTCGTAGGCCGCGATCCGGAAGATCTCGGGATCGGGCTTGGCGATCCCCACGCCCTCGCTGACCACCATGCCAGCGACGTGATCCGCCAGCCCCAGCTTGGCGACCTTGGCCGCCTGTTGCGAGACCTTGCCGTTGGTGACGATGAACGGGGTGTACCCCGCAGCCGCAGCGCGGTCCAGCGCCTCGGTGATGCCGGGCGACGCCTCGAGGTGTTCCAGGGTGCCGGCCCGCATCACTGTAATGATGTTCGCCTGCTCGTCCTCGTCCAGGCCCAGCACCTCGGCGTAGGCGGCGGCCGCCTTGACCTTGCTGGTCAGGCCGTCCCCGTCGGCGACCACCATGGCCTCGACCATCTCATCGGACGCCTCGCCGAAGCGTTCGGTGAGGTACTCGACCGCCCAGCGCCGCAACGAGGCGGCACGATCCGAAATCGTGTTGTCGAGATCGACGAAGAGCAGCGGCATGGGCCAAGCGTAGCCAGCGGCGTCCCGATTGGGCGGTCAGCGGCTATCCCCGCCTGGCGACTGCCAGGAAGATCGGGTACTCGCGCCCGTCCCGGTTCATCGTCACCGGCGTGCTGAACTCGGGTTCTATCAGGCCGGCCTGGCCGAACCAGGCACGCACCTGGTCGCGGTCGAACCCGTTGTGCGCGACGTGATGGCCATGCCGCGCGTGGTAGCTGCCGTCCTCGGCGTCCAGGTCCGCGATCGCCAGCCAGCCACCCGGACGCAGCAGCGCAACCAGGCGCCCGAGCACGGTCGGCACGTCCTCGACGTGGTGCAGGGCGAGCAAGCTGACGATCCCGTCCATTTCCCCCAGACCCGAACCGTCCTCCGCCGCCAGGTCGACGTCAACGGCGGTCGCCCGGGCGTCCAGGCCGGCCTTGGCGATCTTGGCCTCGGCCCGCGCCACCATGCCCTTCGAACTGTCGACCAGCACGACGCGATCCGCATGGTCCAGCAGCGCGAGGCCGAGCAGGCCGGTGCCCGCGCCGTAGTCCATCCACCGTCCACCGGGAGGCGTCCGCTCGCGAATGGCCGCAGCGACCTTGGCGGCGCGGTCCTGATGCGCTGGGTCGTCATCCCAGCCGGCTGCCATGGCGTCGAACGGGTTGCGCTGCACCTGCGCTCGCCGCCAACTGCCTCGGATGGCCAGAGCCATCGGCAACGCAGCCACCACTACCAGCCAGACAACCAGCGCAACGTCGGTGGGCATCAGCCTGGCCGGGGTCGCTTGCGTGCCCGGCGGCAGCACGATCATGCCTCGGACGCCACCTCCGCGTCCGGCCCAGGCCTCGGCGAGGATGTCGCCGCTCACCGGCTCGGCGGCCCGCATCGTCACCGAGCGGTTCGGGCTGCGGTCAAGCAGCCTGCCCTCGCACGTCCAGCCCTGCCACAAGGTGAGTGGGTCCCGGCTGCACTTGGTCACCATGACCGGTACCTCGCCCAACCGTGCACCGCTCACCGGGACGCCACGCTCCGCCAATTGCCACGCGTTGAGGCTGCCCATGGTCAGGCAGAAGCCGAAGGCGATCGCGCCGATCCCCGCCCAGAAACTGCGTACCATCAGCAGTCGTCGGGGTCCGGGCGTCATGTGCCCAACGCTACTGGTCAGGCGGGTTACGCTGGCGTCCAGAAACGAGCGTGGGGACGGAGGGCACCCGAGATGAGTACCGCAGCTGATCTCGTCCAGCTCATCCGCGCCGAACTGGCCGCAGCCGGCGACCCCGTGCGCGCCGCCGGCCAGCAGGCCTATCTCAAGTCGACGATGCCCTGCCACGGCGTGCCCAACCCCACCGTCCGGATGATCGTTCGGGCGGCCCTGCGGGAGCGTCCTGAACTGACCCGCGACGAATGGAAGTCGGCCATCGGGCTGCTCTGGGACAGCGCCACCCATCGCGAGGAGTGCCTCGCCGCGATCGAGGTGGCGGACGCGAAGCGCGCCTGGGCGGCCAGCGACCTGCTCGACCGGTACGAGCAGATGGCGGTGACCGGAGCCTGGTGGGACCTGGTCGACCCGCTGGCCTCCCATCTGGTTGGCGACGTGTTGCGCGCCGAGCCCGACCAGGCCGACCGCATCCGCGCCTGGGCGGTGGCCGACGATCCGTGGTTGCGGCGGGTGGCGATCCTCAGCCAATTGCGGTTCGGACGCGACACCGACACCGACCTGCTCACCGAGGTGATCGAGGCGAATCTCTTCGACACCCGGTTCGGCACCGGCTTCTTCATCCGTAAGGCGATCGGCTGGGCGCTGCGCGAGTACGCCCGCACCGATCCCGCGTGGGTGCGCGAGTTCGTGGCCAGCCATGGCGAAGGGCTTTCGACGCTGAGCCGGCGCGAGGCACTGAAGCACTTCGACTGACCCCACTCCCGCAGCGAAACACCGAGTGGCAACCGGATTGTCGCTCGATGTCGGCCCTTCTTGCCGGTAGCAGGCAGAATGTTCTAAGTCATCCCAAGGCGGACCCCCGTGGCCGCCCGATTGATTGATCAGGAGAGCAGTGAACGCCGTGACCGATATGCCGTCCACGTCGACCCAGGATGCGCGCCGCGAGGAGCTGGTCGATCAGCTGGCGCCGCTGGGTGTGTCGTTCGGCTACATGAACACCCACGGCGACTGGGTGGACACGCCCACGGCTACCCTCGAGATGGTCGCCCCGTCCTTCGCACGCAACGACGAACGCGGCACTGGCCGACCGATCGTCTGCACCCCCGGCCGCTGGCATCCGGAGCTCTTCGGGACGCTGATCCTCGAGGACGGCTTCCACTTCCAGTGTCACGGCATCGTCGACGTGCCCGGCTACCACATCCTCTACACCTGGGAGGGCCAGCGGCGCTTCGTCATCGCGGCCCCCGAGTACCTCAAGACCCCCGACCGCGGTTGGGGCTGGCAGATCCAGTTGTACGCGACCCGATCCCGCGGCTCGTGGGGCATCGGTGACTTCCGCGACCTGGCCCTGATCGGACGCATCGCCGCAAGCCAGGGCGCCACTTGCGTCCAGGTTTCGCCGGTGCACGCGATCGCGCCGCTGCCCTCACCGCAGCCCTCGCCGTACTCACCGGCGTCCCGGCTCTTCCTGAACCTGCTGCATGTCGCACCGGGTGCCATCGTCGGTGCCGAGCGGGTCGACCTGTCAGATCTGGACGCCGCCGGACGCGCCCTGAACAATGAGCGGATGATCGACCGGGACGGCATCTGGACGCTCAAGCTGGCCGCGCTGGAGCGGATCTACGAAGCGGTCAAGGACGACGCGAACGTCGAGTTCCGCACCTGGGAGATCCAGCAGGGCCGCCAACTGCAGCGCTTCGCCATCTGGTCGGTGATCGCCGAGACCCAGCAGCATGCCGACTGGCGCAGTTGGCCGGAGGAATTGCGCCGGCCCGATTCGTCCGGTGTGCGGGCGTTCGCCGCCGAGCATGCCGAACGAGTCGCCTTCCACGTCTGGGCCCAGTGGGTGGCCAACGTGCAGTACCGGGACGCCTGCGCGTCCGGTGTTGACGTCATCGCCGACCTGGCCGTCGGTTTCGACGCGGGCAGCGCGGACGCTTGGGCGTTCCAGGACCTGTTGGAGTTCGACTTCGAGATCGGCGCGCCGCCGGACTCGCACAACACCGAGGGCCAGCGCTGGGGACTGCCGCCGTTCAACCCGAAGGCGTTGGAGAAGGCCGACTTCGCGCCGTTCATCGAGATGGTGCACTCGGCGCTGCGCTATGCCGGCAGCCTGCGGATGGACCACGTGATGCAGCTGTGGCGGCTCTACTGGGTGCCGATCAAGGGCGGCGCGGCCGACGGCGTCTACGTCTACTACCCAGTGGACGCGCTGCTGGCGATCCTCCGGCTGGAGGCCATGCGCACCAACGCGTGGATCGTCGGCGAGGACATGGGCACCGTGGCCGAGGGTGTGCGCGAGACCATGGAGTCGATCGGCATGCTGGGCAACCGCTCGGGCATGCGGACGCCGATCAGCGAGTTCCCGGTGCTGGGTGTCGGCACCAGTTCTACCCATGACCAGGTGACGGTGGCCGGCCTGCTGACCGGCAGTGACGTGCGCGATCTCAAGCGGATCGGCAAGAACGCCGACTTCGCCCAGGTGGAGCGGACGCGTCGCGCGATGGCCGAGATGGCCCATATCGACCCGAACCGGCCCGTTGACTCGATGACCGCCTCCGATGTGAAGGCGGCTGTGATGTCTCGCTACCGCCTGCTTTCGGACGCCGACTCGGTGATGGTCGTGGTCAACATCGATGACGCGGCGATGGTCCCCGAGCGGCCCAACATGCCGGGCACCGTGACCACCTACCCGAACTGGAAGTTCGCGTTGCCGCATCCGGTCGACGACATCATGACCTCGGAGCTTGCCGACGACCTGGTGCGCCTGATGCATGAGGACCGCTGAGCGTCCTTCCCATCTGACGCCGGACCAGATGTCCGCGCGGGACTTGTTGCGGGCATCCGGAGCCAAGAAAATGGATCCATTATGCCTTTGGAAAGGATCCATGTCGACGGCAGTCAGGGCTCAAGAGCGCAGGCGCTGCGGCGTGGCCCATCAATCGGCCGAGGTAGCACCTTGGGCTCACAGTGATGGCTGACGTGCGAACGCAGTGAGCCTCGAAGCCCGCGGACTCAAGGACGCGGCAGCCGCCGCAACGCTTTCAGGCCGACCGTCATCGCGCTGGTGAACGACTTCGCGTCCAGCCCGGCGAACGGGGCCAGCGGCATCAGGCGCTGGGTGGCCACGGTCTGCACCTCGGTGAACCGGTACAGCCCATCGGAGCCCTGGCGGCGTCCCATGCCCGACTCGCCCATGCCGCCCATCGGACCGTCGATGCTGGCCAGTGCCGCCGAGTAGCCCTCGTTGATGTTGACCGTGCCGGCCCGCAACTGCTTCGCAAGCGTCCGGCCGCGGGTGTGGTCGCGCGTCCAGATGGACGCGTTCAGCCCCTGGCTGCCCAGGTTGGCCTGGCGAACTGCGTCCGATTCGCTGTCGACGCGGTAGATGCTGACCAGCGGGCCGAAGGTCTCCGACAGGTGGCAGTCCATCTCGGGGGTGACGCCCTCGAGCACCGTCGGCTCGTGGCACCACGGCGCCAGATCTGGGCGCGCATTGCCGCCCACCAGCACGGTGGCGCCCTTGGCGGTGGCGTCCGCGATGTGGGAAGTCACCTTCTCGAGTTGATCGGGGCTGATCAGCGTGCCCATTTCGCTGTCCCAACCAAGCCCCGGGTCGAGGTTCAGGTGCGCCACCACGTCGACGAAGGCTGCCTTGAACTCGTCGTAGACGCTGGCGTCGGCGTAGATGCGCTCGACGTGCACGCAGAGTTGCCCCGCATTGTTGAAGCAGGCGCGGGCCAGGCCCTCGGCGGCGGCCGGGATGTCGGCGTCCGCCAGCACCAGTCCGGCGTTCTTGCCGCCCAGTTCGGCGCTGATCGACTTGAGCTGCTCACCGGTGGCGGACGCCAGCGTGCGTCCAGTTTCGGTGGAACCGGTGAAGCAGATCATGTCGGTCTTCGCCACCAACTGCGGGCCCACCTTCGAGCCGGGGCCATTGACGACCTGCCAGGCCTCGGCCGGGACGCCAGCGGCCCGCAGCAGCGACAAGCCGGCCAGCGCGGTCACCACGGTCTGGGACGCCGGCTTGTGCACGATCGTGTTTCCGGCGACCAGCGCGGCCAGCCCGTCACACAGGCCCATGGTCAGCGGGTAGTTCCACGGCGTGATCAGCCCGATCACGCCCTTGGGGATGCGGTTGATGTCGATCCGGGTCAGGCCGGGCAGGACGCCGAGCCCGCGCCTGGTCCGCATCAGCGCCGGGCTGCGTCGAGCGTAGTAGCGGGCGGTCAGCGCGAGGTGCACCGTCTCCATGTACGCGTCCAGTCGCGCCTTGCCGGACTCGGTGCAGATGACGTCCAGCAACTGCTCCATGTTGTCGAGGAGCAGGTCGTGGAACCGCAGCAGGCATTCGGCGCGCTCGGCGATCGGCACCGAGGACCACCGCGGCTGGTAGTCGCGTGCGGTCGCAATCGCCCGGGTGACATCGGTCTCGTCGCTGAGCGGGACCTCGGCGAAGCCCTCGCCCGTCAGGGGCGAGATGACCGTCATCTGCTCCCCCGAGGTCGCGGTCACCAGGCTGGCGACGTCGGCCAGCAGCGCGGGGTCCAGACGGGTTTCGGTGCGGTAGTTGGTTTCCACAGACCGAGCCTAGCCCGCCGTCGGGAGGGTCCTTGGGGGTTGGCGCGAGGATCCCAGCCGGCCCTCATGAGTGATTGTGATGGATGGTGCAGCGACTACCCTGCGCAATCCATCACAATCCGGCCACTGACGGCCAGCTAGGCTCGAAGCGTGCGCCTCTACCTGATCCGACACGGCCAGACCGACTCGAACGTGAAGCATCTGCTCGACACCGCCCACCCCGGCGCCCCGCTCGACGAGCTGGGCCTGAGCCAGGCCGAGGCCCTGGCCGACCGGATGGCCGACGTGTCGCTGGACGCCGTCTACTCGTCCGACCTGCTTCGAGCCGTCCAGACCGCGACCCCGCTCGCCGCCCGGCGAGGCCTCGAGGTGCAGCAGCTACCGGGGCTGCGCGAGATCCCGGCCGGCGTCGAGGAGATGAACGAGGACTGGTCGGTCTACCTGGCCACCCTCGACAAGTGGATGACCGATCCGCTGGCCAAGCTCGAGGGTGGCGAGGACGCCAACACCTTCATGACCCGCTTCGATGACGCGATCGCCCAGATCGCGGCTGCCAACGAGGTGGCCGCGCTGGTCTCGCACGGTGCCGCGCTGCGCGTCTGGACGCCGTTCCGGGCGACCAATATCCAGACGGGCACCGGGGCGCACCGCCGCTTGGCGAACACCGCAATGATCGTGGCTGAGGGTGACCCCGAGGCTGGCTGGCGCGTCCTGAGTTGGGGCGATGAACCGATCGGGTGAGGTCGCGGTGCGCGCCCGCAGCGCGACGCTTCCCGTCCGGCGAAACGCTCGCCGTGCAAGGGAAGCAAACCGCCCTAAGGGAAGCGCCGCACACCCGGGCTGAGGCCAAGCGGCGCGAGGCACGGAGCCACACCGGCGGCGTGGCGTTCCCAGTGCGGGCGGGGTCCGAGCCCGCCGGACAGAGGCTCTAGAGTCGGACGAGACAGACCGCCAGAAGGAGCCACCATGCCGAAGCGCGATGACATCAACCGGGTTCTGATCATCGGTTCGGGACCGATCGTCATCGGTCAGGCATGTGAGTTCGACTACTCCGGGACGCAGGCGTGCAAGGCGCTGCGGGGCCTCGGCTACGAGGTCGTGCTGGTCAATTCCAATCCCGCCACGATCATGACCGACCCGGTGATGGCCGACCAGACGTTCATCGCGCCGCTCAACGTGCCGAGCCTGACCGAGATCATCGCCAAGACGCGTCCGGACGCATTGTTGCCCAACCTGGGCGGCCAGACCGCGCTGAACCTGTCCAGCCAGTTGGCCGAGCAGGGCGTGCTGGACGAGTACGGCGTCCGGATCATCGGCGTCGAATGGGACGCGATCGCCCGCGGCGAGGACCGCGCACAGTTCAAGGCCACCATGGACGAACTCGGCATCGGCATGCCGCTGAGCCGCACGGTCACCTCGGTCGAGGACGCCGAACAGGTCGCCAAAGAACTCGGCTACCCGGTCGTACTGCGTCCGGCGTACACGATGGGCGGCACCGGCGGCGGCCTGGTCTACAACGTCGACGAGTTGCGCACTGTCTGCGCGCGCGGGCTGGCCGCGTCCATGGTCGGCCAGGTGCTGGTCGAGGAATCGGTGCTCGGCTGGCAAGAACTCGAGGTCGAGGTGGTGCGCGACGCGAAGGGGCAGATGATCTCGGTCTGCTTCATCGAGAACGTCGACCCGATGGGCGTGCACACCGGCGACTCGTTCTGTACCGCTCCGATGCTGACGGTCAGCCAGGACGTGCAGGACCGGCTGCAGGACGCGGCGCACCGCATCGTCGACCGGGTCGGGGTGATCGGCGGCACCAACGTCCAATTCGGCTACAACCCGGTCTCCGACCGCATCGTGGTGATCGAGATCAACCCGCGCACTTCGCGGTCGTCCGCGCTGGCCAGCAAGGCGACCGGCTTCCCGATCGCGATGGTCAGTTCGCTGCTGGCCGCCGGCATGACGCTGGACGAGATCCCCTACTGGCGCGACGGGACGCTGGAGAAGTACACCCCGAGCGGCGACTACGTGGTGGTCAAGTTCGCGCGCTGGGCGTTCGAGAAGTTCCCCGGCGCCATCGACCGACTCGGGACGCAGATGCGCGCCGTCGGCGAAGTGATGAGCATCGGCAAGACCTACAAAGAGGCCTTGCACAAGGCCATTCGCTCTCTGGAGATCGGACGCCTCGGTCTCGGCTTCGCCAAGGACTTCCACGAGCAGGAATTGGACGAACTCCTCGCACTGCTGACCGAGGCCACCAGCGAGCGACAGTTCATCATCTACGAGGCGCTGCGCAAGGGCGCCACCATCGACCAGATCTTCGACAAGACCAAGATCACCCGCTGGTTCCTGGAGCAGATGGCCGAGTTGGTCGCCCTCGAAGAGGAGATCCTGACCCACAAGGGACGCGAATTGCCGTCCGATCTGCTGGCCCAGGCCAAGCGGGACGGCTTCGCCGACGGCTACCTGGCCAAGATCCTCGAGGTGGACGAGGCCGCCATCCGGGAGCAGCGGCTGGCCGCCGGGGTGAAGCACAGCTTCGAGGCCGTTCCGGTGTCGGGCGTCGACGGCGCGTCCTACTACTACTCGACCTACCAGGGCACCGACCAGGTCACGGTCAGCGACCGCGAGAAGGTGCTGGTGCTGGGCGGCGGGCCGAACCGCATCGGGCAGGGCATCGAGTTCGACTACTGCTGCGTCCATGCCGCGTTCGCGCTGCGTGACGCCGGCTACGAGACGATCATGGTCAACTGCAACCCGGAGACGGTTTCGACCGACTACGACACGTCCGACAAGTTGTACTTCGAGCCGCTGACGGTCGAGGACGTGCTCGCGATCTGCGAGAAGGAGCGCCCGATTGGGGTGGTTTGCCAGTTCGGCGGCCAGACGCCGCTGAACATTGCGGGCGCGCTGCAGGACGCGGGTGTCCCGATCCTGGGCACCAGCCCCAAGACGATCGACCTGGCCGAGGACCGCGACCAGTTCAACGCGATGATGGCCAAGCTCGACATCCCGATGCCGGCGTCCGGCATGGCCACGACGGTCGGCGAGGCGCAACTGGTCGCGCTGGAGATCGGCTACCCGGTGATGGTCCGGCCGAGCTACGTGCTGGGCGGACGCGGCATGGAGATCGTGCACGACCCGGAGTCGCTGACCAGCTACATGCATGCCGCGGTCGGCGTCACGCCGGACCGGCCGATCCTGATCGACCGCTTCCTGGCCAACGCGCAGGAGTGCGAGGCGGACGCGATCTGCGACGGCACGGACGCGTTCGTGCCGACCGTGATGCAGCACATCGAGTACGCGGGTATCCACTCGGGTGACTCGGCCGCCGTGATCCCGCCGATGGGTATTTCGGAGGAGCACCAGGCGATCATCGAGGACTACACCCGCCGGATCGCGATCGAGTTGGGTGTGGTCGGCCTGATGAACATCCAGTACGCGATCTCGGCCGACGGCGTGGTCTACGTGCTGGAGGCGAACCCGCGGGCGAGCCGCACCGTGCCGCTGGTGAGCAAGGTCTGCAACGTCAACATGCCGGGTCTGGCCACCGAGGTGATGCTGGGCGCTCGGATCGCAGACCTGGACCTGAGGCGCAAGCCGATCCCCTACGTCGGGGTCAAGGAGGCCGTCTTCCCGTTCAACATGTTCCCCGAAGTGGACCCGGTGCTGGGGCCGGAGATGCGTTCCACCGGCGAGGTGCTCGGACTGGCGAGCGACGCCGGCCTGGCCTTCTTCAAGGCCGAGGAGGCGGCGAACATGGTGCTGCCTACCGAGGGCACCGTGCTGCTGACCATCTCGGAGCACGACCGGGTGGGCGATGAGCCGGGGACTCCCGGGGATGACATCGTGGAGGCGGCTAGGGCGTTCGTCGAGGCGGGCATGCCCATCCGCGCCACGGGAGGCACCGCGCTCTTCCTGACCAGGCACGGTATTGAGTCACGCACAATACTGAAGATCCACGAGGGACGCCCCAACATCGAGGACGCAATCATCTCCGGGGATATCCAGTTGGTGGTCAACACCCCATCGGGCAAGACCAGCGAGCACGACGACTCGTACATCCGCAAGGCGGCGATCCGGGCTCGCGTCCCCTACATCACGACGACGACGGCGGCCCTGGCTGCGGCCAAGGGGATCCTGGCCGCCCGCGCGGGCACCGAGGAGGTCCGCAGCCTGCAGGAGTGGCACGCGCTGCTCGGCTGAGCAATCTGCGCCCGAAATCCCGATCCGCACCCCGGGTCTTGGGCGCATCCTTGGATTTCGTGCGCTGATTCAGGACGCGGCCGCACCTCAGCCAGCCATGTGCGCGGGTCAGTCGACTTCGCAGTAGTAGTCGGCCTTGAGCAGATGCAGGTTGGTCTTGGCGGATCCGTCCCAGTCAACCTCGATGCCATGCTTCGCGAGCACCGGCAGGATGCGCTGCTTCACCAAGTCCTCGGTGATCTGGTTGTAGCGCCTGGTCTGCTCGTCCGGCGTCAAGGCTTGCCAATCGGACTTCTTCACCCCGAGCGCACCGAGCACGGCACCGAAGCCGACCCAGCCCTCCCGGTCGGACACGAACCGCTCGGTGTTCTGGTGGTGAAAGTAGAGGTACAGCGGCTGCGGCTCATCTTCGTCCAACTCGGCCCAGACCTCGTCGGCCGCACAGGTCCCGCAGCAGGTGATGTCCTCCAGCGCGAGGATGGCGGCTTCGTTCAGTTCATCGAAGGCCTCGGTCAGGTTCGGACGCGGCTCCTCGGCGCCCCAGCTCGACTGCTGCTTGCGCCGCGCCAGAAGCAGGTCGCTGTAGATGCTCTGCATCTGGTCCTCATCGAGGTGATTCGCGTAGTCCACGGCGTAGTTCTCGGTGAACGACTCCGCGTCCTGGGATCCGGTGACGAGGTCAAACCAGATCTGGTCGCGCAACTGCTGCTCGATCTCGGCGGGTAGCCCATATGCAGGGTGGATCTGTAGTCCTTCGGGCTGGCGGTTGTAGCGGTAGGGAAGCTCCATGCCGTCAGGCTAAGACGCGCTGGTGCCAGTCCGCGTGGGCTTCGAGGCTCGCTCACGCTCGCACCTCAGCCAGCACCGCACCGCCCCGGTGGTTGAGGAGGCCCGCAGGGCCGTCTCGAAACCCCTGGACTTCGAGGCTCGCTCCGCTCGCGCCTCAGTCGGCGTCCGGGCCAGGCGGTCCGCCCCAGAAGTCGTAGGCACGGAACAGCACAGCGTTGCGGACGCCCATCGCTTGGCCGCCACCTGCCGTCATCGCGTCCAAGAACTCGGCGGCCGGTGGATGGTTCGGCAGGTCGGCGAAGTAGGCCTCATGTGCGGCCAACGACGCGATTCCCCTGGTCAGCGGCTCCCCGGTGACGTCCACGCCGTGGGTGGGCTGGGTGTGGCCGTTCACCAACAGCCAGCGGGTGCTCCACTTGGGCAGGTTCTCCTCGGTCGCGAGTTCGGGGAAGATCCAGGTGTTGTCGGCGTCGCGGATCGCGTCCACGGTGGCGTAGCCGGCGATCCGATGGTCGGCGTGATTGATACCCCACGGCGCCTCGAATTCCCAACTGCCGACCAGCACCGCGTCCGGCCGGAACTGCCGGATGACGCGGGCGATGTCGCGCCGCAGCGGCAGCGGATCCGAGAGCATCCCGTCCGGGTGGTTGAGGATGGTCAGGTTGTCGACGCCCACGATCTCGCAGGCCCGCTCCTGCTCCACCCTGCGGACGCGCGCCGTCTCTTCCGGCGGACGCTGCATGCCCGCCTCGCCGGCGGTCAAGAGCAGGTAGGCGACCTCGACGCCGCGCCTGGTCCAAGCGGCGACGGCAGCGGACCCGCCATACTCGATGTCGTCCGGATGGGCAGCGACGCACAGGACGCGCTGAAACTCAGCGTCGGGCAGCGCGGGAAGCAGTTCGTTCACCGTTCAAGGTTGTCACCCGGCTCGGCCTGCTGGAAGGGGTTCGCTTCATCTCGGGACGCGTGGCGCAGCCCCTTCGTCCAGTGCAGCAGCAGCGCTGCGGCCAGGACGCCGAGCCCGACGCCGGCCAGGTCGGCCACCATGTCGATCAGGTCGAAGCCCCGGTATGGAATCCAGGTCTGCTGGACGAACTCGCTGATCGGGATATGCACCACCAGCAACGCGATCGGCCACCAGACCCGCTTGAGCAGCCACACCAGCAGCGCCGGCAAGCCGAAGATCCCGATGTGAATCAGCTTGTCAAAGCCGGGGAACGGGAGTGGACGCGGGTTCGCCGAGCCGGGGGTATAGAGAACGAAGAATTGAAAGGCCAGCGCCAGCAGCAGCGCAGCACCGAGCCAGATGCGGTTCCGGACGCGAGGCTCTGGCATCTGCCGAGCCTATCGGTCCGCGTCCGGCACGCCACAATGGAGGGTATGACTGAGCCCGTCGCAATCGTCACCGCGGTCCGCACCGGACGCGTCCAGACCGTCGACTGGGGCGGACGCAAGACGCCCACCGGCGCGATCAAGTCCCCGCAGCCGAACCCGGTGCACCTCGACACCTTGGGCTTCGACGGCGACGAGCAGGGCGACCTCAAGGTTCATGGTGGCCCGGACAAGGCCGCGCTGGTCTACGCCGAGCACCACTACCCCGCCTGGTCGTCCGAACAGGACCTGGACTTCGCCGAAGGCTCGTTCTTCGAGAACCTCACCCTGCGCTCGGTGGGCCCCGAACCACTGGACGAAACCACAGTGCGCCTCGGCGAGACCTGGCGGGTCGGCACTGCCGTCGTCCAGGTCAGCCAACACCGCTCCCCCTGCTGGAAACTGGCCCGGCAGTGGGACGTCCCGGACCTGGTGCAACGCGTCCAGCAAACCGGCTGGTCGGGCTGGTACCTGCGCGTCCTGGAGCCGGGAGAGGTCGCCGCGGGCGACCCGGTGGTCATCCTCGATCGGCCGGCCAATGCCCCGACGGTCGCCGAGATCGGTCGAGTGATGACCCGCGACAAGCATGATCTGGACGCAGCGCGCCGCCTGCTCGAGTTCGACGGGTTGCCGGGCCGGATGCGGCACAAGCTGGAGTCCAGGCTCGAAGGCGCCCTCGAGGACGATTCCCGTCGGCTTCAAGGGCCTACTGACTGAACCTCAATAGGTCTAGCCGAACCGGTCGACGTCCTGCGGCACACCGAGCGGGTTCGCGTCCTGCACGAACTCGGGCTGCAGCACCTGCGGCAGGTTCTGGTAGACCACCGGACGCAGGAAGCGCTCGATCGCTGCGGTGCCGACGCTGGTCGTGCCCGCGGCCGTGCTCGACGGGTACGGCCCGCCGTGCTGCTGGGCGTGCGTAACACTCAGCCCGGTCGGCCACTGGTTCCACAACAGCCGCCCCGCACGCTGCGCCAGCACCTCGAAGAGTTCCCGCGCCAATGCCAGATCGCCCGCGTCCGCCTCGTCACCGACCACCGTCGCGGTCAACTGCCCCTGCAATCCGGACGCGATGCGCGCCAGCACGGACGGGTCGGAGTAGGTCGCCACCAGACCGGTCGGCCCGAAGACCTCGGTGACCAACGCTTCCGGGTCGGCCAACACCTGCTCGGCGGTGGTGAACAGCACCGTCACCGCAGGCGCCTCGCCCTCGACATCCGTCTCCCCGCGCAAGACCTGGACGCCATCGTGGCCCGCCAACTTGGCGAGTTCCCCGCCATAGCCAGCCTGGATCCGCGCGTTCAGCAGTGGTGCCGGACCGGGCGCGTCCGCGTCCCGCAGAGCGTCGATGACCGGTGAACCCTCCGGCACCAGGAAGAGCCCCGGCTTGGTGCACAACTGCCCCTGACTACCGGTGATGGACCCCAGGTAGCCAGTCGCGATCTCGGCCGCCCGATCCGCCGAAGCTCCCGGCAGCACGAACGCCGGGTTGACGCTGCCCAGTTCGCCATAGAACGGAATCGGTTCAGGACGCGACGCCGCCACATCGAACAACGCCCGCCCCGCGCCGATCGAGCCGGTGAACGCCCCGGCCCGGATCCCCGGGTGCTGCAGCGCGGCGACGCCATTCTGCGTCCCGTGGATCACCTGGATCAGGTGATCCGGCGCCTCGGTGGATCGCAATGCCTCGGCAATCACCGCGGCGGTTTCGTCCGACAACCGCGGGTGCCCAGAATGCGCCTTGACCAGCACCGCATTACCGGCCGCCAACGCGGCGGCGACGTCCCCACCAGCCACCGAGAACGCGAACGGGAAGTTGCTCGCCGAGAAGACCAGCACCGGACCGATCGGCAGCAGGACGCGACGCAGGTCCGGCCGCGGCGCCCCCATCGGCCAGTCCGGGTCGGCGTGGTCGATCCGCACGCCCAGGAAACTGCCGTCCTCAACCACCTGCGCGAACAGCCGCAACTGGAAGGTCGTGCGCTTCAACTCGCCGCGCAGCCGCACCTCGGTCAGGTTCGTCTCCGCCGCCGCGGTAGCGATCAACTGGTCGGCTGCGGCGTCCATCGCGTCCGCAATCGCCCGCAGCACCCCGGCTCGGGCGGGCAACGGCAGGGCCGCGAACTGCTTCGAGGCGGTCTGTACTCGGTCGATCGCCTGCTCGAGCGTCTGCTGATCGGTCATCGTCGTCTCCTCACCACGGCACTGACGCGTATCACCCTCAGCATTTCAGTTGTGCCGGGGTTCGGCAGCGTCCAGACTGAATGCCAACCCGACTCACCGACCGCAGCGACGCCGCTGCCGGCCAGATCGCACGAGGAGGCCCCGATGAAGGCCATGGTGATGCACGAGACCAACGCGCCGCTGGTGCTGGAGGACCTCGAACTCGACCCGCCCAGCCCCGGTGAACTGCTGCTGCGCATCGAGGCGGCCGGACTGTGCCACTCCGACCTGCACTACCTGTTCGGCGACTTCCCCGCCAAGACGCCGATCGTGTTGGGCCACGAGGGCGTCGGAACCGTCGAGGCGGTCGGCGAAGGGGTCACCACGTTTACACCCGGCGATCGAGCGGTGCTGCTGTGGCGTCCGCGTTGCGGGACGTGCGAGTTCTGCCTGTCCGGACGCCCGGCGCTCTGCCCATTGGGTCGCGTGCACGCGGCCGAGAACGTGCTGTGGCGCGGTGGCACCCGGCTGCACAAGGACGGCGTGCGCTACCACCACCTGATGGGCGACTCCTGCTTCGCCGAACGAGCCGTGGTCTCGCAGGAGTCAGTGGTCAAGATCGACGCAGACGTGCCGTCGGAGGTCGCCGCCATCGCGGGCTGCGCCGTGATCACCGGCATGGGCGCGGTGATCAACCGGATGCCTGACCTGACCGGCAAATCGATCGCGATCATCGGCGCCGGCGGCGTCGGGCTGGCGGCCGTGCTGGCTGCCCAACTGGTCGGCGCGCGGCAGATCATCGTCTCCGATCTGGTGGACGCACGGCTCGCCAAGGCGACCGAGGTCGGCGCCACCCACACGATCAACTCGGGCCAGGTCGACTTCGCGTCCACGGTGCAGGAGATCACCGGCGGCGGCCCGCACTACGTGCTGGAGGCGATCGGCAACCAGGCGACGATCCGGGCGGGCTTCGACGCGCTGCGTCCGGGCGGCACCGAGGTGGTCATCGGCCTCGGCCACGTCACCGACACGTTCACCCTGCCGATCAACCAGCTGGTGCAGGGCGAGAAGCGGGTGGTCGGCTCGCTCTACGGCTCGTCCAACACCCCACTGCAACTGCCCGAGATCCTGCGGCTCTACCAGGACGGTCGGCTGCCGCTGGAGAAGTTGCTCGGCCGCTCCTACCCGCTGGCCGAGGCCAACGAGGCGATCGAGCACCTGCGCACCGGGGCCGTGGGTCGCGTCACGCTGATCCCCTGACGCGGGCTTTCCCCACCCTGACTACGTCGCACTGACGCGCCCAAGCAAGCGCTTCCCGCGCCCTGGCGTGTGTGTCGCTGCGCGCAATTCAGGGTCGCCAGTCCGGACGCCCAGGGACGCAGCCCCTCCTGACAAGCGGATTTGACCCTCACGCGACGTGAGGCTTTACGGTCTTGGGCAGAAAGGCAGGAATGATGACCAAGACCGAAACCCTCATCGAGCAGTTGACCCACGGCGACGGCACGCAGCGTCGGCATGCGGCGCTGGCGCTCGGCACCTCCGGTGACCGCTCCGCCGTGCCCGCACTGATCGAGCGTCTGGCGTCCGAGGAGCAGAGCTGCGTCCGCGAAGACCTCACCTGGGCTGTGGTCCAGATGATCGATGAGGCGCGCCCGCAGGTGCAGGCAATGCTGACCAGCGACGATCCCAACGACCGGCGCACTGGCGCCCATGTGTTGAGCAAGGTGGGCGATCCGGACGACCTCGCGCGCCTGACGCCGCTCGTGGCCGACGAGCATTCGGATGTGGCGATCAAGGCCTACCGCGCGGTGGCAACACCGGACGTCCGGAGGCCGCCGAGGCGCTGGCCCAGCGGCTGGGGGACGGCGACTTCCTGCAGCGCGACGCGCTGGTCGCGGCGTTCAAGCGGGTGGGGTCGGCTGGCGTCCCGGCGCTGGTGGATGCCTTGTCGAACCCGGACGCGACCGTGCGCGAGCACGCTGCGGACGCGCTGGGCCACCTCGGTCCGGACGCTGATGGCGCAGCCGAGGCCCTGGCCAAGGCCGCGGGCGACAGCGACCAGACGGTCCGGGTGACCGCGGTCAGTGCCCTCGGCCAGTTGGGCGAGGTCGCTGACGCGCTCCTGCAGACAATCGTCGATGGGCCGGACGCGATGCTCGCGGCGATCGCCAAGCGGCTGGTGGAGCAGCGGGCTGTGGCCGACCGCAGCGAGCAACTGCGCGCCAAGCTGGCGGCTCTGCAGGCCTGATCTCAACGAGATCGAAGCAGGCGTTCTGCGATGAGCCGGACGCGTTCATCCGCGGAGTCGAGTGCTCCGGCGATGGCGCGTCCGGCTTCCTCGTTGTCGAGCAAACCCAGCGCCAGGATCGCGGTCTGCCGGACATCCTGATCCGGATCGTCCAGCAGGCCAGCAATCCCGCCAGTCGCAGCCGCAGCACCCCGATGGCCGAGGATCTCCGCTGCCTGCTCCTTGGCCCGTGGGTTCGCACTTTCCAGCAGCGCTATCAACGCGTCCTCGCCAGACGTGGTTCGCTCCAACGCCACCGAGATCGCGTCCCGCAAGAGCGGACGCGCCGAACCGACGGCCCCGATCAGCGGATCGGCTGCGTCCGGGTGATTGGCGGCGATCTGGCCCAGTGAGAAGGCCGCCTTGGCAGCGACCGCCTCGTCCGGATCTGCGAGCAGCCCCGCCAGCGCCGGAATCGTCGCCGGCTGGGCGAGCTTTCCCAGCGCGTGCGCCATCTGCAGCCGCACTGCCGGGTCGGGGTCGGCCAAGTGCGGCAGGATCTGCGCGACGGCCGTTTCCCCGTGCTGAACCAGGGCCCACGTCGCAACCTCCCGGACGCTGTCCGCCGGGTCCGCCCGCAGCAGATCGACCAGTTCGCCGACTGGGACATGGGTAGGCGCGTCCAAGGTGGCGCGGAAGCGGACCGCCGCGTCCGGGTGATGCAGGCGTTCGGTCAACGCGATGGCGTCCAGCACTTCGTCCCAACTCGAGGCAGCACCATCGCGCAGCCGCTGCAGCCGGGCCAACAACTCGGTTTCGGACGCGATGCGCTGCTGGGTGGTCGCGATGTGCCGGTCGAGTTCGGCGGCCGCATCGAAGTCCGGGTCGTCCAGGGCACGGGCGATCTCGGCCAGGCCCAGCCCCAGCGACTTGAGGTGCTGGATCGCCAGCAGCCGGCGCAGGTCGTCCTCGGAGTACAGGCGATAGTCGCCCGACGAGCGCCCGCTCGGTGAGAGCAGGCCGAGTTCGTCGTAGTGGCGCAGGGTTCGGTGGGTCAGCCCGGTGCGCTCGACCACGTCGCCGATGCGGAGCCAACTGGTCACGGGACGAGCCTATGTGAGTCGACCGCCGGGTGCCGCTGCGGCGAGGGTCCGCATGGGCAAGAATGACCCCATGTGTGAATATTGCGGGTGCCGGGATATAGAAATCATCGGGCGGCTGTCTGACGAGCACTACGAGGTCGTGGACGCCCTCGGTGACCTGCGCCGCGCGATCGAGGCCGGAGACGAGCGCGAGGTCAAGCGCACGCTCAATGTGGTTGAGAACCACCTGTTCCCGCACAACGGCTGCGAGGAGGCCGGGCTCTTCGTCGGGCTGTGCAAGCGCGAGTACTGCGACTATTTCGGACCGACCGTCGACAAGCTCAAGGGCGAGCACGTCATCCTGCGCGAGCAGGTGCACCGCATCCGCGCCGGCGAGTGGGACACCTTCAAGGAGTTCGAGTTCACCCTGCGCCATCACATCGAGCAGGAGGAGAACGGGCTCTTCCCCGGCGACCCCGGTGGTGCTCGACGGCGAGACCTGGGACGAGATCCACGAGCTGACCCACGAGTACGACCATGCGATCGGACGCGCCCACGAGCACTAAGCTCCGATCGCACCTGCGCACCACAGAAACGTCCCTAGCAGCACCCAACCAGCAAGCGTCCCATAACAGGACGCGTCGCTTTTCGCGTCCTGAGTGTTTAATGATCTTGAACACTTGAGACCGTTCAGACTTGGGTACTGAGCGCAACAGAGGCCCCGTACTCTGCCAACTACCTCACATAACCCCTGCCCAAAGGCGTGAATCAGTCCAGGAAGAAATTAATCCACCTTCTTCGTGAAGTTTTCGAACCGGACTCCCGACGTCCAGCCGCAATGGGCTGGTCTCCAGCGCGACGAACGAGTTGCATGGGTCGACTGAACCGACGATGCTCAGCCGCGGATCGCCCCCATCCGGTCCCGGCGCCCACTTGAACTCGCGCCCGTCATCGGGAAAGTCGCCTCCGCGATGATCAGCGCTACGTCAAGCACGTCGACGCCCTCGGCGTCCATCTGCAGCGGCAAGCCATCGACGTAGACCTCCGGGAGGTAGTCGTCCGGGTCGCTGGCCGGATACGTGCAACCCAACCCGTAGATCACCCGGCCAGTCGGTGTGGTGGTCAGCAGCGCCGACTCCTCGGCGTCCGCAGGGCAATCGAGCGCCGCCACCTTCGCGATCCACTCCTCGATCCGCGACTCCGCGTAGTCCAGGCCGACCATCGTCCAGTCGAGGTCGTAGCCGTCGGGCTGCACCTGCGGCTCGATCCGGCGGTCGCGGCGCACCGCCCGATCCCCCACAGCGAAGTCCACCCACAGCGCGCCCTTGACCTGGTCGGAGGCGGCCCACCCGGCATGGACGATCTGCGCCGACGGCGCGTCCTGCTGCATCTGGCGCCACTGGGACGCGATGTCATACCGGACGAAGAGCGCGTCCCGGTTCACGTACGCAAGGACGCCAGCCGCGAGCGCCAGCGCGAGACCGATGACCAGAGCGACCATCGGGACGCGACGACTACATCCAACCTTTGGGGACGACATCAGTCACCCAGCCCGGCGCGGACATTGAGGTCGATGGGCACAAACGACCCCGCCCGCCGCGGACCTCACGACTGCCCCGCTACGATCGCGGCGGGAACCGCCCAGATCCTTTCCCCTAGCGGGAAGATGTCCGTCCCGGCGTGAACGACGTAGCCGCTGTGGAAACGCGCACCCAGTTGGTCCCGCAGCCAGCCAAGCTTGGCTGCGTCGTTCGAATGTGGCCGCTGGACGTGCTTGACCTCGAATCCCAGCACCTCGTTGCCCATCTCCAGGACCGAGTCAACCTCAGTCTCGCCGGCGCTGGTGCGCAGATGCGTCAGGCGGCCACGTACCGCATCGGCCTGCGGGCGCAGTTGCTGGGCTACAAAGGACTCAAGGTACGGGCCTGCGATTCGCGGATCTGCGCGGAGCCGGGACTCGTCGAGTTCGGCAAGGGTGAGGGCCAATGCGGTGTCGGCGAAGAATCGCTTTGGGAACGAAGTGAGCCGCTTCAAGCGATTGGTCTCGAAGGCGGGCATCGGCACGGCCAAGTGGACGCGTTGTAGCAGGTCGTCATAGGCCTTCCAGGTTGCCTTGTTGATATCGGCTGCCTGCCAGATGCGCTGCTCGGGCACGGCCTGCGCCTCTAGGGTGGCGAGCACCTTCATGGTGCGCAGCAGCCTGGTTGAGTCGCGCCCCTCGTCACCGGCCCGCTGCGCCACGGTGACTGCGTAGGCGTCCAACAGCAAGCCCGGATCGGACAGCAGGCGTGCGCCCGGGAAACCGACTCGGTCAACCAGTCCAAGTCGAGCGCCGGTAGCGTCCGATGCTCGGCTGCAACCCGGCACCGGAAGTCACCTGCTCGACGAAGCTTTGCTGGTCTCCGCGCCCGGCCAGTTCAGCTCTGGTCATGGGCCGCATCAGCACGCGGACAGCGCGTCCGGTGAGCGGATAAGTCGGCCCGTAGGTGGCGGGTTCGACGCTGCCGGTGAGGATGAACCGGCCAGGGGACGGGTCGGCGTCCACCAGACGCTTGACCGACCAGAGTATGTCGACGCCGGCCAACTGCCATTCGTCGATGAGCACCGGGGGTTCCAGCGCCGCCAGGAAATGATCGGGATCAGCAGAGATCAACGGCAGATCACGGGGCAGCATGACCTGGCTGGCGGCCAGCCTGAGCGCAGTAGTGGTCTTACCCGCAGCTCGCGGTCCATCCAGGACGACCACCGGTGCGTCCGCCAGGGCAGCCGCCATCCGGGCGTCCGCAAGTCGCGGAAGGTAGGAGGCCTCCATGCAAAAAAGGATACTCGATGTCTGTTTTATCGGCTACTGAGTGTCCGCTTTCTCGACACCTCAGGTCGCAAGTCCCGGGTATGGACGGCCGCCACGCCCGAAACTGCTGGCCAAATGCCTACCGCAGGAACGGTTGCCCAGCCAGTTCCTGCTTCACCCGATCGATGTAGTCCGGCACCTTGATCTGGGTGCGTGCCGAGTAGTGCGTCATCTTCACCACCGATGTCTCGGCCCCCAGTTCCGCACGCAACGTGTCCAACACGGCTGGCTTCGCCAAGGTTGTGTAGACATCACCGCCGAGACCAATCAATGCCGGGCTGGCACATCCCAAGGTCTTCAGTTCACCAACCAACCCCTGGATCTGCTCCTTCAGGAAGCCGACGTCCCGAAGAAGCGCCGCAACGAGCTCCGACTTCGATTCGCGGAACGGTGTCACCTTGCCCCCACTCATCTTCACCAGATCAGTGATGTAGGAGCCGCCCAGCCCGGCCGCCAGACAAGCATCCCGCAGTCGTCGGTCACTGGTGCGTCCGATCTCCTCGTGGAAACTGCCGAAGGCGAGTTTGCTCACGACTTGGTCGATCTTGGCGTCGCGTCCAGCGAAGTTCAGCGCCACCAGAACGACATCGTCGCGAAGCCCCCACTGGTGAGCGTCCAAATCCTCCTGATTCGAGACCTGCTGAAACTGCTCGACCACCGAGTCGAGCTTCAACTCCGGCATCTTTGACGGTTCGGGTTGCCAGACCACACTGTTCCAAACGGCCCAGCTGCCGCACTTCCCGTAGTGGCTGCGCATCTTGTTAAACACTGAAAAGTCCATGGTTCAGTATGGCCAGGACGGCCCTACTCTGGTCCGTATGCCACCGCGCTCACCGCTGCCGCCCCGCCATGGGTTGCAGGCAGCCTGGGTGCGCACCCCCGACCGTGGACGCGAAGACCCCGGTTGGCTGACCTTGCGCGATTTCCTGTTCGTCAAGCTGGCTGCGCAGGCACCGATCGACCAGATGCTCGACTCTGGGCGTTTCGTCGACGAGCATGGCGTCCCGATCAACGCGAAAACCCCCTACTCGCCGAACACCTTTGTGTGGTTCCATCGCGACCTGCGCGACGAGCCCGAAGTGCCATTCGAAGTCGAGTTGCTGCACCGCGATGAGCGGCTGATCGTGGTCGACAAGCCCGGGTTCCTGTCGTCGATTCCTCGTGGACGCCATGTGCTGCAGTCCGTGGTGGTGCGGGTGCGACGCGAGTACGGGCTGCCCGAAGCGTCCCCGACCCATCGCCTCGACCGGCTCACCGCCGGGGTACTCGTGCTCACCACCGAACGCAAATGGCGCGCCGCCTACCAGCAACTCTTCGAGAGCCGTGCGGTGGCGAAGGAGTACGAAGCCCTCGCGCCCGTGCGTGAAGACCTGTGCTTCCCCTTGACGGTCCGCAATCACATCGCCAAGAAGCGGGGAAGTCTGCAGGCTCACGTGGTCGCCGGTCGCGAGCCCAATGCCGAAACCCTGATCGACCTGCTTGAGGTGCGCGACCAGATCGGGCGCTACCGGCTGACGCCGATGACCGGCAAGACCCACCAACTTCGGCTGCACCTGCATGGCCTGGGGATTCCGATTCTGGGCGATCCGCTCTACCCCGAGGTGCTCGACGTCGACATCGACGACTTCTCCACCTCGCTCGCGCTCGTCTCGCGCAAGTTGACGTTCGTTGATCCGGTCGACGGCCGGGAACGAAAGAGTTCGTGAGCCGACGCCGGCTGCCCTGGCCGGCGAGTCGGGACGAAAGGCCCTGATGGAAACCTCCCCTTGCCCGGTGAACATCCTGTTCGACCGGCCCTGTATCCCGACCAACACCGGCGCGACCATGCGACTGTCGGCCGTCACCGGCGCGGCGTTCCACATCGCTGGACCCTTCGGTTTCGAGCTGGACGATGTGCGGCTCAAACGAGCCGGTCTCGACTACCGCGATCGGGCTCAGCTTCTTCGTCCACGAGGAATCTGACGCTGCGCTGGCCGCACTGACCCCAGCCAGGGTCTTCGCGTCCAGCGCTCGCGCTGAGCGTCCATTCACCGAGATCAGCTTTCAGCCTCGGACGTGCTGCTCTTCGGCCCCGAACCCACCGGGCTGGCCCCCGAGGTGCTCGAAGACCCGTGCATCACCGCGCCTGACGCTGCCAATGCTCGCCGGATCGCGCTCGCTCAACCTGGCCAGCGCCGCGGCGGTCGTCGTCTATGAGGTCTGGCGCCAACTCGGCTACGGCAGTCATCCGCCGCAGTGAGCGTCCTCGGGCGGTCAGAAGGCTCAAACGTGGCGTGCCCATCACGCCCGCCGCAGCGGCGGATACAACTCCTGCCCCGGCCCCGCCCGGAAGAGCTGCGCCGGGCGGCCGGCGTCCGGTGGCGAACTTGCCGGGCACCGGCTCCAGGAATCCCGCCATCCCGGTCACCTTGCGCTGGAAGTTCGCCGGGTCGAGTTCGACACCCCAGATCGCCTCATAGACCCCGCGCAACTCGGCGATGGTGAACTCGTCGCCGACGAAGGCCGTTGCCAGCGACGTGTACTCGAGTTTCGACCGGGCTCGCTCCAGACCGTCAGCCAGGATCACATCGTGGTCGAAGGCCAGCTGAAGTCCTGCCAATTCGGCCACCGGAACCCAGCGCGCCTCCGCCGCGTCCGTGCCCCCGACCGGGTCGGGCAGGTCAGCCCCGAGCACCACCCACGCCACCGAGACCACCCGCTCGGGCCGCGGATCGCGTCCCGGCGCCCCATAGCTGCGCAACTGCTCGAGCCCGGTCACCAACTCGGGCCCAAACCCGGTCTCCTCGGCCAACTCACGCAGCGCAGCGTCCTGCAGGTCCTCCGCGGCCTGCACGAACCCACCAGGCAGCGCCCACTGCCCCTCGAACGGCGCCACCCCGCGCCGCACCAGCAGGACGCACGGCTGCGCGTCCCGCAACGTCAGCACCACCAGATCGACTGCCACGGCGAAGATCGGATGCTCGGATTGGAACCTGCCCATGCCTCTACTCTAATGGTCGAGTTGACAATAAACTTCTGATGGCAATATTGTCGGAGTGACGAAAACGGAGGAGGAAGAGATGGCCTGGACACTGAGTTGGGTGGAGATCGCCGGCTTCGTCACCGGCGCGCTGTGCGTGTGGCTGGTGGTGCGGCGCAACATCTGGAACTTCCCGATCGGCATCGCCAACAACATCTTCTTCTGGATCCTGTTCATGCAGGCCGGCCTCTACGGGGACGCGTGGCTGCAGGTCGTCTACCTGGTGCTCGGCGGGCTCGGCTGGTACTGGTGGCAGCACGGCGGCGCGAATCGCACTGCGCTGGTGGTGCGCCGGACGCCGCTGTGGGGCTGGATCGGGGTCAGCGCCTTCGTGGCGAGCGGCACCTGGGTGATCCACGAACTGCTCACCACGCATACCGACTCGGTCGTGCCGCTAGGGGACGCGCTGACCACGGCGCTCAGCCTCGGCGCGCAGATCATGCTGAACCGCAAGTGGATCGGCAATTGGTGGTTCTGGATCACCGCGGACGTGCTCTACATCGGGCTGTACGCCTACAAGGGTCTGTACCTGACCGCGATCCTGTACGTGCTCTTCCTCACCATGTGCGTGATCGGGTTGCGGCAGTGGCGCGCTGCGGCTCTGGACGCGGAGCGTCGCCCCTTCGAGGCGCCTGCGGCGCACCTCAGGGAGCGACAGGCCGCCAACCTCGGGGAGCATGACGAGGAGGTCGCCAGATGAAGGAGTTTGGGCACGGACTGATCATCGGCAAGTTCTATCCCTTCCATGCCGGACACCAACAGCTGGTGCGAGCGGGCAGCGCCCGGTGTGAGCGGCTGACCGTGCAGGTGCTGGCCAGTTCGGTCGAGTCGATCCCGGTCGAGGTGCGCGCCGGCTGGGTGCGCGCCGAGCATCCGGAGGTGAACGTCGTCCCTGGGATGGACGATGCGCCGGTCGACTTCGCCGACCCGGACGCCTGGGACGTGCACATGGCGGTGATCGAGTCGTTACTGGATG
>JAXGOU010000029.1:0-24284 GCA_040767325.1 Brooklawnia sp. | reverse complement strand
AGGACGACGTTCAGGCGCTGACGTCGCCAACGATCGGTACAGGCATTTGCCATCACCCGTCGCGTGTAGGCAACCACGGCGCCCGGTTCGATTCGCTCCCACGCGACATAGGTGCGCATCAGGGCTTCCTGGAGCAGGTCCTCGCCGAGTTGGCGATCCCCGCTGAGCAGGATCGCGGTCCTCAGCAGTGGTGCCCAGTGGTCCCGGGCAAAGACCCGGAAGCCCTCAGCACGACTCGGCTCGTTCATACCCATTCAGACGCAACCGCGACACGAAAGGTTGACAGGACGCCCACCCGACCTGGTCTCACCCGTGCGAACTCACGGCCAAGTTGTTGGCGTACTGGACGCGGGCGTACGCGTCCTGCACTTGGGTCACGTTGCTGACGTAGAGCGGCTCGGCGTAGTCCAGACCGGGTCCGCGCACCCCGACGACCACGTTGCCGACGGTGACGTTCTCCTTGGCGAGCAGGAAGAACAGGCTGAAGACCGTGACGATGAAGAAGCCGACGATCGCCGCGACGTAGGCCCAGGTCGGGGTCTTGCGGGTGGTGTAGCTCTGGTCGACGAAGGTGAATTGGGCCTGCGACAGCGGGATGGTGCCGGCCGGGGTGATCACCTCGGTCTGCGTGACGACGATGCTGCCGATCTGGACCAGGAAGCCCGGTCGCCCGGGCATCGAGGCATATCCGCCGCCGATCGAGGCCGACGGGGGCTGGGTGTAACCATTCACCGGTGCGAGGTTGGCCTGGCTGGGGGCGGTGTAGGACTGTTGGATGCCCCAGTCGGGCTGGCGCGGCTGGGACACGGGCTCGGCGGGCTGCGACGGACGCGGGTAGCCCGGTGGTGTGAAGTCGGGTTGGCCCGGGTCGGGCTGACCGTAGTAGTTGGCTGAGTTCGCCATCTCACCTCACCTGTTCGTCCGGCCGAGTGCCTGCATCGGCCACACTAACCGACGACCACGTCACTATCGCGGCACGTCAGCCCTTGACCGGACGCCCGCGCAACACGATGGTGCGGGGATGGTGCAGCACCTCGAGGTGCTCACGTGGGTCGGCGTCGTAGACCACCAGATCGGCCGGGGCACCCGGCACCAGCACATCGGCACCCAGCCAGCGGCGGGCGTTCCAGCTGACCGCTCCGAGGGCGAACTCGACGCCGCCCAGCCGGGCCAGCAGTTCCGCCTCCTCGGCGATCCGGCCGTGTGGCAGCACGGTGCCCGAGTCGGTGCCGGAGTAGACCGGTACGCCGGCCTCGCGCGCGGCGCCCAGCACGTCGAAGCGGCTGGCGTGCAACGCCCGCATGTGATCGGCGTAGACCGGGAATTTTGCGTCCCCGGCCGCCGCGATCTTCGGGAAGGTTTCGATGTTGGTCAGGGTGGGCACCAGCGCGGTCCCCCGCTCGGCCATCTGGTCGATCACCTCAGGGCTCATACCCGTGCCGTGTTCGATGCAGTCGATGCCGGCAGCCACCAACTCGGCCACCGATTGCTCACCGAAGCAGTGCGCGGTCACCCGCACCCCCAACTCGTGGGCCCGCTCGATGCCCTGCCGGGCGATCTCCGCCGGCCACAGCGGGGCCAGGTCGCCGACCGACCGGTCGATCCAGTCGCCGACCAGTTTCACCCAGCCGTCGCCGGCCTTCGCCTGGATCTCGATCTGGCTGACCAGGTCTTCCGGGTCGATCTCCTTCGCCAGGTTGCGCAGGTACCGCTTGTGCACGGCCAGGTGCCGACCGGCCCGGATCACCTTCGGCAGGTCGGCCCGCTCGTCCACCCAGTGCGTGTCGGCAGGGGCGCCGGCGTCCCGGATCAGCAGGACGCCCGAATCACGGTCGGTGATCGCCTGCGCCTCTGCGGTGGCCAGGTCGCACGGGTTGCCGTCGGAGCCCAGCCCGATGTGGCAGTGCGCGTCCACCAGGCCCGGCATGATCCACAGATCGCGGCCCAGGCTCTGGGCCCCGGAGACTGGCTCAGCACTCACCACGCCATCGGCGATCCACAGGTCGGTCGGCTCGGTGCCGGGCAGCACCACTCCATGCACGTGCCACGCGTTCATCGAACCTCCCAGCGTCGAAAGGGTCAGCGCGGGCCCTTGTTCTGTTCGTTGAGCATCTGCTGCAGTTCGGGCGGCAGCCGGAAGCCGTTCATCGCGTCCTGGATCTCCGCCTGGCTCTTGGGCGGCTGCGGTTGCTGCCATTCGCCCTCGGTCTGCGGGACGGGTTTGCCGGCGGCCAGGGCAGCCCGCTTGGCGGGGTTGCCCGACACCTTCTTGCCGCCCTTGCCCTTCTTGGGCTGTTGCTTGGTGGGACGACGCGCGCCCGGAAGCCCCGGCATGCCGCCCATCATCTGGCCCATCGACTGCATCATCTTGCGGGCCTCGGTGAACCTGTTGACCAACTCGTTCACGTCGCGCACCTCGACGCCGGCACCGCGCGCGATGCGCGAGCGACGCGAGCCATTGAGGATCGCAACGTCAGCGCGCTCACCGGGGGTCATCGAGTAGATGATCGCCTCGATCTTGTCGACCTCGCGTTCGTCGATCTCGTTGACGGCCTTCAACTGCGAAGCGCCCGGCAACATCCCGAAGACCTTGCTCAGCGGGCCCATCTTGCGGATCTGCTGCATCTGGGCGAGGAAGTCGTCCAGACCGAACTGGCCGCGCCCGCCCAGCAGTTTCTCGGCGGCCGCTGCGGACTGTTCGGCGTCGAAGGTCTTCTCGGCCTGCTCGATCAGGGTGAGCATGTCGCCCATGCCCAGGATGCGCGAGGCCATCCGGTCGGGGTGGAAGACGTCGAAGTCGGTGAGCTTCTCGCCGTTGGACGCAAACATGATCGGCTTGCCGATCACCTTGGCGATCGACAGCGCGGCACCGCCGCGGGCGTCACCGTCCAGCTTGGTCAGCACGACACCGTCGACACCGACACCCTCCTCGAAGGCGAGGGCGGTGTTGACGGCGTCCTGACCGATCATCGCGTCGACCACGAACAAGGTCTCGTCCGGCCTGGTCAGCGCCTTGATCATGGACGCTTGGCGCATCATCTCGGAGTCGACGCCGAGGCGGCCGGCGGTGTCGATGATCACCACATCGAACAGGTGGTGGCGGGCGTGCTCGATCGAGTCCCGGGCGACCGCGATCGGGTCGCCCACCCCATTGCCGGGCTGGGGCGCATAGATGCCGACGCGGGCCCGTTCGGCCATCACCTGCAACTGCTGGACGGCGTTCGGGCGCTGCAGGTCGGCCGCCACCAGCAACGGTGAGTGGCCCTGTTCCTTGAGCCAGGCGCCGAGTTTGCCCGCCAGCGTCGTCTTACCGGCACCCTGCAGGCCCGCCAACATGATGACGGTCGGCGGCTGCTTGGCGAGCCGGACCAACCGGGTCTCGCCGCCGAGGATCTCGATCAGTTCCTCGTTGACAATCTTGATGATCTGCTGCGTCGGGTTGAGGGCCCTGGACAGTTCCGCGCCGTGCGCCTTCTCCTTGATGCGGGCGACGAACTCCTTCACCACCGACAGGTTCACGTCCGCTTCGAGCAACGCGATCCGAATCTCGCGAGCGGTGGCGTCGATATCGGCGTCGGTCAACCGGCCCTTGCTGCGCAGGTTCTTGAATGTCGCGGCAAGCCGGTCTTGCAGGGTGTCGAACACGGGCGTCCTCTGGCTGTGGGCTACGTCAAGGTCCAAGGATACCGGTCAACAAGACTCGGGCCCGACCCCGACCGCGTGGGAGGTCGGGATCGGGCCCTCGGGGGGATACGGAAGGATCAGTCCTCGGAGCGACGACGGAACCGCGCAAAGATGCCTGCCATACCAGCGCCACCACCGAGGGTGAGCATGGCCGTGATGATCACGGTGGACAGGGCGAGCGCGACACCGGTCGCCGGGAGCAGACCCGGACGGTTGGGTAGTGGCGGGAGAACGGTGCCCGGCTGCGGCGTGGTCTCGGGACCCGGCGGCGTGTAGCCCTCGGGGCTGTTGACGACTGGGTAGCCGCCGGACTCGTCCGCGCTGACGGTGATGCCATCGCTGGTCAACTTCACCTCGAACGGACCCACCAGGCCGACGTAGCCCGCCGGGGTGGTGGTTTCGACGACCCAATACGAGTCGTCGTCACCGGCGTTGTTCTGGAAGTCGGTGACCTGCAGACCCGGGAACTGGGTCAGGCCGAGTTGGTTGGTCGGCTCGGAAACCATCAACGGGTTGGTGCCGGCCTGGGCATCGGCCAGGGTGCGATAGAGGGTGAAGACCGCACCGGCCAGGTTGCCACCCTCCACACTCACCTTGTGCAGGCGCAGGGTGGAGTAGCGGGTGGTGACGATCGGCGAGGTGCTGGGGGTGCCGGACGTGATCGAAGCGCCGTCCGGGAAGAGCAGGACGGTGTTCGGCAGGTGCAGCACGATCGGGAAGGCGCCAGCGTCCAGGTCGTACGAGCTCATCGTGGTGAGTTCGGTGACGGACGGCTTGACCCGGGCCTGCGCGGTGCCCAGCAGGACGGTGTCCTCGGCTGCGGCTCGCATCTCGGCCATCGTCTGCATCCCACGGTCGGTCAAGTCGATCTGGAGTCGGCTGGCCGTCTTGGTGATGGTGTAGTCGCAGCCGGTGGTCGTCCCCGTCGGGCAGGCCGTCAACGTACGGTCACCGGCGCCGGACGTGATCATCGCGGTGATCTGGCCGTCCCAGGTGCTGGAGGTGAACTCCAGGAAATCGCCGGTGTGCTGCGAGGTACCCGGCACCAGGCCGGTGGTGAGGTCGTCAACCAATCGGAACGCCGCGCCCCCAGCGGTACCGCTCCAACTCGCACCTTCCGCACAGAAACCCGAGGCGTTGAAGCCGGACGGATCCAGGCCGGCGGCCACGTCGATCACGCCGTCGCGCAGGCAGGCGCCACCGAAGGCCGCGTAGCCGCCGTAGGGCACCGTTGCCTCGAAGTTGTGTGTCATCACCTGGCCGGCCACCGGGGCGTCCTGGCCAGGGGTGCCAGCGTTGCCGTGCGACACGGTCTTGACGATTGCCGACGGGCCGCTCTTGGCATAGACGTCGACCTCGTACATCCAGCCGTGGGTCACCGGGTCAACCATCGGCATGCTGATCACCATGTCGGGCACGGTTGGCACCCCGGCCGGCTTCTCCACCTGCTGCAGGACTTCGACTGGCTCGACGGTTCTCCCCGTCGCGCCCGCCGTCGTCCACGGCGTTCACGCAGGTCGGCTCGAAGCCAACTGATGACCAGCAGGCCCAGCAGGGCCAGGGCGGCGCCGGCAATGGCGACGCGAATCTTCATCCACGGCTGCAGGCTCCAGTCGAGGCTGAGCACTGTCGACTTCGGGGGGCAGCCGTGGCGTCGTACGGGATGCGGGTGGCGTGCACCAGCAGCCGATGGGAGTTGATGGCGTAGGGGGTGCAGGTGACCAGGGTGACCATGTCCTGGCCGGCCACCGGGCCAAGTGAATACACCCAGATGCACCCCTGATTACACCCAGCACACCCATCCGGCGCGGCGCAATCAGTCGCCGAGTAGGCCATCCACGAAGTTCTCGGCGTCGAAGGGTGCCAGGTCGTCGGCGCCCTCCCCCAGCCCGATGAACTTGACCGGGACGCCGAGTTCGCGCTGCACCTGGACGACGATCCCGCCCTTGGCGGAGCCGTCCAGCTTGGTCAGCACGATGCCGGTGATGTCCACCACCTCGGCGAAGATCCTGGCCTGGGTCAGCCCGTTCTGACCGGTGGTGGCATCGATGACCAGCAGCACCTCGCTGACCGGCGCCTTCTTCTCGATCACCCGCTTGACCTTGCCCAATTCGTCCATCAGGCCGACCTTGGTGTGCAGCCGGCCGGCGGTGTCGATCAGCACGACGTCGACCTCTTGGGCGATGCCCTGTTCCACCGTGTTGAAGGCCACCGACGCGGGGTCGGCGCCCTCCTCGCCCCGGATGGTGCGCACGCCGACCCGCTCGCCCCAGGTGGTCAGCTGCTCGGCCGCGGCCGCGCGGAAGGTGTCGGCCGCACCGAAGAGCACCGACTTGCCCTCGGCGATCAGCATTCGACCCAGCTTGCCGACGGTGGTGGTCTTGCCGGTCCCATTGACACCGACGACCAGGACGACAGCCGGCTCGCCGGGAGCATGGCTCAGGTTCAGGCTGCGATCCAGATCCGGTTGGGTGAGCGCGACGAGTTCGCGACGCAGCAACGTCTTGGCGGCGGCCGGATCGGCAACACCGTCGATCCGCAACTGCTGGCGCAACGCCTCGACCAGTTCGGTGGTCGGCCCGACGCCCAGGTCGGAGGTGATCAGGGTGGTTTCGAAATCGTCCCAGGTGTCGTCATCGATGCGATCGCTGGACAGCAGGTCGGCCAGAGCGCGCGCCAGCGCGTTGTTGCTGCTGGCCAGGCGGCGCCGCAACCGGACGAAACGGGACGCGGCGGCCTCTGGGTGTTCGACCTCGGCCCCGGGCTCAATGACCGGTACATCGACGGGCGGTGCCTCGACGGTTGGGCCGGGTGCCTCGACGACCTCGGCCTCCACGGCGTCGACCACGTCCACCGCGGGCTCGTCGACGATCTCTGCGGTGGCCGCAGCCTCCAACTCGCGCTGGCGCGCTGCCTCCAGATCCGCGCGACGCTTGCTGACGACGATCGACAGGCCGGCGACTGCGGCGGTCAGCAGGATGCCGCCGATGACTACCCAGAAAATCCAATCCACGCGCTCAGACTACAGGGGCGCACGCTTCGCCCCGGTCGCGGAGCGGGTCGCGGACGAGGCGCTCAGGCGGCCAGTTCGGAGCGTCCAGTGCCCTGCTCAGCGGTCGGTTGCGCTGCGGCAACCTCCGTGGCCTGCTCTGCAGCGACGGCTTCTTCGACCACTGGTTCTGGATCGGTGACAGCCGGTGCGTCCGGTTCGACGGCGTGGGCAGTCGCCCGACGCGGACTGGCCGGAGCCAGCAGCGCAGCGATGGCGGGCGGCGGTGCGGCCTGCCCATTCAGGTGGGCCATCACGGTGCGCAGCCGCCGCGACAGGGCGGTCTGGTCGTCCCCTCGTTCAGCCGCGTGGGTCAGGGCGACGAACGCGAGCACCCCCGACGCCAACAGCACAATGAGGAGAAGGGTCGCAGGAAAGATCGCCATGATGAGCCCCCGGGCTTGGGAAGTGGAAGGTTCGCTTTCCAGTCTCAGTCACGTCCGGGCAGGTCAGGTGGAGGCACGCCGCAGGATGACGAGCCGGTTCAGCGTTCGTGCAGCCGCTGGGAGATCACCGTGGAGACGCCGTCGCCGCGCATCGTCACGCCATACAACGCGTCGGCCACCTCCATCGTCCGCTTCTGGTGGGTGATGATCAGCAACTGCGAGTTGGTGCGCAGTTCTTCGTAGATACCGAGCAGACGGCTGAGGTTGACGTCGTCCAGGGCCGCCTCGACCTCGTCCAGGATGTAGAACGGGCTGGGCCGGGCGATGAACAGGCTGATCAGGAAGGCGACCGCCACCAGTGATCGTTCGCCGCCCGACAGCAGCGACAGCCGGCGGACCTTCTTGCCTGCCGGGCGGGCCTCGACCTCGATACCGGTGGCCAGCATGTCGTCCGGGTCGGTCAGCACGAGTTTGCCCTCGCCACCCGGGAAGAGCCGGGCGAAGACCTCGGAGAAGGTGCGCTCCACGTCGGCGTAGGCGGACGCGAAGACCTCCTGCACCCGGCCATCGACCTCATCGATGATGTCCAGCAGGTCCTTGCGCGTCCGCTTGAGGTCGTCCAACTGCTCGGCGAGGAAGCTGTGCCGCTCGCTCATCGCCTCGAACTCCTCCAGGGCCAGCGGGTTGACGCGGCCGAGTGCCTCGAGGTTGCGCTGCGCGGTGCGCAGCCGGGCCAGTTGCTGTTCCCGGACGAACGGGACCGGCTCGGGCAGGTCCTCGTCATCGTCGGTCACCGGACGACCATCGGGATGCACCAGCACGGGGACCATCAGGTGGGGGCCGTACTCATCGACCAGCGTCTCGGCGTCCAGACCCAGTTCGGTCAGCGCCTTGTCGGCCAGCTGCTCCAGCCGCATGGTCAACTCGATGCGGCTCATCTGGTCGCGGTGTTCGCCGTCCACGATGGCTTCCAGCGAATGCGCCTTTTCGCGCGCCACTGCCCGATGGTGGCCCAGCGATGTCTCCAGTCGGCGGCGCTCATCGTCGGCGGCGGCGCGCTCGGCACTGGCTGTGGACTTTGCGATCTCGACCTGCCCGGCAAGCCAGCCGGCTGCCGCATGCACTGCGGTCGCCGCCTGCGCTTCCCGGCGCAATTGCTCGGCCCTGGCCTGCGCCTTGGCGCGAGCCTGACGTTCATGTTGCGCGGCCCTGGTCAGCGAGTCGGCCCGACCGGCCAGCGCTCGGGCACGTTCCTCGGCGGTACGGAGCGCCAGTCGCGCGTCCATCTCGGCCCCGCGGGCCTGCCGAGCGATGACCGCCAGCCGGTCGCGTTCGGCGGGATCGGGTTCGGTCAGGTCGGTGTCCTGGTCGGCGGCAGCCAGGCGGGCCCGCAACTCCTCGAGGTTCTGTTCGTCCTGCGTCCGGGTGTGGCTGGCCTGGTCGATGGTCTGTTGGAGTCGGTCTGCCTCGCCGCGCGCCGCCCGGCCAATCTGTCCGAGGTTGGCCAACTGTTCGGTCAGCGCGGACATCTGGGCGTCCGACTCATTCAATCGTTCGAGTGCGGCGGCGGACACCGCTTCGGCGTCCTGTAGCCGGGTTTGGACGCCGGCCAGCGCGAACCGGATTCGCTCGGCGTCATGGCGAGCCAGGTCGAGTTCGGCTGCTGCCTCGTCGATGGTCGCCTGCACCTCGATGACCGATTGCCCGGCGCTGGAGCCGCCGGCGGCGAACCAACTGGACAGCAGGTCGCCGTCTGCGGTCACCGCGGTGACCTGCGGCTGGGCGGCGACCAGGTCGGTGGCTGCGGGCAGATCGGGCACCACCGCGATCAGGTGCAATGCGCGGGTCAGGGCCGGTTTGATGTCGTCGTCGGTCTGGACCACGTCGATGGCCCATTGGGCGCCGGCGGGCAACTTGGGCAGGGCGCCGCCGGGTGCGGGGGCGCCGGCCAGCAGCATGCCGGCGCGTCCCAGGTCTTCGGCCTTCAGCCGGTCGAAGGCGTCCAGCGCGGCCGACACGTCGCTGACTGCCAGCGCCTCGGTGACGCTGCCCAGCGCGGCAGCGATCGCGGTCTGCCATCCCGGTTCGATGGTGATCAGTGAGGAGAGCGAGCCGAGCAATCCGGACATCGGACCGCCGTTGAGCAGCGCCCCGGACGCGTCCCTTCGCTGCAAACCCACTTGAAGTGCTTCAATGCGCGCCTGCAGGGTGGCGATCCGCTGCTCGGCCGCGCGTTCCTCGGACTTCAGGTCCTCGGTCTGTGTCTGCAGCGCGGCGAGCGCCAGTTCGGCGGCCTCGTACGCGGCGTCCAGGCTCGTTTCACCATCAGTGACGCCGGTCAACCGGGTCTCCAACTGGGTGAACTGCCGTTCGGCGTCCTCGGCCCGGGCGATGGCCTCGGCCAGCCGGGCACCCAACCGCTGCGACTCCTCGCCGCTGGCCTCCAGCCGGGACGCCAGCGAGTTCACCTGGCCGGTGAGTTTGGCCAGCCCCTCGCGTCGGTCGGCGACCGCCCGCAACTGGGACGCGTAGCTGCGCGCCTCGGCTGCCTCCGCGTCCTCCGCGCCATTACGGCGGCTGCTCGCTTCGGCCAGGGCAAGCTCGGCCCGCTTGACCTGCTCGTTGAGGTCGTCCTCTTCGGCACGCACCTTGGCAGCCTCGGCCTCGAGGGCCTCGGGGTCGCGGCCGACTGACATGGCAGGTTGTTCGGCCCCATGCCGCATCCGTTCGGCCGCCACCTGGCGGGTGGAGGTGATCCGCTCAGTCAGGGCGGCCAGCGCGTACCAGGTCTCCTGGGCTGCTTCCAGGCGGGGTTTGATCTGCTCCAGGGCGGTTTCCGCCTCGGCCTCAGCGGCTCGGGCTGCGGCCAATTCGGCCTCGGCGGTGCGGCGTTGTGCCTGTAGGGCGGCTTCGGCCTCGCGGTCGGATTCGAGGGCCAACTGGGCCTGGGTCATGTCGTCGGCCAGCAGCCGGGCGCGGGCATCGCGCAGGTCGGCCTGCACGGTGGCGGCCTTGCGGGCCACCTCCGCCTGGCGTCCCAGCGGTTTGAGTTGCCGGCGGATCTCGGCGATCAGGTCGTTGAGGCGGGCCAGGTTCGCCTGGGTGGACTCCAGCTTGCGGATCGCCTTCTCCTTGCGGCGGCGATGCTTCAGGACGCCGGCCGCCTCCTCGATGAAGCCGCGGCGCGCCTCCGGGGTGGCCTGCAGGATCTGGTCGAGCTGGCCCTGCCCGACGATGACGTGCATCTCGCGGCCCATGCCGGTGTCGCTCAGCAACTCCTGAACGTCCAGCAGGCGCACGGTTTGGCCGTTGATGGCGTACTCGGATCCGCCGGTACGGAAGAGCGTCCGGCTGATGGTGACCTCGGTGTAGTCGATCGGCAGCATGCCGTCGGTGTTGTCGATGGTGAGCGCGACCTCGGCGCGACCCAGCGGCGCGCGTCCGGTGGTGCCGGCGAAGATGACGTCGGCCATCTGGCCGCCGCGCAGCGACTTGGCGCCCTGCTCCCCCATCACCCAGGCCAGTGCGTCCACGACGTTGGACTTGCCGGACCCGTTCGGCCCGACGATCGCGGTGATGCCCGGCTCGAAGTTGAGGGTGGTGGCGGAGGCGAAGGACTTGAAGCCCTTCAGGGTCAGTTGCTTGAGGTACACGTCAGCCGACCCCTGCCTGTTCGGGGCTGCCTGCGTCCGGGGACGTCGGCTGGGTGGGCCGGATCGCGCGGAAGGTCCATACCTTGTTCAGCAGGTAGTTGATGGGCATGGTCAGCACGATCGTGAATAGCTGGGCCCAGTAGGCGCGGGCGCGCAGGCCCTCATGGTCGTTGAACGGCGGGCCGGGCAGGTAGACCGGGGACGTCGGGTTTGTCAGGGCGATCTTGATCAGCGCCCCCAGCAGGGCGGCCAAGCTGCCGATGGCGAAGAACGGCCAGAACTCGGTCCACCATTTCCGCATCTGGTCGCTGTCGCGGCGGAAGGTCCAACTGCGGTTCAGCTGGAAGTTCCACAGGTTGGCGATCATGAATGCGACGATCCAGACCAGGACGGTGTACCGCAGGGCATAGGGGCCGGGGAGTTCGAAGACCACCCGGTTGTCGTTGCTGACGCCGCCGTTCAGTTGGGTCATCAGGTAGGCCACGACCAGGTTGACAACCACCCCGGAGCCGCCGACGAGCCCGAAGCGGATGAACTGCTTCAGGGTGTCAGTCACGGCCTGCTTGTTCACGACTCTCCACGGGGCGCACGGCGTTGGTCAACGAGCGAGGGGCTCAGTCGGCCGCGTTCGCACCCGGCAAGCTTAACGATGCCCGGCCGAACCGCCCAACCATGCCCGGCGACGGCGCGTCCGCGGTGACGCGCATGTTCCCCGTGGTGCACCACACTGGCGCATGCCCGCCGCTTCCCGTAGGGCAGGACGCGGCGCTACCCGTAAGGCGGTTTGCTGCCCGTGCAAGGCGAGCGTTTCGCCCGAAGGGAAGCGTCGCACCCCAACCGGCTGGCGGCCAGGACGCGTCCTCGGGCACCCCAACCCGCTAGCTGTACAGCGGTGGCCCCGCAGCGTCTGCGGCGTCGGCCGCCGCATTCAACCAGGCGGCAAAGCCACGTGCCTCATTCGGGTTGAGGAGAAGTGTTGCACTCGCTCCCCCACCTTCGATCGGCATGAAGAAGCCATCCGGAACCCGGACGCTGAGGGTGACCCCACCGCGTTCAGCGTCGCCGACTCGAAACGCGGCAGCACGCACCATGCCTGCTCCGCCCGAAAGGACGCCGTCCTGGTCTTCCCACACGGTTCGTGGCTGAGTCATGGAGCCACCCTAGGGGAACCCAGGCTGGTTGATCAGCGACTGCGGGACGCGAATCAGGTCGGCACACTCAACTTTTGGTACCGCAGGTAGTACCATGAGGTGTGGTGAACGTGGACAAGCTGTTTGCGACCATGCGGGCGAATCCGCAGAACGTCCGCTATGACGACCTTCACAAGGTTTGCGAGCACTACTTCGGAGAGGCGCGGCGGTCAGGTGGGTCACACGCCGTGTTCAAGACACCGTGGCCCGGGGACCCCCGGGTCAACATCCAGAACAGCAACGGCCGAGCCGAGGCGTACCAAGTCCGCCAAGTGCTGGCGGCCATCGAAAAGAAGGAGGCGATGTGACCATCCAAACCTTTGACGTGTCCCGCTACACCTACCGTGTGACGTGGTCGGTCGAAGACGACGAGTTCGTCGCCACCTGTGCAGAGTTCCCGTCGCTTTCATGGCTTGACAGCTCTCAGGCGGGGGCGCTGCAGGGCTTGGTCGACCTGGTCAGCGACGTCGTGGATGACCTTGCTGGCACGGGCGAGCCCGTGCCCGAGCCCATGTCAGCGCGAACCTATTCGGGCAAGTTCAACCTCCGCGTCGGCGAGAGCCTGCACCGCCGTTTGGCCATTCAAGCCGCTGAGGAGCACCTAAGCCTCAACCAGTACGTCGTCCGTCGATTGTCCGAAGCTTCATGACTATTGAAGCTCGGGTCCTGCTCATCGCTCGCTCTGTGCGGGCGCTGCGCGGTCGTCAGGCATGCGGGGGTCGGGGGTCGCGCCCGAGGTCCGCGGGGCGCCAGCTGACACCGTGGGCAGAAGAAGGAACCGGTTCGCGAGGCGCTCTCGCAGAATCGGGTAGCGCCGCAGCACGCAGGGCCCGCCCTCGCGTCCGTAGGCGGCCACCGGACCGGGAGAAGTACCCTGCAGCCCTCACGCATCCGGGTTGACGTTGAGCTGGGCCTGCGAGGTGACGTCGCGACGGGTGAACGCCGCCCAGCCGAGGAGCGAGAGGGCAGCGGCCGTGCCGTAGATCCACGCGAGGCCCGCCCAGTCCCAGCCATTGGTGAGCGGCCGGTTCTGCGGGCCTGTGGCACTCGGCGAGACGGAGGTGCATCCACTTAGTGTCGTCGGAGATGTTGCCAACCGCGTTCAGCAGGAATCCTCCCACCAGGAGCGCTGCGCCGGCCGCTGCCGCATGGCTGTGCACGCCCGTCATTGCGCCGACCGCCATGAGGACGGCGTAGAGGATGCCGAGGCCGAGGTAGGCGGCCATCTGCGGCGCGATCATCGAGGTGTCGATCTCGAGGCTGGCCGCCGAGTTGAGGACGAGCAGGCCTGCCACCACGATCACGCCGATGATGAGGATCCTGACCACGATGGCGGCCAGTCGCCCGCATCTGCGTGCGGGAGACACGGCGGGCGAGGGTGAGCTCGAGCATCTCGGCTCGCCGCCCATGAGCGCACGCGCCCCAGCCGATTCCCGCAGCGCCGAGGATGAAGAGGCCGAGGCCCAGGCCAGCGTCGAGTGCGCCCATCCCGCGCCGGTCGCGATGGCCGTCCGCGAATCCGCCGTTCACCATGGCTTCGGGGAGTTGCTCCATGAGCGTCTTCAGGCCGTCGGCACTGCCCATGGACGAGTAAAAGGAGAGGTAGACCGTCAGCGACGACGAGGAGCGCTACCCCCCATCCGATGAGTGCACGCCGATGCCTTCAAGGCTTGATGAGGATCGGCATCACTCCGCCTCCTTCGTGCCCGAGGGGTGGCGTGCGGAGCGGGGTGGCGTGGCGGCGCTTCGGGTTCGGAGTAGATCCCGAGCACGGTCTCCTCGAGGTCGGGCTCGGAGAAGACGAGGTCAGCCACCTCGTAGGCGGCAAGGAGGGCGACGACGTCGTTTGCCTGCCCCTCGACGAGCCCCGTCACCCGGATCTCCCCTTCCCCCGCGGGTTCGGTCTGGAGGTCAAGTCCGCGTGCGGCCGCGGCCGACCGGACCTCGTCCGGGGAGGCGGCGTGGACCACCGCGCGGAGGCGTCGCTGCGCTGTGGCCCGGAGTTCGGGGACGGTGGCCTCGCGCACGACGCGTCCGGAACGGAGGATCGCGGCCAGGTCCGCCACCTGCTCCACCTCGCTCAGGATGTGGGAGGAGAGGATCACGGTGGCGCCTGCCGCGTGGGCCTCGCGGACCATCTCGAGGAACGCCTGTTGGATGAGAGGGTCCAGGCCCGAGGTGGGCTCGTCGAGGATGAGGAGTTCGGGTTCGTGCATGAGCGCCTGGATGACGCCGAGCTTTGGCTTGTTGCCTTTCGAGAGCTTGCCCGCCACGCGCCTGAGGTCGATGCCGAGCCGCTCGGCAGACTCAGCGGCATGGGCATGGGCGTGCTTCGAGGAGCCCCCGGAGATTGACGCCCAGAAATCGATGTGCTGCTTCCCGGTCAGCTTGGGGTCCACTCGGAACTCGCCTGGGAGGTAGCCGATCCTTCCGCGAAGCTCCTTGCCGCCCTCGCGCGGGTCATGGCCGAGGACCTCGGCGCGGCCGGAACTGGGCCGGAGGGCGTCCAGGAGCAGGCGCATGAAGGTTGACTTCCCCGCCCCGTTGGGGCCGATCACCCCGAAGATCGAACCCTTGGGGATCTCGAGCGAGAGATCGTCGAGCGCGGCGACACGGCCGAACCGCTTCGTCAACCCGAATGTCTTCACCGCCATGGAAACGCCTTCAGCGTGCCTGCCTCCGGGCTGTGGGGGTTCAGGTATTGCTCGTAGTAGCCGGCGTTGGCGTAGGGGTACCGGTCGGCGTGGGTTCGTTTGAGGGCGTTCTCCGGGATGAGGATGCAGACGACCACGATGGACAGCACGATCCCGACGGCGGTGAGCCAGTCGAGGGCGTCCATGCTGCCGATCTCCCGGAAGCACAGGACTGCGAGGACGAAGAACCCGAAGTACGCCGTGATCGACCCGGGGGCGTAGATGGTCTGCTTGCCTGCCTGCCGGAAGCGGCGGAGCATGATGATGCCGAACGCGGTGTGCCCGACGACCTCGACGGCGAAGATCCCCAGGCCGGCGACGATCCCGTCGCTGGGGCCGGTGAAGGCGCCGACGATGCCGAGAGCGAGGCAGAACACGGTGGCGATGGAGTTGGTGAGGAGGTCTGAGAGCCGGTTCATCGGGTAGCGATCGGTTCGGTCGGACCTGAGGATGGTGTTGTAGTGGAAGTGGAACCCTCCGGGGAAGACCCACTCCTCGAGCACGTGCAGCGGGGTCAGGGCGGCGACGGCGAGAGTCAGCAGGACTGATGCCGGCCAGTGTCCGGTGGCGAGGAGGATGGTGAGCACTAGGGCGCCACTGAGGGCGAGACCGACGAGGATCCAGCCCTTCGTCGTCCACCAGGTGATCCTGTCCTGCAGCATGCGTTCTCTCCTCGGTTGTCGCTGTCGGCTCGAACGTAGTTCGTACACGCAGCAGGCATCCGCGTGGAACGCTGTGTTCTGAGACAGGAGGTCGATCAATGTTCCACATCTCTACTGATCGCCGTGCTCAGCGGTCCAGCCTGAAGGTCTGCGACGCGCTCGACCGGCTCCTCGAGACGCGCCGCCTGGATCGCGTGGGTGTCGGGGAACTCGTGGAAGAAGCAGGCATCGGACGAGCCACCTTCTACCGACACTTCGACGGGATCTTCGACGTCGTCGAGTATCGCTGCGAACTGATCATCACCGGTGTGCTGACGAGGGCGTCCGGGTTCTCGGCAAGGACCGTGACCGAGGTGTCCACAGTGCTCCTGGGCGGCTGGATGGGGCACCGGCACCTGATGACCGAACTCATCCGCTCGGGGCGAACCGACATCATCGTCACCGTTCACCAGCGTCACGCCGCCGCCGTGCATCAACTGCTGCCACGGTTGAGCGCCAACGATGTCCGCCTGTTGATCGACCTCATCACGGCCCTCCTCCCGGTGGCCATCGAGGACTGGGAGAGGCGAGGCAGCGCAGAGACGGCCCAAGAGCTCAGCCTCCGCACCCGCGCCATGATCCGGCTGGCCGCGATCTAGCACCGGCCCACAAAGGATCGCGATAGCTACGCGCACGTCCATGCGGAACCGGGCGATCATGCCGCAAGTCGCGAGAAGTTGGACTTCGGTCGAGTGTTGGGTTACACCTGCGGTCTGCGGGGCGCCCGTTGACACCGGGGACAGAAGAAGGAAGACCGGTTCATGAAGTGCTCACGCCGGATCGGCGTGCCGCAGCGGTCGCACGGCTGGCCCTCGCGTCCGTAGGCGGCCAGTGACCGGGAGAAGTAGCCGGACGAACCGTTCACATTCACGTAGAGCGCATCGAAGCTGGTGCCGCCCTGGTCCAGCGCCTCGCGCATCACCTCGCCGGCGGTGCGAAGCAGCGACTCCGCCTGGGCTTGAGTAAGCGATCCAGTCGGCTTGTTGAAGTGGATCCGGGTGCGCCACAAGGCCTCGTCGGCATAGATGTTACCGATGCCGCTAACCAGCGTCTGGTCGAGCAGGGCCCGCTTCACGGTCGTCCGCTTGGCACGCATCCGACTGGCAGTAGTGGTCACGTCGAACTCGGGGTCGAACGGGTCGCGGGCGATGTGTGCGACCTGCGCGGGCAAATCGGCGCCCTCCGGAGCCAACTGCAGGCCGCCGAACATTCGCTGGTCCACAAAGCGCAACTGAGAACCGTCGTCCTCGAAGTCGAACAGCACCCGGGTGTTGCGCAGCAACGGCGTGTCCGGGGTGTCGACGCGGAACTGGCCGCTCATGCCCAGGTGGACCAGCAGCGCGTCCCCGTCGTCGAAGGGCAGCCACAAGTACTTGCCACGACGCTTGGGTGCCAGCAGGCGCCGACCCGTCAACTCACCAACGAAGCCCTCGGCGCCCGCCGGGTGGAAGCGCACCGGACGCGGATGGAGCACTTGGACCCGCTGGATGGTGCGTCCGGTGACGATCGGTTCGAGTCCGGAGCGGACGACCTCAACCTCGGGCAGCTCAGGCATCGTCGCTGGACGCGGCCCGCGCTTCGGCCAGTTCGGGCTGCAACTCACTGAAGGCCATGGACGCGGCCTGTTGTTCGGCCTGCTTTTTGTTCTGGCCCACCCCCGGGCCGAAACGGCGCCCACCGAGCACCGCCCAGGCCTCGAAGCGCTTGTCATGGTCGGGTCCGGACTCGGTGATCTGGTAAACGGTGACAGGCAGGCCCATCTCGGAGGCCACTTCCTGCAGCGAAGTCTTCCAGTCCAGGCCCGCACCCAAGGTGGCGGCCCGGTCAACCAAGGGATCGAAGAGATGGTGCACCAGGGTCTCGGCGGCCGGCTTTCCACCGGCCAGATAGGTGGCCCCGATCAGGGCTTCCATGGTGTCGGCCAGGATCGACGTCTTGTCGTGACCATTGGTGGTCACCTCGCCGCGGCCGAGCTTGACCAGCTGGCCGATCCCCAGATCACGCGCCACGGCAGCCAGGCTGACCGCGCTCACGACATTGGCGCGCAACTTGGCCAACTGCCCCTCAGCCAGGTCCGGGTAGCTGCGATAGAGGTACTCGGTCACCACAACCCCGAGCACCGAGTCCCCGAGGAACTCCAGGCGCTCGTTGGTCGGGATCTGCCCGTTCTCGTAGGCGAACGAACGGTGGGTCAACGCAAGATCGAGGAGGTCCGCATCCAGTTGGATGCCGAGCTCCTCGATCAGCGAGAGAAATGACGACGAACCGCCGTCAGTGCGGGTGGGCACCCCGCGAATCAGGCCTCGAGGACCTGACGACGATCGCCGCGGGGACCGTACTGGCCGCAAGCGGGGCAAGCGGTGTGCGGCAGGTGCTGCTCGCGGCAAGCCGGGTTCGCGCAGGTGACGGTCTGCACAACGGCCGCCTTCCACTGGGCACGACGGGACCGCGTGTTGCTGCGGGACATTCTCCGCTTCGGAACAGCCACGGTGGTTCTCCTTCATCGTTGTGCCCGCGGGTGGTTCAGCGGGCTGCCCTTTCGGGCGAAGTCTGTCGGCGTCCCGTCAGGACGCACGCCTGCCTACTTTACCAATCGGCTCCGGCCTCCGCAAAACGGTTGCCGGGCAGGCGCATCACGCTTCGTCGGTGAGGTCCTTGAGCGCTTCCCAGCGCGGATCAATGGGTTCTTCGTGACGGTGCGACGGATCGTCGTTGAGCACGAACCCGCACACCGGGCACAGGCCCAGGCAGTCCTCGCGACACAGCGGCGTGAACGGCAGGTCCAGCACGATCGCGTCGCGCATCGGCTGCTCCAGGTCGACCAGTTCGTCGACGATGAACAGCGCGTCCTCGTCGGCATCGCGTCCGGGGTAGAAGTACAACTCCTGGACGTCGAACTCGCCGCGGTCGGTCACCTCACCCAGACAACGGGCGCACTCGCCGAGCAGTTCGGCGGCCACCGTTCCGGTCACCAGTACGCCTTCGGAGACCGACTCCAACCGCAGGTCGACGTCGATCGGGCTGCCTTCCGGGACGCGGATCAACTCGATCCCCACGCCGGCCGGAGCTGGCAGTTCGCGGCGGAATTCGGTCATCTCACCAGGGCGCCGGGTCAGTTCATGGATGCTGACCACCCAGGGCGAGCGCGGATCGATCGTGTGGTGCTGCTGGTCGTTCACGTTGCCAGCCTATCGACGGCACAAGTCCGCCGGGCGCAGGTCAACGCCCCAATTTGGCCAGCACTGCCCGATTGACTGCGGGCGTCACGAACTGGCTGATATCGGCCCCGGCATGGGCGACCTCGCGCAGCATCGAACTGGAGATGGTGCCGTACTCGCGGCCGGCCGGCAGTAACACGGTCTCGATGCCGGACAGTTGCCGATTGAGCTGGGACATCTGCAGTTCGTAGTCGAAGTCCGAACCGAAGCGCACGCCCTTGACGATCACCTTGGCGTTGTGCTGGGCACAGAAGTCGACCAGCAGCCCTTCGATCGCGGCCACCCGCACGTTCGGCAGGTGGGCGACGGCATCGGCCACCAGCGCCAGCCGCTCATCGAAGTCGAACATGTAGTTCTTGGTGGAGTTGCGTCCGGCGGCGACGATCACCCCGCTGAAGACCGCGGCCGCGCGGGTGATGATGTCGAGGTGCCCGAGGCTGATCGGATCAAACGACCCGGGGCAGACCGCTCGGACCGCTTCCACACCGTTGTTCATCGCTCCCCCTGGGGCTCTTCGGTGCCTGGGCGACCGAAATGTAGTTGCGTCTCACCGTAGCGTCGCGTCCAGACCTCGGGAAGGATCTCTGGCCAAGTCGGATCAGGGTCGCGCCGCGAACGCTCCACCACGACCAGCCCATCGGCGGCCAGCCAGCCGTCGGCCAATCGGGCGAGCACACCGTCGACCACTTCGGTCGCCACACCGTACGGCGGATCGCACCACACAATGTCGAACGGTTCGGCTGGGCCGGCCAGGCAGGCGTCGACGCCCATCGGCCGCACCTGGACGCGATCTGCCAGACCCGTGGCCGAGATATTGCGTCGAATCACCTCGACCACGCTGCGATGGTTCTCCACCAGGACGACCTGGTCTGCACCGCGGCTGGCGGCCTCCAGCCCGATCGCACCCGAACCCGCGTACAGGTCCAGGAAGCGGACCCCGGCCAACTGCTGCTCCGCCGGTCCCTCGGTGCCGCCGGTCCAGGTGGCCAGGGCCGAAAACAGGGCTTCGCGGACGCGGTCGGTCGTGGGACGCGTCCGGTCACCGGACGGGACCCGCAACTGGGTGCCTCGGGCACGCCCGGCGATGATCCTGCTCACCACGCCAGACTAGTCGGACCAGCCTCGGCAGCCGGTTGCGGCGGTTGGCGCGTCCCGGAACGCGTCCTCGGCACCCCGACGAACGAAACCACCGAGCGCTTTTGGTCGCGGTGCGGTTGAATAGGAGCCATGGCAGAAAACGACAGCCCCATTACCGTTATCCCGGAAGACTCCTGCTGGGGATACCTGGCCTCCCAGGAGGTCGGTCGCCTCGGTGTGAGCTCGCACGACGTCCCCGAGATCTTCCCGATCAACTACTACGTTGACGGCGAATCGGTCATCTTCCGCTCCGCCGAGGGCAGCAAGATGGATCAGTTGGCCACGAACAACAATGTCGTCTTCGAGGTCGCTGGTTGGACCGACGAGGGCGGCTGGAGCGTCATGGTCAAGGGCATCGCCGAGAAGATCACCGACGAGGACGAACTGGCCCGGGCCCGCAAGGCCCCCCTGCTGCCGTGGGTGCCCACCGTCAAGACCCTGTTCGTGCGCGTCACGCCCACGATCGGCATCAGCGGCCGTCACTTCGTGTTTGGACCTGAGCCCAAGCAGGACTGACGTCCGTGTGGACCATCTCCGGCTTCGCCGACGAGGTTGACGACGACTTCGCGGCCCAGTTGGACCTGATGGATGAACTCGGCGTCCGCTTCATCGAACTGCGCAGTGCCTGGGGCACCCGCATCCTCGACCTGTCGGACGCCGAGTTGCGCCGTGTCAAGGTGATGCTTGAGGACGCCGGCATCGGGGTGAGCGCGCTCGGTACCGATCTGGGCAAGATCTCGGTCAACGATGACTTCGCCCCGCACCTGGAACGGGCCCGGCGCGCGATGGACGTGGCCGACTACTTGGAAACCGACGCGCTGCGCGGTTTCTCGTTCTTCATCCCCGAGGGGGACGACCCGGACACGCACCGGGATCTGGTCGTCGATCGACTCGGCCAGTTGGTGTCGCTTGCCGATGACGCCGGGCTGCGCTACCTGCACGAGAACGAAAAGGACATCTTCGGGGACGCACCGCAGCGCTGCGCCTGGTTGGCCAGCCAACTCAGTCCCCATGCCTTCCGGCTGATCTTCGACCCGGCGAACTACGTGCAATGCGGGGTGCGTCCGGTCAGCGAGGCCTACCCCGTGGTGCGGGACGCGACGGTCTACGTCCACGTTAAGGATGCTCGCTTCGTCGACGGCTCGGTCTGTCCTACCGGGCAGGGTGACGGCGAATGGCCGGCGCTGCTGGACGCGCTGGCCGCCGACGGCTACGACGGCTTCTTCTCGATCGAGCCGCACCTGGGGGCGCATGATGCCTTCGGCGGGCAGTCCGGGCCCGCGTTGTGGACCACCGCCCATTCGGCCCTGATCGACCTGTTCCGGTCATCGGGTCGCCGCTGGGCCTGACAGCAGGAGAAGCGATGGACGACCGGGTGCGGCTCGGAGTGATCGGCATCGGCGCCCAGGGCCGGTTGTATGCAAACCTGGTCAACGACAATCGGGTGCCCGCCATGCGGCTGGGCGCGTTGTGCGCCCGCAGCGAGGCGCACCGCGATTTCGCCGAGCAACTCGGTGTGCCGTACTACACCGACCACATCGCGATGCTGGAGTCCGGCGACGTCGACGCCGTGGTCATCACGGTGCCGCACTACGAGCACTCCCGCATCGGCATCGACGCCCTCAACCGGGGCATCCATGCGCTGGTGGAGAAGCCAATCGGGGTCTACACCAAGCAGGCCGCCGAACTGCTGGCTGCCGCCGAACAGAATCCGCGGGCCGCGTTCGGCGTCCTGTTCAACCAACGGACCAACCCGCTCTACTCCTCGCTCAAGCAACTGATCGACTCCGGTGAGTTGGGTTCCCTGCGGCACTCGACCTGGACGATCACTTCCTGGTGGCGTCCGGACGCGTACTACACGTCCTCGTCGTGGCGGGCCACCTGGGGCGCCGAGGGTGGCGCGGTGCTGGTCAACCAGTCGCCCCACCAACTGGATCTGTGGACCTGGCTGTGCGGGGTGCCGAAGCGCTGCTTCGCGCGCGTCCAGTTCGGCTTCCGGCGTCCGATCGCCACCGAGGACGAGGTGAACGCGTCGGTCGATTTCGGCAATGGCGCGACCGGACAGTTCCTCACCTGCACCAACGACCTGATCGGCACCGACCGGCTCGAGATGCTCTTCGACCAGGGACGCATCCTGGTGGAGGGGTCGCGACAGGTGACGATCTGGCGGCTGACCGCACCCGAACAGCAGATCAGCGCCTCGCTCAGCCCCGAGCAGGCGGCCCTCGCCCCATCCGGCAAGCTCGACACGACCGGCTACTACTCATCGGAGACTCGGGAGTACCCCGCATCGGCCTACGGTGACCAGCACAGCGTGCTCATGCAGAACTTCGCCGAGCACATCCTGACCGGGACGCCGCTGATCGCCCCCGGCGCGGACGGAATGAACGGCGTCCTGCTGGCGAATGCGATGCTGCTGTCGGCCTGGACCGGACAGGACATCGATCTGACGGACTTCGACGACGACGCGTTCCTGGCCGAACTCAACGCCCGGATAGAGGCCGAGGGCAGGTTCCCAACCCGCAACTGACCACCCGCGCGGCGTCGTGGCGATCAAGCCACCGAACAACCCTGCTCGCTAGGGTTTGACCATGGAATCGGCGCGTTGGCTGGCGCCGGAAGGCCGTCGGTACTGGATCAGTTCGGCAGCCCTGGTGGCCGCCGCGGCGTTGTCATTCCCCGTCTACGAGGTCTTCAAGATCAGCGACGACCAGGGCGTGTGGTTCTCCTCGCTGATCGGCTACTCGGCCTTCGCTGCGGCGCACGCGCTGACCACGTGGCTCGCCTTCCGGCGACTCTCGGGTGAGCGCTTCGCCGCCACCTTGGCGCGGATCGCTCCGCCGCAGAGTTGGCGGACGCGCAACGGGCTGTTCCGGGTACTCACCGGCTCTGCCGACGGACTGTCCTGGTCAAGCCAGGTCGCATTCTTCGCGTTGATCGCGGTTGGCACCCTGACGTTCATGAAGGAGACCGATAGCTGGGTCTGGGCCGGCCCGTTGACCGCGCTGACGGTGGTCACCGCCTGGGTGGACGTGATGCTCAGCTTCTCGGTGCAGTACGCGAGGGTCTACCACTCCGAGGGCGGCATGCAGGGCGGATTCAACTGGTCGTCGCAACACCTCGTGATCGCGGAGGTGTGAGGTGGTTCGTCGTCAGCAGGCAGCAGATCGGGCGGAGCGAGCGAAGCTTCGGTCGCCGGGGCATCCGAAGTTCCAACGGCATATCGAGGCAGCATTCTGGGCGGAGATCGCGAAGGGGCTGTTGCCCATCGAGGCTGCTGCCGTGGTCGGCGTGGCGCAAGCCGTCGGTCAGCGGTGGTTCCGCAACGCTGGCGGCATGCCTCCGTTTGATCTGAAGTTCACGCCAACCGGACGCTACCTGTCGTTCGCTGAGCGTGAGGAGATCGCGCTCCTGCGTGCTCAGGGAAGCGGGGTGCGTGAGATCGCCCGAACCATAGGCCGTGACCCGGGGACCATCTCCCGTGAGCTACGCCGGAATGCGGCCGTCCGCTACGGAAGTCGCGGGTATCGAGCATCGGTTGCGCAGTGGAAGGCCGACATGGCTGCGAAGCGCCCGAAGGTGGCGAAGCTGGTCACGAACGTGCGGTTGCATACCTACGTCCAGGACCGATTGTCGGGGCAGATCACCACGCCTGATGGCAAGGTGATCGTCGGTCCCGAGCCTCCGCGGTTCACGGGGATCAACAAGCCGCACCGCAAGCACCGCGGGTGGTCCACGGCGTGGAGTCCGGAGCAGATCAGCAACCGGCTCAAGGTCGACTTCCCCGATGATGAGTCCATGCGCATCAGCCATGAGGCGATCTACCAGTCGCTCTACATTCAGGGCCGCGGTGCGCTCAAACGCGAGCTCGTCTGGTGTCTGCGCACGGGCCGGGCGCTGCGCGCGCCGCGGGAGCGGTCACGCCGGAAGACGTGGGCGCACGTCACTCCCGGAACGCTGATCAGCGAACGTCCCGCAGAAGCTGAGGACCGCGCGGTCCCTGGCCACTGGGAAGGAGACCTGCTGATCGGGCTCGAGCGTTCAGCGATCGGCACCGTCGTCGACCGCACAACCAGATTCACGATGCTGGTCCACCTCCCACGCGAGGAGGGCTATCGGCACAAGGAGACACCCAAGAACGGCCCCGCACTGGCCGGCTACGGCGCGCTCACGATGAAGAACGCGCTGGCGAGCACGATGTCGACGCTCCCCGCCCAACTGGCACGATCGTTGACCTGGGATCGCGGCAAAGAGATGTCTGCTCACGCGAAGTTCACGGTCGAGACGGGCATCCCCGTGTTCTTCGCCGACCCCCAATCGCCCTGGCAGCGTGGCACGAACGAGAACACCAACGGGCTGCTACGTCAATACTTCCCCAAGGGCACCGACCTGTCCTGCTGGTCGGCCGAGGAGATCGAAGCCGTCGCTCACGCACTCAACACAAGGCCCCGCAAGACACTCGACTGGAAGACCCCCGCCGAAGCATTCAACGAGCAGCTACTGTTGCTCCAACAGAGCGGTGTTGCAACGACCGGTTGAACCTGGTCAGTCTTGCGTCCGGACGCGCCGCTCC
>JAXGOU010000028.1:0-26249 GCA_040767325.1 Brooklawnia sp. | reverse complement strand
TTGGGCGTGGCCGCGTCCCAGACGATCGCCATCTTGGCGTGGTGGTCGTTGAACAGCGGGGTCAGTTCGTGCACGGTGTAGAGCGGGTTGTGCTCGACGACTGTGGCCCCACAACGCATGACGGCGTAGAAGGCGACCACGTGCTGCGGGCTGGTCGGCATCAACAGGGCGACGTGGTCACCGGGGCCGATGCCGCGCCGGTGCAGGTGCCCGGCGACCGTCTCGACCTGTTCGCGGAGTTCGGCGAAGCTGGTGTGCGCCCCGAAGAAGTCCAGCGCGTGCTGTTCGGCGTAGTCGTGGGTGAACTTGTCGAATGCATCGACCATCGAGCCACCCGGGTACTCGATGTGGCGCGGGACCGCGGGATCGTATGCGGCGACCCAGAGGTCTTCGAGTGTCGTCATTGGCATCCCCGTCCCAAGATGGTTGGTGGGGCCAAGGTTACCGGGATCGCGGGGGACCGCGACAGGGATTCCGCGCTCAGCAAGGCTGGTGCCACCCCCAAGGAGGTACTCGGCAGATCGGGCGAGCGTGACTGAGGTCCTGCTCGTGAACCGCCTCGGGTGGGGGCCCGCCCTGCGACTACGGGTTTTGCCGTGACGGCGCAGGATTCGGCGCAACGAGCAGGACATCAGTCACGCCGACGGGCCGAGCCCTCAGTGGCGCTGCCGCTCCGCGAACAGCGTGCGCCGGGCGCGGTAGGCGTCCAGCACCTGCGGGGTCGAAGCCGCGGTGAAGCGCTCGGGACGGGCCGAGGCCTGCCAGTCGGCCAGTTCGCCATCCAGCACCCAGGCTGCCTGCCGGGCCGCGCCCACTGCGACGTACTCGCCGGGCTGCGGCACCAGCACCTCGCGGCCGAGCACCGCGGGCGCCAACTGCTGCACGGCCCTCGACCTGGCGCCGCCACCGATCAGTTGCACGCCGGTCAGCGGGATGCCGCGCTCCTCGAAAGAGGCCAGCGCGTCCCCGAGCAGGCTGAGCAGCCCCTCGACCGCCGCCCGCGCCAGGTTGGCGCGGTTCAGGCCGGCCAGGGTCATACCGAGCAAGGACGCAGTGGCATACGGCAGGTTGGGGGTGCGCTCGCCCTGGTAGTAAGGCACCAGGCTGAGCCCGCCCGCGCCGGGTTCAGCCGACAGCGCCAACTCGTCGAAGGTCGCGTAGTCGACGTCCAGTAGGGCGCGGATGACGTCCAGGGTCTGCGAACCGTTGAGCGTCACGCCCAGCGGCAGGAAGTTGCCGGTGGCGTCGGCGAAGCCATTGATCGCGCCCGTCACGTCGCGCACCGGATCGGCGGAGATCGCCGAAACCACCCCGGACGTGCCGATGGAGATCGCCACATCACCGGGGGTCATCTGCAGGGCCAGTGCGGCACCCGCGTTGTCGCCACAGCCGGGGCCCACGATTGAGCCTGACTCAGTAACGCCTGCCCGCTCGTCAGGTGCCAGCACTCGCGGCAGGACGATCTGCGAGACGTCTTCCCGACGAAGCGCCCGGGCGAGCAGGTCGAGTTCGTACTGGCTGGTGCTCGGGTTGAAGTAGCCGGTACCGGACGCATCGGAGCGGTCGGTGATCAGGGCGTCCCAGCCGGCGGCCATGCCGCCGAGCAACCGCCAGGTCAGCCAGTCGTGGGGGAGCGCGACCGCGGCCACGCGGGCCGCGTTCTCGGGTTCGTGATCGGCCAGCCAGCGCAGCTTGGTCACGGTCAGGGACGCGACGGGCGCGCTGCCGGTCGCCTCTACCCAGGCCTCGTGTCCGCCCAACTCATCGATCAACTGGGACGCGGCGTCCGCGCTGCGGGTGTCGTTCCACAGCAGCGCATCGCGGATCACCTCGCCGTTCGCGTCCAGGGCGACCATGCCGTGTTGCTGGCCGCCCACGCTGAGGGCGGCTACATCGTCCAGGCCGCCTGCAGCGCCGATCGCCTGCTGCAGGGCGTCCCACCAGTGGCGGGGGTCGACGGAAGTGCCATCGGGGTGCGACGCGGAGCCCTGCCGGACCAGTTCCCCGGTCGTCGCGTCCTTGATGACCACCTTGCACGACTGGGTCGAGCTGTCGACCCCTGCCACCAGAGTCATTGCCGCGGACCTGCTACTTCGCCACGCCCAGGATGTGCTCCAGGGCCAGCTGGTTCAGCTGGACGAAGCCGTAGTCGCGCTCGGCGGCCACCTTCGGGTCGTAGTCCTCGTAGCTGGACGCATCGGCCAGGAAGTCGGTCAGCGACTCACCTTCGGCCAGGGTCGGCTCGGCGAGGTCGAAGACGCCGGAGTACTCCATGGCCTCCTTGACGCGCGGATCGGCCCGATAGGCGTCGGACGCCTCGTGCAGCGCGATGTACATGTCCATGTTGGCGGCAGCCGACTGCCAAACACCCTTCATGCCATCGGTGCGCGACGGCTTGTAGTCGAAGTGCCGGGCGCCGTCGTAGGTCGGGCCACCGCTCGGGAAGCCGTTCTCCACCAGGTCGACGGTGAAGAAGGCGCTGATCAGGTCGCCGTGGCCGAAGACCAGATCCTGGTCGTAGCGCGGGCCGTGCTGGCCATTGAGGTCGATGTGGAAGAGCTTCTCGGCCCACAGCGCCTGGGCGATGCCCGCCGTGTAGTTCAGGCCGGCCATCTGCTCGTGCCCGGTCTCCGGGTTGAGGCCGACGATGTCGCCGTTCTCAAGCTGGGCGATCATGCCCAGGGCGTGCCCGACGGTCGGCAGCAGGATGTCGCCGCGCGGTTCGTTGGGCTTGGGCTCGAGCGCGATGCGCATGTCGTAGCCCTTCTCCTTGATGTAGGCGGCGACCGAATCCAGGCCCTCGGCGTAGCGGTCGAAGGCAGCCTTGTAGTCCTTGGCGCCGTCGTACTCGGCGCCCTCGCGGCCACCCCACATGACGAAGATGTTGGCGCCCAGTTCGGCACCGACGTCCACCTGACGCAGTAGCTTGCGCAGGCCGTAGCGGCGCACCGAGCGGTCGTTGGAGGTCAGGCCGCCGTCCTTGAAGACCGGGTTGGTGAAGGTGTTGGTGGTGACCATTTCGATCACGATGTCGTGGGCCTTGCAGGCCTCGGCGGTGCGATCGATCCGCTCGCGGCGCTCCTGCTCGGTCGCCTCGAATGGGTACACGTCGTTGTCGTGGAAGGTGATGCCCCAAGCGCCGAGTTCGGCGAGCTTCTCCACGGCATCCCACGGGTCGGCGGGGGTCCGAGTGGGATCACCGAACGGGTCTGCGGCCGGCCAACCCACGGTCCACAGACCGAACGAGAACTTGTCTTCCTTCGTTGGCTTACGCACCATTGCGGCACCCTCCTGAGAGAAATAGTTTTGTGAAGTAACATAACGCTCACGTCGGCAGGAGTCAATGGGCTAGTCTGAATCAGTGGAGCCGCATTCGCTACGGATGACGCCGATGAATCAGTCATCCCTGCGCAGTCAGAACCTGCGCGTGGTGGCGCGTGCCCTGTGGGCCGCCGGCGGCGGTCTCAGCCGGGCGGAACTGGCTGCGGCAACGGGTCTCACCAGGGCCACCGTCTCGCGTTTGGTCAGCGAATTGCTGCTCGCCCGGTTGGTTTCCGAAGGTGGGCCGACCGATTCCGGGCAGCCCGGTCGTCCCGGGACGCCATTGCACCCGGCCCCGGCGACCGTGGCCGCGGTCGGTATCGAGATCAACGTCGACCACGCCGGGGTGCGGGTCATGGATCTGGCGGGCACCGTGCTGGGCGAGCGAGTCATCGTCGAGCAGTTCGCCGCCTCGGATCCAGTGGGCGTGCTGCGCGATGTGGGTGCGGCCGTGGCCGAGTTGGTCGCCGACGTGCGTGATCAGCGCAGAATGATGGACGTCTGCGGAGCCTCGCTCGCGGTTCCGGCCCTGGTCAGCGGTACCCGGTTGATCCGGCTGGCGCCCAACCTTGGTTGGCACGACGTCGAGCCCTTCGGGCTCCTGGGGGACGCCTTCGCCGCGCTGGATGCGCCGCTGCTGGTGGAGAACGACGCGAACCTGCAGGCGATCGCCGCGTCCAGATTGGCGCCGGGCCGGGTCATCGACCAGGCCGATTTCCTCTACGTGGGCGGCGACGTCGGCGTCGGTGCCGCGCTGATCGAAGGTGGTGAGCTTCGTCGGGGTGGACGCGGCTGGGCCGGTGAGTTGGGGCACGTGACCGTTGACCCCAAGGGACTTGAGTGCGCCTGCGGATCGCGTGGCTGTCTCGAACGCTATGCCGGTCGCAGGGCCATGTATGAAGCTGCCGGGCTCAAGATGACCTTCGGAACCCACGACCTCGTCGAGCGGCTGCGGGCCGGTGACCCACGGGCGATCAAGGCCATGGACCGTGCCGCCGATGCCTTGAGCGTGGCGATCTCGAGCGCGTTGAACATCCTCGACCTGAGCAAGGTGGTCTTGGGCACGACGCTGGCCGACATCTCCGAGTGGCTGGTTCCGTTGCTGCGGTCCAGGGTGCCGGAGCACCTGGTCTGGTCGCAGCTGCAGAACGTCGAGTTCGACGCCGCAGCTCCCGATGAGATGCCTGCCGCCACTGGTGGCGCCTATTGCATGCTCGAGCGGGTCGTCAACAATCCGGGCGACTGGATCATCGAGCAGCAGGAACGCTCAGCGGCATTGGCCGGACTGCCCATCTGACCCGCGCCCGACCGGGTCTGTTGCCGGAGGCCGCGGACGACTATGTTGTGCGGTATTACAAACCTCGCTGCCGCCGCCCGCACCGCAGTGCTGGGCGCAGATGGAGTCGAAATGCCCGAGTTGCCCACGACCATGAAGGCCAGCGTCCTGGAACGCGTCGGTGTCATCAAGCTGGACGAGCGTCCGGTGCCCACCTGCCGGGCCGATGAGGTGCTGATCAAGGTTGCCAGCGTCGGGGTCTGTGGCTCCGACGTGCACTACTACGAGCACGGTCGGATCGGTGATTACGTGGTCGACGGGCCGATCATCCTGGGGCACGAGGCGTCCGGCACCATCGTCGCGGTGGGTTCCGATGTCGATCCGGGACGGGTGGGGGAGCGGGTCGCCATCGAACCCCAGCGTCCCTGCCGCCGCTGCGACTACTGCCGCTCGGGGCGCTACAACCTCTGCCCGGAGATGGAGTTCTACGCCACGCCACCGATCGACGGGGCGTTCTGTGAGTACGTGACGATCCAGGCCGATTTCGCCTACCGGGTGCCCGACGATGTGTCGTTCGACGCCGCCGCGCTGATCGAGCCCCTGTCGGTGGGCATCGCAGCCTGTCGCAAGGGGAATATCGGGCTGGGCGACACCGTGCTCATCGCGGGTGCCGGGCCGATCGGGATCCTGGTCGCGCAGGCGGCCAGGGCGTTCGGGGCCTCGCGGATCATCGTCAGCGATCTGGACGCCGGGCGGCGCGACCTCGTCCTGCGGTTCGGCGCGACTGAAGCGATCGATCCTCGGACGCAGTCGCTGGACGGGCTGGACGCACACTGCTTCATCGACGCTTCGGGGGCCACCGCGGCGATCACGGCGGGGATCGGGGCCGTCCGGCGGGGCGGCTCGGTGATCTTCGTCGGCAGTGCGGACGAGATCCCGCTGTCGGTGCCCCAGATCGCCATGCGCGAAGTGGTCGTGACGGGGATCTTCCGCTACACCGGGACCTGGCCGTTGGCCATCGCCATGCTGGAGCGCGGCGAGGTGCAACTCGATCCGTTGGTCACCCACCACTACGGCCTCGACCAAGTGGAGATGGCTCTGACGGCCGCAGACTCGCCCACGGCACTGAAGCGGATCGTGCTGCCTGGGGTCGACCACGTCGGTGATCCCGCCGCGAGTGCCGCAGAACGCGGCTGACGTTCGGTCGGCGATACCCGCAGTTGACGGCGGGTATCGGCCGTTGGCGCCCTTCCGCCGGGAGTCGCTTTATCACGGTTGGGTCAAGAATCGGCGGTGCTGCCCGGTGGGATTGAGAAAAGTCCTTGACGGGTATCCCTATGGGGATTATGTTTTGGCGTACAACATAATCTGATCGCGTAGTGGCGGGCACTGAAGCCGTAGCCGTTGATTACCGGTCGAATCACTTGAGGCAGCCGGAACGGGCCGGACGCCGATACACAGGAGGTGCAGCAGATGCTCCCTAGTTTCAATCGCCGTGGATTCCTGACCTTGACTGCCGGTGCCGGTGCCGCTGCCGCGTTGTCCGCGTGTGGCACGTCCGGCCCGAGCTCGCCCGGCTCGGCCGCCTCGGGTGGTGGCGACGGCGCGAGCACTGCTGCCGGTTCCGCCAGCTGGTGGTCGCTGACCAGCGCTCCGAACGAGGGCATCCACAAGGCCGCTGCTGAGCGCTACAACGCCATGTCCGACAAGGCCGGCGCGATGGAGGTGACCTTCTTCCAGAACGACGCCTACAAGCAGAAGATCCGCACCGCGGTCGGCGCCGGCCAGGCGCCCACCCTCATCTACGGCTGGGGCGGTGGCACGCTGCGCACTTACGTCGCTGAGGACCAGGTCATCGACCTGACCGATTGGCTGGCCGAGGACGGTTACAAGGATGAGTTCAGCCCCGGCATCTGGCCGGCAGCGACCGCGGCCGACGGCAAGATCTACGCCGTCCCGCTGAACGGCACCCAGCCGGTCATCCTCTTCTACAACAAGCGCGTTTTCGACGCCGCCGGCGCCGAGCCGCCCAAGACCTACGAGGAACTGCTCGCGCTCGCAGAGCTCTTCAACTCCAAGGGCGTCGCGCCGATGTCGTTGGCGGGTCAGTCCCGCTGGACCTCCATGATGTGGCTGGAGTACCTGCTCGACCGCATCGGCGGCGCCCAGGTCTTCCAGAACATCTTCGACAAGAAGCAGGACGCCTGGCTCGACCCGGCCGTCGTCGAGATGGCCGCCAAGGTGCAGGAACTGGTCGACGCCGAGATGTTCGTCAAGGGCTTCGCCTCGATGGCTGCCGACAACAACTCCGACCAGGCCCTGAGTGTGGACCGACCAGGCCGCCATGATGCTGCACAGTGGCTGGACCTACGGCGGCATGAAGCAGAACGGCGGCGACTTCGTCACCGGCGGTCACTCCGGCTTCCTGCCTCCGACCATCGAGGGCGGCAAGGGCGACATCGTCGTTGGTCGGCAACCCCTGCAGCGTCTCCATCTACTCGCAGGCATCCAGAGCAGCAGAACATCGCCAAGGACTTCATCAAGCGCGGATCTGGACGACCGACACCATGCAGGACTGGGTCAACAACGGCATCAAAGCCGGTCAAGTCCGGCGCCGACAGATGATGGCCGTTTCGGACGACAAGGAATTCCTGTCCTTCGTCTACGACGCCTGGAGTGCCGCTCCGGCTTCGCAGTCGTGGGACCGGGCCCTGGATCGACCGCTGCCGAGGCGCTGCTCAACAACATCGATGAACTCTTCCTCAAGAACGTCACCCCGGAGCAGTTCGCCGAGAACATGAACGACACCCTCTAGGGGTTGCTGGGATGACCACTACGGCCGACGCCGACTGAGGCACGCTTCCCAGCGTGCCTACGCGGTACTGATTCTGTTCGCGCTCCTGCGCTGATCTTCTCGACTTCGCGCTGCTGCCGTTGGTGGGCGTCCTGCTGCTCTTCGTTCACGAGTTGGAACGGCATCGGCGACATCGAAGTTCACTGGGCTGACCAGCTGGATCGAGGCGCTGGGCCGTCCCAACACCTGGAACGGCCTGTGCTGACGATCGAGATCATCGCCCTGAGCTGGCTGGCCCAGACGCCGATCAGCATCCTGCTGGGCACCTTCCTGGCCGGTCAGCGAAGTACCGCAACCTCCTGGCGATCCTCTACTTCCTGCCGCTGCTGCTCAGCTCGGCGGCCATCGCGATCGTCTACAAACCCTGCTCGACCCCTACTTCGGTCTGGCCGGCGGGCTGGGTCTGCCGTGGCTGGCCCAGGATTGGCTGGGTGACCCCGACCTGATCTGGTACGTGCTGATCTTCATCATCGCCTGGCAGTTCATCCCCTTCCACACCCTGATCTATCAGGGCGGGGTCCGCCAGATTCCTGCCAGCCTCTACGAGGCGGCCGAGATCGACGGGGCCAGCCGCGTCCAGCAGTTCTTCCAGATCACGCTGCCGCAGTTGAAGTACACGATCATCACGTCGTCCACCCTGATGGTGGTCGGTGCGTTGACCTACTTCGACATCATCTTCGTGCTCTCCGGCGGTGGCCCGGGCACTGCGACGCGCATCCTGCCGCTCGACATGTACCTGACTGGCTTCCGTGGCAACGAGATGGGTGTCGCCAGCGTGCTGGCCGTCTTCCTGGTCATCATCGGGTTGTCGATGGCCCTCGGCGTCCAGCGACTCGGCGGCAAGGACAGCACCGCGTCCCAGCTGGAAGGAGCGATGTGAGATGAACAAACTCCGTCGCTTCAACCTGGTCGGTGGTGCGCTCGGTTGGTTCTGGCTGCTCGTCGTGCTGATGCCGATCTACTTCGTGGTCGTCACCAGCCTCAAGCCGCAGGAACGCTACTTCGGCAAGAATCCGTTGGCGCTACCACTGCCGCCCAGCGGGGAGAACTTCAAGCTGGTCATCGACCTGGGCTTCTCGTCCTACATCACCAACTCGGCGATCGTCACCATCGGCACCGTCGTCCCGATGCTGCTGTTCGCGCTGATGGCCTCCTACGCCATCATCCGCGGCAACTCGAAGCCGACGAACCTGACCCGCAGGCTCTTCCTGCTCGGTCTGGCGATCCCGGTGCAGGCGACCATCGTGCCGATCTACCTGATCATCATCCGGCTGCGGCTCTACGACTCGCTGCTGGCGCTGATCCTGCCGGCCATCGCTTTCGGCTTGCCGCTGTCGATCCTGATCCTGTCCAACTTCATGCGCGACATCCCGAAGGAACTCTTCGAGTCGATGAGTGTGGACGGCTGCACCGAATGGCAGATGCTGTGGAAGCTGGTCTTCCCGATGACCCGGCCCGCCCTGGTCACCGTCGGCGTCTACCAGGCCCTGCTGCAGTGGAACGGCTTCCTCTTCCCGTTGATCCTGACCCAGTCGCCGGAACGTCGGACGCTGCCGCTCTTCCTGTGGAACTTCCAGGGTGAGTACGCGACCAACATCCCGGCCGTGCTGGCCGCTGTCGTGCTGTCCAGCTTGCCGATCGTCATCCTCTACGCGATCGGACGCCGCCAGTTGGTGGCCGGCATGACCGCAGGCGTCGGCAAGTGAGCCGGTGTCGGCAACTCGGAGACCGCAGTTCCTGAGCTGCGTCCTGGGTGGCGTGGTTGAGCGGTCAACCCGTCACCGCCGTAAGACCTGAGAACCTCCGGGTCGGGTGGGGCCTGTCGCCACACCCGACCCGGAGGTTCTCCGATGATCGAGCCGACCCGCTGCCACCAACGGGACGGCCTACCCGGGTCAGGGCAGCCGTACGCTGACGCCCGCCGGGTCGCCGAAGTAGCTGGCCGCTTCGACCAGCACCGGGCCGCCGGGCAGCACCAGCCCGTTACCATCCCATCTGCGCAGCGGCGTCAGATCTGCGTCGAGGACGACCGGCTTGCTCTCCCCGGCCGCCAACGCCACGGTAGTGAAGCCGATCAGCTCCCGCTCGCCGGCCCGATCGCCGTCGAGTGGGGTCGCGTACAACTGGACGACCTGTGTCGCGGCCACCCGGCCGGTGTTGGCCACCGTCACGCGGGCCTCGACACGGTCCTCGGCCCCGATCGATACGGCCAGATCCGATAGCGCGAAGTCTGTGTACGACAACCCGAAGCCGAGCGGGAACTCGGCCGGCGTCCCGCGCTTGGCCAGCAATCGCTGGCCGTACCAACGGTCGTAACTGATCTGGGTGGCGTCGATGTCGAGTTCCGGCAGATCGGACTCGTCGCGGGCGATCGCGTAGGGCAGCCGACCGCTCGGGGCATGCGCGCCGGTCAGCACGTCGGCGAGCGCGTGGCCGCCGGCCATCCCCGCATACCACGAGATCAGCACCGCCGGCACGTCATCCAGCCATTCCCGCATGATGACCGCGCCCGCGGTCACGATGCACACGATCGTGCGGGGGCAAGCCGCGGCGACCGTGCGGATCACCTCGACGTCGTCGGGCCGCAGCCGCACGCTGCGTCGGTCTCCGCCGGTGGCGCCGGCGCCGACCACGCTGGCGCCGGACTCGATGGCCCCCATGCTGCGGTCGCGGATCTCGCGCTCGGCCGCGTTGGCGGGCTCGGGATAGAGCGCCACCAGGTCGTCGCGGGCGAAGACTGCGCCCTCAACGTATTCGCCCTCGTCGAGGGCGTCGTAGCCGGCGATCACGATCGCCGCGTCACAGTCGGTGGCCAGCCGGGCCAGTTCGGCCGGATCGGTGCCCGCACTGTGCAGCACCTCGGCGTCGCCGAACGCTGCCTGGATGCCCGCGAGGGCTGTCACCACGTACGGCGGCCTTACGTCGGACGAGCCACGGTCGCCGGTGTTGGTGGCGTCAGCCAGCCGCCCGAACACCCCGATGCGGGCCAGGGAGGTGGGCAGTGGCAGCGCGGGCGTGCCGTCCACCGGCTCGTTCTTGAGCAGCACCATTGACCTTCGGGCGGCTTCCCGGGCCAGTTCGACGTGCTCCGGAGCTGCCATGATGGTCGGATCGGGGTTCTGGTCATCGCGCGTCGCGTAGAGCCGCAACAAGGTGGCGATGATGCGCCGGCCATTGCGGGCCACCGTCTGCCAGGACGCCTCTCCGGCCTCGATCGCCGGTCGCAGGCGCTCGGACCGCTGTTGCGAGAACGGCGCCTCGACGTCCAGGCCTGCTTCGACCGACTTGCCGGAATCGCGCATGCCCCAGATGAAATCCGAGACGACGAAACCTTCAAAGCCCCACTGGTCACGCAGGATGTCGGAGAGCAAATGATGATTCTGGCCGGCCCATTCTCCATTGACGGAGTTGTAGGAGCTCATGATCGCCATGGCGCCCTCGTCCACCACCCGCTTGAAATGGGCCAGGAAGTCTTCATGGAGCACTTCGTCGCTGGCACGCACGTCGACGGTGAAGCGGGCGTTCTCCATCGAGTTGAGGGCATAGTGCTTGGCGCAGGCGATGGCGTTCCGCTGGATGCCCCGGGTCAGGGCGGCGCCGAGTTCGCCGAGCAGCACCGGGTTCTCAGAGTAGGTCTCCTGAGCGCGTCCCCACGCCGGATGACGCGGCAGGTTGATGCAGACCCCGCCGAAGAAGTTGCCGCCCATCGCGCGCAGTTCACGCCCGATCGCCACCCCGATGCGCTCCTCAAGATCGGCATCCCAGGTTGCGCCGCGCGCCATTGAGACCGGAAAGGCGGTGCCGTTGCCGCTGACGCAGCCTCGCGGGCCGTCGACGAAGCGGACGCCGGGGATGCCCAGTCGGTCGACCGCTCCCATCACATAGGGCCGCACGTTGTAGCCGTTCACGAAGAGGTCCTGCATGCCCAACCAGAACGGAGTGTCGCCGCTCAGCAGGCGCAGTTGCTCGTCCTCGGTCAGCAGGTCGTGCAGTCTGGCCGCCTCGGCGTTCGCGTCGGCGCCGCCACGCACTGCCATCACCGCCTGGTCGAACGCAGTCTGTTGGCTGGTTTCGTCGATCATGACCATCCTCCTCGATGGACGCGATGGGAAAGCCAGGGACATCCCGCCCTACCCGGGACGTCCCTGGCTTTGCTGATTGTCAGCCCCAGACCTTCACCCGGTTGTGGCCGGCGGTCAAGGACGTGATCGGGCCCGCGATGACGTCGCCGTCCAGTTCGTTGCCGACCAGGTCGGTGCGGAACTCGACCGGGCTGCCGTCCGGCTCCTCGAAGTCCAGGTCGACCATCCGCACCCGGTGCAGGTCGCTGGCCGCAACGACGGGGATCTGCTTGTCGGCCACCGAGTCGGGCAGCGTGATCTCGAAGTAGACGCCGTCGTCGGTGCTCTCGAACTTCAGTTCGGGATCGGCCGCATCGGTCACCGCATCGGTCTCCTTGGCGTAGGCGCGGGCGCCGTCCAGGTAGGCGTTGTCGCGGATGTAGACGGCGTTCTTGACTGTCAGGTAGACGCCCAGGTCTCCCGGCAGCCCGGCCATCACCTGCTCCATGTACTCCTCCCAGGACGCCGGGTACTCGTCGTAGACCAGCGTGCCGTAACCGACCCGGGTGATGTCCTGGACGCCGTGCTTGTGGATCGCGCTGGCATCGGCCGGATCCCCGCCGTTGCCGACGAAGATGTTGCTGATCATCCGGTCGTCGCCGGCGTAGATGACGGCATAGCCGGCCACCTTGGTCGAGTGCGGGTAGTGGTACGGGGTGGCCCGCTCCATCACCGGCTGCAGCAGGTAGGTGCCGGCGAAGAGGTTGCCCACCCAGGCCCCGCCATCGCACATGTTCTCGATGGAGGCGTCCGAGCCGAAGAGGTTGTAGTCGACGACGTACGGTCCGTGCGAGACCTCGACGTACAGGTCACGCCCGTTATCGTGGAAGACGTTGCGGCTGATCCGGGTGCCCTGGGTCTGCCAGTCCGACCAGATGCCCAGCGCGGTGTGGTGGAAGTAGTTGTCGTGGATCTGGACGTCGATGGCGGCGTGCAGCTTGATGCCGCCGATCTCGTGGCCGTAGAACTCGCGCTTGACCGCCACGTTGTAGATGTGGTTGCCGTAGATCTCGGAGAAGACGCAGCCCAGGTGGCCCACGATGCCGTTCTGCCCACAATCGTGGATCACGTTGTTGCGCACGATGTGCGAGCCGATGGACTCCTTGCTCCAACCGATCTGGCGGGCGGTGAAGACCGACTCCAGCTGGTACTGGTAGCCGGGCTTGTCGTGGCGCAGCGTGAAGAAGTTGTGGCCGGTGGAGGCCTCCTTGCCCAGTGAGACCGCCGAGCACTTCGCGTCATGGATGTGGCAGTCCTCGATGATCCAGCCCTTGGCCCAGTTCGGCCCGATCAGGCCGGGCTGGTCGGCGGTCGGGGGAGCCCACGGGGTGGCTGCCTGTGCCAGCTCGAAGCCGCGCACCGTGATCCAGTCGAGATGGTTGGCCTCGGGGTAGAAGACGCTGCGGCGGGCGTTGATCTCGACCAGCTCGGCGTTCGGATCCGCGTCCTGGAAGTTGGCCCAGATGGTGGTCTCGTCCTCGCCGACCTCGGCGTACCAGACGTAGACGGTGGAGTCGGGGTTGACGACCGGCACCTCGCGTCCGGTGCGGTTGTCGACGACCATCTCGCGGCGGGTCGGGTTGGCCAGGGCATCCTTGGAGAGCACCTCGTAGAAGCTCATGCCGTTGAGGTAGACGTCACCCAGGTGCATGCGCGGCTCGTCCTCGGTCTCCCGGACGACCCAGTCGCCCTCGAGCTTGATGGCGAACGGGTTGTAGTCACCGAAGAGCGAGTTCGGGACGACGGCCTTCCAGACCGACCCCTCGGTCTGCGTCCAGTCGGTGACCTTCTCGGAGCCCTTGATGACGACCTGCTCGCCCTCGGCTGCCTGGTAGGTGATGCGACGGGTGTTGCTCAGACCGCCGCGACGCGGCTTGACCCACTCGCGGTACTCACCCTCGTGCACCATCACGGTGTCGCCCGGCTGCGCTTCTTCGGCCGCACGCTGGATGGTGCGGAACGGGGCCTCCTGCGAGCCGGCGGCTGAATCCGAGCCGGTCGTGGCGACGTGGAAGATGGTCATGACGTGCGCTCCTTCGCGTTCGTTCGGGACGCGGCCGTCCGGGACTGTGTCCCGGACCGCATCCGATACCAATAGTTTCGTCGCCAAACAAAAACGTGTCAAGAGCCAACCGACTCGTCCCGTCTGTCGCGGCCGCCGGCTGCGACGCGATCGATCCGGGTGTGGATTGGGTAACCAGATCACAACGATTGTGGCGATCGGCTTGTGCATCGCCGTTTGTCGGAGCAACATTGCGCCAAGAAACAAAAGGACGGGTACCTGTCCGCACTCCCCCAGCCGGCGAGGACGCCGGGAAACAAAAGGAGATGAGCCCATGAGGCGAAACCTGATCAAACTGTTGGCGGCCATGTTCGCCATCGTGTTGGCGATCAGCGGCTGCAGCAGCACCCGCGGTGGCGACACCCCCACCACCGAAGGAAGCGCCAGCGCTGGTGGCGGTGGCGGCGACGCGGGCGACACCCTGATCGGTATCGCGATGCCCACCAAGAGCCTGGAGCGTTGGAACAAGGACGGCGCCCACCTGGAGAGCCTGCTCAAGGAGAAGGGCTACCAGACCACCCTGCAGTATGCCGACAACAAGGTCGACCAGCAGATCACCCAGATCCAGAACATGATCAACCAGAACCCCAAGGTTCTGGTCGTCGCCTCGATCGACGGCAGCGCGTTGGCCCCTGTGCTGCAGACCGCCGCTGATGCGGGCATCGTGATCATCGCCTACGACCGCCTGATCAACGACACCGAGAACGTCGACTACTACGCGACCTTCGACAACTACAGGGTCGGCCAACTGCAGGGCGAGTTCATCGCCGAGCAGATCGCCGACATGGAAAAGCCGGTCACCCTCGAGCCCTTCGCCGGCTCGCCCGACGACAACAACGCGAAGTTCTTCTTCTCCGGCGCCTGGGACGTCATCAACCCGATGATCGAGTCCGGCGACATCACCGTCCCCTCGGGCAAGGCCCCGAAGACCAACGACGAGTGGACCCAGATCGGTATCCAGGGCTGGGGTTCGGACACCGCGCAGTCGGAGATGCAGAACCGTCTGAACACCTTCTACGCCGGCGGCGAGAAGCTTGACGTCGTGCTGTCGCCCAACGACTCGCTGGCGCTGGGCATCGCCCAGGCCCTGCAGGGCGCCGGCTATGCGCCTGGCGACGAGTACCCGATCCTCACCGGTCAGGACGCCGACAAGGCCAACGTCCTGAACATCATCGACGGCAAGCAGTCGATGACGGTTTGGAAGGACACCCGCGAGCTGGGTGACCGGGTGGCGATGATGGTCGAGCAGATCGTCAATGGCGAAGAGGTTGAGGTCAATGACACCGAGTCGTACAACAACAACGTCAAGAACGTGCCCACCTACCTGCTCGAGCCGGTCGTGGTGACCGCGGACAACATCGAGCAGACCCTGGTCGATTCCGGCTTCTACACCAAAGAAGACCTCGGCCTGTGAGCTGAGACCCATGAATGGTGAACCGGGATGGTCGTGGCAAGCCCCGGCCATCCCGGTTCGCCGGTATCGTTGAGGACGAAGAGGTTCGCATGACCGTAAACGCGTCGCGTGAGGATGACTACATCCTCGAAATGCGGGGCATCTCCAAGTCGTTCCCGGGTGTCAAGGCCCTCTCGGATGTGACATTCAAGGTTCGACGGGGTGAGATCCACGCCATCTGTGGTGAGAACGGGGCTGGCAAGTCGACCCTGATGAAGGTGCTGTCGGGCATCTACCCGTACGGCAGCTATGAGGGCGAGATCATCTTCGATGGCAAGCCCACCCGGTACCGCGGGATCAAGGACTCCGAGCACGACGGCATCGTGGTGATCCAGCAGGAGCTGGCGCTCAGCCCCTACCTGTCGATCGCCGAGAACATCTACCTGGGCAACGAGCGGGCGTCCAAGGGCATCATCGACTGGGCGGCCACCAACAAGGGCGCCACCCAGCTGCTCGAGCGGGTCGGGTTGGACGAATCGCCCGACACCAAGGTCGTCGACATCGGTGTCGGCAAGCAGCAGTTGGTCGAGATCGCAAAGGCATTGTCGAAGCGGGTTCGCCTGCTGGTGCTGGACGAGCCGACCGCTGCCCTCAACGACGACGACTCCGAAGCGCTGCTCGACCTGATCCGCGACCTGCGCAGCGAGGGCGTCACCTGCGTCATCATCAGCCACAAGCTGGCCGAGATCCGCGCCATCGCCGACACCACATCGATCATCCGCGACGGCCAGACCGTGCGCAGCTACGACATGCACGGCCCCGAGCCGGTCACCGAGGCGATGATCATTCGCGACATGGTGGGTCGCAGCATCGACAACCGCTTCCCCGACTTCACCTCGAACCCGGGTGAGGAGGTGCTGCGGGTCACGGACTGGAACGTCTACCACCCGGTGGTGCACGAGCGGAAGGTGATCGACAACGCCAACCTCTTCGTCCGCCGTGGCGAGATCGTCGGCATCGCCGGCCTGATGGGAGCGGGTCGCACCGAACTTGCGATGAGCATCTTCGGCAAGTCCTGGGGCCACAACATCTCGGGCCAGCTCACCATCAAGGGCAAAGAGGTTCAGCTGAACAACGTGCGCCAGGCGATCGACGCCGGGCTCGCCTACGCGTCCGAGGACCGCAAGCGCTTCGGGCTGAACCTGCTGGACGACATCAAGCACAACACCACCTCGGCGTTGCTCGGCAAGGTGGCCTCTGGCCTGGGGGTGGTCAACAACGCGGCCGAGTACACCACTGCCGAGCGCTACCGCAAGCAGTTGAACACCAAGGCCCCCAGCGTCGACGTCGGCGTGGGGACGCTTTCGGGTGGCAACCAGCAGAAGGTCGTGCTCGGCAAGTGGATGTTCACCGACCCCGATGTGCTGATCCTGGACGAGCCGACGCGCGGCATCGACGTCGGCGCCAAGTACGAGATCTACACCCACATCCACGCCCTGGCCGACGCCGGGAAGGGCGTCATCGTGATCTCCTCCGAGCTGCCCGAACTGCTCGGTATTTGTGACCGGATCTACGCCCTGAGCTATGGGCGCATCACCGGGGTCGTCGATCGGGCCGACGCCACCCAGGAACTCTTGATGACCTACATGACGATGGAAAAGGATGGGCCGGCAGCATGAGCGTGACCACCTCCACCAGCAGCCCTCGGACGCAGGGCGGCGGCAACCCGCTGAAGCGCATCAACCTGCAGCAGTACGGCATCATGCTGGCGCTGATCGCGATCATCATCTTCTTCCAGATCATCACCGGCGGCAAGCTGCTGATGGCCAACAACGTGTCGAGCCTGATCCAGCAGAACGCCTACGTGATCGTGCTGGCCCTAGGCATGCTGATGATCATCATCGCTGGTCACATCGACCTTTCGGTCGGCTCGGTGGTCGCCTTCCTCGGCGGCGTGATGGCGATCGCCATGATGCACTGGGGGCTGCCCTGGCCGCTCGCGGTGGCCCTTGGTCTGGCGGCCGGCGCCTTGATCGGTGCCTGGCACGGCTTCTGGGTCGCCTACGTCGGCATCCCCGGCTTCATCGTGACGCTGGCCGGCATGATGCTCTTCCGCGGCCTGGCGATCGTCCTGGTCGGCGAGACCATCGCGGGTCTGCCGGCCGGTTTCGTCAAGATCAGCAACGGCGGCATCGTCGGCCCACTCGGCTTCATCGGCAACATGGATGTCTTCACGCTCTTGATCGGCGTGTTGGCGGTGGCCGGCTACCTGTTCAGCGAGATCCGCAAGCGCCGCACCCTGATCAAGCATGAGCTGCGCGTCGATCCGGCCGGGCTCTTCATCGGCCGCCTGGCGCTCATCTCGGCGGTGCTGCTCGGCTTCGCGGTGATCCTGTCGAACAGCGCGATCGGCACGCCCTTCGTGCTCATCATCTGCGCGGTGCTCATCCTGGCCTACAACTTCCTGATGAACCGGACCGTCTTCGGTCGCCACATCTATGCCGTCGGCGGCAACATCGCCTCGGCGCGGCTGTCGGGCATCAGCGTGGCGAAGACCCACTTCTGGATGTACGTGAACATGGGCTTCCTCACCGCGATCGCCGCGGTCATCACCACCTCGCGCTCGGGCGCCTCGGTGGCGGCGGCTGGCATGAACTACGAGCTGGACGCGATCGCGGCCTGCTTCATCGGTGGCGCGGCGGTCAGCGGCGGTATCGGCCGGGTCTCGGGAACCATCATCGGTGCACTCATCATGGGTGTGCTGAACATGGGCCTGTCGATCCTCGCGGTGGACGCCGCCTGGCAGCAGGCCATCAAGGGCCTGGTGCTGCTGCTCGCGGTCGCCTTCGACCAGATCAACAAGCGCCGGGGTGCCCGGGTTTCCTGACCCCTCACCATCCGGATCCATCCACAACGCCCGCTTGAGCCAGCCTCAAGCGGGCGTTGAGGTCTCATCGACGCCTCCGAGGACTCGCGCGTAGTCTGTGCGGCGTGGAATCCCGTATGAGTCGTCGTCAGGTCTTGGCCACCACCGCGTGGGTGGCGTTGTTGGCCGGTTGTTCGCGGTTGCAGCCCGGCCCCAGCCCCACGCCGAGTTCACCCAGCCCGACCCGGACGCCGCGGCCCACCCCAACGCCGACCCCGACTCCCACGCCCACCCCGACCCCGACGGTGGTCGCGCCCAACCTGCCGCCCAGCGGGATCGTCAACGTCCTGATCGTCGGGTCGGACTCGCGCACCTCCGACCTGTACGCCGATGCACGTTCCGATGTGATCTGCGTGGCGCAACTAAACGCCGACCGCAGCCGGATCAACCTCGTGTCGATCGCCCGGGACACCATCGCCCAGATGCCCGACGGCAGTTTCTCGAAGATCAACGACGCCTACCCGATTGGCGGCGTCCAACTGCTTGCGCAGTCGGTTTCGCGCCTGCTCGGTGATCTGCCGATCCACTACATCCTGGAGACCGGGTTCATCTGGTTCACCGAGATCAGTGAGATCCTGGGCGGCTTCGATGTCTTCAACCGGCACGAGTCCGGTTCGTCCGGGGTCTACTTCGCGTCCGGGCTGATCACGCTGACCGGTGGCAACGCGCTGACCTACGCGCGCGAACGCTACGGCCTGCCCAACGGCGACCTCGACCGGACCGAGCGGCACCGCGCCTGCCTGACCGGCCTGATGGAACGTCTCGGACAGTGGGCCAGGGCGGACGCAGCCGGGTTCACCCAGTTCGTCACCACCTTGTGGACCAAGGTGAAGCCCAGCGGACTTGTTGTCGAGGACGCGCTGTCGCTGGTCGAGGCGCTGCTCAAGTTGACCCGGGACTCGGTGTCCAGTGCCATGTTGCCGATCGCCCGCTTCGACGAGGTGGGCGGCATGGCGGTGGACATCGTCGACATCGACCGGGCCGCCGAGCTGATCGCGCAGTTGCACGCCGGCGACATCGCTCCTTACCAGGCCACCTACGGGTTGGACACCTCACCCACCGGCGGACGCGGCTGATCGAGCCACGCTGATCGGGAGGCCAACAGGGCGTCCCCGTGGGGTTGTGGGTCCGTGGTACTGGTGTTCCCTTTGGCCAACCCCGGTCGTAATCTAAAAGACCTTTAACGGAGAAAAGACAGAACATATCTACAGGTCCCAAGATCAATTTCCAGACCCTATCCGGCGCGGTACACGACGGTCGTCCGGCCGAACGCAAACGAAGTGAGTGACCTTGTCAGGCAATCGAACTGGTCCGGTATTCAATTCGCGGATGCCACTCGAGGCTGCAGTTCAAGATCAATAGGGAGGACGATCAAGATCAAATTGTGTCGGAGATGAATGCCGGGCCAATGATTCGATTGTCGGCATGTCTGTCCGAGTTCTCTGAATCGTTGAAAATCGTGGATCGTAAGGGCTACGCAAGTGGCCACGTTGGTCAGGTCGGTGGAGCCCCGATGACCACCTGCGACAGACCCTTGTCGTGAGCGCACGCGAGGCGTAGGATCTCCCGCGGAGACAGTGACGAACTCGCCGCCACCGCTGGTGTCGGGTTCGGGTCCGCCACCTATTCCGCAGCCAACCGACGGCGTCTGCCGCCGTTGAGATGCGCAGCGGTTCAGGAGGAGCGATGGACGATTGTCAGCGTGTCGGCGCTTGGCCAAGTCGCCGTCCAGGCGCCATGCCACTTAGCGCCAACACGGGACGCATTCGCGTCCTTCCCGCAGGCGCGGACGAACCCGGCCACTTCTAGCACGCACTGGTTGCGGGGCCGCCCACTCTTGGGCGTCCCCGGTCTGGTTCTGCATGCCCACCGGATACTCGATAGAGGAGAACTGACGTGTCCGAAACAAACTCCGAACTCAAGAAGGGCCTCAAGGCGAGGCACATCTCCATGTTGGCCGTCGGTGGCGTTATTGGCGCCGGCTTCTTCCTGGGTGCCGGTGCATCCATCGGCAAGGCGGGCCCCTCGGTCATCATCGCGTACTTCGTCGGCGGCATCATCACCCTGCTCGTCATGCTGCTACTGATGGAAATGGCCGTGGGCATGCCGGTTGCCGGTTCATTTCAGAAGTACGCCACCATCGCGCTCGGCCCTTGGGCCGGTCTGGCCACCGGCTGGACCTACTGGCTGGCATTCCTGATCGGCCCCGCGTCCGAGACGATTGCCGCCGGCACCTTCCTGCACATCTGGTTCCCCAGTGTGCCGATCTGGGTGTTCTGTCTCGTGGTCGCGTTGCTGATGACGATCGTCAACCTGGTGGGTGTCACGTTCTTCGGCGAGGTCGAGTTCTGGCTGAGCCTGGTGAAGGTCGTCGCGCTGGTCGTGTTCATCCTCTGGGGCGCCGTGGCAATCTTCGGCATCACCCCGACACCCGAGGTGTCGGTGGCGAACCTGGTCAATGATGGTGGCTTCCTGCCTGCCGGTCTGGTTGGTCTGGTCGGGGCAATGCTGTTGGTGATGTTCTCCTACGGCGGCACCGAAGCCATCGGCACCGCCGCAGAGGAGTCGGAGCATCCCGAGCGCGATCTGCCGAAGGTGCTGCGCAGCACGATCTACCGCATCGTGGTGCTGTTCGTGCTGTCCATCCTGGTGTTGGTCATGGTGTTGCCCTGGGCGAAGGCGGGCACCAGTTCCAGTCCCTTCGTGGACGCGATGGGCGTGCTCGGTGGCCCCGTTGCCGCAAACATCATGAACTTCGTGGTGCTCACCGCAGCCCTGTCCTGCATCGACTCGGGCGTGTACGCGACCAGCCGGATGCTGTTCTCGCTGTCGCGTGATGGCTACTTCCCGGAGGTCTTCTCTCGCGTCCACTCGGGCCGGCAGACCCCGACGGCAGCCATCGCGGTCAGTTGCGCGGTGCTCTTCCTCGGTGCGTTGCTCTTTGTGTTCGCGCCCGATTTCGCGTATGTCTGGCTGGCCAGTCTTTCGGGCTTCGGGTTCCTGTTCGCCTGGCTGATGATCGCGTTGTCGCAGCCCGGGATGCGCAAGATTCTGGAGGCGAAGGGCCCGCTGAAGTGGCGCGCGCCTGGTACTCCCTACATCCAGTGGATCACCGTGGCGTTGATCCTGCTCATCTACGCGGGCCAGTTCTGGGTGCCCGGTGGCTGGGTGATGATCGCGGTCGGTGTGGGCTGGCTCGGACTGGCGTCGGTGTACTACTTCGCGGTCGGCAAGCGGTCCTACGAGGCCAAGCAGGCAGCGAGCGCCCCGGTGTCGTGACCGCGACCGCGCCGTGGCGCTGCGCCGAGTTTGACCCACGCAGTTCTCGGCTCAGCGCATGAACAACGGTGGGTGGCGATGGAGTGAATCCATCGCCACCCACCTTTACGGTTGCCCGGCTTGCGTCAGGCGACGACCTCGGGGGTCGGCGACTTGAAACCGGGACTCTCCACAATCGCCTGCTCGGGGCGATTGGCGAGCGCCTTCGACAGGATGATGTGCAGCACGAAGGTGATGATCAGGGCGCCCACACCCGCCGGGAAGTCGAAGGGCAGCGGGAGCCAGTACTGGAAAACGATGCCGAGGATCGCGCCCACGATGAAGGAAGCCAGTGCGGGGATGCGAATCGCGGGCAGATCATTGGGCGCTCCCGTGGAGTACTCCCGCCGACGCACCACGTAGTAGTCCGCAAGAATTGGCCCCGCCAACGGCACGAAGGCGGCGCCGAGGATCGTGATGAAGTCGGCGAAGAAGTACGAGTAGAAGCCGAACGCGCCAAGCAGCGTCCCGATGATGCCGACAATGATGACGATCTTGCCGCGCGGCCAGTGCACGCCCATGGCGTTCGCGGCCGGGCCAAGGTACAGCGCGTTGCAGTACAACTCGGACATGTTCGTCGTCCACAGGGCCAGCACCCAGAGGATGACGCCGATGATGGTGAGCACGACACCCTTGGTGGTCATCCAGACGATGAAGTTGGAGCTACCAGTGGCGATCGAGCCGGTGTAGCCAATGATGTTCAGCAGTGGGTTGGTCAGGATGAAGCAGGCGCCCGCGCCGATGAACACGTGGGACGCGGTTCTGGCATAACGGAAGATGTCCACGCCCATGATGACGCCCGCGATCCAGGCACCCACGATCAGCGTCACGCCCGTTCCCAGTGACATGCCTCCCTTGGTCGCGGCCTCGGCCAGCACCGGGGTCATGCCGCCGGCCTCGCTGACCATCATGACGGCCGCGATGATCGCGACCACCAGGACGAACGGGGCCGCTGCGCCCGAGATGCGCTCGATCGCCACGATGCCCTTCCAGGCCGAGTAGGTAAACACGGCTCCCCAGAAGGCAGAGATCAGGATGTACTCCAGCGTCAGGCCGTTGAAGGAGATCCCGGTGAGGTCGCCCACTGCGACGTCGAAGATGTCACCGACCATGCCGACGATGGAGGCGAACCAGCCGAGTGTCAGGAAGGCCATGATCACCATTGGCAGGACGATGCCCTTGTTGCCGTAGGAGTAGCGCGAGATCAGGGACAGATTGAGGCCGTGGCGCATCGCCGGCAGGCCGAGAGCGAAGGTCAACAGGACCAGGAAGCCCTGCCCGATGATGATGGTGCCGATGGCTGCCCCGAACGGCATGCCGCCGCCCGATTCGCCGGCCAATTGGCCGCCGACGATCAACCCCGTGGGGACGTATCCGAAACCGACCCAGATCACGAACATCGACCACCAGGATCGACGCGCGGCCCGGGGCACGGGCTCGAGCATGAACTCCTCGTTGGTGGTGTCGACTTCGGGTTGTTGATGATGACGAGGCTCGTCTGTGATGGTGGACATGCGCGGCTCCGTTGTGCAAGCCGCCGCCCGGGGGAGCGGGGTCACCTCGGGTTGGGCGACGGGGTCATTTCTGTTCTGATTTGTGACTCTAAGGGAGCCCCAACGGAATTGACAGTGTTGCGTCCGGCCAAGTCGTGACTGCCATCCAGATCAGTTCGCGCCGTCCCCGCCGCGATTCACGTGTGTTTGCCGGTATCTGGGGGCAGAACTCAGTAGCCGCGGGACGCGAACTCTGCCCGGATCTGGTCCGGGCCAAGACCAGTGGAGACCAGAACGTGCAGCAGCAATCTGGCCTTGAGGGGATCGAGCCAGCCCGCACCAATCAGGCCACGCCGCAATAGGTCGGCTTCGGATCCGGGGTAGCCATAGGTGGCGGTGGTCGTGGTGCCAGCGCCCGTGCGGGTGGCGAAGACCACCGGGATCCCAGCCTGAACCGCTCGCTCGGCGGCGTCCGCCATTGGCACCGGGACGTGTCCAGAGCCCATGCCGGCGATCACGATCCCGCGGGGACGTAAGGCAATGATCGCGTCGATGGCGGCGCCGTCGTCGTCGTAGGCAGCGATGAGCAGGGGAATCGCGACAGGTCCGGGCGTCGGGTCGGGCAGCGGGACGCGAGGACCGCTGCGGCGATAGGCGACGTGCAGGCGTCCTTCCACCACCCGGGCGATCGGTCCCCAGGATGCCGAGGTGAACGCCTGCAGCGCCGTCGAATCGCGCTTGACCACCTGCTGGGCCAGGTGCACTTCGTCATTCATCACCGCAAGCACCCCATTGCCCCGCAGTTCGGGATCGAAGGCGACGCGGACGGAGGCCACCAGGTTGCCCAGCCCCTCTGCCCCGGCATCGTCGGCGTAGCGCATCGCGCCGGTCAGGATCAGCGGTTCGGGGTGCTCCCAGAGCAGGTCGAGCAGGAAGGCGGTCTCCTCCAAGGTGTCGGTGCCCTGGATGACCACCACGCCGTCGGCGCCGTCGGTGACTGCCGCACGGGCTGTGGTCAGGGCGAGCATCGCGTCCTGAACCCGAAGTTGTGGCGAGCCGACCTTGGCCAGGGTTGTTGCTCGTACCCGGACTTCTGGGAGGTAGTGACCCAATTGACGGACCAGGTCGTCGGCGCCGAGGGTCGGACGCGCCGTGCCGTCGTCGTCCGACAGGGTCATTGAGATCGTCCCTCCCAGGGACAGCACCGCTACGGTCCGCTCGGTCATGCCGACAATCTAGCCCGCGGCCGCTCCGGTCACGGCGCAGCCGTCAGAGCCGCCACCTAACGCCGCGGAGGACACTAGGCTTGACAGCACTATTTGGTCACCTGCCGGTCAGCGGAGCAAAGGAGCAAAGATGCCAGATCCCAACCAGGTACCCAAGAACCACTGGTACCGAAACGACGACATCCCCGGTGTCCCCGGCCCCGATCGCGAGATCGTCGGCTACGGCCCGAACCCGCCGCGGATCCGCTGGGAGAACGATGCCAAGGTCGCAATCAACATCGTGATCAACTACGAAGAAGGTTCCGAACTGACCTTCGCCATGGGCGACAACGTCAATGACGGCATGTATGAACTGCCGTTCCAGGTGGACGAACAGCGCGACCTGGCCAAGGAGTCGATGTACGAGTACGGCTCCCGCTGCGGCATCTGGCGCATGTTCAGAACCTTCGACCGGCTCGATGTGCCGATCACCATTTTCGGCGCCGCCGTGGCACTCGAGCGGAACCCCGAGGTTGCCGAGAAGATCAAGCAGCGCGGCGACGAGTTGGTCGGCCACGGCTATCGCTGGATCGACCACTACAACTATTCGCGTGAGGAGGAGAAGGACCTCATCGAGATGGCGATGGACTCCTTCGCCACGATGGGCCTCACCCCGCAGGGCTGGTACTGCCGTGAGATGTCGACCAACACCCGCGAGCTGTTGGTCGAGGACGGGCGCTTCCTCTACGACTCCGACTACTACGGTGAGGACCTGCCCTACTGGACGTTCATCAACGGCAAGTCGCATCTGGTGGTGCCCTACTCGCTGGTGGTCAACGACTGCCGGTACATCATGGGGACGGGCTTCGCGGCCCCCAGCGACTTCGTCGAGATCGCCAAGCGCACCGTGCAGCAGTTGTTGGATGACGGTGACGATTGCGGACGCATGATGAGCATCGGCATCCACCCCAGGATCACCGGCAACCCGGCCCGCATCCACGGCTTGGCCGAGTTCATCGCCTGGGCGAAGGAGCAGGAGGGCGTCGTCTTCATGCGGCGCATCGACATCGCCAACAAGTTCATCGAGCAGGTGCCGCGCCCGGCATCACCCGAGGATCGTCCGAATCGATGAGTTTTCCGGGCGGGCGGGTTGGCCTTCGGGCCGCCCGCCCGTTCGCATTTGTGCAGTGAGGAGCATTGACATGGCAGACCAGACTGCTGACCTGATCGCGCGCGACGCAGCCGTGATCGCCGGGGTCGAGAAGCTCCGCTTCTTCCCCGCCACCATGGCGTCCGGCAAGGGCGCCCATCTGACCGATCTCGCCGGCCGTGACTACCTCGACCTGACCTCCACCTGGACGGCTGCCGGGCTTGGTTATGGCCACCCACGGGTTGCTGTTGCGGTGGCCGAGGCATATCAGGGCCCGCCGAGCGCCGGCCTTTCGATCATGCACTGGAATGCGGTGCGGCTGGCCGAACGGCTGCTCGAACTGGTTCCCGGCGCCGATGATCGGCGGGTCTACCTGGGCCTGGCCGGCTCGGACGCCTGTGACGTGGCACTGCGCTGTGCGCGGACGGCGACCGGCAAGCAGACCATCGTGGCCTTCGAACACTCGTACCATGGCGGATTCGGCCTGGCGCAGTCGGTCTCCGGCGTGCTCGTCGAAGGGGGCGCAACGCCCTACGCGCATGGTGTCTTCCTGCCCTACCCCAACCCGTTCCGGCCCCACGCGGGCACGATCGAGGCCTCGGTCGACGACACGCTGGCCCGGGTCGAGGACGTGCTCAAGGGTGGCGACGTGGCCTGCGTCGCGGTGGAGCCGATCCTGTCCGACGGTGGCTTCGTGGTCCCTCCGGAGGGCTTCTTGGCCAAGCTGGCCGAGTTGGTGAAGCGCTACGACACGCTGCTGATGGTCGATGAGGTGAAGATGGGTCTGGCTCGGCCGGGGCGCTTCAACACCTACGAGTTGGAGGGCATCACGCCGGACATCGTTTGCCTGGGCAAGTCGCTGGGTGGCGGACTGCCGATCAGCGCCGCGATCGGGCCCGATTGGGTCTTTGACAAGCCTGCGGCGTCCGCGCTGCTCACGATGGCCGGTAACCCGATCTGCTCTGCGGCGGCACTGGCCGTCCTGGATGAGCTGATCGAAGGCGATTACCCGACACGGTGCGCCGAGTTGGGTGAGCATTTCCTCGCAAGCCTGCGTGGGCTGCAGGACGGCCAAGGGGTTCAGGGCGGACGCAGCGCGTCCCACATCGGCGACGTGCGGGGACACGGTC
>JAXGOU010000027.1:0-28854 GCA_040767325.1 Brooklawnia sp. | reverse complement strand
CGCCATCGAGTTCACCGACAAACTGCCCAAGACCAGGTCGGGCAAGATCATGTGTCGCGTCCTCAAGGCCCGGGCGCTCGGCCAGGACGAGGGCGACTTGACCACGCTGGAGGAGTGAGCGGTAGCGTCCAGAGGCGGGGGTGAGTGATGGCGTCGAAGAAGCGGGACGACAAGCAGCGTCTTGGCCCGGCGGGCCGGGTCGTCGCGGCGATCCTGCTGACCGGCGTCCTGGTGACCGCGATGGGTCGCGCATTCATGATGGCCGGCACCCCAGAGATCCTGGGCAGCGGTGTCGTCCAGATCAGCGACTGCCGACGCACCGAACTGGTGCTGCAGATCTGCCGGGGAACCGTCGTCCAGTGGCAGTCCGAGAATCGCGACATCGGCAGTTTCATCCAGGTCCTGTCGTACACGCCGTTGTCGGGCGAGGTGGCGGTGGTCGTCCGGGACCGTTGGGTCAGTCACTACGAGGGCGAGGACGAGGTCTTCGAGACCGAGCGCGTCGTCGTGCCCGAAGGGCTCTGGATGCCGACCAGGTGGCAGCGAAACTTCATCCTGGTGCCGACCCTGTTCGCCTTCATGGCGACCGCGACGTTGGCCGGCCAGACCATCCAGCACTGGCTGAACCGCCGCGAACTGCGAGGCACCGACTGACGCCGTGCCAACGCGGTTGGCAACACGGCAACCACCAAGGCAATCGGGTTGCCAGGCTGCTCGGGATCGGCGCTGCCAGCGAGCTAGCGTCGAAGCCGATGCTGAACCTTCGGTATGTGCGCGACAAGCTGCGCAAGATCTGGCCGGGGCTGCCCAGCGGTCCCGCCGAACTGCGCCGCGCCCTCGGCGAGGCGGTCGCCGACGTCGGCCGCCTGACCCTGGCGACAGTACTGGGCTACCTGCTGACCGTCACCCTGCTGCCGGCACCGGTCGACCTGACCGGGGCGCTGACCGCGCTGTTGGTCATGCAGGCCTCGCTGCGCGGCTCGTTCCGGGCGGGCATGGTCCGGGTGGTCGCGGTGGTCACCGGCATTGGGATAGCGCTGGTGGTCGCGACCTTCGTCGGCCTGCAGTGGTGGTCGCTTGCCGCGGTGGTCTTCGCCGCACTGCTCGCTGCCCGGGTACTGCGCCTCGAAGGGGCCTCCTTGGAGACAGCGATCAGCGCCATGCTCATCCTCGGCTCGGCCGGCGTGGACGTTGCCGCGTTCACCCGGTTCGCCACCACCGTGATCGGCACCGTCGTCGGGATCGGGTTGCCGCTGCTGCTGCCCCGGCACGTTCGCACCGCTGACCTGACCGGTGGCCTGCGGCAGGTCGCCGCCCGACTGCAGGAAGTGTTCAGCGACGCGTCCGAGCATGTCGGCCGGCGTCCGATGACCAAGGACGCAGCCAGCCGCTGGTTGGCCGCCAGTTGGCAGGTCGCCCCACTGGCCCGGGCCGCCGAGACCGTCTTCGAAGAGGCAGCCGACGTCCAGAAATGGAACACCCGGCAGATCTTCCAGGCCGACGTCGTCCCGCTGCTCCGGCACGGGCTGGGCGCGCTGGAACGCAGCCTGCTGTCGAGCGCCCACCTCTTCCAGGTGATGGCCGCCGAGGCACCCAGCGAGGCCACCCTGGACGACGGCTACGGCGATGACGTGCGCCGCGAACTGGCCCGCGTCCTGCACCGGCTCGGCACCGCCATGGCCGCCTTCGCCGACCTGGTCGAGGCCGACGTCCTGGGCTCCCCGTCCCAAGCCGAGGTGGACCTGCAGCGGGAGTTGGATGGCGTCCGTGAATCCCTGAACGACCTGGTCAGCTGGATGAAGGTCGACCCCGGGCAAACCGGGCTGTGGTTGCTGCGCGGCAGCATCGCCAGCGCGATCGAACAGATCCTGGCCGAGATCGACCTGGCCCGCTACCTCGAACTGCGCGACGACTGGCGCGCGTCCCAGTTGGGCCGGGCGCTGCCCACGGGCGCGATCGGCCCGCGGATCCGGCATCCGTGGGGCCTGCTGGCGCAGCAACGGCTGCGCGCCCGGGCGGCGCGATCGCGGCTGCTGCACCCCGAAGGCAGCCACGAAGTCGGCAGCGACGAGACCACCGTGCTGATGCCGCCCGTCGCGTCCTGACCTGCTGGGGGGTCTGCGAACCGTACAGTTCGACCCATGAGTGTTGACCCCCAGGGACGCATCGAACCGCCGCTGACCGGCGGCGAACTCGAAACCCTCCTCGGCTTCCTCGACTACCAGCGCGCCACTTTGGACTGGAAGACGCGCGGTCTGGACGCCGCAGGCCTGGCTGCGTCCATTCACCCCACGACGATGACCCTCGGCGGCCTGCTCAAACACATGGCCTATGTCGAGGACTTCTGGATGCGCTACCGATTCGCCGGCGAAGAGCCGCACCCGATCTGGGCGCAGGCAGACTGGGACGCCGACCCAGACTGGGAGTGGCATTCCGCCGCCCAGGACACCCCCGAACAATTGCGCACCCTCTGGCTGGAAGCCGTCGAGCAGTCCGGTGAAGTGCTGGCCAGGGCGCTGGACACGGGCCAGGGGCTCGACCAACAGGCCGCCAGGGCGCGACGCGACGGGACTGCGCCCAACCTGCGCTGGATCCTGCTGCACCTGCTGGAGGAGTACGCGCGCCACAACGGGCACGCCGACCTGCTGCGAGAGGCGGTCGACGGGGAGGTGGGTGAGTAACCTGCCGAAACTTCTCGGGCGAGTGGTGGGTGCGGCGATCGCGCTGGTTCTGGTCGGCTGCAACCCCTTCGTCTTCCCCGGCCGGGCCACCGAGACCCCGACGCCCACCGCTGGCGTCGGCACACCGGTCGGTATCGACCACGTCCGGGACGGGGACTCGGTCGCCATCACGATCGACGGCCAGCCCGCCACCATGCGGCTGCTCGGCGTCGATGCTCCGGAGTTCGGGCAATGCGGCGGGCAGCAGGCGACCGACCGGCTCAAGGAACTGCTCGCCGGCCATGACCAGGCCAGCCTGGTCACCGACCCCTACGCGGACGCGCAGGACCGCTTCGGTCGCTACCTCGGCTACCTGGAGGTCGCGGGGGTGGACGTGGGAAGCGTGTTGATCACCGAGGGGCTGGCTGCGGCCTGGTGGCCGCACAGCGAACCCACGCCCGAGCGCGGCCCCGGCTACCGGGACCTGATGGCGGCGGCCCAGCAGGCCAGTCTCGGTTCGTGGGCGGTTTGCGAGACGATCGGCCGGTCATGACGGCGGCCTGCGTGGCAGGATGGTCCAAGCTTGCCGCCGCACACGACGAGCGGACGCAGCTTCGCGTCCGGCTCGGCGAAAGGAAGACGCAGTGACCTACCCGAAGGGCCCGACCGAGCGGTCCGACGCGCATCCCGCCACCAAGTCGGCGCCGGTCGCGGCCAAGCAGCCAGCGGCCGCCCAACCGCTCGACCCCGGGTCGCTGCTGGCGCCTGGACTCAACACGGTGGCCGCCGTGCTGGTGATCATCGGATCGGTGATCGCGGCCATGGCCGAACCGGCGAGCGAGATCACCACCAGTGTCTTCGGTCCCTCGGCAACGCTGCTGTCTCTGGACGCCCGCGCCTTCTGGATCTGGTGGCCGATCGTCGTCGGACTGTTGGCGTTCATCGTCTGGGTGTGGTTGCCGGCCAACCACGCGTCCGAGCGGATGGCGTCGTTGTACTGGCCGGGGTTGGTGGCCGGCGTCGCTCACCTGGCCTGGATCATCGTGGCTCGTCAGGGATTGGTTATTCCGGCGGCGATCATTCTGGTCTTCGAGATCACCGCGCTCTGCCTGCTCGTCTGGCGGCTGGCGAAGCACCGCTCGTCGGGCCCGGGCGAGAACCTGGCCACCGACATCGGCTGGGGCCTGGTGCTCGGGTTCGTCTCCGTCCAGGCCCTGGTCCTGGTGGCTGTCGTCGTGGAGGCCTTCGACCTGGCCGAGGACCGGCTCTACCTGATCATCGCGATGATCGCCTGCGGCGTGCTGTTGGCCGGGGCGCTGGGCATGGCGGGACGGCTGTTCCGACAGTTCGCGGTCGGTGCGGCGGTGGTTTGGGGATTTACCTGGCTGGGGCTGGAGCGGATCGTCGGTGAACCGCGCAACTACCTGCTCGGGGGGATGGCGCTGGTCTGTGCCGGGTTGGTGTTGCTCGCCTTCATCGCCTCGGGCATGCGCAAGCGCAAGAACATCTTCGGTCTGGGCCGGTCCTGGGACTGAGCGGCGGGCTCAGCGGGTCTGCTCGGCGCGGTTCTTGGTGGTCCGAACCACCTGCAGTCGCTGGTCACGCAGCCGCTGGTGCTCTTCGTTGACGTCGACACGCGGCAGCGGATCGAGTGGGTGCCCCAGGGCAAGCTCTAGTAGGTGGTCGGCCAGCGCAGGGTTGCGCGGCAGCACCGGACCGTGCGGGTAGGTGCCGATGACATGGCCCTGCACCGCGCCGTCGAAGCCGTCGGTGCCGTTGCCGACACCCACCTCCACCTTGGCGAACGGGGTGGCGTCGGAGCCCAGGCTGGTGAGGCCACCGTGGTTCTCGAAGCCGGTGATCAACTCGACGCTGCCATCGGGGCGCGTCCAGTGCGTCAGGATCTCGCCGACCGCGCGCTCGGCGCCGCGTCGGGTCTCGACGTCCAGCAGCCCGAGGCCCTGGTAGACCTCGTCGTTCTCACCGACGGTGAAGGAGTGGCCACACAGTTGGTAGCCGGCGCAGACCGCGAACAGGACGGCGCCTGCGTCCAGCCCCTGGTGCAGACCGCCATCGGCGACCAGCGCCTTGACTGCGGCGATCTGCGCCCAGTCCTCGCCACCGCCCAGCAGGTAGACCAAGCCATCGGGCGGGACCGGCTGGCCAGGCTCGATGTCCACCAACTCCGCGTCCAGACCGCGCCACTGCAGGCGCTTGACAAGCACCTTCGCGTTGCCACGGTCGCCGTAGATGCCTAGCAGCGACTGGTAGACCACCACGATCTTGTGGGTCATTTAAGCTCAACCCCTCCCATGCGGCACAACCGCAGGAACGCCGAATAGGTGGCCAGCACGTCGACGGTGCCATCGAACGGGCCTTTGAGCGCGTCGGCGATGTCGGGGATCACCTCGTGTTCGACCTCGGCGTAGCTCAGCCGGATGGCCAGGTCAGTTGATCGCGGTCCGGTCGCGATCACCCGGCGGCCGGCCAGTTGCTCGTAGTCGACGTCCCACAACCAGCTGACGTCGGTGCCGTCGGCGATCAGCGAGTCAATGGCCAGGATCACCGGATCGGACTCCATCACCAGCAGCGACTCAGCCCAGCCGGCGGGGTTCTTCGCCAGCACCAGACGTGCTTTCGTGTCGCCGTAGGTGCCGATGGCGAACCGGCCGGCCGGCGCCTTCACGTTGCGCATGCCGCGGATCGCAACCGGGGGATAGACGCCCATCTCGATCGCGGCCGCCAACGCGCAGGCAGCATTGCCGCGGTTGAACCGGCCCGGCACCTGCAGGTCGAGCGGCCAACGCTCACCGGCGGCCGTCACCACTTCGTCGCCCTCGACGCGATAGTCGGGGGACTGTTCACCCAGTTCGCAACCGGGGCAGTCCCAGCGTCCGTCAGCGTCGGTCAGCACCGATCCGCAGGCCGGACACAAGGCCGAATCGGCCGACCACTGGGTGCCGAGATCCACCCAGATCACCTTGCGGGCGGGCTGTGCCGACCACGCGACCAGCGGATCCTTCACGTTGGCGATGACCACCGGGCCCTGGGCGCCGGCCTCGGTCAGCGCCTTGCGCCACCGGCGACCCAGCGCGTTGATCTCGTGGTGGCGGTCAAGCTGGTCGCGACTGAAGTTCAGCATGATCAGCACCTCGGGGCGGCCGTGCTTGATCAGGTCTGGCACGACCTGTTCGTCAACCTCGAGGGCGGCGATCGGGGCTTTCGGACGCGTCGACAGCGCGGACACCACGCCTTCGCGCAGGTTCGCTCCGTCCGGGTTGCTGACCACGTCGCGGGCGTCGGCGACCGAAGCGCGCAACGCGGCGGTCAGCAGGTGAGTCGTGGTGGTCTTGCCGTTGGTGCCGGAGACAGCGGCGATGCGCTTGCCGGACAGCAGCCGGCGGAAGAGGCCGGGGTCGATCCGCATCATCAGCGCCCCACGGATGGAGGCGCCTGTCCCTCGTCCGGTCATCCGGGACGCCCAAGCGGCCGCGTTGCCCACCCCGAAGGCCAGACGTTGACGCACGGCAGTCAGGGCTGCGGGTTGTTGATGAGGTGCCACCTCGCCATTGTGGCAGACGGTACGTTCCCGCCACGTGATCGCCTCGGCGCGCTCTGACGGGGACGCGCTCTGCTTGGCGCTAAACCCTGAGTTGAGCACAGTCGTGCGTCCGAAATGCCCGGGCAAGCGCTTTCTGGATCAACGACTGCGCTCAACTCAGAATTGGGCGCAGGATGGAGGGTCGGGGGCGGCGATGGTGTGGTAGCGCCCCGAGTCGGGTCAGTCCATGATCAGGAAGACTGCGCCGTCGGGGTCGACGACGGTCGCGCACTGTTGGGGTCGGCCCGTTTCGCTGGACTCCTCGGGCAGTTCCTCGGGTCCGTCGGTGATGTGTCCCCCGTTGGCATTGATCGCGGCCACTGTGGCGTCCATGTTGGCGACCTTGAAGAAGACGCGCCACTGGGACGCGAGGTCAGCGCCGAACATCTCGGTGCCGTCGAACAGTCCAATCTGGGCCGACTCGTAGGGTCCGACAGTGGCGAACCCGGACTGCGGGTCGTCACCTGCATACCGGACGTCCCAACCGAACAGTGCCTGGTAGAAGGCGGCGTCCCCGGACACATCAGGGGTTGGCGTATCGAACCAGATCGGTGTGCCGGGGGTGTTGGTGATGTCCAGACCGGTCACGGTGCCGGCCTGCCACAGCCCGAACTGGGCGCTCGAAGGCGCGGTCGCGATGCCCATCGTGCCCATCTCGCCCACCTGCATCGTCGGCACCACAACGGTGCCGCCCAGCTCGGAGGCCTTTGCCAGGCTCGCCTCGACGTCCGGGGTGGCGAAGTAGACCTCCCAGAAGACGTTCGCATTGTCCGCCGGGTCGAAGTTCTGCATCAGGCCGCCGACAATCCTGCCATCGGGGCCGAAGATCTGGTGGTAGTGGCCGAACTCTTCGCCCGAGTCGACGTAGGTCCAGCCGAAGACTGAACTGTAGAAGTGCTTGCTGATCTCGAGATCAGGGACGCCGAGGTCAATCCAGCTCGGCTGGCCGGTTGTGCTCATGAGTGCTCCTACGGGTGGTCGTGTCGATTGCGGCGCTCAACGGGGACGTCCGCGGGTTACCTGGGCTCGAATCTGAATTGCGCACAGTCGTGTGTCCAGAATGCCCTCAAAGGCGTCCATCCGGTCCACGACTGCGCTGAACTCAGATTGGACGTTTGCCTCGGGCAAGCTCAGCGACCCACCAGGCGAGCCCGGGCCGCCGCCACATCGATCAGTTCGGATTCGGTCGGCGAGACTTTGCCGGTGCCCTCCACCGTCTCGTAGCCGCCCAGGCAAGCGACCCTGACCGGGAAGAGCTGGCCGTCGGTTGCGACCACCACGAGCATGTCGAGTAGTTGGTCGCAGGGTCCGGGGTCGAGCGGTTTCGGTTCCGGGTTGAGGATCAACTTGCGCAGTGCCTGCGTCCGGTCGCCGCGCGGCAGCACCTCGCCGAGGAGGCTGTCATCGTTCGCCTGGAAGCAGGCCACTACCCAGTTCTCGACATCAGGTTCGAATGGACGCGCGGTCGTCAGGCCCGCCGCCTCGGCGCACACCTTGGCTGGGTCGGGCATCGGGGGGAGCTGGAAGGGCTCGATCGTGGCCGCCGCCCAGTCGAGATAGGGCTGCAGGATGGCCAACGCTTCGTCCGAGAGCTGCCAGACCATCGGCCCAGCGGTCGGATCAGTCCAGTAGGCGACCTTGTCAGAGACCTGCAGGGTGAGGGCCTCGCACTGCGGGTTGGTGGCGTCAATCTCGACCGCGGGGCCGAAGCTCGTAGTGCCGTCACCAGGCTCGGACGCAGGCGGCGCGGGAGAGCGCGACTCGCGTTGCATTTCGTCCAGCAGGGCGGGCCATTCCTCGATTTGCCGGACGACCCGTTGGTAGTTGTCCGGTGGGGTCGCGACGACGTAGGCGGCCGTCGTCTGGTGCGGCGCGGGTTGCACGAACCGGTCGCCGAAGCCCTCGGGTGGCTCGGCGCAGCTGTCGGCGGCGGGCGCGATCTGCGGGTAGGCGTCGCGCTGCGCCCGCAGCCGGTTGCCGAAGTCGTTGAGCAGTTCGCCGGCGCCGGCACGATCCCGACAGGTCGGCGGCCGTACAGCTCGCCGGTCACCATCGTGGTGCTGCCGTCGGGTACCGAAGACCAGCGTGTAGGCGGGGCCGAACTCCATGGTGCACACGGCATCGGAAGGCATCTTTGGTAGGGCATTTGCATAGGCGATGAGACCGTCCAGATTGGTGACCAGCGCGTCCGGCGGTGACTTGCGGGCCTCGGCGCCCGAATCCTGATCGCTGCCGGTGCCCGTCGTCGAGGTGCAGACGCGCGCCCAGCTTGCGCCCTCAGGGATCTCGAAGCCCCCACCGGTCAGTGGAGTATTCGCCGGGTCCGGACAATCGCCCGGCTGCACGGCGGGTGGTGGTCCGGACGGAGTTGGCACCGGTGGGGGACTGTCAATCTGGCCGGGGGTGCCGGTGCAGCCCACGAGGGCGGCCAACCCAACCAAGAGGTAACGCCACTTTCTCACGAGCATGATGTCTCCCGTTGTGGTGCGGGCAGCGCTGCAGCTTCCAGCGTACTCGCGGCTCAGTCGGTGATGGGACGCGAGCCGGTTGACCAGCCTCATTGCGGTGAAGTCAACTTGGCGAAGCGACGAGTGTAAAGGCGTTGCCGGGTAGCCTCGGGGTGTGCGTATCGCGACCTGGAACGTGAACTCGATCAAGCAGCGTGTGCCGCGCTTCCTGCCCTGGCTGGACGAGCGGCGTCCCGATGTGGTCTGTCTGCAGGAGACCAAGCTGACCGACTACGCCTTCGAGGTGGAACTGGGCGGCGAGTTGACCGCACGCGGTTATCAGTTCGCCCATCATGGCCAGGGCCAGTGGAATGGAGTGGCGATTCTGTCCAGGGTCGGCCTGGACCACGTCGAGTTGGGCTTCGCGGGCCAACCTGACTACGACGGACGCGCCGAAGCGCGGGCGGTGAGCGCCACCTGCGACGGGGTGCGCGTCCACAGTCTCTACGTGCCGAACGGACGCACGGTCGACTCGGATCACTACGGATACAAGCTGGCGTGGCTGGACGCGTTGGCAGCCGCGGTGGCATCCGGGCCAGCGGAGGTTGCGCTGTGCGGTGATGTCAACGTCGCCCCTGCCGATGCCGATCTGTTCGACCCCGCCGCGTTCGTCGGCCACACCCACGTCACGGCGCCGGAGCGGGACCGCATCGCAGCGTTCGGGCTGGTGGACGTGGTGCGGCAGCGCTGGCCGCAAGAGCGGGTCTTCTCCTACTGGGACTACCGTGCCGGGATGTTCCATCAGGACCTGGGCATGCGCATCGACCTCGTGCTGGCCTCACAGCCGGTGGCCGACCGGGTGACAGCAGCGTGGATCGACCGGCAGGCCCGCAAGGGCACCGGCCCGAGCGATCACGCGCCGGTGATGGTCGACCTGGATGAAGCCCCCGATGGCGATATCGGCCCGATGGTGCCGCCGCCGTCCAATCCGGTTCGGACGCGGCGCAGCGTCCGGTTGCCGCAGTCTCGTTGAGACCAAAACCTGATTTCTGCACAGTCGTTTGCTGAAAACCCGCAGGTAAGCGCTTGCCGGGTTCACGACTGTGCCGAATTCAGGGTTTCGGCGGGTTCCTGATGATCTGAGGAGTACCGCCCAGCTGCGGCGAGTACCGCGTCCTGGATGCCTCGAATCTGCGGGGTTGGACCGGCGGCGCGGGCCAGCATGCCAGCGCCGACCATGGCAGCGAACAACACCAGGGGCTCGTCGTCCGATACGGACTGGTCGGCTGTCTGCTCGAAGGCCTCCAGTAGGTCGGCGACCCCGGCTGCGTAGGCCTCGACAGTGGCGGGCGCGCCACTGACGGCGGTCGAGTTGCAGAAGGCCAGCATCGGGCAGGTGCGTTCGGGCGGGCGTGGTTGAAAGTAGTGGCTGACCAGCCCGGACAGCCGATCTGCGGCATTCCCGGGTGCCTGCTGCCAGGACGCCACTGCCTGGCCGAAGGCGAACTCGAGGGCCTCGGCAACCAGAGCGTCCTTCGAGGCGAACTTCTTGTAGAAGCCGCCTGTGGTCAGCCCGGACGCAGCCATCACCTCTGCGATCGACACGTTCTCGACTCCCCGTTCGCGAAAGAGCCGATTTGCGGTCGCGACAATGTGCGCGTGATTGCGTTCGGCTTCCGCGCGTGATGCCCTGCCCATGAGATTCTCCGATCTCTTCCATCCGCCCCGTAATTAGATTACGATACGAATCTATTCTATCCCCTGCGATCAAGGAAGCGTGCCATGTCAACCGGTTATGAATCCCGGATCACCGCCCTGCTGTGCGTGGACCTCTACAACGACTTCCTCAGCGAAGGCGGGAAGCTGTACCCCGCCGTCCAGGAGGTGTCCGATTCGGTGGGCGTGCTGGACAACTTGCGTTCGATCGTGGCGGCTGCTCGGTCTGCTGGCATCGCCGTGTACCACGTGCCGCACCATCGCTGGGAGCCCGGTCACTACGACGGCTGGAAGTACTTGTCGCCGTCCCAACAGGCGGGCGACCAGCGGCAGGCGTTCGCGAAAGGCTCCTGGGGTGGCAGCTTCCACGACGATTTCCAGCCGCAACCGGGCGACGTCGTGGTGACCGAGCACTGGGGGCCAGCCGGCTTCCCCAACACCAACCTGGAGCACCAGCTGCGGCGTCATGGTCACGAGAAGCTCATCCTCGTCGGGTTCATGGCGAACACCTGCATCGAGGCGACCGCGCGACTCGGCATGGAACTCGGCTTCCACATCACGCTGGTCACCGATGCCACTGCGGCTCGATCGGCAGAGGCGATGCACGCGGCGCACCAAATCAATGGGCCCACCTACGCGCACGAGATCCTCGACACCGCCGAGTTGCTGGCCGCACTTGGTGGGACGCAATAGTTGCGGACGCCGATCGCTGGCAGTTTTGCCATTGGTCGCTGTTAGCGTCGGTTCATGAGCACGCGAATCGTGTTGGTGCCCGGCTTCTGGTTGGGCGCATGGGCTTGGGACGAACTGGCGCCGTTGCTGCGGGAGCGGGGCTTCGAGGTGGACGCGCTGACCCTGCCCGGGTTGGACGCAGCTGGTCCGGCGGCTGTCGGACTTGCCGAACAGGCGGCCGCCATCGTTGCCGCCCTGCAGGCGCCGGCTGACCGGCGCGTGCTGGTGGCAGGCGCACTCGGGGGCGGCATTCCCCGGCACGCTGGCGATCGATCAATCGGCTGGTCGACCGGTTGGTGCTGGTGGATACCGCGCCGCCGGTCGATGGCATCGCGATGTATCCCGATCAGCTCGGTGACCTGACGCTGGACGCCGCCTGGCAGGGCCTGGTGGACGAAGGGTCGTTCCGTGACCTGACCGAAGAGCAGCTGGCCATAATGCGCGAGCGCGCCGTGCCGCAGCCCCACGGCGCGGTAGCGGAGCCGGTTTCGCTACAGAACCCGGCTCGAAAGTTGGTGCCGATGACCGCGATCTGTACGGCCTTCCCGGCCAGCGCCTACCAGGAGTACGCCGCCCAGGGCGCCCCCTTCTTGGCTGGACTGCTCGACTACGAGGTGAAATACAATGATCTGCCGACCGGCCACTGGCCGATGTGGTCGAAGCCGGCGGATCTGGCCAGGCTCATCGCGGGTGCGGCGGCGGATTGAACGGGGCGGATGAGGGACGTGCTCGGCACCCGCTGATCGGCGGGCTCTTCGCGTCCCCGGTGCCAGCGGGCAGCGGCTGGCCGGGTGATCTGGCAACGCCGGCCACTCCGATAGCGAGCGACCGTGCCGCGGTCATCGAGGCGGCCGAGTCCGCCGACGGCCAAGCTGTGTTGGACGCGCGGGTGTCGGTCTGCCGCGCCTGCCCGCGTCTGGTCGCGTGGCGTGAGGAGGTGGCCACCACGCGACGCCGCGCGTCCTTCGCTCTGGAACCCTACTGGGGACGTCCCGTGGCGTCCTTCGGCGATCCGGACGCGTCGGTGCTGGTCGTCGGGCTGGCGCCAGCGGCGAACGGTGCCAACCGGACCGGTCGGATGTTCACCGGTGACCGCTCTGGCGATTGGCTCTACGCTGCGCTATTCCGCGCCGGTTTCGCCAATCAGCCGACCTCCTGGGCGTCCGGCGATGGTCTGCAGCTCGACGATCTGCGGATCACCGCGCCGGTGCGTTGCGCGCCGCCTGCCAATCGGCCGACCACTGAGGAGAAGCTCACCTGTTCGCCGTGGCTCGACCGGGAACTGCAGCTCAGCCAACCGCAGCTGCGATCGCTGCTCGCGCTGGGCGGCATCGCCTGGGACTCGATCCTGGCCGCCGCCCGGCGGCTCGGCTGGCGGGTGCCGCGTCCCAAACCGAGGTTCGGGCACGGTGCCGAGGCCGAACTGACGCTGCCCGACGGACGCCCGGTACGGCTGGTCGGTTGCTACCACGTCAGCCAGCAGAACACCTTCACTGGCAAGCTCACCGAGCCGATGCTGGACGCGGTGCTCGGACGCCTCCGCACCTCGCCCGCCGACCCCGGATCGTGAGGTAGCCCAACTGCGGGCAGCCGTCATGGGAAAGTTCAGGCGAGCGTGGCGCTCAATTCGATCGGCACCGCCTCGAGTGCCTTGCTGACGGGGCAGCCGGTCTTTGTCTCCTCGGCGATCCGCTGGAAGTCATCTTCGGAGATATCGGGCACCTGGGCATTGACTGTCAACTTGATGCCGGTGATTGCGGGGATACTCGCGTCGAAGGTGACTTCGGCGTTGGTATTGATCTGCTCGGGCGGTGTGCCGTTCTCCTTCAGCCCATGGGCGAAGGCCATCGAATAGCACGTGGCGTGGGCGGCGGCGATGAGCTCCTCCGGGTTGGTGCCCTTGACACCCTCCGAGCGTGCCGACCATCCCATGTCGAAGCTGGCGGCGCCGGAGCTGTCGAGCGAGGTCTTTCCGGACCCGGAAGTCAGGTCCCCATTCCAGACGGTGCTTGCCTTGTTGACGACGGGCTTGGGCATATCGATCCCTTCCGGTCACTGCAGCGGCCGGCGTTCGGCCGGATCTCCATCGTAGGCGAGTCGCATCCTGTGTGGAGGAGTCCCTGCGGGATGCCAACAGCCCAACCAGGCGCTGGGCCGAGTTGGGCTGTTGGCGAAGGCTTGTTGAGATGGACTCAGTTGGTGAGCTTTCCGGAGATGTCCAGCACCCGATTGGTCAGGTGCTCGAGGGCATCGATGGTCGCCTGGTCGAGTTCGTTCTGGTTGTTGGGACCCGTGACGTGGGAAACACCGTACGGGTTGCCGTCCGCGAACTTGAGACCGTCGGTGTAACCGGGTACCACGATGATCCCACCGAGGTGCATCACCATCTGGTAGATGTGCTGCAGCGTGGTCTCCTGGCCGCCGTGCAGAGTCTGCGACGAGGTGTAGGCGGCGTAGACCTTGTTGGCCAACTTGCCCTGGGCCCACAGGCCACCCAGGGTGTCGATGAACATCTGGAACGAGCCGTTGACGTTGGAGTAGCGGGTGGGGGAGCCGAAGATGACGGCGTCGGCCCAGACGATGTCCTCACCGGTGGCGGCGGGCAGATCCTTGGTGGCTTCGTAGTTTGCCGACCAGGCGGGGTTGCCTGCGAAGACCGCCGGATCGACCTGCTCGGCGATGTGGCGGACGCGCACCTCGGCGCCAGCCGCCTGGGCGAACTGCTCGATCAGGTTGGCCATTTTCGTGCCGTGGCCGGTGGCGGAGTAGTAGATGACCGCGAGTTTCGTCATGGCTGGGGGGTCCCTTCGTAGTAGTTCATGTTTCATCCACCCTATCTCGCAGCGCCACGTCCTTGCTTCGTGATTGCTGCGGCAAGGGGACCCTTGACCAGGCGCTGGCTCAGCCGGCAAACAGCTCGTGGCGTACCTGTCTACTGGGCACGCCAGCCTCAGTCAGTTCCTCCTCCAGGGAGATCAGCATCGCCGGGGGACCGCACAACAGAACCTGGTATTCCGACAGTTCTCGCGGCAGGTTGCGCCGCAACACTTCGACGGTGACCAGGCCGGTCTCGCCGTCAAAGTCGGGTTCCTTGTTGAGCACGTGCACGACGCGCACGTGCTCCAGGGCGTCCAGTTCGTCGCGGTAGGTGATCTCGGCAAAGGTCTCGTTGCCGTAGAAGAGGTGCGCCTCGCGGTCCCGGTCGCGCTCGAGGCGCTGCCAGAGCCGGCGGAACGCGGTGATGGTCGGCCGTGGGGCAGTAGCGTCATCGCCATGAGCACTGAGATCGTTCTGGTTCCCGGCTTCTGGCTCGGCGCTTGGGCCTGGGATGACGTGGCCCCGCTGCTTGTGGAACGCGGTTTCGATGTCTCAGCCATTTCGCTGCCCGGGCTGGATAGTTTGGACGCAGCCGGCGTCGGCCTGGCCGAGCAGGCGGACGCGATCAGCGCCGCGCTGGATCCAGCTGCTGACCGTCGGGTGCTGGTCGTGCATTCCGGCGCGGCGTTCCCCGCCACGATGGTGATCGACCGGCAGCCAGGGTTGGTGGATCGTCTGGTGCTGGTTCATACCGCCATCCCGGTGGATGGCATCGCGTTCAACCCCGAGCAGGACGGCGATTCGACACTTGCCGAGGCCTGGGACGGGCTGGAGCAGGAGGGTTCGTTCCGGGACCTGACCGACGACCAGTTGGCCACCTTCAAGCAGCGGGCCCTGCCGCAGCCGCATGACGTGGTGACCGAGCCGATCTCGCTGACCAACCCGGAGCGGAGCATGGTTCCGGTGACCGCGATCTGCACGGTCTTCGATGCCGCCGCCTACCAGGACTACGCCAAGCAGGGCGTCCCCTTCCTGGCTGGCCTGCTGGAGCATCAGGTCGACTACATCGACCTGCCGACCGGCCACTGGCCGATGTGGTCGAAACCCGCCGAACTCGCCGAGTTGATCGCTGCCGCGGCGGCCACGTGAGGCCGGCGGGTGGCTGATCGGCATCCCATCACGGGCGAGCCTTTCGCGTCCCCGGTGCCGCCCGGTTCGGGGTGGCCCGGCGACCCGGCGAGTCCGGACACTCCAGTGGCGGCAACCGCCGAGGACGTCTCGACACTGGCATCCGGTGCCGCGGACCTCGCCGAACTGGACGCCCGGATCTCGGTCTGCCGAGCCTGTCCGCGGCTGGTGGCCTGGCGCGAGGCGGTCGCGACCACCGGTCGCCGGGCCAGTTTCGCCGATCAGCCCTACTGGGGGCGCCCGGTGCCGTCGTTCGGCGACCCGGACGCGTCCGTGCTGATCGTCGGCCTGGCGCCGGCCGCGAACGGCGCGAACCGCACCGGCCGGATGTTCACCGGCGATCAATCGGGGGACTGGCTGTACGCAGCGCTCCACCGGGCCGGCTACGCGAACCAGCCGGTATCCAGGCATGCGGGCGACGGGCTGGCGCTGACGGGAGTGCGCATCGTGGCGGCGGTGCGGTGTGCGCCGCCGGCGAACAAGCCGAGCACCGAGGAGAAGCGCACCTGCGCCCCTTGGCTCGACCGGGATATCGAGTTCGCGCTACCACGATTGCAGGCGATCCTGGCTCTCGGCCAGATCGGCTGGGACGCCACCCTGGCGGCCGCAACCCGCCTTGGCTGGGCGGTGCCGCGTCCGAAACCCAAGTTCGGACATGGCGCCGAGACGCTGCTACAGGTGCCCGGACGCGAGGCCGTCCGGCTGGTCGGCAGCTACCACGTGAGCCAGCAGAACACCTTCACCGGCACCCTCACCGAACCGATGTTTGATGCGGTGCTGGCGCGACTGCGTCCGGCTGGGCGAGGCTGACCGCCAGCCGGCGTTGCCGTAGCCACAGGCCGAGCGTCAGCCAGCCAACCGTGGTGCCGACCCCGACGATCGGGGAGAAGAGCAGCCCGACGCCGGTCGGCATCGACACGAACCCTTGGGCGGCGATCGGGTCGATGAAGGTGTTGTGGATGCTGTGCAGCAGCAGGGGCACCCAGACCGACCCGCTCTGCCGGAAGAGTTCGACCTGGACGACGCTCCACCCCATCAGCACGCCCATGGCGAGCAGGGCGAAGACCGGACCCGGCACGTCCAGCGTCGACGTCATCAGGTTGCCGTCGAGCAGGAAGAGGTAATACGGCAGGTGCCATAGGCCCCAGATCAACCCGGTCACCAGGTAGACGGTGCGGTCGCTGTGCCCGGCGGCGTCCAGCTTGCTCGACAGGTAGCCGCGCCAGGCGAACTCCTCGAAGACGTTCTTGATCAGGTTGAAACCGAGCGTGGACGCGACGAGCGCGAGGTAGCTGCGGGTATCCCAGTTGACGGCGACGCGTCCGGTGATGCTGGCGAGGGCAATCGCGCCGCCACCGACCACGAACGGAATGGCGAGCCCGGTCGCGTAGTGCCGGGCGTTTCGGCGCAGGCCGGGACGCAGCCCGGCGTCCCGCCAACCACCGGTGCGCCAGCGCAGGACCGCTGCGGTGGCGAGCGGGGCGGTGAGCCAGAACAACATGCCGGGGCCCTGGGTGCTGGCGGGGGTGTGGGCGACCCGGTCGAGCAGGACACCGGCCCAGCCGGCGGTTACCGCGACGGTGCAGAAGGTGGCCAGGGCGTTCTTGGGCTTCATCGGGGTTCCTTGGGGTGGGACGGGGTGGGTTGGACCATCGCCAGCACCCAATCCGGGTCTGGCAAGGGGAGGTTGGGTCGGTTGGCCACTTCCTGGGCGATGCCCTGGAGGACCGACCAGAAGGCCAGGGATAGCGCCAGCGGGTCGCCGTCCCGGATCAGCCCGAGGCGTTGGCCGGCCTCGAAGATGGGAGCGGTCTGGTCGATGATCTGGTGGTCATCGAGCAGTGCGTCGATGGCGGGCGTGATGCCGCGGTTGCGTTGCGCCTGGTCCAACAGCAGGAAGAAGAGGGCGGTGTCGGGCTGCTGGCGCAGCATCTCGAAGGTCTGCTCAACGTTGCTGCGCAGGAACCCGATCGGGTCGGCCAGCGCTGCGTCCGGGTCGAAGGCCAGGTGCTCGCAGCCGATCCGGATCAGTTCCTCGTAAACGGCTTCCTTACTCGGGAAGTAGTGGAAGAGCAGGCCGGAGCTGACCTCGGCCTTGCGCGTGATCGAGCGCGTCGAGGTGCCCTGGAAGCCCAGTTGCACGAATTCGGCCAGGGCGATGGCCAGGATTCGGGCGCGCTGTTCGTCCCGCTGCTGTGCCCGGAGGGTGGGGGAGTCGGTTTCGTTGAGCATGTGCTCAGCGTAATGTGGGGTGATTCATTAAGCAAGTGCTCAGCGGAGTTGCTGTGGCGGGGCGTTTTGGTCGCCCGTTGGGAACCCGTTGGCCGGGGTGCTCGAAGGAGGACCGTGACTCAGGTCCTGCTCGTTGACGCGTCGCCGGCACAATTGGCCGAGCGAACTGCGTTGACAAGGGGGTATGCGCCTAGGTTCGTGATCAGACCGCGCACGAGCAGGACCTCAGTCACGCCTGCCCCGGGACAACGGCGATCCGGCCCAGTACCGTCGGGTCATGGAGAACCTGCCGAGTCGTGCTGCGCGCCTGGCTGAGGCGGAGCGAGCCCGTTACTTGGAACGCACGCCCACCTCTCGGGCGGCCTTCGAGGCCGCTGGACGCGTAGTGCCTGGCGGGGTGTCCCGCGGGACGATGGCCTATCAGCCGTACCCGTTCTATGCGTCCCACGGCGTGGGAGCCCGGCTGTACGACCTGGACGGCAACGAGTACCTCGACCTGGTGAACAACTACACGAGCCTGATCCACGGTCACGGGCATGCTGCGACCACGGCCGCAGCAGCGTCAGCGCTGCAGTCCGGTCAGGCCATCGGGACCCCCACCCTGGATGAGGTCGAACTGGCCAACGAGATCAGGCGCAGGATCCCGGCGCTGGAGGTGATGCGCTTCACCAGCACCGGAACCGAGGCCGTGCAGTTCGCCGTGCGGGTCGCCCGGGTGGCCACCGGGCGCAAGCGCGTCCTGAAGTTCGAAGGGGCGTTCCACGGGTCCGAGGCCGCGGTGCTCCAGGACATCTGGAACCCCGCGCCACTGCCGCCGGGCACCGCGCGGCCAGCCCAGCCAAGTTCGGCCGGACTCGACGACGTCTCGACGATCACCGCCGTCTACAACGACCCGGACGCAGTTGCGTCCGCCTTCGAGCAGTGGGGCGACGAGATCGCGGTGGTCATAGTCGAGCCGTTCCTCGGCAATGCAGCGCTGATCCCCGCCAACCCGCAATTCGTGGACGCGGTGTTCAGCCAGGCGCATGCCCACGGTGCGCTGGTCATGTTCGACGAGATCCAGGGCTTGCGCGCGTCCTTCGGTGGGGCTGAGCAACTGTTCGGTGTGACGCCCGACCTGGTCACCGTCGGCAAAATCATCAGCGGCGGTTTCGCGCTGGCCGGCTACGGCGGACGCAGGGACCTGATGGACCACTTGACCGATCCGGCTGCCCCGATGCCGCAGACCGGCACCTTCACCGCGAGCCCGATCGCGCTGCGGGCAGGGTTGGCCGCCTTCCGGGACTACGGCGAACAGCAGTATGCCCACCTGGCCGACCTGCGGGAGCGGTTCGCCCAGCGTTCGATCGACGAGTTCGCCAGGGCGGGAATCACAGTCCAGGTCAACGGGTTGGGGTCGCTCTTCCATGTCAGCATCAACGATCAACCGGTCGACAGCTACGCCAAACACCTGTTGTCCGATCATGCGACCTGGGCAGCGATCCGGCTGGGGCTGCTCAACCGTGGGGTGACCATGATGCCGCGGGGTAGCGGTTGCCTGACCACCCCGATGGGCACGCAGGATGTGGACGTCTACGGCGAGGCCCTGCGGGACGTGCTGGCTGAACTGCAAGCAGCGGAGTGATGGTCGAAGGAGGCGGTGTGGGGTGGGTAACCGGACTTGAACCGGCGACCGCCTGGACCACAACCAGGTGCTCTACCAACTGAGCTACACCCACCACGTCCACAACCGCAGCATGCCCTGCGAACAGGACAGCCCCGCTAGCCTAGCGTCCAGCCCCGAAGTTGTGAAATTGGAAAGCCCGGTCCGCGGGCCCCGGATTCAGCTATCGGACGCGTCGTCGCTGCCCTCAAAGGCCTGCGCTGCATCGCCCAGACCGGTGAGTACGCCCTGGTGCTTGCCGGCGATGATCCGGGCCTCGCTGGTCGACGGGCCGGGCAGCGGTACGAAGACCGCCTCGCGGTAGTAGCGCAGTTCCTCGATGGACTCCTGGATGTCGGCCAGCGCCCGGTGGTTGCCGTTCTTGGCCGGCGAGTTGTAGTACGCCTTCGGGAACCAGCGCCGCGACAGTTCCTTGATCGTCGAGACGTCGACGTTGCGGTAGTGCAGGTAGCCCTCGAGTTCGGGCATGTCACGGGCCAGGAAGGTGCGGTCGGTGCCGACGGTGTTACCGGCCAGCGGCGCCTTGCGCGGTGCCGGGACGTACTGCTTGACGTAGTCAAGGATCTGTTCCTCGGCCTGGCGCATGGTCAGGGTGGCATCGGCCAGCGCGTCCAGCAGGCCGGAGTTGGTGTGCATCTGGCGGACGAAGTCGCCCATCTGGGCCAGCGCCGCCGGCGTCGAGGCGATCAGCAGGTCGAGGCCCTCGCCCTGGACGTTCAGGTCGCCGTCGGTCACCAGGACCGCGACCTCAACCAGCGCGTCGGCGGCCAGGTCGAGGCCGGTCATCTCGCAATCGATCCACACCAACATGTCCATCACGCTCACAAGGCTATTCCCGGACGCACGCCTCGGCCAATCATGATCACCTCGGCGGGGACCTGGATGGCAGCTCAGTCGTCCGGGCGGAAGGCTTCGAGTTGCTCGGGTGTGCGCGGCACCCAACGGGCCAGCCAGAAGCCGCCGATGATGCCCAGGACGCCGACGGTCACCGCAGCGCCGGCCAGGCTGACCAGCGCGGTCATTCCCGAGATCACCAGCGGCCCCAGGGTTTGGCCGGCGTCCGACATCATCCGCCAGCCGGCCAGGAACTGGGCGCGTCCGAAGGACGGCGACGCGTCCGCACCCAGAGTGAGCACAATCCCCGAACTCACGCCATTGCCGATGCCGAGGATGCTCGCGAGGATCGCGATCGCAGTAGTCGTGGTGGTGAGCGGCAGGGCGGCCAGGCACAGTGACATCACGAACATCGAAGGGACGCAGACCCACCAGCGACCGAAGCGATCCATGATCGCGCCGCCGGGGAAGAAGAGCGCCACGTCGAAGGCCATCGACAACGCGTAGAGCAGGCTGATCGTGCTGGCGGACAGCCCCATGGCGTCCGCCCAGAGCGGGATGATGACCTGCCGCGAAGTGCGCAGGGTCATCAGGGCCATGCAGCCGACTCCCACCGTCAGCAGCGACCGGCGATGCCGATGCAGCACGTCGAAAGTGCGGGGCCGATGGCCCTGCTGATCGACCACCATCCGCCGGTCACTGGATAGCGCGGGTAAGCCCAGGGTGACCAGGGCGGCGAACAGGCTGGTGCAGGCCGCGAAGATGAAAGCGTCCCGGATCTCGCCGCGGGCCAGGATCATCGAACCGGCGAGCGGGCCAAGGAAGCCCCCGATCCGGAAGACTCCACCCAGGCTGGACATCCCGCGCGCGCGGTACTGGATCGGGATGGCTTCGGTGAGGTAGGTCTGGCGAGCCAGCCCGAAGATGGACGCGGTCATGCCGTGCACGAAGACCGCGACCGCCAGCACTGGCAGCGAGTTGGCGAGGTAGACCCCGACCAGCACCACGACGTCGACCAGGCAGGCCAGCACGATGCTGGTCCGCTCGCCGAGGCGCGCGGCGATGGTGCCTGCCGGCAGGTCGAAGATCAGCGTCGCCACCCCGGAAAGCCCCGCGATCAGGGCGGCGAGCCCGAGGCTGGCGCCCAGCGCGGTGGCCTGCAGAGCGATGAGCGGGATGATCGCGCCGAACCCGATGGACGCGAGCAGCGTCGGCCCATAGATGGCCGCGATGAGTCGGAGCCACTGCCCGCGACTGCGCGGCTCCTCGCCTCCATCACTCATGCCCCCGAGTCTGGCACCCGCACCCACCTCGGACGCGGCCGGTCCACGTGGCTGCGCGGGGTTTCGGCTCTGTAGGCTGGTCGATGCCTCCGTAGCTCAGTGGATAGAGCAACTGCCTTCTAAGCAGCAGGTCGCGAGTTCGATCCTCGCCGGGGGCGCTGCTGGAACACCGCTAGTGACGACGCAATTTGGGCGGCAGAACACCATTCTCAGCACGGTCATTCCCTGACAAGTTGCTCGCAGGTTCTCGGGGGAGAAGGTCACCATGCATACCTCAATGACGAGGCGACGCCGGGACCAATGACGCACTGGACTCTGACGCAGATCCGGCCACAGGCAGGGTGGCGGTGACCACGCCGCAGAGCGGGATGAACTCGGCGATCTACCCGGACGATCCAACCATCGACGCGGGTCTGCTCGGCCTGGCCTAGCTGTCAAAGGATCGGAGCATGCGACACCCTGGACCGGCACCCGGCCGGCCCAGGGCTACGTCAGAGCACCCTGGCCAGGAACGCCCGCGTTCGGGGGTTCTGGGGGTGATCGAGCACCTGATCCGGCGGGCCCTGTTCGACGATCACGCCGTCGGACAGGAAGATCACCCGGGACGCGGCCTCGCGCGCGAAACCCATCTCATGGGTGACCAGCACCATCGTCATGCCGCCGCGCGCCAGGTCCCGCATCGACTCCAGCACGTCACCGACCATCTCCGGATCGAGCGCGCTGGTCGGCTCGTCGAAGAGCATCACGTCCGGTGCCATCGCCAGTGCCCGGGCGATGGCGACGCGTTGCTGCTCGCCACCGGACAATTCGTCCGTGTGGCCTTGGCCCGGTCTGCCAGCCGGACGCGGGCCAACAGTTCATTCGCCCGCCGCTCGGCGTCCTCGCGAGGCCAGCGTCCCAATTCGACAGGGGCGAGCATCACGTTCTCGGTCGCGGTGAGTCCCGGGAAGAGGTTGAACCGTTGGAAGACCATGCCGATCGATTGGCGGATCTTGTTGATGTCCACCGTCGGGGATGAGATGTCGACGCCGTTGACCAGTACCTGCCCGGCGCTGACTTCCTCGAGCCGGTTCAAGCAGCGCAGCAGGGTGGACTTGCCGGTGCCCGATGGCCCGATGATGCAGACGACCTCGCCCGAATGGACGCTGAGGTCGATGCCACGCAGCACCTCGTGGTCGCCGTAGCTCTTGCGCAGCCCGATGGTCTGCAGAACAGGAGCCCCCGACGTCGCTTCACTCACAGGGCCACGCTACTGCGTGGCGGTAGTCTTGCCGACATGACTGCTGACGCCAACACCTGGCGGCCACCGGCGAAGACAACGCCGGTCCAGGCCACCGGACGCGGCGCCGCTGCGCGCGTCAGCAAGTCGGCCGAAGGTCTGGGGCAGTCGGACCACAACGATCGCCCGGCACAGTTCCGCCGGCTCCGCAACGGCCTGGCCAGGCACAAAGACCCCAACGTGCGCGGGATCCGCCGGATCGTCCGGAACCCCTACGTCTGGATCACGCTGGGGCTGACCATCAGCTACCTCGTGATGGCCTTCCTGCTGTTGCGCGATGTCGGGAACAACATGATCACCGAGATCGCCGCCGTCACCGAGGAGAACTACGGGCAGGCCACCGAGATCACCTGGGGGCAGTTGACCGAGGCATACCTGCTGGTCACCCGCCTGGCCGTCTACACGGTGGCCGCCTACATCGTGATCTTCATCCTGCTCGACCGGCTGCGTCCGACCACCTGGTCGATGAAGTGGCTGGCGTTCGGCTGGGGCGCGTCGGCGTCCGTCTTCATCTCGTACTACGTCAATTCGTGGGCCGCGCTGCGCATGCAGACGATCGGCCCGGTCGATCCGTCCACCGGCGCCCGGGCGGCCATCTTCTCCGCCCCATTCGTCGAAGAGGCAGCCAAGGCCACCATCCTGTTCGCATTGGCCATCCTGATGCGCCGCCGGATGGTCGGCGTGCACCAGGTCGTCACCCTGGCTGGGTTGTCGGCCGTAGGCTTCGCGTTCACCGAGAACATCGTCTACTACATCCGGCAGTACATGTACTCGGTCACCATCTACGGCACCGACGCCAAGGCCGAACTCCAGCAGATCTTCCAACTGCGCGGGCTGCTGCTGTCCTTCGGCCACCCACTGTTCACCTCACTGATCGCGATCGGCATGATCATCGCGCTGGTCAACCGCAGCAAGCTGGTGCGGGTGCTGGCCCCGGTGGCCGGCTACCTGGCGGCCGCCTTCGGGCACATGCTGTTCAACGGGGTGGCCTCGGTGCTGCCCAACGGTGCGACCTACCTGATGATCGGCGGCTGGGCCGGGGTCGTCGCACTGCTCGTCTTCCTGGGCTTCCGCTACGTGCACCAGATCCGCAACATCCGGGCCCGGCTGACCGAGTTCGTCCAACTCGGCTGGATCGAGGAGTCCGATCCGGTCGAGTTCTCCCGCATCTTCGGCCGCTGGCGGATGGCTGCGTCCGCACTGCTGCGTGGCCCACGAGTCTTCCGGCAGACCCTGCGCCTGCAGCGCTCGCTGACCGAACTGGCCTACGTCCGGGACGCCGAACTGCGCGGCACGGTCGATGCGATGGCCATCGAACGCGAACGCGACCTCATCCTGGCCGCGGGCGAGGCCCGGGTCTGGGCGATCGACCACCCCCGGGGCGTCCGGTTCATCCCACCGGAATGGGGCGAGCGATGGCGTGCCTTCCTGCAGCGGCGTCGCGATTTCCGGGCCGCCAAGCGTTACGAACAACCCGCAGCGGCTGGCAATTGGGCAGCACCAACGGGTGCCCCAGTGGGCTCTGGGGCGGGGAGTTGGCCACCTCCGGGGCGCTGACGTGCCAGAGTTGTGCCTGTTGAACATTCACGGGGACTGCTGGAGGAGGGAGCCACATGGTGTTGGCCGCCTCATTGACCGGGCTGCGGGGCGCGCTCGATGGCGTTCGCCTGCCGCTCGAGTTGCCGGACGCCGAGCGCGCGGCAACCACCGCCCGGCAAATGGTCACCCAGTTGGACGACTACGTCCTGCCCCGACTGATCAACCTGGAGGCGCCGCTGCTCGCCGTCGTCGGCGGCTCGACCGGTGCCGGAAAGTCCACCCTTGTCAACTCGCTGATCGGACGCGTCGTCTCGCAACCTGGCGTCATCCGGCCGACCACCAAGTCGCCGGTCCTGGTCTACAACCCCGCTGACGAACGCTGGTTCGACGATGACCGCATCCTGCCCGGACTGATCCGCTCCCGGGTATCCAGCCAGGACCAGCGGTCACTGCAACTGGTCACCGAACCAACCCTGCCGGCCGGTCTGGCCGTCCTGGACGCGCCGGACGTCGACTCGGTCAATGAACAGAACCGCATGCTGGCCGCACAACTGCTCGATTCCGCAGACATGTGGCTGTTCGTGACCTCGGCAGCCCGCTACGCCGACGCCGTGCCGTGGGAGTTCCTGCAGGCGGCCTCGGATCGCGGCGCGTCCATCGCGGTGGTGCTCGACCGGGTTCCGCCGGGAGCGATGGGCGTGGTGCCGGCCGACCTGGGCCGGATGATGACCGCCCGCGGGCTGGCCGAAGCCCCGCTGTTCGCGGTCCCGGAGACCATCGTCGATGACCTGGGGCTGTTGCCGGACGCCGCTGTCGCCCCGATCCGCACCTATCTGGCCACCCTGGCCGCCGACAAGGACGCCAAGGAGCGCGTGGTGCGCCGCACCCTGGATGGGGCGATCGGCTCCATCACCGGCCGGGCTCCTGAGGTGGCCGATGCGGTGGACGCCCAGGTGGCCGTGGCGAAGCAACTGGTGACCGACGCGTCCCGGTCGTTCGCGGAGGCCGCCCGCGCGGTGGCGGCCCAGTCCGCAGACGGGTCGCTGTTGCGCGGCGAGGTGCTGTCGCGCTGGCACGACTACGTCGGCACCGGCGACCTGCTGCGCAGCCTCGACCAGAAGGTCAGCCGCTTCCGCGACCGGATCATCGGCTTCCTGTCCGGACATTCCGGGCGTGCCGAACAGGTCGGGGTCGCGGCCGGACGGGGGCTGGAATCCCTGATCGCTGCCGAGGGTGAGGCGGCCTTCGAACGTGCGGTGTCCGCCTGGGACGGCAACCCGGCCGGACGTCAACTGCTGGCCGAACACCCCGAGGTACGGCGTCCGCGCGACGACTTCCCCGACGACGTGGCCCGCGCGATCCGCGACTGGCAGAGCGATGTGCTCGACCTGATCAGCAAGGAGGGCTCGAGCAAACGGACGACCGCCCGGATCGCTGCCTACAGCGTCAACGGCGTCGGCGCCGCGCTGATGCTGTTCATCTTCTTCAACACCGGCGGCATCACCGGCGCCGAAGGCGGCGTCGCGGTCGGCACCTCGGTGTTGGCGCAGCGACTGCTCGAATCGGTCTTCGGGGACGAAGCGGTGCGCCGCCTCGCCGAGACCGTCAAGCGCGACCTGGATGCCCGGGTCGAAGGCCTGATGGCCGGCGAGTTGGTGCGCTTCACCAAGGTGATCGACCAGTTGCCGATCAAGGCGGAGCAGGCCGAGGCGATCCGCAACGCGGTGGCCCAGGTAGACCGGGACCGCGGCGTCCCGACCGCCGTGGCTGCGTCCGGCACGCGTCCGGCCGAAGGACAACTGGAGGCGGCCGCCGAGACTCCCGCACTGACCACCGGAAACCCCCCAAGCCTCAGCCAAACCGGGGATCCCGGCGTGTTGGAGGGCGAGGTCGTGGAGGCTGAACTCGTGGGCGACGACGAGGAGGTGAGGTGAGCCATGGCACGACGTGACAAGGCAGCCTCACTGGCCGAGCGGGTCCGCAGCCTGGGTGCGTCAGCTGAACTGGCCGAGGGGCGTCTCGACCCCACTGCGGTTGCCGAGGCGCAGCGGGTCGTCAAGCACGTCGACCGCCGGCTTGCGTTCGCCGGTGACGACACGGTGATTGCGCTGGCCGGGGCGACCGGCTCCGGCAAGTCCAGTCTGTTCAACGCCATTTCGGCGACGCGGTTGGCCGAGCCCGGCCTGAAGCGCCCGACCACCAGCAAGGCGATGGCTGCCTACTGGGGCAGCGAGATGCCCACCGAACTGCTCGACTGGCTGGACGTGCCCAGGCGCCACCTGGTGCAGGGCGATGAATCGGCGATGAACGGGCTGATCCTGATGGACCTGCCCGACCACGACTCCACCGTGTCGGCCCACCGGATGGAGGTGGACCGGCTGGTCCAACTCGTCGACATGCTGATCTGGGTGGTCGACCCGCAGAAGTACGCGGACGCAGCCCTGCACGACAACTACCTGAAGCCGCTGGCCAACCACGCTGACGTGATGTTGGTCGTGCTCAACCAGGCTGATCGGCTGAACAGCGAGCAACTGCGGGTCACCATGCGCGACCTGCGGAAACTGCTGGACTCCGAAGGGCTGGCCGACACCCCGTGCGTCGCCGCGTCCTCGTTGACCGGGCAGGGCATCGAATCGCTGCGCAAGACGATCGCCGGCATGGTGCGCAACAAGCAGACCGCCGCGGCCAGGCTCGCCTCGGATGTGACGGCGGCCGCCCAGCCGCTGCGCGCGGCCTTCGGGGACGCCAAGGTCGCCCAGAAGGTACCGGACGCCCAAGCCCGCCAACTGAACGAATCGCTGGCGGAGGCGGCCGGCGTCCAGACAGTCACTGCGGCGGTGGCGCAGTCGATGCGTCACCGGGGGACGCTCGCCACCGGTTGGCCGGTGACTGCGTGGCTGAGTCGCTTCCGGCCGGATCCGCTGCGGATGCTGCATCTGGATCGCGCCCTGCCGAAACGCAAGAAGAAGACCCCCGAACTCGAGCCCGTGGCGGTGCAGCGCACCAGCCTGCCGACGGCTGGCGGAGTGCAGCAGGCCCGGGTGGACTCCGCCTTGCGGCACCTGGCCGAAGGCGCCGCGCAGGGCCTGCCCGCCGAGTGGGTGAAGGTGGTGCGGGAGAACACCGAGGCGCCGGCTGACCGCTTGGCCGACGATCTCGACCAGGCGATCGCCACCACAGACCTGGCGATGGACCGTGGCCAGGGTTGGTGGAAGGCGGTCACCATCCTGCAATGGGTGATCTTCGTGGTCGCGCTGGCCGGCGGCGTGTGGCTGCTGGCTGACTTGGCGCTGGCCTACCTGCAGTTGCCCAAGATCCCGGCATTCATGGTCGGTCAGGTGCCGCTGCCGACGGTGATGCTGCTGGGCGGTGCGCTGGCCGGCATCCTGGTGGCGCTGCTCTCGCGGATCGGCGTGGAGGTCGGGGCCAGGGCCAAGGCCGCCCGGGCGGAACGAATGCTGGTGCGTTCGGTGACCGAGGTTGCCGATCAGCTGGTGATCGGGCCTGTCAACACCGAGTTGGCCCGATTCCACGAGGGACGCGAGCAGGCCGCCAAGGCACTGGCCTAACGGCTGGGTCCCGACCGCGCGAGCGTTGGTTCGCCACTCAACGTGCCGAGTTATCCACAGTCGGACGCGACTTTGGCGGATTGGGGCAACCACTTCGAATAGTGGGGGTGGATCGAAAGGAGACACCCCCATGGATGCCCACATCACCGTGACCGGCAATATCGGCACCGACATCGACTACCGCGCCTACGACGGCTTCAGCCGGGCCAACTTCCGGTTGGCCAGCACCCCACGGATCAGACGCGGCGCCGAGTGGACCGACGGCACCACCACTTGGGTCAACGTCGAATGCGCCAACCGGATCGCCGAGAACGCCCGGGACTCCTTGGTCAAGGGCGACCCGGTTGTGGTCACCGGCCGGCTCCGCACCCGGGTCTGGGAGGCCGAAGGCACCCGACACGAGAAGCTGGTGGTCGAGGCGACCTCGATCGGCCACGACCTGGGCCGCGGCACCACCCAGTTCACCAAGTCGGCGCCGGTTGAACGCCCGGGCGCCGATCGTGCCGACGCAGAGCCCGAGCCGGAGCCGGAGGAGGACCCCGTCGAAGAGGCAGGGTGAGCGGAGGCGCCGCGTCGGGCAGACGGAGGCCGGTTTCCATCAGTTACGGGCCAGGCGCGGACGCTGGCATAATGGGCGATTGGGCCTGTCCCGATCACCATCAACCTGCTGGAGGAATCGCTTCGCCGTGGCTGAGTTCATTTACACCATGCACAACGTGCGCAAGACGATCGGCGAGAAGCTGATCCTCGACAACGTGACGCTGTCCTTCTTGCCCGACGCGAAGATCGGCGTGGTTGGCCCGAACGGCGCCGGCAAGTCGACCCTGCTCAAGGTGATGGCCGGCCTGGAGCCGATCAACAACGGTGACGCCATGCTGGCCAAGGAGGCCACCGTCGGCATCCTGCTGCAGGAGCCGCCGCTGACCGCGGGCAAGACCGTTCTCGAGAACGTGGAGGAGGGTGTCGCCGAGGTGAAGGCGATGCTCAAGCGGTTCAACGAGGTGTCCGAGGCGATGGCCGATCCGGACGCGGACTTCGACGCGCTGCTCGCCGAGATGGGCGAGTTGCAGACCGAACTGGACGCCCGCGACGCCTGGGACATCGACTCCCAGTTGGAGCAGGCGATGGACGCGCTGCGCTGCCCGCCGCCGGACACCATCGTCGACGTGCTGTCCGGCGGTGAGCGTCGTCGCGTCGCGCTGTGCAAGTTGCTGCTGGAACAGCCCGACCTGCTGTTGCTCGACGAGCCGACCAACCACCTGGACGCCGAGTCGGTGAACTGGCTGGAGGGTCA
>JAXGOU010000026.1:0-31977 GCA_040767325.1 Brooklawnia sp. | reverse complement strand
CCGGGCGTAGGCTGATCGGATCGGCGCCAGGAGGTCGGCCATGACGACGATCCACACCATCGGGCACTCGACCCGACCCATTGGGGAGTTCATCGCCCTACTGCAGCGCAGCGGCGTCACCCGACTGGTCGACATCCGAACCGTGCCCGGCTCCCGGCACAACCCGCAGTACGGCGAGCACGCACTGGCCGAAGCCCTGACGGCCGCGGGCATCAGCTACCACCACCTCAAGCAGCTGGGTGGGCTGCGGCCGCGCCAGGCGCACTCGACCAACACCGCCTGGCGCAACGAGTCCTTCCGAAACTACGCGGACTACATGGGCACACCCGAGTTCGAGGCCGGGCTGGCCGAGTTGCTGCGGCTGGCCGACCAGGCTCCGACGGCGATCATGTGCGCCGAGGCGGTGCCCTGGCGCTGCCATCGCCGGTTGGTCGCCGATGCCCTGAGCGCACGCGGCGTCGAGGTCTACGAGATCATCGGGGAGGGCGAGCCGCAGCACCACCGGCTCACCGATTTCGCCGTCGTCGACGGGACGCGGGTCAGCTACCCGGGCGAGCCTGGGTGAATCAGGCGAGCCGCTTCTGCCAACCGGAGTCGATGCTCGCGATGCGGTAGCCCAGCCGCTCGTTGATCGCCCACATGTAGTCGTTCTCTGCGGCGTTCCAGGTGTGGACGCGCTCTGCCTGCGGCCAGTGCTGGGCCAACTGCTGCAGGTTCGCCTGCTTGAGTACCAGCCCGAGCCCATGGCCGCGGTGCCCGTCTGCGACCAAGGTGTTCCACTGGTTGACCACGGCCGGTTTGGTGATCAACCGGTTCAACTCGGTGAAACCGGCGACCGCGCCATCGGCCTCGCGCAGCGCCAGCGTGACCAGCATCTCGGTGTTCTTCGCCAGGTGCTCGTCGCGTTCCCGGATCCGATCGACGTCCCAGACCTCCTCGGCGAAGTCCAACTCGCCGGTCGGGGTGTCGGTGCTCATCGCGTGCAGCAGGTCGGCCATCGCCTGCAGGTGTTCCTCGGGTGTTGCACCCAGCCAACTCACCAGCCGGTAGCCGGCCGGCACCTGCGGGGCGACCGGGTCGTAGTCGGCCAGGTGCTGGACGCTGTGCCGCTCGGCCTGTGCCAACCGGTAGCCCATCGCCGCCGCAAAGGCGGTGGCGGCGCTGGGGGAGATCGCGTAGCCGCCATCCCTGGGGTGCAGGGCGTCCGGTGCCTCCGAGGGCTGCGAGTCCATCCATCCCATCACGACGTGCCGACCCTCGGTGCGGGCGACCTGGTCGAGCCCGGACGCCAGGGCAGTTCCGATGCCCCGCCGCAACTGCTCCCGGTCAACGTGCAGTCCCACGTCCGAGACCGCGTCCAGATTGTCGCGCAGCGGCAGCAGGAACCGGACACCCCCGAGCACCTCGGCCGGGTCGAGGGCGTCACCGGCCCGCAGCAGGCGCATGCCATGCGGACTGTCGGGGCTGCCGGCAGGACGCGGCCCGGCCAGCGCCAACAACCAGCCGACGCTGTAGTTGGGCAGTTGGACGTGCTCGACCAGCATGGCCTCGGCCGGTTCGGTCTGGTCGTCGTTGCCGTGGAAGGCCAGATCGTGGGCGCGATGAATGCGCTCCAGGCCGCGCAGCCCGGCCAGCAGGGCGCCGGGTGAATCGGTGTGGTCGTGGTCAAGCTCCACGACGTGGAATGGGGTCACCGGTAAAGCGTGCCAGAAGACGGCGTCCTGGCTTCGGGCTCCGTCCGGATTCGCAGGATGGGGCGAGCTACTCCGCGAAGACGCCAATCAGCGGGTTCCACTCCAGGATCGCCGCCGACTCGAGGACGCCCTCGATGGCCATCGGGTCCGCGTCCACCAGCGCCTGGACGGCATCGCTGCTGTCCGCCTCGAAGATCAGCAAGGCGTTGTAGTACTCGGCGTCCACGTATGGGCCGGAGGCCTTGAGCTGACCCTGCTCGGCCAGTTCGCGCAGGTAGTCTCGATGGGTGGGGCGAACCGCGGCGACGTCTGCGTCGGAACGGTAGCGGTACTGCACGGCGAAGAATGTCATGGCAAAAGCCTAGGGGTCCCGCTGACCGATTTGGGCGGCAGCGGCGCGGCAGGGTAGCATTGGACGTCGGTCACTCGGGTTCGCCGTGCCCTGGCATGTCGAACCCATTTGGCGGTGACCGTGTCCACTTTCTCAGATAGATCGGGAGCGAATTGGCGAAGAAAGAGGGAGCACTCGAACTCGAGGGCTCTGTGGTCGAGGCCCTGCCGAACGCGATGTTTCGCGTCGAGCTGGACAACGGGCACAAGGTCCTTGCCACCATCAGCGGCAAGATGCGTCAGCACTACATCCGTATTCTTCCGCAGGACCGCGTGGTGGTCGAACTGTCTCCGTACGATCTGACCCGCGGACGCATCGTTTACCGCCACAAGTAGGCATCATGGCGAGGGGCGACCCTGCGCCTCGTCACATGAAGGAGAAGCTCGAATGAAGGTTCAGCCGAGCGTCAAGAGGATCTGCGACAACTGCAAGGTGATTCGTCGCCGCGGTGTCGTCCGGGTGATTTGTACCAACCCGCGGCACAAGCAGCGTCAAGGCTGATCAACAGCGACGCAGCGAATACAACTCAATAACCAGCAAATGTGAGTGCAGCCTGGCCCTTCGAGGTCCAGCGCACACCCCCGGACGAAGGCCGGGGACCCGAAGCCGGAACCAATTGCCGGCTGGCGATTCGGGAGCGCCTCACGTCAGACACCTTCGCATGGCGGACGCCGAAAGCGTCCGGGCATGACTTATATGAAAGGTAACCGCCACATGGCACGCCTCCAAGGAGTCGACCTGCCGCGCGAGAAGCGCCTCGAGGTCGCACTCACCTACATTTTCGGCATCGGCAAGACCCGAGCCGCCGAAACCCTGGCAGCCACTGGGATCAGTGGGGACATCCGCGTCAAGGACCTGACCGACGAGCAACTCGTCGCTCTGCGTGACCACATCGACGCCAACTACGAGGTCGAAGGCGACCTGCGGCGCGAGGTCGCTGCAGACATCCGTCGCAAGATCGAGATCGGCACGTACCAAGGCCGTCGTCACCGCAGCGGCCTGCCCGTTCGCGGCCAGCGCACCCGGACCAACGCCCGCACCCGCAAGGGCAAGAAGAAGGCCGTCGCGGGCAAGAAGAAGGCACGCTAACCCACTGCCAACCACCGGGGCTGAGCACGTACCCGGCCCCGAACCCAGAACACTGCCAAGGAGAACAACAGACTTATGGCTACTGCAGGCCGCAAGGGCGCCGCTGCCGCCAAGACCAAGGTGCGGCGCAAGGAAAAGAAGAATGTGGTCGCCGGACAGGCCCACATCAAGAGCACCTTCAACAACACCATCATCACCATCACCGACCCGACCGGCGCCGTCATCTCGTGGGCCAGCTCGGGCACCGTCGGTTTCAAGGGCTCGCGCAAGTCGACCCCGTTCGCTGCCCAGATGGCCGCTGAGGCCGCTGGTCGCCGGGCGATGGACCACGGCATGAAGCGTGTTGATGTCTTCGTCAAGGGTCCCGGTTCCGGCCGTGAGACCGCGATCCGCTCGCTGGGGGCCATCGGTCTCGAGGTCGGCACCATTTCGGATGTCACCCCGATGCCGCACAACGGCTGCCGCCCGCCCAAGCGTCGTCGCGTCTAACCCCAACCGAGACCTCAGAAAGGACTGAAGACAACCATGGCCCGTTACACCGGACCCATCACCAAGAAGTCCCGACGCCTCGGGACCGACCTGGTCGGCAACGACAAGGCATTCGAGCACCGTCCCTACCCGCCGGGCCAGCACGGCCGCGGCCGGACCAAGGACTCGGAGTACCTGCTGCAGCTCAAGGAGAAGCAGAAGGCCCGTTATGCCTATGGCGTGCTGGAGAAGCAGTTCCGTCGCTACTACGAAGAGGCCGACCGCCTGCCCGGCAAGACCGGTGAGGCGCTGTTGACCCTGCTCGAGTCGCGTCTGGACAACGTCGTGTACCGCGCCGGCTTCGCTTCGACCCGTCGCCAGGCCCGCCAGATGGTGAGCCACGGCCACCTGCTGGTCAACGGCAAGCGCGTCAACGTGCCGAGCTACCGGGTCAGCCCGCTCGACATCATCGACGTCGCACCGAAGTCGGTCAACATGACTCCCTTCGTGATCGCCCGCGAGACCTGGGGCGAGCGCGAGATCCCGGCCTGGCTGACCGTCAAGCCGAACCGGATGCGGATCCTGGTGCACCAGTTGCCCACCCGCCAGCAGATCACCATCGACGTCAACGAACAGGCGATCGTCGAGCTCTACTCCAAGTAGGCAACGCGCGGGGACGCAGAAGAGCTCTGCGTCCCCTGTTCGCGCCGTCATATAGCGGGCGGCGCGGGAAGGAAGAAGAATGCTCATCGCACAGCGTCCCACCTTGTCCGAAGAGGTCGTGGGCGAGAATCGTTCGCGGTTCGTCATCGAGCCGCTGGAGCCGGGCTTCGGCTACACCCTGGGCAACTCGCTGCGTCGCACCCTGCTGTCGTCCATCCCGGGCGCCGCAGTGACCAGCATCAAGATCGAGGGCAACCAGCACGAGTTCAGCACGCTGCCCGGTGTCGTCGAGGACGTCACCGAGATCATCCTCAACCTCAAGGAGCTGGTGCTGACCAGCGAAGAGGACGAGCCCGTCGCCATGTACCTGCGCAAGTCGGGTGCCGGCGCGGTGACCGCCGCCGACATCGCCGCTCCTGCCGGTGTCGAGGTGCTCAACCCCGAACTGCACATCGCCGAGCTCAACGAGAAGGGCTCCATCGAGATGGAGTTGATCGTCGAGCGGGGCCGTGGCTACGTGTCCGCCACCCAGAACAACAACCCGGACGCCGAGATCGGCCGTATCCCGGTTGACTCGATCTACTCGCCGGTGGTCAAGGTCACCTACAAGGTCGAGGCCACCCGCGTCGAGACCCGCACCGACTTCGACCGCCTGATCATCGACGTCGAGACCAAGCTCGCCATCACCCCGCGCGACGCCGTCGCCAGCGCCGGCAAGACGCTGGTCGAGCTCTTCGGCCTGGCCCGGGAGCTCAACGTGGACGCCGAGGGCATCGAGATCGGCCCCAGCCCGCTCGACGAGCAGTTGGCCGCCGACCTGGCGCTGCCGGTTGAGGACCTGAACCTGACGGTTCGCTCCTACAACTGCCTCAAGCGCGAGGGCATCCACACCGTCGGTGAGCTGGTGAGCCGCAGCGAGCAGGACCTGCTCGACATCCGCAACTTCGGTTCCAAGTCGATCGATGAGGTCAAGGCCAAGCTCGCCGAGCTGGGCCTGATGCTCAAGGACAGCTCGCCGGGCTTCGACCCGCTCGCCGCCGCCGACCAGTTCGCTGACGTCGACGACGAGGACGACGACGAGTTCATCGAGACCGAGCAGTACTGATCCGTCACAACCCTGGAGAAACTGAGAAATGCCCAAGCCAAGTAAGGGTCCCCGCATCGGCGGCAGCCCCTCCCATGAGCGGATCATCCTGGCCAACATGGCCAGCCAGCTGTTCGAGCATGGCCGTATCACCACCACCGAGACCCGCGCCCGTCGGCTCCAGCCGCTGGCCGAGCGCCTGATCAGCAAGGCCAAGCGCGGCGACCTGCACGCGCGTCGCCTGGTGAAGCAGACCATCGGCAGCGCCGACGTGCTGCACACGCTGTTCGCCGAGATCGCGCCGAAGATGGAAGGTCGCGAGGGTGGCTACACCCGCATCACCAAGGTCGGACCGCGCAAGGGCGACAACGCCCCCATGGCGGTCATCGAGTTGGTGACCGAGCCGGTCAAGAAGGCCGCGCCCAAGAAGGCTGCCCCGAAGAAGGCCGACGAGGCCAAGGCAGCCATCGCCGAGGCCGAGGAGTTCAAGACGGTCGACCAGGCCGCCGACGACGCCGAGGCGGTTGACGCTCCTGCCGATGAGCAGGGCGAGGCCGCAGTGGCCGACGAGGAGGCCGTGGAGGTCGCCGAGGAGCCCGCTGCCGAAGCCGCTGACGAGGCCGACGAGGCCAAGGCCTGATCGCTGCATTTGCACCGCTGACCGGCGGCGTCCCTGCAGGGGCGCCGCCGGTTCTGCGTCCGGGCGAAGCCTCCGTTGATAGGCTCGAAGGCGGAGCCAACCCCCGGAAGGAGGCTCGATGTCCCAGTTGCGGATCGCCCAACTCGCCAACTTCGTCGGGCCGACCTCGGGTGGGATGAAGGTCGCCATCGAACACCTGGGCCGGGGCTACCTGGCTGCCGGGGCCGAGCGCATCCTGGTCATTCCAGGCGCTCGTGACCGGGTGAGCGAGACCGAGGGCGGCGTGCTGGTCGAGGTACGGGCGCCGCGGGTGTCGTCCACCTACCGGATGATCGCGCGCCCCTGGCGGGCCCTGCAGGTGCTCGAACGGTTCAAGCCGACCTCGGTTGAGTGCTCCGACAAATGGACGCTATCGCCGGTCGGGCGGTGGGCCCGGCGGCGGGGGATCGGCTCGGTGCTGTTCAGCCACGAGCGGCTGGACGACATGCTGGCCGGCTGGCTGCGTTCGGCGATCGGTGTTGAGGCGGCGGTTGGGGCACTGAACCGACGGTTGGCCAGAACCTTCGACATCGTGGTGGTCACCTCGGACTACGCGTCCGGCGAATTCGCCCGCACCGGCGCGAGGATGCGGCACGTTCCGCTCGGGGTGGACCTCGAAGTATTCCACCCCGACAAGGGCACTCCGGCGAGCGGGCGAACCGTCCAGCTCTGCCACGTCGGGCGGATGTCGCATGAGAAGCATCCGCAGCTGGCCGTGCAGACAGCCGTCGAGTTGCACCGCCGGGGAGTGGACTTCCAGCTGAACCTCTACGGCACCGGGCCGGACCTGGACGGGTTGCGTCGGCTGGCGGGCGGAGCACCGGTGGTCTTCCACGGCTTCGTCCAGGGCCGCGAAGAGGTGGCGCGCCGGTTCGCCGAATCGGACGCGTCGCTGTCGGTCAGCCCCACCGAAACCTTCGGCTTGGCAGTGCTGGAGGCGCTGGCCTGCGGCACCCCGGTGGTCACCGCCAGCCGCGGTGGGGCCCGCGAACTGGTGGATGCGAGTTGTGGGGAGTGGGGGAGCCCGAACCCGGTGGACCTGGCCAATGCAGTCGAGCGATTGATCGCCCGGCGTTCGCCGGAACAACGCGCCGCCGCGCGCGTCCGGGCGGAGAATTACTCGTGGCAGACGGCTGTCGACCGCATGCTGGAGATACACACGGAACTGGCGAGAGAAACGGAGGGTGAGCGGTGACCAAGAACTTCAAGTGGTGGGGTGCTGCAGCGTTGGGAGCACTGGTCGCTGTCGCCGTTCCGGTCGTCGTCCGCGCGCCTGAGCCGGCCCTCAGCCTGCCGCGGGATGTCCGTGACCTGGATGAAGCGCTGGACGACTGCTTGGGTGCCCGGCTGGACGGCTGGGCGCTGGTGGACTATGCGACAGCCCTGGTGAACCAGAAGTTCTCCCGCTACTCGCTGTGGCACCTGTGGGAGTCGTCCGGGTTGGCGTTCCACAACAGTCGCGGCTTCTCCGACCAGTACAACCTGGCCCTCGGCCGGTTGCTGGCGGGCCTCGGCTTCGAGGTGCAGGGGGTCCACGCCAGCAGGGTCCGATTCGATTCCGAACGAGCCGGCGGAGCCCCGTGGTGGAACTCCGGACACACCTGGCTGCGGGTCACCCTGGACGGCCAGACCCTCGACGTCTGCGCGTCCCGGGCAGACCACCGGGCCGGGCAGGTCCGGTTCACCCCGATCAGTGACGTTCGGCCGGTCCACCCGTGGACGGGATTGGACATCCGGCTCGCGCTCGCCGGGCCGGTGGCCTGTCAGGTGTGGAAGTCGATCCTGACCGGACGCCCGGTGCCGCGTTGGTTGTATCGCGGCTTCCACGATCAGGGCTGAAAGTTGTCTTCGCCCGCCGCTTGGATCAGTACCAGCCGTTGGCGTAGCTGTGTGCCAGCGCCTGCTGCCAGCCGCCGTAGCGCGACTTGACGTAGCCGTCGCCCCAGATCAGTGCGACCACCGGATCGTTCCAGTTCGGCCCCAGCTTGGAGCAGGGCAGGGCCTGCACCAGGCCGCAGGCACCGCTGTACGGGTTCACCGCGTTCGGGTTCCAGGTGGACTCCCGGTGGATCAGGATCTCCACCGCGCTCCAGTCTTCGGGGGCGATGCCGGCCGCTGCCATCCAGTCCGAATGGCTGCCGGAGTAGGTGGCGCCGCCGCCGCTCGGCACCGGTGCCGCCGCGGGAGCGGTGACCTTGGTGCCGACGCTGACCAGTTCATCGACCGGTGCGATGGCCACCTCTTCGCCGAGCAGGATGCGCGATTCCTCGACGCCCTCGACGTAGGTGATGTTCCAAGTGATGATCTTCTCGCCGTTGCTGCCTTCCTGGGTCACCTTCTGGGTGCCCTTGGCCAGCGTGTCGTCATCGGTCTTGATGGTCTGGTGTTCGATCGGCTGCCATTCGCGCACGTCCAGCACCTCGACGCGGACCACGTCGACCACCAGTCCGTTGGTCACCGGGGTGTCCAGCGAGGGGGTGATCCGGTCATCGGGGCCGACGACGATGCCGCTTTCGGTCAGCAGCGACGCCACGTCGGGTGCGGTGGTGCGGGTCGGGTGCGAGACTCCGCCGAGGAGTACCTCGACAGCCTTCGGCGTGGAGGCGGCGAAGGTCAGGCCGTCGCGTCCGAGCGGGGTGGAGCGGTCGACAGACAGCCGCGCCGCGGGATCATGCAGACCGATCTCGGCCAGCGCCTCATCCAGCGTGGTGGCCGTGGTCCAGACGGTCCGTACCGTGCCGTCGACCAGAGCGGTGACGGGGCGGGCGAAGTTGACGCTGACCGTCGAGCCCTCGGTGATCTTCTCGTCGGCTGCGGGGACGACCTCGTCCCGTTCGCTCAACGTGATGTCTCCGGCGTCCAGCGCGTCCTGCACGGTGTTGCCCCAGACGCGGACCTGCTGCTCCTCGCCATCCAGCGACAGGGTGACCTGCTTGTCCATGGCTGCGGCGACGCTGCCGGTCCCCAATGAGACGGCGGCAACGATGCCCGCGAGGGCTGCTGCGAATGGCTTCTTCATTGGGCTGCGTGGTCTCCGTAGGGTGCGGGATTGGCGAGGCTCGGACGCCTCTCCACTGAGTCTAGATAAATCCTGAGAGAATTCCAAGAAATACTTAGTTGTAGTTCGCTGCTTCGTGCATTCACCACAGTCATCGGCATAAAGAATTGGGGGCCGTCCCATCCGGACGGCCCCCTCTCCTGGAGTTGGTCAGTTGATCAGCGCAGGCCGAGCTTGCTGCTGCAGGACGGCCAGGCGCCCCAGCCCTGTCCGGCCAGCACCTGCTCCGCGATCGCGATCTGCTGCTCGCGAGTGGCCAAGTTGGCCGTCGGCGCGTAGGCGCCACCGCCATAGCCCAGCCACGTGCTGTAGCTGAACTGCAGGCCGCCGTAGTAGCCGTTGCCGGTGTTGATCGCCCAGTTGCCGCCCGATTCGCAGTACGCGATGGCGTCCCAGGTGCTGCCGTTCGCCGAGGCGGGAGCTGCCGCGCCGGTGTTGCCGCCAGTCGGGGCAGCAGTGACCAGAGTGCCGACGGTGACGTGACGGTCCACGGGGGCAGTGATGACGTTCTCGCTGGCGACGGCGCGGGATTCCTCGACGCCGTCCACGTAGGTGATCTGCCAGACGACCGTCTTGGCGCCTTCCTGGCCGGCCTGGGTCACCTGCTGGGTGCCCTTGACCATGGACGCATCCTCGGTGGTCACGGTCTGGTAGTCGATGACCTGGTCCTCGGCAACCTCCTGCACGTCCACGCGCTGCACGGTGATCGCGAGTCCAGCGGTGATCGGGGTGTCGGCTGCCGGGCTGACCCGGTCATTGTCGTCCAGGGTGATCCGCAGTTCGGCCAGCAGTTCGGCGACATCAGCCGCGGTGCTCTGCTGGGTGTGGGTGGCGCCGTCGGCGGTCACCGTCGTGTCCTTGGGGGTGGTCGCGCTGAAGGTCAGCCCGTCGCGTCCCAGGGGCATCGAGCGGTCGACCGAGAGCCGGGCCGCCGGGTCGTGCAGGCCGAGTTCGTCGAGGGCGTCGGCCAGCGTGGTGGCCGTGGTCCAGAAGGAGGTGGTGTTGCCGTCGATGGTGGCGGTCACCTGGCGGGCATACTTCACCTCGACGGTGCTGCCATCGGTGATCTTGTCGCTGGCCGCGGGGATGACCTCATCGCGGGGACCGAGTTCGATGTCGTGCTTGTCGAGGGCGTCCTGCACGGTGCTGCCCCACACGTTGACCTGTTCGCTGGTGCCGTCGATCGTCAGGGTGATGGCCTTGTCCATGGCGCTTGCGTAGCTGCCCACGCCGATTGACGCGACTGCGACGCCGCCGATGATGGCTGCGACGAAAGGCTTCTTCATACGGGATTGGCTCCTGGTTGAAACGAGTGACGCGGTTTGCCGCGCATCCTCGATTCTAGGCAGAACCTGAGAAAACTCCAAGAAGTCTTAAGCCGAATCGGCAACAAGCCTTGTAAATATCGTGTTTGGACCTTAACGAGCGAGTGCCCCGTCCCGCATGGGACGAGGCACTCGAGGTTACCGGGCCGGAGCCCGACGGGTCACTTGCTGGCAGCGGCGAGGCGCTCGGCCACGTCTGCCCAGTTGATGATGTTCCAGAACGCGGTCACGTAGTCGGCCTTGACGTTCTTGTACTGCAGGTAGAAGGCGTGCTCCCACATGTCGAGCAGCAGCAGCGGAACCGAGCCGACCGGCAGGTTGTTCTGCTGGTCGTAGAAGGCCAGGGTGTTGAGCCGCTTGCCGATCGGGTCGTAGACCAGCGCGCCCCAGCCGGAGCCCTGGATGGACTTGGCCGCCTCCGAGAACTGCGCCTTGAAGCCGTCGAAGCTGCCGAAGTACTCGTCAATCGCCGCGGCGAGGTCGCCGTCGGGACGCTCGGCGGCGTCCGGCGTCAAGTTCTTCCAGAAGACGCTGTGGTTGGCGTGGCCGCCCAGGTTGAAGGCGAGGTCCTTCTCAAGCTTGCTGATGGCGCCGAAATCGCCACTCTCGCGGGCCGCGGCCAACTTCTCAAGGGCGGTGTTGGCGCCATCCACGTAGGCCTTGTGGTGCTTGTCGTGGTGCAACTGCATGATCTCGCCGCTGATGTGAGGCTCCAGTGCACCGAAGTCGTAGTCCAGATCAGGCAGGGTGTAGATCGCCATGTCGCCTTCGCTTCCTCTCCCTAGAGGGGTTCTGTGTCGAATGAGCGGGCCGGGGGCCGGGCCGCTACCAAGTGCAGCGAAACCCGGCCCCCGGTTATTCCGTCGGTGGGTGGTGCGTCAGTGATTCGGCTTGCGATCGATGTCGTCGACTACGTCTCGAGCGGCATCGCGCACGCCATCGGCCTTGTGCTCGGCGTCATCGGCTGCCTTGTGGGCAGCGTCCTTGATATCCTCGCCAGCCTGCCGCAGCTTGCCCTCGGCCTGCTGCGCGCGGCCCTCGGCCTCCATGCGCTCGTTGTCGAGCGCGTCGCCGAGGTTCGCCTTCGCGGCACCCACGGTTTCCTGTGCCTTGTTCTTGATGTCGTCTCCGATACCCATGACGGGCCTCCTAACGGACGGGGATTGGGCCGTCTGGTGCCCAACCTACGATCCGACCGTCGCCCTTCGGGGACGAAAAGGTCCCCTCACACCCTTGGGGGTGGGACCATTCGCTGCAGGCGAAAAACGCGAAAACCCTTGGCGGAGGCGACGCGATCGGTGGCCCAGCCCTGGCCGATCAACCACTGCTGCAGAGAGTCCGCGCCCAGGTTCTTGCTTACCACGAGCCAGGCCACACCGTCCGGACGCAGTCGGGGCAGCCAGTCAAGCAGCAGGTCGTGTAGGGCCTGCTTGCCGATCCGGATCGGCGGATTCGACCAGATCTCGTCGTACTCGGCGGGATCGCCGACCTGGTCGGGACGCAGCGCGCGCACCCGATCCGCGACGCCGTGTCGCTCGGCGTTCTCCCGGGTCAACTGAAGCGCCAGGTCGTTGACGTCGACCGCGTCCACCTGGGCGTCCCGGCAGTGCGTGGCCAGCGCGACAGCGATCGGCCCGAAGCCACAGCCGAGATCCAGTAGCCGGCGGGCGTCCGGTGGGGGAGGGGTGGTCTCGCGGAAGAGGACGTTGGTGCCGATGTCCAGGCGGTGGGCACTGAACACCCCGGGTGCCGAAGTGAACTGGTAGTCGCGGTCCCAGATCGTCGCTGCCACCTCGTGGCGGCTGGCGTCGGCCTGCGGGGTCTCGAAGTAGTGGCTCACTGCGACACCTCCTGCTCGCCAAGCACCCGGAAGGCCCGTGCCTCGACCGCTCGCGCGGCCAGCAGGTCGTCGGCCGGGTAACCGACCTCCTCCAGGCACAAGCCCTGTGGACGCATCACATGCACTTCGGGATGGCGCTCCGCAGATGCCGCCACCCGGGCCAGCCATGCCTGGTCGCGGCGTCCGGCGCCGACCGCCCACAGCGCCCCGACCAATGAGCGCACCATCGAGTGGCAGAAGGCGTCGGCCTGCACGTCGATCTGGACGGTCCGGGCCGTGTCGTCCAGGCGATGCACCCGCAGCGCGGTGAGGTCACGGATGGTGGTCGCGCCTTCGCGGTATCGGCAGAAGGGCGCGAAGTCCCGCAACCCGAGCAGGGTCGCCGCCGCTGTGTTCATCGCCTCGACGTCCAGGGCTTCCGGGACAGCGGTGACCATGGCGCGCACCAACGGGTCCGGACGCGACGTCGCGTCCCAAATCCGGTAGGTGTAGCGGCGCCAGATCGCCGAGAAGCGGGCATCAAACCCTTCGGGGGCGGGTCGGATGCCGGCAATGACGATGTCGGCGGGCAGGGCGCGCCGCAGCCGGTGGGCCAGTGGTTCGCCGTCGATACCGTCCGCCAGGTCCACGTGGGCGACCTGGCCGCGGGCGTGCACCCCGGCATCGGTACGTCCGGCCACGGTGAGTGTCACCGGTTCGATGCGGAGCACGGTGGCGATCCAGTGCTCCAGTTCGCCCTGCACGGTGCGCAGCCCCTGCTGGCGCGCCCAGCCATGGAAGTCGGTGCCGTCGTAGGCCAGGTCGATCCGCCAGCGCCGAGTCAGGGTCATGGCACCCTCCGGTAGGCCAGGTCAGCGACCGGACGCCCTTCGGCGAGCCCGCGCGCCTCGAACTTGGTGATCGGACGCGTCGCCGGCCGCGGGGCCCAGCCGCCGGTCTCCGCGTGTTCGTTGCGCAACGCCGGTTCGGCATCGAGCACCTCGCGCATCTGGGCGGCGTAGTCGGGCCAATCGGTGGCCAGCAGCCAGCGCCCACCCGGCAACAATCGGCTGGCAACCAGGGCCGCGAACTCCGGGCTGACCAGACGCCGCTTGTGGTGACGCTTCTTGTGCCACGGGTCGGGGAAGTAGGTGGCCAGTTGGCTGATGCTGGCCGGGGCGAAGAGCTGCCCCAGCCCCTGCACGCCATCCACCATCAGGATCCGCACATTGCGGGCCCCCGCCGCATCGAGCTTCGACATGGTGCTGGCAACGGCCCGTTCGTACACCTCGAAGGCGACCAGCGCGGCGCCGGGATGGGCAAGTGCGTCGGCGGCCAGGGCGTGCCCGGTGCCGGATCCGATCTCCACCCGCAGGTCGGCGCCGCCCGGGCCGACCGGCATGCCGAACTCGACGTCCCAGTCGACTTTCGCGTGCGGGGCGAGCGAGGTGCTCAGGTCGCCGGCGGGCAGTTCGATCAAGTAGTGGTCGCTCAACCGCTCCATCGACATCCGCTGCGAGGGGTTCATCCGCGGGCTGCGCCGGACATAGGAGACCACGCCGCGCTGCAGGCGCGCGGCCGCGTCCTGCGATTCGCGCGCTGCGTCCTCGGTCGGATCAGCCACCATGATCGGGCCAGCTTACTGTCCGTCGTCCTATCGGCCTGGGTCGTCGGCTCAGCGGTACCAGTTGCCCTCCACCGACATGCCGCCGTCGATGGTCAGCACGGAGCCGGTGATGAAGCTGGCGTCGTCGCTGGCCAGGAAGACGATCGGCCGGGCGATCTCCTCGGGCTGGGCCATCCGGTTCAGCGGGATGCGCTTGATCACGGGCTCGGGTTCGTAGGCGCCCTGTGCGATCAGCTTGGCGACCAGCGCGGTCAGCGTGTAGCCGGGTGCCACCGCATTCACCCGGATGCCGTCGGGGGCCCATTCGACGGCCAGTTCGCGGGTCAGGCCCTCGATCCCGGCCTTGACTGCGCAGTAGCTGGCGCGTCCCGGCATGCCATGGCTGGCGCTGATCGACGAGAGGTTCACGATCGCGCCACCGCCCTGCTTCAACAGGCGGTAGGCGGCCCGACTCGAACGCATCGTGCCGCTCAGGTGCACGTTGACCAGGGCGTCCCAGTCCGCATCGGACAGCGTGGCAGTGGGCCCTGGCTTCGACTGCCCCGCGCAGTTCACCACTGCGTCCAGCCGGCCCTCGATCGCCTCAATGGACGCGTAGGCGGCGTCGACCGACTCGGCCGATCCGACATCGGCGTGTACCCCACGGGCCTGCTCCCCGAGATCCGACAGCGCTGCGTCGATGGCGTCGGCCGAGAAGTCGAGCAGAACCGCTCGCCCGCCGCCGGCGAGCCAGGTGCGGGCCACCGCCAGACCGATCCCGGCGGCGCCGCCGGTGATGGCCATGACCTTGCCAGCCAGATCCTGCATCTGCGTCCTCCTCATCGCCCGGTGACCCGGGTGCCGGTGACCCGGAGGCCACCCTGAACCCGCGTCGGTTCCTCGGGGTCAACCCTATCGCCGTGACAGGATGGTGGAGCCCAACCTCTGGTCGACTTCGAGGGGAATCATGCGCACGCTGCTCAACATCCTGTGGCTCATCTTCGGCGGCATCTGGCTCGCCGCGGGCTACCTCCTGGCCGGCGTCATCGCCTGCCTGCTGATCGTCACCATCCCGGCCGGGGTCGCCTCGTTCCGGATGGCCCGCTACGTGCTCTGGCCGTTCGGAACGCTGGTGGTCGACAAGCCCAGCGCAGGCGCAGGATCCAGGCTGATGAACGTGATCTGGTTCGTGACCGTCGGCTGGCTGCTGGTTTTGCTGCACATCATCACCGCCCTGACGCAGGCCGTCACCATCATCGGCCTGGCCAACGCGGTGGTCTCGATCATGATGATCCCGGTGACCGCCTTCCCGTTCGGCAAGGAACTGATCGATCGCGACGACCCACGTGCCTTCGGCCGAACCTCGTTGATCGCCACCCGCTGAAAAGCCAACGGCCGGCGGAGCACTGGGCGTCCGCCGGCCGTCGGGTAGAGGTTGGTCACTCAGCCTTCATGTACTCCTGGGCGATGTTCGCCGGCATCAACTCGTAACCGTGGAACTCGCGGCTGAACGATCCGGTGCCGCGGGCCAGACCGCGCAGGTCAATGGCATAGCGGCTGAGCTCGCTCTGGGGCACCAGCGCCCGCACCGTTGAGAAGCCCTGACCATCCGAATCGGTACCCAGCACCTGGCCACGCCGGTTACTGAGGTCGGTCATAACCGCACCCAGGTACTCGTCATTCACCCGGACGCTGACCTTGTCCAGCGGCTCCAGCAACGCGACATTCGTCGGCTTGGCCGCTTCCTTGAGCGCCAGCGCGCCGGCCGACTGGAAGGCCATGTCCGACGAGTCGACCGAGTGGGCCTTGCCGTCGTAGAGCGTCACCTTGATGTCCACCATGCGGTGGCCGGTCAGGGTGCCCTTCTCCAACTGGGCCCGGACGCCCTTCTCCACCGAGGGGATGAACTGGCGGGGGACCGCGCCACCGACGACCTCGTCGATGAACTCGAAGCCTGCGCCGCGTTCATTCGGCTCGATCCGGATGTTGCAGACCGCGTACTGGCCGTGGCCACCGGACTGCTTGACGTGCCGGCCCAGTGCGGTCGCGGGCGCGATGAAGGTCTCACGCAGCGCGGTCTTGATCGGGTCGGAAACGATATTGACGCCGTAGCGGTCCTTGAGCCGGCTCATCACCAGGTCCTGGTGCGACTGTCCCATCGTCCACAGCAACAACTGGTCGGTGCCGTAGGCCCGCTCCAGCCGGACGGTGGTGTCCTCGACGACCAGGCGTTGCAGCGCCCCGGCCAGCTTGTCCTCATCGTTACGGCTGGCAGCGCGCACGGCCACCGGCAGCAACGGCTCGGGCAGCAGCCACGGCTCAACCACGGCCGGGTTGGCCGGATCGCTCAGCGAGTCGCCGGTTTCGGCGGTGGTCAGCTTCGCCACCATCACGATCTCGCCGGCCAGCGCCTGGGTCTTCGGATGCAGTTCGAGCCCGGCCGGGGCGGTGATCAGACCGACCCGCTCGTCGTCGTCGTGATCAGGACGCTGGGAATTCTCGACACCACTGAGAGCGGCTCGATGACCCGCCACGTGGACCGTGCTGTCGGGCTTCAGGGTGCCGTTGAAGACGCGCACCATGGACAGTTTGCCCGCGTACGGGTCGGACGTGGTGCGGATGACCTCGCCGAGCAGCGGCGCGTCCGGGCTGATCTCGCCGACCTCGATCGGCTCGCCGGTGAGCGAGACGACCAACGGGGCCTGCCAGCGCAGCGGGGTGGGGAAGCCGCGATCGATCACGCCGATCAGTTCCTCGATGCCCACACCATTGGTGGTCACCGGGATGACCGGGTGGAAGCGGCCGTGGTACAGGGCGCGCATCAGGTTGCCGACGACCTCATCGACGGCCAGCTCGTCGCCCTCGAAGTAGCGTTCGAGCAGCTCGTCGTCCTCGGATTCGGTGATGATCGACTCGACGTAGTCGGTGCGGAAGTCCTCGATGGCGGCCTGTTCGGCGCCCTCAGCAGCGCGCCAGGTGCGCTCGCCGCTGGAGTAGTCGTGCACCTTGCGGCTGAGCAGCGACAGGTTGCCGACGATCTGGTCGTCGTCACCGATGAAGGGCAGGTAGGCCGGGTGCACGCCGGCGCCGAAGATCTCCTGGCACTGCTGCACGGTCTGCTCGAAGCTGGCCCGCTCGGTATCCAGCTTGGTCACCACGATGGCGCGCGGCATGTTCACGCTCGCGCACTCAGACCACAGGATCTGGGTGGTGGTGTCGATGCCGTCAGCGGCGCTGACCACGAACAGGGCTGCGTCGGCGGCCCGCAGGCCGGCGCGCAATTCGCCGACGTAGTCGGGATTGCCTGGGGCGTCCAGCAGGTTGATGACGGTGTCACCGTTGGTGATGGTGGCCATCGTCAGCGCGGCCTGGCGCTCGGGATCGTCCTTCTCACCGCGGTAACCCGCGACGCGGGTCTTGATCAGATTCTCGAACAACGTGGTCTTGCCGGAACCCGACGAGCCGACCAGGACCACGTTGCGTAGGTCTGCGGGCGATGAAACCTTGGGTGCTTGTGCGCTCATCTTTGAACTCATGCCCCAACACTGCCGCGCAGATCGACGACTCGCAAGCGTTCCGGACATCTGCTGGTCACCGATTGGACATCTGATGGGACACCGTTCCCGGTTTGACTGGTCCATCCGGCGACGACTACTCTGGCTCACGGTCGTCCCCGCGCGGAATCCTCGTGATTCCGGGTCCCAGGAAGAATGGGGATGGCCATTCAAGTGTGTTCACGGAACCAAGTGGCGCCGTGTTCCCCAGCCCAACCGGAAGACGGACAACCGTGACTACCTACAGCCCCAAGCCTGGTGAGATCACCAGGAATTGGCTCGTGATCGACGCCACCGATGTGGTGCTCGGCCGCCTCGCCACCCAGGTGGCCAACCTGCTGCGTGGCAAGAACAAGCCCACCTTCGCTTCGCATATCGATGTCGGCGATTTCGTCATCGTCGTCAACGCCTCGAAGGTCGCACTGACCGGCAACAAGGCCGAGACCTCGCTGCGCTACAACCACTCCGGACGCCCGGGTGGCCTGCGCTCCAAGACCGCCGGCGAGTTGCGCGACAACGATCCCCGCGCCCTGGTCGAGCGGGCGGTCTGGGGCATGATGCCCAAGAACAAGCTCAGCCGCGCCCAGATGGGCAAGCTCAAGGTCTACGCCGGAGCCGAGCACCCGCACGCTGCCCAGCGTCCGCAGCCCTTCGAGATCACCCAGGTCGCGCAGTGAGCGCGAAGAACACCAAGGATTCCACCGTGAGCGAGAACATGACCGAAGAGGTCGAAGCCACCGAGACCACCCCGTTCATCGACGAGGAGAACCGCGAGATCGCCTATCGGGCCGACTCGTCGAACGCGGCCCAGGTCGCCTCCACCACTCGTCCGGCAGTCGTGGCCCCCGGCCAGGGCACCGGCCGCTGCGCAGGCTATCGCCCGCGTCCACCGGTGCCGGTGCCGGCAAGTGGTCGATCAATGGCCGCAGCCTGGAGGACTACTTCCCGAACAAGGTGCACCAGCAGTCCATCAATGAGCCGTTCGTCACCGCGAATGTGGTGGGCTCCTACGACGTGATCGTCCGCATCCATGGCGGCGGCGTGTCCGGCCAGGCCGGTGCATTGCGGCTGGGCATCGCCCGCGCGCTCAATGCGATCGACGCCGAGGCCAGCCGCCCGGCCCTCAAGAAGGCTGGTCTGCTGACCCGCGACGCGCGCGTCATCGAGCGCAAGAAGGCCGGTCTCAAGAAGGCCCGCAAGGCTCCGCAGTACTCGAAGCGCTGATCTCAGCGCTCGGGCAAACGATCAGCCGGTCATCCATTCGTGGATGGCCGGCTGTCGGCGTTCTGGGCAGCCGCGCAGGCGCTACGCTAGGCAACCATGGCGCGACTTTTTGGAACCGATGGCGTGCGTGGCGTCGCCAATCTTGATCTCACACCTCGGCTGGCAATGGTTCTGTCCGTTGCCGCCGCCCGTGTCCTCGGCGAGGCCGGGGCATTCCATGGCCACCGCCCCAAGGCCCTCGTCGGCCGGGACACGCGGATCTCGGGCGAGCTGCTCACCGCTGCGGTGAACGCCGGCCTGGCCAGCGCGGGTGTGGACGTCATCGATGTCGGGGTGCTGCCCACCCCGGGCCTGGCATTCCTGGTCAATGATCAGCAGGCGGACCTCGGCGTGATGCTGTCCGCGTCCCACAACCCGATGCCCGACAACGGCATCAAGTTCTTCCAGCGCGGCGGCGTCAAGCTCGACGACTTCATCGAGGACCAGATCGAGGAGCGGCTGGGCGAGACCTGGACGGCACCCACCGGCGCCGACGTGGGCCACATCAGCACCGATGACGGCACCCTGCTGCACGGCTACATCGCCCACCTGGTGGCCAGCCTCGAGGGCACCTCGCTGTCCGACCTCACCGTGGTGATCGACGCGGCGCACGGCGCGGCCTTCCAGACCGCGATCGAGTCGTTCGAGACCGGTGGCGCGAAGGTCATCGCGATCAACCACGCGCCGAACGGCATCAACATCAACGACAACGCCGGTTCGACCCACATCGGCGGCTTGCAGGCCGCGGTCATCGAGCACGGCGCCGACCTCGGCATCGCGCTGGACGGGGACGCCGACCGATGCCTGGCCGTGGACGCGGAGGGCAACCTGGTCGATGGCGACAAGATCATGGCGATCCTCGCGCTGGACCTGAAGGACAAGGGCCGGCTGCACGGCAACACGCTGGTCGCCACCATCATGAGCAACCTCGGTCTGTTCAACGCGATGCGCGAGCACGACATCCAGGTCGAGCAGACCCGCGTCGGTGACCGCTACGTCCTGGAGGCGATGGCCGCCAACGGCTTCACCCTCGGCGGCGAGCAGTCGGGCCACGTGATCATCAGCGAGTACGCGAATACCGGTGACGGCGTGCTGACCGGCCTGCAGTTGGCCAGTTGCATGGTCCGGTCGGGACGCACCGCCGCCGACCTGGCCACGGTGATGACCACCCTGCCGCAGGTGATGATCAACGTGCCCAACGTCGACAAGATGCGGGCCGGCACCGACCCGGAGATCACCCAGGCCGTCTCCGCGGCCAACCGTGAACTGGGCCATGGTGGTCGGGTGGTGCTGCGTCCGTCGGGCACCGAGCCACTGGTTCGGGTGATGGTCGAGGCCGGCACTACCGAGCAGGCACAGGAAGTCGCCGAGCGGCTCGCCGGTCTGGTTGCCCGGCGTCTGGCGCTGTGAGCGCGCCTGTCGTCCCCGCCTGGCGGCGATGGGCGGCAGATATCGTCCGGACCCCATGGTTCGGACGGGTGACGATCCTGGTCATCATCGCGAACGCGATAGTGATCGGGATGGGTACTTTCGGGCTCCAACCGCGCGCCATGCGCCTGGTCAACACCATCGACTCGGTCTTCCTGGCATCTTCGTCGTCGAACTGCTGATCCGGATGGCCGCCGTCGGCTTTGACCTGAAGCGGTTCTTCAGCAACAAGTGGAACGCCTTCGACTTCTTCGTGGTGGCGATCTGCTTCCTCCCGGGCATCTCGACCAGCACCTCGGCGCTGCGGATCGTACGGCTGCTCCGGGTGAGCCGATTGCTTCGGGTGATGCCCGACATCGGCGTGCTCATCCGGGGCCTGCGCCGTGCGGCGCCGCCCGCCCTGTCGCTGGCGGCGCTGACGGTCTTGTTGTGCTACCTGTACGCGGTCGTCGGCTGGATGCTGTTCGGCGGCAAGACCCCCGAGGGGATGCACGGCTACTTCGACAACATCGGCGAGGCGATGCTGACGTTGTTCGAGTTGCTGACCCTGGAGGGCTGGAACTCGGTGCTGCACGACCTGCGGCAGATCAGCGGCTGGGCGCTGCCGTACGTCATCTCCTTCCTGCTGATCGGCACCTACATCGTGGTGAACCTGGTCGTGGGCATTGTGATCACCAGCCTCGACGAGGCCTACAAGGAGCGCGACAAGGCCCGCCAGCAGGCAGTGCTGGACGCCGGGGGCACGCTGACGTCACCCGAGACGACGATCGCGGAGCTGCGGGAGATGCTGACCCGTCTCGAACTGCAACTGGAGGCACACGGCCAGGTGCCCGACGAGTATCCCGACGACGATATCGACCCCAGGCAGGCCGCGGCACGGCTGCTGTAGTGGCGTGCGTCCCGGTCAGATCTTGCGGATCCGGACCTCGCTGATCACGTGGTCGCCACCCTTGCGAAGGATCGCGGTAGCGCGATCCTTCGTGGGCTGGATGTTGTCGATCAGGTTCGGCTCGTTGATCTGGTGCCAGAACTCGTCGGCCTCGGCCAACGCCTGCTCGTCACTCATCTCGGCGTAGCTGCGGAAGAAGCTGTTCGGGTCGCGGAAGGCGGAGTCGCGCAGCGCCAGGAAACGGGTGAGGAACCAATCCTTGATGTCGGCGGCGTCCGCGTCCACATAGACCGAGAAGTCGAAGAAGTCGCTGACCGCCAGCGGGTGTGACTCGCTGCGTCCGGCGGGGGCCGGCTGCAGGACGTTCAAGCCCTCCAGGATCAGGATGTCGGGCCGCTCGATGGTCTGGCTGGCGCCCGGCACGATGTCGTAGATCACGTGCGAGTAGACCGGGGCAGTGACCACCGCGTCCCCGGACTTGACCTTGATGACGAAGTCCAGCAGGGCCCGCCGGTCATAGCTCTCCGGGAAACCCTTGCGGGCCAGTAGGCCGCGTTCCTCCAGGACCGCGTTGGGGTGCAGGAAGCCATCAGTGGTGACCAGGTCCACCTTCGGGTTGCCCGGGGATTGGGCGAGCAGTTCACGCAGGACGCGGGCCGTGGTCGACTTGCCGACCGCCACCGAACCGGCGATCCCGATGACGAACGGCGTCCGGCTTGGGTTGCGTTGCAGGAAGCCATAGGAGTCGGCGTAGAGCTGGTCGTGGTTGATCCGATAGAGGTTCAGCAGCTGGGCCAGCGGCAGGTAGACCTCTGCCACATCGCGCTGGTCGGTCGGGTCCTGCAGGCCGCGCAGCCGGTCAATCGTCTGTTGGTCGATGCTGAGTTTGCTGTCGTGGGCCAGTTCGGCCCAGGCTGCGCGCGGCAGGGTCACCCACGGGCTACTCACAGATCTACTCCTTGGTGGTGAGCCATTGCGCAAGCGTATCGGCACGGTCCGTAGACTCGGGTGCATGTGCGGAATCATTGGATATACCGGCCCGCAGGACGCGCAGGAGGTGATCATCTCCGGATTGCGACGAATGGAATACCGCGGGTATGACTCCGCCGGAATCGCGCTGGTGGCCGACGGAAGGCTGGCGACGGCCAAGAAGGCGGGCAAGCTCGCCAATCTGGAAATGGAACTGGACGCCAGCCCGCTGCCTTCGGCGCATCAGGGCATCGGTCACACCCGATGGGCCACCCACGGCGCCCCCAATGACGTCAACGCACATCCGCACGTCTCGTTCGACCAGCGCGTGGCCGTCGTGCACAACGGCATCATCGAGAACTTCGCCCAACTGCGCGCCGAACTGGCCGAGGCCGGCGTCGAGTTCGCATCCCAGACCGACTCGGAGGTGGCTGCCCACCTGCTCGCCCAGGAATTGGCCAAGAACGCCGACCTGTTGGCGGCCATGCGGGCGGTCTGCGTCCGGTTGCACGGCGCCTTCACCCTGGTCGCCGTCGATGCCCAAACCCCCGGTCAGGTGGTCGCCGCCCGCCGCAACTCACCGCTGGTGGTCGGGGTCGGGCAGGGCGAGAACTTCGTCGCCTCCGATGTACTGGCCTTCATCGAGCACACCCGCGACGTGATCGAACTCGGCCAGGACCAGGCCGTCCGGATCACCGCGGACGACATCACCGTCGTCGACTTCGACGGCAACCCGGCCGAGACCAGCCGCTACCACGTCGACTGGGACACCTCGGCCGCCGAGAAGGGCGGCTTCGACTGGTTCATGCGCAAGGAGATCTTCGAGCAGCCGCACGCGGTTGCCGACACCCTGCTGGGCCGCTACAACAGTCGCGGTGAACTGGTGCTGGACGAGATGCGCGGCATCTCGCCCGAAGACCTGCGCCGCATCAACAAGATCGTCATCGTCGCCTGTGGCACCGCCTACTACGCCGGGATGGTCGCCAAGTATGCCGTCGAGCACTGGACGCGGGTGCCCTGCGAGGTGGAGGTCGCCTCGGAGTTCCGCTACCGCGACCCGATCATCGACCCGCAGACGTTGTGCGTGACGATCAGCCAGTCCGGTGAGACCGCCGACACCCTGATGGCGATCCGTCATGCCCGGGAGCAGGGCGCCAAGGTGATCGCCATCTGCAACACCAACGGTGCGACGATCCCGCGGGAATCCGACGCGGTCATCTACACCCACGCCGGACCAGAGATCGGCGTCGCGTCCACCAAGGGTTTCCTGACGCAGTTGGCCGCCTGCTATTTGCTCGCCCTCTACCTGGCCCAGGTGCGGGGGATGAAGTACTCCGACGAGATCAAGGTGGTCACCAACGAACTCGAGCAGACCCCCAGGCTGATCCAGCGGATGCTGGACGGCGCCGACCGGATCTACCAACTCGCCCGGGAACTGGCCAGCGAGAACGACTTCATCTTCCTCGGCCGCCACGTCGGCTATCCGATTGCGCTGGAGGGCGCGCTGAAGCTGAAGGAGATCGCCTACCAGCACGCCGAGGGCTTCGCCGCCGGTGAGCTGAAGCACGGCCCGATCGCCATCATCGAACCCGGCATGCCGGTCTTCGTCATTGTGCCGCCGTCGGGCCGCGACCAGTTGCGCGACAAGGTGATCAGCAATATCCAGGAGGTCAGGGCCCGCGGGGCCCGCACGATCGTGCTGGTCGAGGACGGCGACGACGATGTGGTGCCCTATGCCGACGAGATCATCCGGCTGCCGCACCTGTCCACGCTGCTGCAGCCGTTGGTGGCCACGGTGCCGCTGCAACTGTTCGCCTGCGAGCTGGCCACCGTGCTGGGCCACGACGTTGACCAGCCGCGCAACCTGGCCAAGTCGGTGACGGTGGAGTGAGCCGGTGATCGTCGGGGTCGGGGTCGACATCTGCCAGGTGGAACGGCTGGAGGCGATGTTGCAGCGCCGGCCGGGCATCGTCGCGCGGCTGTTCAACGACGCCGAAGCCTACCTCGAGGACGGCAAACGGCGCTCCGCCGATTCGCTGGCTGCCCGGTTTGCCGCCAAGGAGGCGTTGGCCAAGGCGCTCGGCTCTCCGGGCGGTATGTCATGGCTGGACGCCGAGGTCGTCAGCTCGCCCAACGGGCAGCCGGAGATGGTCGTTCGCGGTACGGTGGCCGCGAGGGCCGCGGCCCTCGGCGTCGGCAGCATCCGGGTTTCGCTCAGCCACGACGGTGGTTTGGCGACGGCATTCGTCGTGTGTGAGGGGTAGTTCGTGATCGGGATCCACAGCGTTGAGCAGGTTAGGGCGGTCGAACGCGCATTCGCCGAAGCCAACCCGGACGTCGAGCTGATGCAGTTGGCGGCGGAACAGATCACCGAGCATGCCCTGGAGATGGCGCCCGAAGGTGTGATCCTGGTCGCCGTCGGCCCCGGAAACAACGGTGGCGACGGGCTGTACGCCGCGCGCAACCTGGCCCGTGCGGGCCGGACCGTGGTCTGCTGGCTGGTCACCGGCGAAGGCCATCCAGGGCATCGTCGCGGCTCGCCAGGTGGGCATCCGATTCGTTGACTCGTTGTCGGTGCTGCGGATCATGCCCGATGTGTCGTTGGTGATCGACGCCATGCTCGGTATCGGTGCCCGCGCTGGATTGCCGCGCGGCCTGGCCTGTTCCCCGACGCCTGCCGGACGCTGGCGATCCCGGTCTTGGCCGTCGACCTGCCGTCCGGGCTGGCCGCCGATGACCACCACCGCCCGAAGGTCGGCATGCAGGCCACCAGGACGGTCACCTTCGGCGCACCCAAGCTCTGCCACCTTGCCCAGCCGGCAGCCAGCATGTGTGGCGACCTGTACATCGCCCGCATCGGACTGGACCTCGGCGAGTCCGACATCAACCAGATGCAGCGCGTCGACGTGGCCCGCTGGTGGCCGTGGCCGACGCCGTATGCCGACAAGTACTCCCGAGGAGTGCTGGGTATCGACACCGGCTCCGATCGTTACCCGGGCGCAGCGGTGTTGTCGGTCACCGGAGCCATCTACTCGGGCGCCGGAATGATCCGGTTCTGCGGCCCCGAGCGGGCCGGCGACCTGGTGCTCAACCGACTGCCGTCGGTGACGCTGGGCGCGGGACATGTCCAGGCCTGGCTCGTCGGCTGCGGCTGGGGTCCCGATACCTCGGCCGAGCGGCTGGCACCGGTCATCGAGTCCGGGTTGCCCGCGGTGGTGGACGCCGAGGCGCTGCGGATGATCCCGGACACCATCCCGGAGGGCTGGTTGCTCACCCCGCATGCTGGTGAGTTGGCCGACCTGCTCGGCGTCAACCGCCAGGACGTGGTCGACGACCCGATCGCCAACGTGCGCAAGGCCGCGGATCAGTTGCAGGCGACGGTGATGCTGAAGGGCTCCACCCAGTATGTTGCCGAGCCGGGCGGGCAGATCACGCTTGCCGTCCCCGGCCCGGCATGGACCGCCCAGGCCGGCTCGGGTGATGTGCTGGCGGGTATCTGCGGCACCCTGCTCGCCGCCGGACTGCCGGCCTGGAAGGCCGGGGCGATCGGCGCGTCTGTTCAGGCTTTGGCAGCCGGACGCAAGGCCGGCCCGTTCCCGCCCGAGGTGGTTGCTGCGGCCATCCCGCGGGTGCTGGACGAACTCGCCCAGATCGGCAATCAGGCCAGTCTGGCCGGCGACCTCAGGCCCAACTCGATCGCCGTCGAGTAGTAGTCGATCAACTGCTCGCAGATCTGCGGCCAGGTGCGGTCCTCGACCAGGGCCCTGGCGGTGCGTCCGAACGAGGCCCGCTTGAATCCGTCGCCCACCAGGTCGGTCACCTGGGTGCGCATCGCCGTCAAGTCGCCGGGCGGGTACAGCCAGCCGTTGTGCGACGGCTTGATCAGGTCAATGGGGCCACCACGACGCGGCGCAATGGCCGGTAGGCCGGACGCCAGCGCCTCCTGGATCGCCTGGCCGAAGGTCTCCAGTTCACCGGGGTGGATGAACAGGTCGAAGCTCGCCAGGTAGCGGGGGAGCTCATCACCGACCCGGGCACCCACGAACACCGCGTCCGGGAGTCTCTGGGCCAGTTCGCTGCGCAGCGGGCCGTCACCGATGATCACCAGACGCGTCCCGGGCAGGTCGGCCACCGCGGCCAGATCCTCGACCTGCTTCTCGGCACCGAGCCGGCCCATGTATCCGATGACCACTTCACCGTTCGGCGCCCAGCGGTCGTGCAACTCCTGGTCGCGCTTGCGGGGATGGAAACGTTCGGTGTCGACGCCGCGTCCCCAGACGCTCACCCGGGAGAAGCCATGCTTGACCAGTTCATCCCGGGTATAGCTGGAGGCGGCCAGGTTGATGGTTGCCATGTTGTGCAGTTTGCGCAGGTGCCGCCACAGGATCGGCTCGGCCGCTGGGTAGCCGTATTGGGCCGCATAGCGGGGCACCTCGGTCTGGTACAGCGCAACACTGGGCAGCCCCAACTCGGCAGCGGCGAGCACGCCCTTGTAGCCGAGCACCACGGGGGCGGCCAGGTGCACCACGTCAGGAGCGAAGTCGGCCAGCCGGCGGGCCACCTGGGCGGTCAGGGTCGCGGACAGCCGCATGTCGGGGTACCACGGCAACGTCAGCGAGGGGGTGGTGACCACGGAGAAGCCGGCATAGCTGTCGGGCACGCCCCTGGGGTCGCTCGGGGCGATCACCAGCGCTTCGTCGCCGCGGCGCTGTAGGTGCTCCAGCATTCGCAGAACGGAGTTGGTGACGCCGTTGAGGGCCGGCAGAAAACACTCCGTGACAAACGCAACGCGCACGAAGCCGAGTCTACGGCGTCCGCAGAGCGATCCCTCACCAGCGGGTGACCGGGACGGCAACTGTTGGCGAATTCTGGTGGACGTCCACAGTTCAACTGGGGTAAAGTTGTTTCGTTTGGCGTCTTTGCCTGCCTCAATCCCAAGGAGCCTGATGGCCCGCGATCCCCGTAAACCCCGCGCCCAGGAAGTTGCCCGCAAGAAGCGGGCCGCTTCGCGTCCGGACGCACCCACCGGCAACAAGAATCGGGGTGCGCGCCCAGAGTTGCCCAGCGACGGACGCAAGCGCGGTTCGGCACGTCCGGACGCACGCGGCCGGACGTCTTGGGGCTCGGACGATCGCGACTCCCGGCAGTGGCGCTCCGAGGATGGCCGACCGCAGCAGCGGTGGGGCCGGGATGACGCCAGGCGACGCGACGACCAGCCCGGCGGCAAGCCTCGGCGTTGGGACAACGACCAGCAGGGTCCCAGCAAGCGGCGCTGGGACAACGACCAGCAGGGTCCCAGCAAGCGGCGCTGGGACAACGACCAACCGGCCCCCAAGAAGCAATGGGGTTCCGATGAGCGGGGACGCAAGGCGTCCGGCAGGCATGCCGACCGACGACAGGCGGCCGAGAAGTCCGGGTTCCGGCGCCGTGATCGCTTCACCGAGCAGCCCGTGCCGCAGGCCGCCCGTCCCGAGCGGGCCGCGACGCTGGCCGATGTGCGCCGTGCAGTCGAGGCCCCCGACCAACTGACGGCCATCGGTGGCGCAACCAGCTTCGCCGACCTCGGCCTGCCGGTCGAATTGGTCGATGCACTGACCGAGCAGGGCATCACGCAGCCCTTCCCGATCCAGCAGGCCACCGTGCCCGATGCCCTGGCCGGCCGTGACCTGCTCGGCCGCGGTCAGACCGGCTCGGGCAAGACGCTGGCCTTCGCGTTGCCGCTGCTGGCAAGGCTGATGGCGGGGGATCGGCCCGGCAAGGCGCCGCGGGCGGTCATCCTGAGCCCGACCCGGGAACTTGCCATGCAGATCGCGGACGTCATCCTGCCCCTCGCCCGCCGGGCAGGCCTGTTCGGCGTCCTGGTCGCCGGCGGGATGTCGTACACCCCGCAACTCAAGGCACTGGAGAAGGGCGTCGACGTCATCATCGCCACCCCCGGCAGGTTGATCGACCTGACCGAACGAGGCGCTGCCGACCTGGGCAGCGTCGAGGTGGCGGTGCTGGACGAGGCCGACCAGATGTGCGACATGGGCTTCCTGCCCGAGGTCACCGCGCTGTGGGACCAGGTGCCCGCCGATGCCCAGCACTTGCTCTTCTCGGCCACCCTGGATGACGACGTCGCCGGATTGGCCGAGCGCTACCTGCACGACCCGATCGAACATGGCGTCGGTCCGGCCGGCGCGACGGTGCGCACCATGGACCACCAGGTCTGGACGGTGCATCCGCTGGACCGGCTCGAGATCGTCTCGATCGTGGCCAACCGGCCTGGCCGGACGCTGGTCTTCGTGCGCACCCAGAGTGAGGCGGACCGGGTTTCCGGGACGCTGCGCTCGCGGGGCATCATGGCCGGCTCGTTGCATGGTGGCTTGCGGCAGGGCGCTCGGAGCCGGGTGATGGCTGCCTTCAAGCGCGGCGACCTGCCGGTGCTGGTGGCCACCGATGTGGCCGCCCGCGGTATCCACGTCGACGATGTTTCCCTGGTGCTGCAGGCGGACATGGCCCACGACGCGAAGGACTACCTGCACCGCGCCGGACGGACCGCTCGCGCCGGTGAGTCGGGCCGGGTACTCAGCCTGGTCGCACCTCGGCAGCGGCGACGGATGGACCAGATCGCCAGCCAGGTGGGTCTGGACGCGCCGCAACTGCGCGTCCGGCCCGGTGACGAGGCGCTGGACGAGTACGGCGACAGCCCGCAGGGCCCGGCCATCGATGAGCAGGCCTACGAGGCGGTGCTGAGCGCCGGCGACCGGCCGCGCAGGCCGCGTTTCGAGTCCGGTCGATCGAGGCAGGGTGGCCGCGGCCGATTTGGACGAAACAGGCCGCGCGCGTAGACTGGCACGCCGTGATCGAACCGGACGAGCTGGTCAGCGGACCGGCGTTGCGCATTGCGGAGCCACAGGACGCCCCGCTGATGTTGCGCATCGTCACCGAGGCCTTCCAGGCCCGGCCGGCCCTTGATCCGCCCGCGGACGCACTGACCGACAACCTGGTCGACATCCAACGACGGTTGGAGACCCAGATCGGCGTGATCGCCACCGACCAGCACGGGGATGTCGGCTGCCTGTTCCTCTCCCTGGACCCGTCGGCCCCGGTGCCGACCGGCATGCTGCACCGGGTGAGCGTGCTGCCGGGCCAGCGCCGATTCGGTATCGCGTCGGCCATGGTGCGCGCTGCGGCGGGGCTGGCCGGTCAGGCCGGCATGCGCCGGCTGCAGTTGATCGCGCGGCGCGAACTGCCCGGCGTGGTGACCTGGTGGGCATCGCACGGCCTGGAGCTCGACCACGAGGTCGACGACCACCGGTTGATGCTGGCTGTCGACCTGCCGGCCCGGATCACCGCCCCCACTGCCCAGTCGATGCATGCCCTGGGTGAACGGATGGCGCGCCTGCTGCGTCCCGGTGACCTGCTGGTGGCCAGCGGCGAACTCGGTGCCGGCAAGACCACCCTGACCCAGGGCATCGGCGCCGGCCTGTCGGTTGCCGGCCCGGTCACCTCGCCCACCTTCGTGCTCAGCCGCATCCACCCGTCCACCGATGGGCATCCCCAGTTGGTGCACGTGGATGCCTACCGGCTCGGCTCGGCCGCCGAACTTGAGGACCTCGACCTGGACGCGACGATCGCCGAGTCGGTGACGCTGGTCGAGTGGGGTACCGGGGTGGCCGAAGGCCTGGCCGCCGACCGATTGGAGATCGATATCGAACGCAGCGACGACCCCGAGGACGAGACCCGCACCATCATCGTGCAGGGCGTGGGACGGCGCTGGCACGGCGTCGACCTCTGGTCGTTGGCCGAGGAGGACGAATGAGCGGCGACTGGACACTGGCGATCGATACCGCCGCTGGCGTCAATATCGGTCTGGCCAGGGACAATACCCAGGTGGACGCCCGCATCGAACCCTCGTCACGGCGCCACATCGAGACCCTGCAGCCCTTGGTCGATGAACTGCTGGCGGCCCACGGTCTGGCGATCACAGACCTGGCCAGGATCGCGGTCGGGATCGGCCCCGGGCCGTTCACCGGCCTGCGGATCGGCATCGTGACCGCCCGCACCCTGGGCCTGGTCGGCCACGTACCGGTGCGCGGCTTCAGCACCCTGGACGCGATCGCGCTGGGCTGGTTCGCCGGCGACCAGCGTCCGGATGGCGAAGTCGTCGTGCTGACCGATGCCCGCCGCAAGGAGGTCTACTGGGCCCGCTACTCCGCCGACGGCCAGCGGATCGACGGCCCGGCCGTGAGCGCTCCGCGGTCGGTTCCGGGACTGCCCGCAGGCGGACCCGGCGCACAGGTCTATCCGGAGGTATTCGCGGATCGGATCGGCGCCGGCGCACCGTCGGGTCTGGACGCGGCGCTGGTCGCCGCCCGGCTTGACGACCTGGTCGACACCGGGCTGGAACCCGCCTACCTGCGCAAGCCCGATGCCGAGGCGCCGAAGACCCGCAAGTCCGCGCTGGCCGGTGGCCGGTTACGACTGCCCGCACCCCGTGAGGAGGCCCAGTGATCGTCTCGACAGCCCACATCGACGACCTGCCCGGCGTCTTTGCGGTGGAGAAGTCAGCCTTCTCCAAGCCCGAGCGCTGGAGCAAGCAGTCCTGGGCAGCAGAACTCGAGCAGGTCAACCGCCTGGTCCTGATCAGCCGGGAGGCCGATGAGATCGAGGCCGTCGCCTGCTTCAGCGTCCTGGGCGACACCGCAGAGTTGCTGCGTATCGCCGTGCACCCCGACCGGCGCCAACGCGGAATCGCCCGGCGGCTGGTCGGGATCGGCAAGGAGTGGGCAGAAGCCGCAGGGGCCGACCGGATGCTGCTCGAGGTCCGGCACGACAACGATGCAGCGCTGGCCATGTACCAGACCACCGGCTTCGAGCCGATCGCCAAGCGTCGCGACTACTACGGCCCGCAACGCGACGCCGTCGTGATGGAGTGCCGGCTGCCCAAGCGCGACCTGATGCAACACGGGAGGTGGATCGCATGAGCGGACCCCTGGTGCTGGGAATCGAATCCAGTTGTGACGAGACCGGTGTTGGCATCGTCCGGGGTGGCGACCTGCTGGCCAACGAGGTCGCCAGTTCCGTCGACCTGCACGCCCGGTTCGGTGGCGTGGTTCCGGAGGTGGCGTCCCGGGCGCACCTCGAGGCCATGGTGCCCACCCTGGAACGCGCGCTGGCAACCGCCGACGTCGACCTGGCCGAACTGGACGCGATCGCCGTCACCGCGGGCCCGGGACTGATGGGGTCGCTGGTGGTCGGATTATCGGCGGCGAAGGCGCTGGCGTCCACCCTCAACAAGCCGCTCTACGGCCTGAACCACCTGGTCGGGCACGTCGCGGTGGACATCCTGGACCACGGTCCGCTGCCCACCCCGGTGCTGGCCCTGCTCGTCTCCGGCGGCCACACCCAACTGCTGTTGGTGGACGACATCACCGGGAAGATCACCGAGATCGGCACCACCATCGACGACGCCGCCGGCGAGGCCTACGACAAGGTGGCCCGCCTGCTCGGGCTGGCCTATCCGGGCGGTCCGGTGATCGATCGGGAGGCCCAGAACGGAAACCCGAAGGCCATCGCCTTCCCGCGGGGGCTGACCGCGCGCCACGACCTGGAGCGGCACCGCTTCGACTACTCGTTCTCCGGCCTCAAGACGGCAGTCGCCCGCTACGTGGAGACCCGCGAACGCGACGGCGAGCCGATCGCCATTCCCGATGTCTCGGCCAGCTTCCAGGAAGCCGTCGTCGACGTGCTGACCGCCAAGGCCGTCGACGCCGCCACCCACCACGGTGTTCGCCATCTGGTGCTCGGTGGGGGTGTGGCGGCCAATTCCCGGCTGCGCACGCTGATGGCCGACCGTTGCGAAGCCGCGGGCATCGAACTGCGCCGACCCAGGCCCGGCCTGTGCACCGACAACGGGGCGATGATTGCCGTGCTCGGTGCCCAGGTGATCGAGGCTGGACGCGCGCCGTCGGCACTTGACATCTCCGCTGATTCGGGGATGCCGGTCGAACAGG